>CAWHXT010000006.1:0-112821 GCA_963833485.1 uncultured Microcaldota archaeon | reverse complement strand
ACAACACTATCAAGTGGACGATTAGCGAAGATGAAACTGAAGAACAGTGAATCTATCTGCCGTTCAATAAAGTTCGGGACTTGGTGATCCGAGTTCAAATCTCGTGCTCTCTAAACTCATAACATCTACCAAAAATATTTAAGTGTTCAATTGCAAGTTTAATTTATCTGGTGTTACTTATGCCAAAAGTTATAAACGGAGATAAAGAAGAGTTTGAAAGTGTGCAACCACGTTTTTCTGTAGAGTATATGGACCTTTCTGTTGATCCAAGGCAGGATTTTTTTGGATATTGTGATGGCGGCTGGGTGAAGACACACCCTCTGCCAGCAGACAAATCTAGGTTTAATACATTCAACGAGGTTAGTGAATGGAACCTCGTTCTACTAAGTAAGATAGCTGAAGATTGTGTGAATGACGAGATTGAAACTTCAAGCCCACAGTATGCAAGAATGGTTGGTGATTTTTACGCTTCGGCACTTGACACGGAAAAGAGAGAGCAACTCGGGTTTAAACCGATTGAAGAACTTTGGGAGTCGATAGAGAGTGCGAGCTCAGTACAGGACATAGCCCAGCTAATACCAAAGTTGCACAAGGCGGGCGTAAATACGTTCTTTGGTCTCCGCTCTGAAGCGGACGATAGGCAGAGCTCTGTATATGCTACTTATCTGTTGCAAGGAGGCATCTCGCTGCCAGACCGCGATTACTACTTAGATGATGCAGAGAAGTTCGAGCAAATTCGTAATGCTTACCGCGAGCATCTGACAAAGATGTTCATGCTGCGGGGGTTTCCGAGAGAAGAGGCACAGAGACGGAGTGACATAGTATTCGATTTCGAGACTGAGATGGCGAAGGCGAGCAGAACTGCAACGGATCTTCGTGACGTAGTGAAAACCTACAACAAAATGGACCCTGAAGAGATTGAAAAGAGGTATACCAGCATCGCCCTAAAACAATATCTGCATGAAATCGGAGTCCCAGAAGGCAGATATGTGGTTGTGCGCGAGCCAGAATTCTTTGATGCACTTGACCAGAAACTCTCTGAGGGAGATATAGAAAAGCTAAAGATATATGTTCAATGGAGTCTGCTGAATGCCTATGCACCACATCTGCATAAGGAAGTGGGAGATGAACACTTTAACTTCTTCAAGCGAGACCTGCTTGGCCAAAAAGAGCCAGAAGAAGGATGGAAATCGGCCATAGATATCATGGACAAAGGCATAGGCGAAAACAAGGCCCCAGAAGAAAACAATGGCATAGGTGAAGCGTTGGGGAAGCTTTTCGTAGAGCGTCATTTTGACAAGGCAGCGAAAGTCACGATGGAAGAGATGGCGCGGGACATAATTGATGTTTTGCGTGAAAGGATCGAGAAGCTCGAATGGATGACGCCTCAGACAAAGCAGAAGGCTTTGGAAAAGCTTGACAAGTTTACCTTAAAGATCGGCTACCCAGCCGAATTCAGAGATTATACTGGTCTTTCAATAGAAAGGGAGGATTATGTAGGCAACATAAGTAGGTCTGCAGAATTTGAACTGCACAAGCTGGCCATCCGAACGGGTGAGCCATTTGACAATGCGGAGTGGATCATAAACACGCCTCTTGTAAACGCCGTAAATATACCAAACCGAAACGTGTTGGTCTTTCCTGCAGGCATACTGCAGCCGCCATTCTTTAACGCGGGCATGGACCCTGCGATAAACTACGGAGGGATAGGTGGTGTGGTAGGCCATGAGATAACGCACGGATTCGACGACCAAGGAAAGGAGTATGATGTTGATGGCAATCTAAACGATTGGTGGGCTCCATCCGATGCCGAAGAGTTCAAGAAGAGGGCGGACAAAGTTGTTGAGCTCTATCAGTCTCAGGAGATACTCCCTGGCAAATTCATAAATGGCAAACTCACCCTTGGAGAGAACATAGCTGATCTGGGTGGTGTGAGCATAGCGTACGAAGCGTTGCAAAGAAAGCTGAGGAGGGATCCTGCCAGCAGACAGATAATAGATGGATTCACCCAAGAGCAGCGCTTCTTCATAGCCTGTGGACAGCTATGGAAGATAGCTATAAGTGAAAAAGAGCAACTAAGGCGTCTAACTATAGATCCACATTCACCAGGCATAGCTAGGGCAACTATACCAACAATGAGCCAACCTGAATTTGATAAGGCCTTCCCACCAAAGGAGGCTGAAGGTAGAGAAGTACCGAAAATCAGCGTCTGGTAGGCTTCCACCTTTTGGAGGTGGTGACTCATGTTCAAATCCTGCTCCCATATTAAGAAATATGTTCATAGGCTGATAAAAGAAGCTACGGTGGAACATGAAAACCACTAATCTAAAATTATGTAGCATCTGCTTTTAAATTTATAAGTGGATTAACAATGAGTGCTTTGTATGAGAGGGGGCAAGCAGACACAAAAAAGAATCAAAAGAGAGCTGGATTCCTTAACTAAAAATTTTCTGAGCTATGCGATATCCAGATCATCAGCGATAAGAAGGTACAACACAGCGAAGGTCATAATAGACCAGAACGATTTGGAGCACATGGGCTCTGTTACCATAATATCCATGGTCTTCAGCGATTATTTCAACAAGATTGGAATAAAGAACAATACAGAAAGAGTGATGAGGATTGCCGTAACGCATGATCTAGATGAAGTGGTCTCTGGAGATGTACCACATGATGCTAAATACCACTTCGGTAAGTATTCCGAAAAGCTGAGGAAGGCGTTAGAGCAACTATCGGAGAACACTGTAGATACGATGTATGGCATGGTAAGACACAATGATATACGAAGCAGGTACAAGGAGCTGTACAAAGAACAGAAGGTCAGAAAAAGCATAGAATCAAGAATAGTGAAGCTTGCCGATTACACTGATGTGGTTCTCTACTGTGAGAATGAAGTCAGAATGGGGAACAAGGATCTTGGGGAAGACATAAAGAATGCAGAGTCTGGGTTCAATAATATGCTAAGCAAGATACTTGATCAGAACAAGAAAACATGAGGGTGGAGAGGTAAAGCTGCCATGGGTGAAAGCTGTTAGAAACGCGAGCTTAGACCTGCTAAATGGCAATAACCAAAGTGAAACTGCACAAATATTAGAGTCATACATGAAATGAGCTCATCTCAGTTCTTCAATCCAACTCTCAGGAATATCTGGCACGTTAACCAGTCCTTCAAGAGGGTTGTCTAAGTCTAATAGGACAAAAAACAGTCAGCACAATGACGAAGGACATCCCGAAGACTACCGCGAATGCGAGAAGAAAATAGTTGTAGTGAAATAGATAGAAAGAAATAACTGAGAAAAAAGACATGACAAAGTAAGTGAATTTGACAGTCGGGGCTATTCTCTTTGACGCGGCAACCTTGAATTTCTTGCGATCCTTGCTCTTTACAGCAACATCTACCTCCTTCCATTCTTCATCAGATCTCAGTATTAGAAATGCGCCCAAAAACACCCAACCTACGAAGACATTCAGCGCAAATGTGTTTACTGCAGTAGCTGCAGAGCTATATCCTGAATTGTTCGGATTGATAAAGAACCAAAAAACTACGATAGATACTATTGCTATTGCTAGGGGTTTCAATAGAAACCAGAAAAAGTTTTTTCTCGCTAACATACTTTACTAATTCTTTGGAAAAATTTAAAATACCTTACTGTGAATAAAGTTAAAATGGGGTAGGAAAATGAAATTTAGAAAACTGACGAAAGAAGAGGAAGCCGTCATAGTGCACAAGGGAGCTGAGGCGCCTTTCACTGGTGAATACGACGACAAGTTCGATGCGGGAGTTTACGTTTGTAGAAGATGCGGAGCAAAGCTTTACAGGTCTGAAGACAAGTTTGACGCCCACTGCGGATGGCCAGCTTTCGATCAGGAAATATCTGGTGCAGTAAAGCACACTCATCCAGATGGAATACACAAGTGGCTTGGAGCAACAGACGAATTAGAATGCGCAAGATGCGGAGCTTTTCTAGGACACTTCTACGTTGGGGAGGGATTTACCAAGACAAATGTAAGACACTGTGTGAATTCGATATCGATGATCTTCATACCTAAAGGGAAGGAAAAAAGTGCGAGTAAGAAATAACATGTCTTAGACTTCAGATTCTTTGTAAATGGGATATGAAACTGAGGTAGAAAGATAAATAAGCTTTTGCTACGTGAAATTAAGTATCTGGTGAGTTTTTGAAAACCCTTATAAAAAGAATTTTTGTGCTTACGGCACTCCTGTTTTTGGCATTCCCTGCACTTGCATACGCAACTGGACCTTCTAGCGTCTCCTGCGCAGCACCAAGCAATTCGATAGTGGATGTAGGACAGTATGAAACACTCGGTTGTTCTTGGAGTTGGGCATATCTCCTTGGAGCGACAGGTTCAGTGTCACAGAACGCCTTCAATAGCGGTACTCCTGCCCAAATAGTTGGCACGAGTAGCGCAAGTGGTTTAACTTCAGCAACCACCACGGCATCTTGGACATTCGCAGTTAACAGCATAATGCAGACAAACTCACCAATCGCTGGAAACATCGTTGTTAATGATGGGATAGGTAATGTAATAGCTTCAGCAGCAAGCGCAACCTTCACTGTAAATCCAACCTTAGTCGCAGGAGTAGTCACAATGTCAAATTCAGTTGTAGATAACGGTCAGTACGACACATTCACCGCTAACCCAAGTGGCGGGACGGTTGGATCTGGATACAACTACCTATGGTACTCCGGAACTAACCCTACGACCTGCACGAGTGAATCATCTATCCCAGCAGCAACTTCATCAACCTACACGACCCAACCAGTTTCAGGTAACTACTACTGTGTGAGAATAACGGATTCTGCCTCAATCGCAAATGTGATGTATTCTGCAACCAACAACCCAACAGTGAACGCTGCACTCACTGCAACATCGATAGTATCATCCAACTCACTCGCAGACCAGGGTCAGTACGAGTTGATAACATATACAATCACAGGAGGCTCTACGACTTATACCTACAACATTATGGTGTCAAACACCGCAAACGCACTTCCAATACTCTTCAACTCCATAACAGCTGGAAGTTCAAGTCTAACAGGAACACTCACAGGCCAGTTGCCAACAACCTACAATTCGTTAGGTACTATCCAAATATCAGGTAACGTTGTTGACTCCGCTCCAACCAACCCAAGTGTCATCTTAACAAACTCTATAACAGTAAATGCACTTTTGCAGCAGGGTAATGTGGTTGCAAGCAATGCGATCGTTGACCAGGGTCAGTATGAGACGATAACGGCAGTATGGCCCGCTACAGGAACCTATCCACTTCAGGGCAACGTCATGGTTGCGAACTCGGCAGACGCAAACCCGATAATAGGAAACAGCATCTGCGCCTCTTCAGGAACGGTATTCACATGTGCAGTCACCTTCCAGACGCAGGTTGCAAGCAACGATCTTGGAACGATAACATATAGCAGCAACATTATAGACAGCGCAAGCTCACCAGCAACAAACGTGATAACGAATACGATAACATTCAACAAAGCGCTCGTCCCAGGAGTCGTAACAATGTCAAATACTATCGTAGATAATGGGCAGTATGTCACCTTCACGGCAAATCCATCAAAGGGCACAGTTGGAAGCGGATACAACTACCTATGGTATTCTGGACTAAGTTCTACATGCACAAGCGATTCATCTGTACCAGCAGCAACTTCATCAACCTACACCATCAAGCCAGTAAGCGGTAACTACTACTGCGTGAGGATAACAGATTCTGCCACAACTCCGAACGTGATGTATTCAGCGACTAATGCACCAACAATAAACACTCCGACCTTTACGTTGAAGATGACTCCGAGCAATTCGGTAGCATTTGGAAACTCTGTCACAATAAACGCTCTAGTCGCCAGCTCTTCTGGAGCAGTGAGCACGTGGCAGTGGAGCGATAACGGGCAGAATGTGGCAAATACTGCGGTTGGTAGCTATGGTACATCGAACGTAGCGTTTCTTAGCCCAGGCACATATGTTTATACTGTGAATGTTCTGGACACGGGAACATCTCCATCTTCCTTCTTATTGCAGGTGACCAACACGCTTGTAGTAGGAAAGAACAGCTCACTGTCAGGCACTTCAGACAACCCCGGATCTGTTCCTTATTACACGCTGCTCGTCATAACCTTTAACGGCGTCCCAACAATCAACAACCAGAGCGCATGGAGCCTTTATGTGAACAGTGCGCTGGCTGGCACAACCAATTCAATCATAACCTGGAGCGAGCAGAATAAGCCAGGAAACTATAATTTCGTGTTTAGCAATCCTGGAAATGGTAACTATGTTGCAGCATCGTACTCAACATCTCTTACTGTAGGAAACGCCGGCAGCGGTGGCGGAGTCTACGGAGGCGGGCCAGGCGGAGGTGCAACAACGTCCATATCTTCAACTAGCATTAGCACTACATCGACAGCCGCTTCAACAACTATAATGGCTACAACAACCATAATGCAACCTAAACAGAACACGACCGCGACGCTAAACATCTCTAATAGTGCACCAGAAGAGGTAAACTTCTCTGCAGCGCAAACTGTCGTAACCATATACACAAACTCCAGTTCTCCAGCAGAAGTTGAGGTGCTTATCACAAACGTAACAGCAAATTCCACATCGGCGCCAACAGGCTTTGATAAACTGCTTGCGCTAGATTTGAGCGTAACAAGCGCGGCTAACGTTTCGGTAAACGTAACCGCCAACATACCTTGCTCAGCGCCTCAGGGCAGCATCGCACCTTACAAGCTCATAAACGGAACCTGGGTAAAGCTAACGCAGTATTCAATTAACGCAGCGGCTTGCACGATAGAGTTCGTGGTGCCACCAGATCCAACCGTTGCCATATTGGAACAGGCAGCGGCCCCAACAACTACCATCCAGGCGGCAACAACTACCATCCCAGCGGCCACCACTACCACACCGAATAACTACAACGTGATCATAGCAATTGTGCTAATCATTGTTGTGGTTGCAATTATCTACTTCCTAATTAGGGGCAGAGGCCCCAAGAAGTAAGGGGACAGGTGCAAAGTAAGGCATTTTATAGCGCAGGGATAGAATAGCAGAGCCCATCTGTGCAAAGCTAAGAGTAGCAAAAACTGCTAAAAATTTATTTCTGGTCGCAAATGCGATTACTTCTTTCTAGAGGTTCTGCGGAACGCCTTTTTGTATACTGTTAGAGATCTGCCTATTACTAAGCCGATGATTATTGCCACGATTCCGATCTCTATGTAGAAAATCCCTCGAAGTGGGTAACCGCCGTAAGATACCCCTCCAATTATTCCAGATACTACTCCAGTTACAAACCATCCAAGGTTTGCTGTTGTGACTGCCATAGTATTACCTAAATGTCAAGGTTTATAATTCCTTGTAGTAAGCCAGTCTTCGATGTGAAAAATTCTTTCTAGGTAATGCTTATATTTTTCATCTGAGAAATCATTTTATGATAACTGAATTTAAAGGGAAGAAGGTCTCTCCAATTGGGATAGGGACTTGGGGAATGGGAGGATGGGTGATCTCGGACAGGAAGAGAGATGAGATGGAAATAAATGGAATAAAGTATGCGATAAAGAACGGCCTGAATTTCATAGACACCGCAGAATTCTACGGAAGGGGGCATGCAGAGGAGCTTGTAGGATCTGCGATAAGGGGAATGGACCGGGAATCTTTGTTTATAACTACGAAGATATGGCCTACACACCTAAGTTATGAAGGCATAGTAAATGCTGCGAAAGCTAGCATCCAGAGGATGCAATGCAATTATATTGATCTTTATCTGATACATTGGCCGAATCCTCTGGCAAACGTGAAGGAGGCGATGCGGGGCATGGAGGGGCTTATCGATCTCGGACTTGCAAGGAACATAGGTGTAAGCAACTATGGCATCTCTCATTTGCGCAACGCGATGGATGCGATGAAGAAGTATGAGATCGCAGCGAACCAGATAGAGTACAGCCTTCTTGCAAAGGGTTGCGAGAAAGAGGTGATACCTTTCTGCGAGAAGAACAAGATCACTGTGATAGCGTATACCCCGCTCGGAAAGGGAAGGGTTGGTAGCATAAAGAAAGTAAGAGATGTTGCTGAGAAATACAATATGACGCCTATCCAGATAGCACTCAGATACTTGATGAAGAGATCTCTGCCGATACCTAAAGCAACTAGCAAGGAGCACTGGGACGAGCTTCTGGGCGCTCTAAAATTCGAACTCAGGGAGACTGAATACGAACTCCTGAAGGAAACGGTTTAATCTCCGCGGGAAGAGAATCCCCCCTTGCGACCCTTGTTATCTTTTCGATTATCGCCTTGTTCTTGACTATCGCCCTGTTTATATCAACCGCTTTTTCTCTCTTCTTAGTTATCCTCCCTTTTATTCTGTTTATTCTCCCTTTCATGAAGAACCTGAATATGCTAGATTCCTGATAGCGCAGGTCCATTGTGAGCAGGTCTATATCTCTGCTCTGTGTTCTCGACTTTGCTTCCAGATACCTGACTCTACCTTCCAGCTCGTCCATCGCTATCCTGTAGTATCTGTTCAGTGAGTCAAGGTCCTTTGCCTTGTAGGTTATCCCAGTGAGCAGCGCAGAGGTGAGCTCTCCACCAAGCTTGCTCTTGTAGAAATAAGTAATCCCTTCTATCATCTTCAGGTAGTACACGAGCTCGCTCGTTGACATGTTCTTTATGTGGGACAGCAAGTTGAGTATGCAGAAAGTCTCGTACTCCATGTTGCCAAGAAGTTTCCTCATGTTTGTAGTGTGGTTGTCAAGGACATCAACAAGCTGCTTGTCGTTCTTTATCTTACCTTTCCATGCCTCCTGCACCACATTCCTTATCGCTATCCCCTCGAGCGTCGGGTACTCCATGCTGTTCTTCTGGGTGCTCTTTTGTTTATTTTCATTAGCTTTGGTATAATATAAGTTCGCCATGCGAGCGCCTCGATCATGAGCCTATGAAGGTCAAGTTCTCCCTGTTATCGAGTCTGAAGAACCCAATTCGCTCGAACTGCACAATCTCTTCGTCCTGCAATTCTCCCGCATAGCTCTCTACGAATCCCTTTACCTCCTCTAAACTGTTTTTGTTAAATTTGTCGTCCATAAGTAATCTACCTGGTATCACGAGTTTTCCCTTCAGATGGTTTTTGCTGTCAACCCACTGGATTGTTTTACCTCCTGTCTGTTCGTTACCAACGTACTTTGAGTTAACTGTGTCGCCCTTTGAACTTATTATTTCTACTGTGAATAAGTCTTTAAGTCTTATCTTTTCCCCCTTTTTCAGGTTTTCGGCGTCTGTTTTGCTTATGTAAAATGTGTCATCCACCAGATATTGTCTGTAACCAAGATTTAAATCTGGATGAAGTTTCATCTTAACTTCAGTTGGCTTTGCACCTTCCACCACCAGTTTTACCGGATCAGTCACGAAAAATAACCTCTTTGTGACCCCATCAAGTGCCTTCCTGTTCTCGCTTAGCAGCATGTCGATCGGTACTTCGCTGTTTACCTTGCTCATTCCAAACCTCAGGACAAAGTTCCTTATCGCTTCAGGCACAATTCCTCTCCGCCTAAGCCCCGCAATGGTTATTAGTCTAGGGTCATCGTATCCCCACAGCACTCCTTCTGCTATCAACGCATTGATCTTCCTTTTTGATGTCATATTATCCAGTATCTCCAGTCTAGCTATAGTTCGAATCTTCGGCTTCCTCAGCTTTAAGAGACTTAAGACTTTATTGTACAGTTCGTCCCTCAGTTCGTACTCCTTTGATCTTATCGCATCCGTTATCCCCTCAAGAGAATCTACTATCGGAGTATTGAAATCGTATGTAGGCCAAACAGCATACTTCTTTCCTTGCTTGTAGTGCTCGTGATGTATGATTCTGAACACTACCGGATCTCTCATTGTTGTATTCAAAGACTTCATGTCCAGCTTCAGTCTCAAGACTGCTTCATCGTCTTTGAACTTGCCTTCGATCATCTTTTTCCAGAGTTCTGCGTTTTCCGAACGTGTCTGACCTCTATGATCACATTCCTTTCCCTCAAATCTCAGCTTCTTTATCTTTTCTGCGTCGCATTTGCACACGTATGCGTAGCCTTTTTCGGTAAGCTGTTTCGCGTACAGATACATACTCTCTATGTGGTCGCTCGAATAGTACTCCCTGTCAACCTTTATTCCTAGCCATTCTACGTCCCTCTTTATCGCATCTACATACTCCTGCTTCTCCTTTTCTGGGTTTGTATCGTCAAAATACAGCGCAAGGGTTCCTTGATACGCAGTCGCGAGTTCTCTTCCCAGCCACGCGGCCTTTCCGTTTCCAACTTGTATGTAGCCGTTTGGCTCAGGCGCGAATCTTGTTGCAAAATTGCCTTTTACTGCCCCCTCAAGCACAAAGTTTGGCTTCGAGCTCTTCTCAACCTTTATCTTCTGAGCTTCCTCAAATTCCTTTTCATACTTCTTGTACTCCTTTTCAAGCTCTTCCTTGCTCATCCCGTTTACTTCCCTGACCGCTGCAGCTATGTTTGTGTTGAGCCACTTCATGTCGGACTTCAGATCTGGGAATTCTGCAAGCACCTTGCCGATTATGTTGCCTTCTCTCGCCTTGCCGTAGTCGATCGCATTCTTTATCGCTTGTTTCCTTATTGCGTCCTTCCCTTCCTTGCTAGGCATCAGCTACCACCTATCTGCGTTAACTCATAGCTAGATACCGTGCCGTTTGCAGTCACCAAGCCTAGCATCTTGACAGGTATCTTGGTTCCTATTTGATATATGTTTGAAAGTATTGTTGCGTTCAGAAACTTCTTTGGGATTTGTACAGGGATTAAACCATTGCCCGTAATGTTAAGTTTCACAATCTGCGGTACTGTTATCTCAAGAAGGCCACTGAAACTTGTGCATTTGCTAGCGTTGCTGCTCAGCGAAGATGTTATCACAGATTTCACTATGAACGAATTATAAGCCCCGGTTCCTGTGACGACGCTAAAGCCTGTTTTGTTGTTATTGTAGATGTTTATGCTGCCGTTTAGCAGCATCTGCGATAGCACGTTTGAAACCTCAGCAATTGTAGAGTTCTTAAGGCTCGAGTTGCTGCAGCCTATCGTGACGTACATCTGCTGCCCATATCCATAGACCACCGCGTTCGTGGTGCCAAACCCTGGCGTTGTCCGCTGTAAGATCGTGGTGGTGCTCTGCTGCAGGCTTGATCCGTTGTTGTTTCCAAAAGCAGCGTACGAAGCCACGAATATGACTGCCACGAATATTGAACTCAAAATCTGAAAGATTCGTTTTTTATCCATCCAATCACAAGTATTTTTAATCTATACAATAAATAAGTTAAAACCACAGAAGCAATATTAATCTTTCAAATAAATATAAATTAACTCCTATATTTTTCGAGTGATACTATGAGCTTTAAAGACGGAGATTTCATAAGGATAGAGTACAGTGCCTGGCGTGTCGCTGACAATAAGTTAGTCTACACTACAGACGAGAAGGCGGCGAAGGAAGCCGGCGTTTATTTTGAGACCTCTAAGTACGGTCCTCAGCTGGTCGTGGTTGGAAAGAGCCAAATAATCAAAGGCCTCGATTCCGCTATCAGAGGTATGAGTCTCAACGAGAAGAAGAAGGTGGAGCTTGACCCAGAGCAGGCGTTCGGAACAAGAGATCAGGAGCTTGTTAAGGTCATGTCCCTTTCTGACTTCAAGTCGAGGAACATGAATCCGTATCCTGGAATGCAGCTTGACCTTGATGGAGTGATAGCGACAGTCAAGAGTGTCAATTCTGGTAGAGTTCTTGTTGATGCAAACCACCCTCTTGCGGGCGAGAAGCTTATTTATGAAGTCAAGGTAATAGCCAAGATAGACAAGGAGGAAGAAAAGGTGTCCGCTTTGGCTGAGTCCTATTCTCTCAAGCCTGTATCCGTGAAGCTGGAAGGCAAGAACGTCAACGTAGAGTTTGATGCAAAGACGGAGAAGAACTCAGACTACTTCATCAATAAGACAACTTTCATAGACGCGCTGCTAAGGTACATGGAAAACTTCGAAAAGGTGTACGTAAAAGAGGAGTATACTAAGGAAAGTTTCAAGGAAAAGAAGAAAGAGTAGCACTACTCGCTCAGACTTAGCGCATAGGTACCGTTTACCTTTATGTTAAGCTTCTTTGCTATCTCTGATTTCTCAGAGTTCAGTATCACAACGTATCCATTCCACTTGTGAGTGAGCTCAGTTCCACCGCATACTGGACAAACGTCGCCCTGCGAGATTATCAGTCTACATCTTTTGCAAGCCTTTTCCATATAATCACTTCCTGCCTATCCCGCCCCTCCTGTCCCTTCTACCTCCTGTCCTGCCTCCCTTTCTCTCCTTTGTAACCTTTGTCTCAGTCAGCCATTCCGGCTTCCCGAGCCCGTCAGCCTTCATTGTAAGCGCTATCTTCGAGTCCTTTACGCTGTTCTTTATGCTGATTGTGGACACCTTCGCGTAGACCATGTCACCCTTCTTCAGCGTCTTTCCAGTGTTCCTTGAGGTGAAGAGCCCCGCCTTCCTGTCGTAGCTTATGAAATCGCTGGCTATCTGTGAAAGATGAACAAGCCCATCAACAGGGCCTATCCTAACAAAGCTTCCAAATTCGACAATCTCAGAGACTTCCCCAACAACCACCTCATCAACTTCAAGGTTGAATGTCAGTATGTCAAAAGTTACCTCATGATGGGTGTTAGGATCTCCAGGCAGTATGAATCCGTCGCTCACGTCCCTTACATTGAAGACTGCAAGCGCCACGCCAAGGTCCTTGTCTATTATTCTCTCATACTTATTCCTAAGCACCATCTCTGCCGCTTCCTCGATGTTCATGCTGAAGTACTCAGGCGGAATGCTTAGTGTATCTTTTATAGTGTGAACATAGTACAACTACTCACCAAAGAATAGAATGTTATTATTACGAGCATTAAGAATAAATACCAATCTCCTCACCTCAGCTTGCCCCCTGTTGATATGCTTAGCACCGTGACTCCCTTCGATCTAAGTCTCCTTCTCAGCACCGTGTCATTAGTGCACACCACATGTTTTCCTGGCTCAGCATTCTTGAGTATCCATGCGTCAACGTTGCCCTGGCTTGCTGTAATCTTCAACTTCATCTTGCCTATGACTTTCATGGCGTATTTTGCATATCTCCCGTTCCTCTTTCCGCTACCTCCTATCCCACCCAGCTCCCGTTCCACTCCGGAAAGTAGCACTATCCTGGCCCCAGGGAATTCGTCCATCACCGCCTTGAACGGGTCTATCTTCTTAGATATCCCAAATATAATCGAACTCGTATCAAGTATTATTTGTCTCATATCTATGCCAATAAACATTGAATAAACTCATAATCAAAGTATTTATATCTACAAATCCTATGTGTATCATGTCTTTAGACATTTACGCTGAGAGGCTCATACAGTACTACGAGAGACCTCACAACAAGGGGAAGATTGAGAATGCTAGCATCAGTATCCACGAGGAAAATCCAACATGCGGGGATCAGCTTACCATGTACCTGAAGATAAAGGACGGAAAGGTCGAAGATATCAAGTTCGAAGGGGACGGGTGCGCGATCAGCATGGCAGGCGCGAGCATGATAACAGATTACATAAAAGGAAAGAGTCTTGAGGAAGTGGAGAAGATGGGGGTGAAGAACGTCATAGAGGTGATGGGTATAGACCCAGGACCTGCGAGGCTCCACTGCGCCACCCTATCCATGAAAGCGATAAAGAGATGTGTCTTTGCCTACGAGCACAAGTCGGAAGACAAGAGTATAAGGGAGCTCTGATTTTGTACATGAAACGAAACGGTAAGGCTAATTTATAAAGGAAAAAATTCATAAAATAATAGGTATTATGGCTTTATTAAAACAAGGGACAGAAGAGGGATTCAAAGATCATAGCCCTCTGAGCCAGGCGTTCCGCAAAGTCAGCTCTGTATCTTTCCTTATTAAAACTACAGTGTCAGGCGCCATAGCTAGTGGTGTGTCAGCTATAACAAATTATGCAGACGGATGCGCATTGAATGCGTTTAAAGTGCACACTGCAAACATAATGAGTCAAAATCCAAAAGAAATGCTTGCAGTAGGAAAAGTATTTGTTCTGGACGCAGTTGTCAGATCGCTCGGTCCACTCCTTGGGTCTACCAGCACGCCATCATCCATTGCAGGACTTAGTTTTGTACCTCCAGTAATAGAGTATCAATTGGGAGCCAACTTGCTAATTCAGGCTCGTGAAATAGCATTAGAACAGACCTTAATCTCTGAACAGACGGCGCTGATGAACTTTGTCGAAAAGGCGTCGTCCTTTGGGACGGAAGTTGGTGCGATCGTAAGTGCGATAGCTTTCACGGCTCTAATGGTAAAGCTGCGCAGAAACAGAAAAGCTCAGGAGACCTCTCAACAATAAGAATCTTCGTAAAATAGTAACGTTATAGTTGTGATTACTGCTCGAAAGATATTACCTGCAACCCGAATTCGTCCAGTTCCTCCTTTGTGTAAAATTTTGATATCTCAGATTTAGTAACGTCTGCTATAGTTTTTTCAATGGTTCTACCAGTATAAACTTTGGTCTTCGGGTCGTATTCTTTCAAGACTAGGACGTCTCCTGGCCTGCATTCGAAATCCGCAAGCCTCACCTGTGTCCTCTCATTCCCACTCGTCATTTTTTCAAAGGATTCCGGCCATATCTTTTTCTCAATTCTCATTACATCACCTAAACAACAACTACTTCTATCCTTTTATTATGGGTTCCCTTATTTATGTACTCATTAAGCCTGATTTCGCCTATCTCTCTCGTATTCTTTACATGCGTGCCTCCGTCTGCCTGCTCATCCACACCCACAATCTCCACAACCCTAACTGTTTCAAGAGACTTTATCAGCTCTCTTCCAGGTTCTGTCCTAACCAACCGTTGATCGCTAAGCGCCTCCTCCCTGCTTATGACTTTTGAAACAACATCATGTCCCTCTTTTGCAATGAGATTTGTTTTGTCCAGTATCTCCTGCACTTTCTCCCTTGTCAGGCCGACCATGTCGACATCAAACCTTGCTCTGTCTGGATAAATCTGCCCGCCAGTAAGCATCCCAGAGGTGTAAAATTTTTCAAAAACCGCGTCTATCAAGTGCACCGTAGTGTGGAGTCTCATGCAAGCATATCTTCTATCCCAGTCTATCATCCCCTTAGCGGTCTGATTTGGCGTTGCATCAAAGTCCGTATCAGAAATATGCATTATTTCGTCTCTCTCCTTCTTAACGTCAACGATCTTGTACTCCTTTCCATTGACCGACATTCTTCCGGCATCATTCGGTTGCCCTCCACCAGCAGGGTAAAACGCGGTCTTGTCAAGATATAATCTCTTTCCATCAACCTTGGTGACCTTAGCTTCAAACTCAGTCATGTAAGCATCCTTCCAGTAGAGTTTTTCGGTCATAAAACCAATTTGTAATATTATATCTTTACATTTAAATAATTGAACATTTCAATATGATAAGATTAGTATGCATACCGGATTAAATGCGAAACTTGCAGAAGTTGTAGGTATATTATTAGGGGACGGTTCTTTCTACATCTCTGGATATAACAACGAATTGGACGTAGCACTAAATACTAGAGATATTAATTATAAAAACTATGTTAAAAACCTATTAAAAACTGTTTCACAAACATATGTAAGAGAAAAATATGTTAAAAACATCAACTGCGTGCATATTCGTATATCAAGAAAAGCCCCTGTTGATAGATTGCTTAAAATTTCATTTGGTAAACAAGGTAACAAGATAAAGAATAAAGTAACAATACCAAAATGGATATGGAAAAAGGATAAATTTATCACCTCTTGCATTAGGGGCCTAATAGACACCGACGGTTCCATTTATAGATTAAAACCACATTGGCCAAATTTATTTCAAATCTCTTTCAAAAGTAACGATAAAAAACTGCTTATAGATACAAGAAAAGCGTTTTTAAGATTAGGATTTCATCCATCAAAAGTTTTTGGAAATAGGATAGTTATAACAAGACAAAAAGAAGTAAAAGAATACTTTGACAAAATTGGAACAAACAACGATAGAAACCTAGAAATGCATAACGATTTCTTAAGTATTTATAAGCCTTAAAAGTACTTTATATTAAGTAGCCCCGTGGTGTAGTCGGCCAAGCACAGCGGGCTTTGGACCCGCATACATCGGTTCGAATCCGATCGGGGCTAATCCATATGATTTTAAGAATTGGTTCGTCATAATGTAGCGTAAAGCTGGCGATCAGATGTTGCTCCCATGGTATGAACAATGGTATGTCCTTGCACTAGCTTCTTCAGTAATGATGGGCCTTGCAACGATCCTAGAAAAGGATGCGTTGCGTTCTGAGTACGCCTCTGCATACAGCGCAAGCTTCTCTATGATAATAGCCGTAGTGTCTCTCATATTCCTGCCGATTCTCAAACTGAACATAAGTATCACAAACTTAGTCCTGATATACTTTGTCAGCGTTCTTTCGACAATAACATACCTTCTCACTGCGAGAGTGTTTAGGCATGGAGTAATATCAGCAACAAACTCTCTGAACTCCACATTACCAACGCTTTTCATCGTGCTTTTTGCCGCGATTTTCCTCAAGAACGAGGTACTTACTACCGTGCAATACATGGGCGTCGGTATCATCCTCCTTGCAACCTACATCATACTGTTCGAAAAGAGCGCGAAGAAGGATTTTGAAAGCAACAAGTACAGATATTTCATCTTCATCGGCGCAGTGATATCAGGATTTTCTGGCTTACTTTTCAAGTATCTGCTTGGTAGTGTGGATCCAATAACGTACATGGTGGTGGGTCAAATTTTCATGGCGGTCAACATGACTGTTTACATGAATTTCAAGTATGGCGGACTGAAGGAGATGTTCACGAACGCCGAGGTATATAAAAAGGAGCTTATTGCGATAGTGTTCCTGACGATAGGTTACAGGATTACATATTACGTAGCGGTTGCTTCCACTGCAATTAGCTTGGTCTCTCCAATGAGGAACACGATATCTGTAATAATGGTGGTGTTGTCGGGTTCACTCTTCTTTAAGGAACGCGGACTTTTCAACAAGATACTGCTTTCCGTAATGATATTGATAGGAGCTTACCTCATGTTGATTCCAACCTAATGATAATCTAAGCAGAAGCGCTCTATTATATATTTATAACGATAATCTAAATCGATTGATGATACGAGGTATTTCTGATTTAATGATGAAGAGTTACTCGTCTGAACTTCAATAAGACTTTGCAAAATTAGCGGTACGCTTTTCCTTCCTACCTGTTGGAAAATCGATCTTATCAACAAAATGGCATGTCCTTCCTCGCGTATCCTTCTCATAGAATATTTTACCCATTCCTCTCCAAACGGCGTATATATGTAAAAGTCCTCTCCATCATCAACTAGTTGCTTAGCCAGCTTGCCACGTATTCCTTTGAGCATTCCAAAAGATACCCTTGCGTTATACCTTTTTTCTGCACTAACTGCTCGATATATCAAATAATCGTCATGCGTGGCGATCATAATTTTGCACGAGTTCCTCAGCAACAACTCCATTACCTGTAGGTAATTATTTCTTACGTCTTCCTTGCTCTTGTAAAAGGTTCCATCTGGTTCCGCGTAAGCTCCCTTGACTATTCTAACGATTCCTCCATGTGCTGCGATGGTCTCTGCATCCTTTAAGCTCCTCTTCAGTTTGGTCTGCAGACAGATTCCAACATTCTTGTGCTTTTGAAGCAGTTTCAGATAAGTGCGTATTGTTCCTTCTACATATTCATATTCCTCCATATCTATCCAGACGAAGTACCCAAGCTTCTTGGCTTTCTCTACTATCTCTTTACAGTTGCGGATGAATAGTGCATCGCTTATGAGCATCCCTAGTTGGGTTGGTTTTATCGATACGCTTCCCTTTATTCCCTTTTCTTTCATTTTCTCAAGCAATTCAAGGTAGATATTCAGACTCTTCTCTGCCTCCTTTTTAGTATTATAAGATTCTCCAAGATAATTCAGCACTACCTTCTCATCCAAACTATTGATCTTCTTCGAATTGCTTATTGCTTCATCTACGCTCATCCCGGCGATCCACTGTCTGGCAAAAACAAATCCAATCCTTCTCAAGATCTGCATAAAAAATACCTACAAGATGTTCCACCTTGAGAGCTGCTTCGTAAACCCCTCAATCCCCCTGAACCAGTAAGACTTTATCCCTACACTCCTTGCGCTTAAGACGTTCTCTATCTGATTGTCTATGAATACCGCCTCGCTTGGCTTTAGTTTCATCTTTTTCAGCGCATACTTGAAGATTTCAGGGTCAGGTTTCCTGAGTTTTATGTAGCATGATGCAAACCTGTAATCAAAAAGGCTGAAATCTAAGAGCTTCTCTGCTTCCTCATATTCGTCTATAATGGTGTTCGAGATAAAAGCAACAATGTACCCTTCCTCCTTGAGCTTTGTTACGACGTCAATCATGTCTGGATTCAATCTTGCGTGTTTTCTATAGTACTCGAGCCACCTAATATCGCTCTTTTTAATTCCCAGATATCTAGCCAGTTCTTTTTCAAAATAGTTTACCTTTATAAGGCCAAGTTCGTACTTCCCCATGAGCATTCCCTCTCTGAAATGCACCTCGTTTAGCTTTTTTCCTGCGCGTTTTATCAATTTGCGTAATCGCTCCCTCCAATCGAAGTCAATTATTACCCCCCCAATGTCAAATATCACGCACTTTATCATAGGTCATCTCCGCGAGTTACTAATGCGTGCTTTAAAATAAATATCTTCTTATAGTAATTCTATCGAAGGGGTTGTTGCGTAACCTGGTAGCGCGGCGGGCTCCAGATGTTTAACAAAAATTTGAGCAAGAAATTGCGATGATGAAGATTTGGAGCTATGATTTTGTGAATAGGTGTTACCCGTAAGTCCGGGTTCAAATCCCGGCAACCCCAAAGTGAAAGTAATGGAAGCAAAGAAAAAGAGAATCTTAGAATTCATTAAGAAAAATAAGATTTGTGTAATATCTACTGTTAACTCTAAAGGCGTGCCAGAGGCAGCAGCTATGGAATTTGGGGAAACGGACGAGTTTGAATTAATCTTTGATGCATTTTCAAATTCTAGAAAAATCGCAAACATAAAACGCAATCAAAATGTTGCAGTAGTAATTGGATGGGATGAAAACATAACTGTGCAATACGAAGGGAAGGCACGTATGTTAAAAGAAAGTGAATTAGGCAAGTATAAAAGAGCATATTTTGCCAAAAACCCAGAGGCCAAAAGATGGGAAAAACGAGAAGGAATTGTATATTTCAAAGTACAACCAAGATGGATACGTTATTCTGATTTAACACACCATCCTTGGTACTTACTCGAAATAAATAAGTTCTAATGATTCTCATATCACCCCCCCACAAAGTCTTATAGATTTACAATCTTGATTTTATCTGTGACAAATATTAAATTTATAATAGCGCTTCTAGCCGCGATAGTCTTGCTCTCCATTATTTATCTTTTCGTATCTGCTTCAATCAATCCAACTTCTACCATTCCTGCTTCAACGATACTCAGGTCTCCCACATCTAACCCCACAAATACGATATTAAACCAAACAGGCGGCAAAATAAAGCATGTGATCATCATAGTGCTCGAAAATGTAGAATACTCCTCTGTAATAAACAACTCCAATGCTTCCTATGAAAATGCACTTGCGAATGAATATGCAATTGCAACGAACTACTTCGCGGTTTCACATCCTTCAGAGCCAAACTATATCGCTATGATTGCGGGCTCCACGCTGAACATAACCAACGATGGCCACGTAGCCCAAAACCAAAAGTCTGCCACGAATCTGGTCGATCTTTTTAAAGCAAAAAGTGTGTCTTGGAAGGCCTACGAAGAATCCATACCAACTCCTTGTGATGAAAACAACAGTCTATTTGGTGTGTACGTGACAAACCACGACCCATTCGTATATATGACAGATATAACAAGCAACCTGACTTATTGTCAGAGCCATGTGGTTGGCTTGGATCAGTTTTACAGCGATCTTGCAGCAAACCAACTTCCACAATACGCATTCATAACCCCAAACACGAATGATGACGGCCACAATACGAATATTAAGTATGCAGACAATTGGCTCTCAATTTTCATGCCTAAAATCCTAAATTCTAGTTCCTTTAATTCTTCTGTGATAATCCTAACTTATGACGAAGGAACGACAAACTTCAATATTGGCGGGCACATAGCAACAATCTTCATAGGCCCGTCTTCGATAGTAAAATTTGGATTCAAATCAAACGTCTTTTACACCCACTATTCGCTGCTTGCGACTATAGAATCAATCTTCGGACTCGGGAACTTGGGCAGAAATGATGTCGGCGCAGGTGTCATGAGCGATATGTTCGTGAACTCCAGTGCATCAAAATAATTTCATCCAATTTTCAGAGGATTTTTTCCCTCTATCACTAAGGTTTTGCATTTGTTGAACAACATGAATTCTTCTAAGGCTTTTCTTACGCCTCTAACCAATTCCTTTGTAACTTTCTGCTTCGGTTCAAGATGTATTGCGTGTATTATGAGCCTTCCGCTGCTTCTTTCAGCCTTGGGATCTATCCTACCTACAAGTCTGCCATTATGAAGTATAGGCATTACGTAATACCCATACACCCTCTTCTTTTTCTTGACTGAGTTGTATACTTCTATTCTGTAATGGAAATTGAATAGCAGTTCGGTTCTTTTTCTATCCCATATGAGGTTATCGAACGGGGATAAGAAGGTAGTAAGTGTCGGTTCATGCTCCCCATTCTCTATCTCCTTGACTTTTTGTAGATCTTCTTTTCTGCAATATGCATTTTCCTCCCAGCCATCTACCTCCACTTTCTTTATGGCGCCTTCGCTCAATAAGGATTCTAAGATGGATGCGGTCTCTTTCGTACCTGTGCCTATAGTAATCAGCAATCTGTCTAACAGTTGCTATCCCAAGACAAGAGAGCGCTTTCAGTACGAACCACCGCTTTGAATCTCCAATCTGTATGGTGGCATTCCTCATTTCTTTTGGAAGGACACGTTCTGTGAGATCATAGTAGCGCTGGAAAGCCACCCGCTTGTCCACCATCAAGTATCCCTCATCAAAAAGTATCTGAAGAGCAAACTTGTGGGGCTTCCAATCCCACCAACTGCCGCTTTTGCCTCTTGTTTGTGAATCAAAATGTCGCGAAGCAAGCGCACCCTCTGTCTTTATCCTTTTCAATATTTGAGCAAGTAGTTGATCTGCATTCTTGCCTATCCTCTTTAACCTTCTGTGCTCGATTTCTCTTCTCGCTGCTATGATAGGCGCAAAATATGGATAATCATTCATTGGTAAGATAGACGCCACGTGCGCCCACTGTTCGAATAGCTTCCTATCAGGATGGAGCAAAGAGTCCAGTTCTGCTGCATTGTAGTTTCCAAGCCTGCTGAACATTACAAGATAATGGCTTCTTTCCACCACGTTAATCGTATCGATCTGCAGCAGCCCTATTTTGTTAATTATCTCAAGCATCTTTTTCTTATTTTTTTCAGTAGGGTGTTTGTCCAAACCTTGTTTAAAGACTGCAAGTTTTCTTACGGTGTCGTTATTTACTCGCATTTTATCACACGGCGAATTTAAGGGGGGTAGCATTTTTCTGTTGCATTTGGTATGACCTGAAATAATGCTTTACTACTATTTATCGAAGCCAACCACAAGTCGGTAACGTTAGTCAATCCAAAGCCACTGTAACAGCGAAGCGCCCAATGGTCCGCTGCGATTGTTCTGGTAAAAATTCTTCCGTTTGGGTAACTGACCTCTATTTGCCAGACTGTTATAGTGTTATTCGCGTTGATGGATTTTATAATAAAAGTGCCAAAAGCTCCTACGCGCTGTCCAACAGTACAAATAATAGTATTAGTTCCCACGCACGCAGGGTAATCGTAGAAATCGTTCGCTTCTGGAGCTGAAGTGTATATAAACAATATTACAACCGCTGCTACTACTATGATAATTACTCCTACAAGAAGTTGAATTTTCATCTTTGCACTCTTAATGTGTTCTATATATAAGAATATATTATTTATTCAAACATTAGGTGTGAAAAAATGACAAGAAGAAACACTGAGCTTCTCAAGGACTACCGCATGCTCTCAAAGATGGCGAGCGATCTGGCGAAACATCAAAAGAATATAAAAACGATAGGCAGGAGAATAGCCAGGAAGTCTAAGACTGACATAACTTACGGCCTTGAGGATAGCTTAGAGATGGTAATAACGCACATGCAAAAGGCGCAGAAGGAGCTTGAGAGAGCAGTTAAAGAGATCAAGTCGATCTGAATCGCTACTTAACATATTTCAGCAGCTCCGAAGTACCTGAGAAGATATTCTTCTCTTCCTTAGGATCCTTTACTAAATCATATTCCTCTATCCCATTGTGGTGACTGGCTTTGCACATGTTGCAATAGTTATCCTTTGCAACAATCAGTTTCCTAGTTTCTGTTCTAACGACCTTAACATCATTGGCAAAAGCGTCAGCGAGAGTCACCATGTCTCTAATTTTCTTACCCTCTTTCATCAGTGGCAGCATTGACTTTCCATCAAGTTCCTTTTTCACCCCCATGAAATCGAGGATTGTTGGTACTATGTCAACGTTCTGGACCATCTCTTTGGTCTCTCCTGGTTTTACACTAGGTATCCTGATTATCATTGGTGCCTTTATTGCTACGTCGAACATGCCACAGTTCGCGAAGTATATTCCATGTTCGTTTATCACGTCTCCGTGATCCCCCAATAACACAAAGATCGTGTTGTCCAAAATTCCCTCTTCCTTTAGGAAGTTATAAAGCCTGCCAACCTCCCTGTCCATTATCTTGATCGTCTCATCATACTTTCCGACTATATCTTCGACAGTATACATCTTTATTGCGTCCATTCTCTTCTTAACATACTCCCTCTGCTTCTCGTTCTTTATGCTGCTCAAGATCTTCTCAGCCTCGTTCTTGCCGCTGCCCTTATATGGCGTGTTTGGGAATGGGAAGTGCGTGTCCCATAAATGCATGAAAGCGAAGAAAGGTTTCTTTGACTTCTTTATGTTTGCTATGACGTTATCTATTGTTGTCTTCGTAGGCACAAAGAGCAGATCCGTTTCTTCCTCACTCTCCTTATAATAATCAAAACCCTTCTCGAACCACTCTCCAAGCCAGTCAAAAGCCATCGTATGATATCCATTATTCTTCAAGAACTCTGGAAACCAGAACGATATCTTCTCAGCATTCTCATACTCAATCTCTTTAGTATAAGGGAACTGATGGTAAACCCCATGAGTGGTTGGCAAAAGCCCAGATAGTATTGTGGTTACAGCAGAAGCGGTACCGTTAGCAACAGAGAACTGGTTTCTGAAAAGCACCCCCTCCTTCGCTATCTTCTTGAAGTTGGTGTCAGTCTCCTTCTTGTAGCCGAACATGCTTAGATGGTCCGGCCTGAACGAGTCTATAACTACAAATACTATGTTTGGCTTTTCCATTTCTATCTCACTCTCTAAGCCCAGTTGCGTATAGCCCAATCTGGTTCTCGTTAAGGTCTATGTATGCGTCTACAGGGCTGAGCATACATACTGTAGAGGCGTTTGCTGCTTCTTGGGTGAACCCCTCATCTGTACCTATTATACAAATGCTGACCCCTCCAGCTTGCTTTACTGCCCTAAGAGATTCTACATCGTTTTTACCGTTTCCTACCATCACTACGTGGTTTAATCCCCCAAGTTGCTTGGCAACTCTTTTCACAATAGCACTCTTCTGTGGGCCTTGCTTCTTACTCTTAATCACGTAAAGGAAGCCGTCCATCTCTCTAGTCTCCCCCTCCACAGTTTCATGTGTATCACCAGTGATCTCCACAAAAACTACCTTCTTAGACAAAAGATTTGCGGCGTTCTTGACTCCTTCAATCAGCCTACCTGTTAAGCAGAGTTAGTGCCAGTATAGTCAGAAAAGACGACCAAGATGTGAAGAGGGTCCTTATCAGTTTTTATGTAAATACCTTTCTTTCTCTTGGTTGCTTTGACTATCTCACGGCAAAGTTCATCCTCGTCTTTGAACGTCTTCATTTGGAAAGCCCCTATTTAGTTATAACCTAAATCTCTTAGCTTCTTCATAATCCTTTCTCTTGCAACCCCTCTTCCAGCCCTCTCATGCATGCCAGGCTTGTTTGGACTCGTGTCAAGAGTCGAACCCAATGAGGTATAACCCTTATCATAGTTCGGATGATGAGGCAGCTTGTTATCGTCTAGGTACTTCTTTATGTCCTTGTTTGTCCAGAACAGAATCGGATGAACTCTTATGTGAGGTGGATTCATGTTTGGCCTTGGTGAGAAGATGCTCTCCTTTGCCCTCTCCTCGTGTTCTACCCCTCTTATCCCGCCAAGGAATGCGTCAAGCCCCAGTGTTCTTACTCCACGGTTAAGCGGCTCGATCTTGTGCCAGCTGTTGAATGCTAAGGTAAATTCGGGAGTCCCCATTCCGTATTCTTTCTTGAATTCCTCGACTTTGTCTGATGGCGCCCTCACAGTTGTAAGGCTCTCCACGCCCCAGCTTGTCCTTATCTGTTCTATGAATGTTGCAGTCTCTGGGAATTCGTACCAAGTGTCTACGAAAAGAAGAGGCATTTGATGTTCTCGGCCCATTTCGCGCTGCACCTTCAATGCGATGTGCAACATCACTTGGCTGTCCGCCCCGCCGCTGAATCCTATTCCAGGATTCTTGAACTTGTTTAACGTCTCCCGTATGATCTCCTCAGACTTCTTTATCTTCTCTTCAAACGAGAGATCGAGAAGTGCCCTTACCTCAGGCCTCATCAGTTCTATGCACCTTTGAGTCCTTTGCTCTCCGAATTCCTCCTTCGAAGGTTCAGCTGCTGGCTGTGCAATTGGTTTTGTGTTTTGGTCTTTTTTAGCCATAATATCACATAATACTATTTTGTAGTTTAATTAAACTACATTAAGATATATAAATGTTTTCTTTATCTCCGTAACAAAAACAACCCTTTTTATAAAAGAGCCTCCAAGCTGTATTATGCTAAAGCCAATGAAAGTAAAGCATTATCCCTTATCCAAAGCTGCAAGGATGATAGTACTGTCATCGCTAATCATAAACATCTTCATGATCCTACTCATCGCATACTTCTACCACGGAGCGCCTAATTCTGGACTTAAGGCAACGTTGCTCATATTACCAGCGATCTTCATAACAATATTTGTCATCTTCCTGCTGATTCTGCGCTTCAGGTACACCCTTCTGGAGAAATACCCATACCTGATAAACCTCCCATCGTTCGTATACAGACTCGGAATGGAGAAGGACCCTGTGATGCAAGGCAAGATTATAAGTAGAATATCACTGTTTACTCCCTTGCGCTCCTCTACGTCTCCTTACTAGGCCTGATTATTATAACCGCTGCAATAACACAAAACGCCTCGTTTATTCTGCCGGCTATCCTTTCGCTAATTTTTATCATCGTAGTGTCAATTTTTGCTCTTTACAGGAACATCTACCGAAGTTTTGCAGTCAAAGGTTAACAATTCATCTCTATACAAAATTCAAATATCTACGCAATTAATAAATACTCTAAAAACAGAGAATATTCGATGATATTATGCCGAGATTAAGAGATCCCAAAGATGAGATACCTGATCCATCTGAAGTTTTGAGAAAGCCAGATGGGGTACGCATCAGCGCACCTGTTTTCATATCCTGTGGAATTGATCCAGTACGCCCACCATTAGACAAGCAAGATGAAAGGCCCAAAGAAGGTGAATTTTTCATGTCTAGAGGGATTGGATTGGATGTAACGCCAGGTTGCTTTGTGTGTGGAGGAAAAAGAAAATTATACAATAATGTTAGTGGATTCATGCGATCCAAAGATGCTGGAGAGCGAGTTGTTGCGATGTTCGAAAACGGGGCCTGGCTCGATTATCGTGAGAATGAACCAAACTGGATACAGGTGAAGGTCGGCGCATGTGACAAGCATTTAGACAATCTCAAAAGGCTGCACGACTTGACTAAGCAGGAAAAAGGAATCATTACGGCACAGATAATCACCGAAGCAGGCAAGTAGTAATCATTATAAATTTTGAATCCATATGACTCTGCATGGAAACGGCAACCCTTGGTGGGGGGTGCTTCTGGTGTTTGGAAGCCGCATTCATCGAGCTTAAAGGAGTGGAAAAAGTAGAGTCAGGTTATGCTGGAGGAAATCTCCAAAATCCTTCGTATTGGGATGTCTGCACTGGTGAAACTGGCCACGCCGAAGTGGTGCAAGTAACGTTCGATCCCAAGATTATAACTTACAAGCAGCTACTTCAGATATTCTTTACAATTCATGATCCAACCACTTTGAACAGGCAGGGAAATGATACTGGCTCAGAGTACAGATCTATTATATTCTACGATAATGATGAACAGAAGAAAGTGGCTCAGCAAGTGATAAAGGAGGTTAACGATTCGAAGATCTGGGGCAAGCCCGCTGTCACAGAGCTCAAGCCACTTACGAAGTTTTACAAGGCTGAAGATGAACACCAAAATTACTTCAAGAAGAATCCACTTCAACCATACTGCATATTCATAGTGAGACCGAAGGTGGCAAAGTTCAGGAAGCTGTACTTTGACATGCTGAAGAAGCAGTAATCTGTTTATTAATCTTCTGAGCATATCTCTAATATTTCAGTGACATCGATGCTGTATCTAAAAATATTGTTGGCTTACACCTACGCTTACAAGGTGCTAGTCGGAATAATACTCGGGATAATACAAGGAATAAGCGAATGGCTACCGATAAGCAGCAAGACGCAGCTTCTCATTGCTTCAAACATACTTCTCAACTTCAACTTTTCGCAGGCGTACACCCTCGGTCTCTTCCTTGAGGGGGGAACCTTCCTTGCTGCTCTGATCTACTTCAGGAAAGAGGTTGCAAAGGCACTTCTCGCAATAGTTGGAAAAGGGGGAAGCGATGGATGGCTGCTCTTGCGTTACCTGATAGTCGTAACTATAGTGACGACGATCATAGCAATACCAATCTACTTGTTCGTGGTGTCCTCTTTCACAGGCCCTGTCATAGGCGTTCCGATGATCGCGCTTGGGATACTCCTGATAGTCGACGGGCTTCTCATAAAGATCGCAAGGATAAAATTCACAAAGACAAAAGTACTGAAGGAGCTTAACATCAAAGACCTTATTCTCATAGGTATCGCACAGGGGATATCCGCGCTTCCGGGGATCAGCAGATCTGGCATAACTACTTCAACCATGCTATTCCTAAAGACTGATCCGAAGGAGGCGTTTAGGCTTTCGTTCTTCGCATTGCTTCCCGCTTCTATAGGTGCGACTCTTGTAACCGTTCTTTTCTCAAGCCCTCAGGTGGGCGTTATACTGAGCACGCTCACGATACCCGTGATACTCTTAGGGGTCGCAATATCGATAGTCATCAGCCTATTTCTAATAAGAATGCTGATAACCTTCGCAGGGCACAGCAGGATAACAAACCTAGTCTTCATACTAGGAGTGATAGCAATATTCAGTGGAATAATAAGCCTGGCTACGGGATTCGGTTAACTACAAATCTTCTAAGAACTTCTTTAGCAGCTCAGTGGTGCTTTGAAGCTCACACTCTGTCTCAATGTTTTTGTTTTCATCCCCACACCTTTCTTAATTACATCTTCTTCTCAAGCTTCTTGTCGATTTCAAGAAGCAGGTCAAGTATGAATCCGCCTATTATCGCAAGTACGCCAACAACAACAAGCATGAACGCGATCAGCGATCTTCCTATGAAGTTGAAGACTCCCGTTGCCAAATATGAAAATACAACGTTTAGTCCTATCACGATCCCTATCAGAATCAGTATCACTCCAAGCCCGCCGAATATCAGCAGCGGGTTGTAGTCCCTTGCCATCCTTATCATGTGCGATGCCGTGTTAACACCCCAAAATACTTTTGACCCAAGCTTAGGGTTGACTCCTGCAAGTTTTGATTCGGTCCCCTCTCTTCTTGGGTAATAACTTATAGGGACCTCAGCAATTTTATATCCTTTCTTTGCGACTTCTATCGCGAAGAAGGCTATTCCAGCTCTGTAAGTGTCCTTGTTCCTTATAGAATCGAACGCCTTCCTGCTCATCACGAACAGCCCTGTGAGTATGTCTTTCACCTTTACCTTGTACATTATGCTATAGATCTTGGAAAGCGCAGCGTTACCGAAATATATGTGTTTGCTCATCGCGCCCTTTTTCAGCTTCCCAAATCTGTTCCCTAACACGAAGTCGGCCTTTCCCGCTTCTACAAGCTTGATACCGTCTATTATACCCTCGAAACCGTGTGTACCATCTGCATCTGTGCTCGCAAGCAGATCCCCATGGGCTGCTCTAAGTCCCTGCATGATCGCGCTCTCTACCCCCTTGTCTGTCTGCCTGATTACCTTCACGCCCGCTGCCTTGACCTTGTTATAGTATTCATCACTGCTCTTATCTACTATGATTATCTCAGTGTTTTTTCCAAGCTTTGACCTTATCTCATCAATAAGTTCAAACACCGTTGGTTCCTCTATTGTTGGTATAACTATACTTATTTTCTTAGCCATAAGACCAGCAAAAGGATTGCGTTTCGAATCTTTATAAACCTTGTCTATACGATTTTACAACAGTACTTCAATAAAATTCTTGGTTAAATTATCAGCTAGGTTTCTTTTTATCCCACAAACCTCATGTAAACCTGCTCGCTTGTGTCTGCGGAGAACTCGTTCAGTACCTTCTTCCTGTCTATCTTTGGCTTGTATATAACAGAGTGTTTATCTTTCACGAGTCTCCTAAGCTCTCCAGCTATGTTTCTCTGGTCGATCTGGTGGCAAAGCCTCTTCAGCTCAGCTGGCAGGGAGGTGCTTTCAAGAATTATGACCGGCGTGCCAAGTGCGAGCGCCTCCACAGTTACAATCGACAATCCTTCCCTCTCGGAAAACATCAGCAGCGCAGACGCATCCTTTATCATCCTGGAGAGCTGCGCTTCTGGTATGCCTTCATAGAACTTTATCCTGTTTGAGGCATGCAGCCTCCTTGTTATCTCCATCAACCTTGACTTCTCTGGGCCTCTGCCCACTACGTCAAGCTTTACGCCGCTCTCAGCTGCAGCGCGCACCGCAAGCTCTATCCTCTTTTCAGGAACAAGCCTGCCAATCACAATGAGCCTTCCAGATTTCTTTGACCTCTTATTAAAGCATCTGTTTATCTCTGTGCTCGAAACCGCTGCTGGAAAGACCTGTATGGTCCTTCCGTCTACCTTGAACTCCTTCTCGAGCGCCATCTTTGGGATGCTGCTTGCTGCTATCCTGTTCTCGCACATGCTCGCACTCAGCTTCTCGGCTCTGTAGCCGATCCTGCCAAGGGATCCGAGATACTCCCTCCAGTATCCTCTGCTCCATACCTCGTGCCATGTGACCAGAAACTTGGTGCGCGTCAACTTCGCGTACAATGCGATCGGAGGTATATGAAGAAACGGGAAAGCCTCTGTGTCTATCAGGTCCAGCTTGTGCTTCCTTATCTTGCTGAGCACCCTGCTCGCGTAGCTCATGGGCCACCTGATGTTCCTCCTACCATTTACGTACATCTTTTCTGAAGGGGTTGCGTTTCCGACGCAGTGGTAGTGTATCCCCTCCCACACGAACTCCCTACCATCCATCCCCTCTCTATACATCGTGAAGCAGTGGACCTCATGTCCCTTTTCCACCAGGGAGCGCATTATGAGATAGCGCCTCTTCTCCATCCCCCCGTTGAACCAGGGGTACGCGGCGTCTGAGGCGAAGCCAAACTTCATACTATCACTTTTTTCTCGCGATTATCTATTATAAATGCTCCGTTCGCTGCTATTTTTTAGTAAGAGTAAGAATGTATTCGTCTTTTGTCTAAGCTTATGTCTACGATCATAGATAGTCTTAAAAACTTATCTTTCGTGTTACTACTGTGAGTATATGGCGAAAGGAAACAACCCAGGCATTTCCTTGCTGATACTACTCGGAAGCTTAGCCTTCCTGTATGTAGTATTCGGAGCATGGAGTGGATGGGCAGGAAAGTTAGGCGACCTAAGTTCTTTAGGCAACATATTCTGGTCCCTAATATTCGGAGCTGCAACTATTAGCGCAGTCGGACTTCTCTTTATGTCTCTGGCTGGATTCATGAATGGCTGGGGCAAGGAGATGCAGGCTATGGCAGGAAAGTCGGTCAAGATGGCATCGATAGGATTGGTTGCTATATCAATCGCTTCTGGAGGAACCATGTGGTTCTATGCTAGCTTGATAGGATTCATCCTAGCCTGGTTCGGACTCGGCTGGGCAATGATGTAAGCAGCAAGGTTTTTTCTTTTTTCTTTTTCTTTTTCTTTCAAACAATTAGCTTAGCTTCTCAATAGTGGCTTCTGGGCTATTATGTGAGACCTGTACTTTCTATCTTCAACATGCTCTAGTATCTTCCATCCCTCATAAACCTTGTCCAACTCATCACGCCAGTAGAAGAATTCGCTTGCTGTGCTACCTGCACTCTCATCAACTCGCAATACTTGGATTACATTCACTCCTAGAGGAGTCGTGCGCCTCTTTATTAGATCCAACCAGAGTCTTGCGTGTTCAATTGACAGGTTGTGCAGGACCCTTATACCAACTATGAGGTTAAAGTTTCCAGGAAATCTTTCGAATCCAACATTAGGGGGGAACTCAGCATCCAATCCTCTCCTTCTAGAATCATCGTTCAGCATTGCAAGAAGGTTTGAAGGATAGGCCGTTAGCTGCACTCCCTCCTTTGCCATATCCTCATTAAGCTCTCTCATCACAGGCACTGATACATCAGTCGCTAAAACATGATGTCCCATTTTTGCAAGGGCTCTCGCATTTCCTCCGTAGCCTGCGCCAAACTCATATACCGAAAGGTGTGTCCTACCAAGGCTCTGAGTTGCAATCTGTTCGGCGTGCAGAACAAAAGGATCTGGTCCGATTCCATACTCCTCTCTGCGTGCTTCGTAATTGCCCTCCTTCAACGGAATTTGGTTGAAGTAGACGCTCTTAAGTGCGCTTAGGTACTCCTCCCTCCCAGCACGCATCTCGTCAGTGACTGTAGTTCGCATCCGATCAATATTACTATGTTCCCCGCTTTAAAAGATTTATCTTATGATTCGTCTATTTGCGCCTTTAGCTGCTGTTGTAGTCTATCTTGAAGATCTTGGAATCCAAGTTCATGTAGACAAGATGCAGCGATGCGACGCTGTTGTTCCAATCGCAGCTGTCAGCGCTGCATTCGAACAGGAACTTGAACATGTTGCTGTTCGTTATACCTGTGTTGAGCATGTATATCCCAGTGATGTTTATCGGTATGGTCGTCTTGCTTAACGGCGAGAACTCTATTAGCAGGGTCTGGTTGTTCGTGCTGTTGAAGTTGTTCTGGTCGACCTTCGAATAGCTGCCGTTCAACACGTTGTAGAATATTATTCTCCTGAACGGAGAGAACTGGTTGTTCCCAACGACTAGGTAGCCGCTGACCTTGCTCATCGCGCCGCTGCTGTTTATGAGCACCTCTCCCGCTAGAAGCGTAGCAGGGTTCTCCATGAATATCTCTTTCATGCTCCCGTTAATTACCTCTTTGTAGATCGTGAAGACGTTGTAGCCGTATAGCTGCGCTAGCGAGTTATTGAGATAGTTCTCCTGGCTTGCGTTGAGCTGCGATACGCTTTTCGCCCCGATGCTCGAAAGAAGTCTAGATACCTCACTCGAATTGTAGTTGTTCAGGTTGTAGCCGCTCTCTGTGAATATCCCGCTCGTCTCAAGAAGCCAAGAGTACCTGACGAGCAGGTAGTTCGGCCTGTTGCTCAGGTTGCCCGTGAGGAACTGCGGGTCCCCGCTTGTGTTGAATATCCATGCAGCATAAGGGTTTGCGAACGTTGCAAGCTGGGATCCGACACTGTCAGTTATGCTTATCCTGTTGCCCACCCCCTCCACCAAAGATCCGTCAGGCCAAAGAGTGAGGAACACCGACCCATTAGTGGTGCTCTTGTTGACCCACTGCATTGCGGATATGAAACTAGGGTTGATGTTGTCCGCCTGGACTAGGTTGATAGCATAGGTGTAGTCCACCACCACCAAAGCTGCGATGAACAGCGCCAGCAATACCAAACCTATCTTCATGTAAGCCAGCTGACCCCAGTTCTTCGCCCACCTTGTAATGAAGTAGAAGGCGATCAGAGCGACAGCTACAAATACTAAATATAAGATCATTGACGGCGTGGGCATGAAGAACTGCATGATCAGGAAGAGTGTGTTTAAGAGTGCGCGAAGCGCAAATAGGAGAAGCAAAAACAGGAAGATGATTGCTATCTTGTCCTTGTTGTCCTTAAGGTACAGGATGATCCAGTAGAACGTGTACGCAGTGAATATCGCAAATGGCACCGCAAGCAGCGAGTTGAACCTCACCGTGTTTATCTGTAGGTATGCTGTAAGCAGGTAGAAGATTATCAGCATTATCATCACGTCACTCAGCTCGAATCTGAAAACCGCTTTTCCGCTGAAGAATCCCTTCTTTTCGTCCACTCCATCTACCTGCATGAACAGGTATGGCAGGAAGCAGACTGCGATCAGGAGAAGGAAAAAGTCCTTTCCGAAGTTGATGAATGACGAGAAGTATATCATAAGGGCCATTGGAGTAGTGAAGAGCGTTGGGCCGAAGCTTGCAAATAGGAAAGCCGGGCTAGGCGCCTGCAGCTCCTCTATTGTGGCCGCAAAGCTGCTGGTTACCACGAACCCGTTGCCTGTGAAGATCTCATATACGAATGATGGCGCCAGTGCATACACGACCAGCACGCCTATGATTATTATCACAGTAAATGTCGCTATCTTGTTCCAGACACCTTTTGTATAGACCCCGAACCTGTGCTTGTTCTTTATGAAGTACCTTAACAGCTGTATGCCTAGCAGGAGTATGATAAGGAGTAGTATGAAGTAGTAGCCAACAAAACTCTGCACCCTTATCCATCCCAGCTTCAGGTAGATGTTTGCGAGTATCCACCATACGAACATCGCGCCGAGAAGATAATCCAGGCTTTCGAACAGGTTCTTGTCCTCCTTGATGAAGGCGTAAAGCGCCATCACAACAATGAATGCGATGCATGTTGCAATAGCGAAGGCTGCCCCGTTCCAGACCAGGTTGCCGATGCTCAAGGTGAATGCGGAAGCGAGAGCATACTTCAGCTTGTCGTTTCTTTTATTCGCCCTTATCGCGTCGATTATGAATATCAGGGCAATCAGCAGAAAAGCGGTGACGAATCCATCGCCTCTATATATCGTTGTACTGGTTCTTGCTGCGTCGCCCATGCTCAAGCCTATGAACAGAGCGACAAGCAGGCTGAGCGCCCTGTCTTTATTGAACTTGCGCACAAGGAGATATGCAAAGATTATGTCAAGGAACGCAAAGAGAACTGGTACGAACCTCATCACAGTGTAGTAACTTACTCCAAAGAACCTCAAGAAGAAGTAAGGGATGACAGTGGCATAGTACAGTCCGAGCGGCTCTGCGTTTATCGCCGCATGGACAGGCCATCCAGACAAGAGCGAATATTTAGGGGGGAGAAATCCATTGTTTACTATCTCCCTTATTATAGAAAAGTGGTAGAATCCGTCAGGCTCGTAGAATCCGAAATACTTGAGCAGGCTCACCCTGAAGTATATAGTAACTATTACTATGAGCGCCAAAACGGCGATGGTCAAAATTAGATTCAAGTCCATACTCGAAGGTTGCACCGTTTTGCTAACCTCCGTTTGATGAGTATGAGTAGTCTGTTCCAAAAAATCACATTAATTCCACAAAGCAGCTATTTATAATTTATGCAGAAGATGTTTAGAGCTAAGCATTTAAGATTTATAAACATTCTATGGATAGTCTCCGCTGTACCTTTTCTTAAGCAGCATTATCAGCAACTCTATCCCCTCTATCCCCTGCTTTTTCCATTCATATTTCCTGTTCAACTTCGCTATAATATTATTGTCGTCGAGTTTTAGGTACTTTATCATGCCCTCCTTCTCTATTATGTTTGATATCTCGAACATCATACTGCTCTCTTTGCCGCTCTTCCACGATCTCAGTCTCTTCAGGTACGCCAGCCTGTCTGGTACCACTCCAAGCATCCTTCGCAGTTTCCTGCTCTTGTATGCGTACACCATGTCGCGTGCCGTGAACAGCATGAAGTAATCGAGGTCACTTATCTCCTGTTCGTCCCTCTTGCGCCCGAGCTTCTGGTAGAGCTTCAGCGCAGACGCTAGCACCTTTCCCCGCTTCTTACTCTCTATGCTGCCGCTGTCCGGTACCACCATCTTCGAAGCATAGCCCAAGAGTCTGTTGTTGAGAGTCTCATACGAAAGTCTGTCGAATACCTCCAGCTTGTTGTATGGTGCGTTCGTGTAAGGCCTGAGTTCCACGATGTGCATCATGTAATACTTATGATCTAGCTTGAGTGTGGTCCCGTCTATAATCGGCTGCTCGTGCAGCGTGCCTCTGTAAGTCACGTGTCTCCTGTTGTAGAGCCTAACTTGCCACGTGTAAAACGGCTTGTTGATGGAGTCTCCGTTTATCTCGTTCGTCCTCACTTCTTCAAATCTTTTTATCGCGAACGCCTGCGCCTTCGTTTTGCTTATCATCTCTGATATGTCAGTAAGGAGCTCGCGGTTGATTCTTTCGTCAACGTCAAGGTAGAGGACCCAATCGTACCTGCACTTGTTCAATCCGTACTGCCTAGTCGGGTCTGGGTAGCCGAGCGCAAGCACGTGATACAGCTCCACCTTGTTTAGCTTCCTTCCAGCGATCTCTTTCTTTACGAAATCGAACCCCTGCCTGTCGCTAGAGTCTACTATGACTATCTGGTCTGCTATCTCGTAAACGTGGTTTATCAGGCTCATTAAGTTTTTTGAGTCGTTTCGCGAGAAAACTAGTACGGAAAGCTTTTGCATTAGCAACACGTTTTATCTATCAAAAAGATTGGGCTCTGGGATTAATATTTATTATGTTCAGGTTAATAAGCTTTATATAAATCGGAAAAGGTGTTCGCATGCAGGGCGGGAAAACATCACTTACAATAATCGTAAACTGCTTGTACACCCTCGGTGGAGGCGAGAGGTGGGCGCTGGAGGTAGTGTCAAGGATACGCAGGGATTACGACATCACTATAGTAAACCAGGTTTCGAACAAGGACGCCATTTCTATTTCAATGGAGGGACTGAAGAAACAGTACGACCTACGCGGAGTGAAGATTATCGACCTTAAGTGCGCAGGGATAAAGATGAAGGCCTTCGGGACCGACGAGTATGTGATGCGAATACTCGGCCCAAAATCAGTCGGCAGACTCGGGGAAGTGATAAAGAAGTCCGACATAGTATACTATCTTAGCTTCAACCCATTCAGCTGGACCTGGATAAACCTGTTCTGCAATCTTTATGGAAAGAAGAGAATCTACGGTGCGCACAACGTGATCGGTTTCAGGGAACTAGACAAGAATACAGGATGGCTCAACATACAGAAAGCAGTGTTCAGAAACCTTCTGAGAACCTTGCCAAACATACACGTGACCACCGATAACGTAAGGCAAATGCTTGAGAAAATAGGATACAAGGGCAAGATCTTTTCAATTCCGAACTTCCTCTATTTCGACGTGAATTGGAAAGAAGTAGGCATAAACAGGAAGGAGTTCATCGCCCTGTTCGCAGGTAGGTTCTCAACTCATGTGAATGGCCTAGACCTGCTTAGCGAAGCGATACAAAAGACTCTCATAAAGAATCCGGAGATCAGGTTTCATTTTGCGGGAGAAGGTGAGGACGGTGAGCAGATAATCAAGGATCTTGCAAGCAGATATCCAGATAATGTTTACGACTTGGGCTTTTTGGCTGACAAGAAGCTAAGGGCTGAGTATGCGAAGAGCAACCTGCTTCTTATGCCATCAAGGCACGCGATGTTCAAGCTTACGATACTTGAGGCGCAGGCGTACGGGGTGCCGTTCATAGCCTTCAGGCAGGACGACACGAAATACATCTTTACAGACGAGAAGCAGGGAAGGTTGGCAAGACCATACGACATAAACGAATTTTCCTCCTACATATCTGAGTACTACACGCTTTGGGAGAGGGACAGGGATGCGTACCTAAAACTTAAAAAGTATATTAATAGGAATATAATGAAGGGATATAGTGCTGAGGGGTCTATCAAGAAGATAAGACAGATGTTCACCCCAGGCAATCTCAACTGAACGGTGTTGCAATGTTTGTAAAAGACGTTTTGGACCACATGCAGAGGCTCTACTTCCTAGACGAAAGGATCACGCTGATATTCTCCCCGCATACTGATGACATATTCTTCTCCCTTGGAAACTTCATTAAATCTGGGGAGCTCGGCAGGAACATCATAGGCGTGAACGTGTTCACGATGTCAGCCACGTCTGCGGGAGCAAAGATCAAGCGCAGGAACTTCGAGCTGCTTGCTAAGACCAGCGTAGCTAAGATGAGAGAAGAGCTGGGATACGCAAGCTATCTCTCCTCGTTGCACATACGCTATGTCCCCTTCTTCCTAGGCTTAAGAGACGTCAGGTTGAAGGGAGTAGGAACTTACATGCAGGGCTATTCGCAATCTGGGGTCGAGAAGCACTTCTACAAACTGAAACTAGACAAGATCATCGATTCGATTGTCTCACAGCTAAAGCCGAAGAACACCACTGTGATATTCCCGGGAGGCTTCGGGGACAACATGGACCACAAGATACTAAGCACAGGTGCAGAGACCGTAAGCAAGAGAGTCAAGGTCGGGATATTCGCAGACATCCCATACGTCGCAAGGTACGGCTCGATGGAGGAGCTGAAGAGAGACATCAAGAAAGGGTTTGAGAACCATTCGAGCAAGAGGTTTGTAGCTGGAGAGAAGATGCGACAGTTCAACAAGATATACAAGAGCCAGCTGAACAGCGCATACGAAGCACAGCTGAAAAAAGTCGAGGGATTGGGAGGGGAGAGCATATTCTGGAGGAACTGAAGTAGATTTTATGAGAAGTATCTTTCTATGATTCCCTTCACTTCGCTGATCTTCATACCCTTAGTACGAGGAACGCGTACAGCCTTCCCCCTACTAGTTATCATCCCGAAAACCCCGTACATCGTGTGGTCTCCAGTCCTCGCGGATTCTGGATCCATCAGTAGCTCGCTCTTTGAGTAGTATGAGAAGTCTACCACATAACCCTCTGCAAGCAGCACGAGAATGTCTGGCGCTATGAAAGAGTGTGCTCCTTTATAGTACGTTTTTCCATCTACGATTTTCGCCACTAGCCTCTCCCCCTTTTCGTCCTTTATCCCTTTCAGTCCTCTGACTATTCCGCTCTTCACCCTCTTGGCTTCGCTCGTGCCTGGGATCGAGAATCTGCCGTCGTTTATCCAGATCATGCCAACTGCGCCGTACGAGATCGAGGCGAATGCCTGAGTCTTCCTCATGTCAAAGTCCGCCTCAAGTATCTTCATGTACCTGCTGTCAGACCTTTTCTGGTCTGTGCCTCTCTCGAGGACGTCGTTCGCCACCTTCTTCATGCTGCTAGGCATGATGTCGTACATTTTTCTCCTGTACGGAATCTTAAGCGCCTTGTTGATGATGAACCTCTTCGCATCGAACCCTCTCTTAACCGCATTTCTCTGCTGTCTCACGTACTTTTCGTAGACCTTCTCTTTCAGGGTCGCGTAGCCGTGGTTCACGAGCCATGCGTTTATCAGGAACTCCTTGTCTATGATCTGCGTCCCGTGATCCGAGAGCAGCATCACCTCAGCCTCTTCACCGTGCTGCGACGCTATTCGCATGACCCTCTCTATAAACGTCGATATCTCGCTGTATATCGGCGCGATGTACTTCTCCCAGCTGTCGCCCTTCTCCCTGAACGCGAAGTGCTGTATCCTGTCAGTCTCTGTGAAGCACACGAATACAAAATCATAATCTTTTCTAGTCATCAGATATTCTGCCAACCCTGCCCTTGCTTTGCAACTCTTCACGTACCTCTCACTCATCTGAGCTATGCTCAGCTTTCCTTCCTCGAAGTCAGAGCCGAAGTGCGGCTCTCCGTTGAACTCAAACTTCTTGGCTGCTTTCTCGAGCTCCCCTGAGCTGTAGCTAGGCGAGAGGGGCCAGCCAGTAACAAGATCTATCCTGCTAAGATTCGATTTTGTTAGTATCATCGGCGGCGTCACGACGAGACATCGTAGACCTTTCTTTGCGAGCGCGCGCCAGAAGACCGCTCCCTCTTTCTCTGAGTCATAATATATTAGCTGCTTTGTGTACTTCCTGTCGATGTGGAGAAAGTCCATGACCTCATGCTCCTTCGGTTCAAGCCCAGAGTACATACTAGCCCAGGCGGGAGAGCTGACTGGCGGCATCGTAGATTCAAGCTCTACAAGAGAGCCGCTCTCAAGAAACATCTCAAAGCCTTTCATATTGTATCTCTCACCTAGCTTCCTTATCATCCAGAGCGGAGCTGAATCTACACCTATGACGTAAAGTTTCTTCCTAAGCTTCGCCATGATAAACACTCTTTTGAGAGAAGCGCCGAAAGAGGCGTTTCATAACACTCTTCTCCATGTAAATTTATTTAAACGTTGAGTGCGCAGTGCTGAATCGCTGCATATATATTACTATAATAAATAAGGGTATCAAACAGGAAGCAGTGGCTCTCCCCAATCCAAGGCTTCCAACAGGTCTGAAACTACAACAAAGGACGAAGTAGGTCCAAAAGGGGGGAAAATAGGCTTCCGTCGAAGGAGTTCGTCTATAAAAGAATCTTTATATTGCAATTGACGAACAAAATGGGGGTATTATAAAAAAAAGATTAAACATGATGCACAGGTTTAAATACCTTACATTTGAATCTATATTCACAAAATATTAATGTGATAGAATGAAAAGTCTTAACGCAAAGAGAATAGCCGCCATCGCGGCAAGCTTGGCTATGGGTCTAGTTTTTGGATCCGCCAGCATAGGAATTGGAAATGTAACTATCATAAACAGCGCGGGACAGCCAACTGTCCAGATAGTGGTCGGATCTACCGCTCAACCTAGCGACGGAGTAGTCGCTGCAAACATTGCTGCGGTAATCGGCAACCTGGCATTCACATCCACGCCGGTGACAGCCAGCTTAACTGGAACGTCGCCTTATGGATTGACATGCGCTCTAACTACGCCCAAGTGCGCCATAACAAACCAACAGGTTTGGCTTGGTGAAAGAGGGACCGCAGTTGCAGGTGGAAGCTATGCATTCAAGACGCTGATAGGATCAGTACTCAACGGTGGAGCTCAGAACTACAACACTTTGCAATACACAAAGGCATTGCAGAACTCAGCTAGCAACCAATATGCATACCCACAGAGTGCTGCGTCCAATGGTAACTACCCAATAACATCGACCCCAACAATGACTTCACCATTTACAGGTCTTGGAGCGATTAACGTGAACGCTTCTGTCGTATCCGGAACAAATGGCGGAGGCATGACCTTCGCGCAGTTCTCCTCTTTCGGAACCCAGTACTATGATAACATCCTAGCATTGAGCCAGGCTCAAGTCCCAGGATTGCTTTCAAACGCTGGACAGTACCAGGAATCAGAATTCCTGTGGCTAGAGGGCTTCCCAGTGTACGACCAGGCTTCTGGAATCGCGCAACTCGCGGTTATAGATGCAGCTGGTGCTTACCAGATAACCTTTGGCAAGCCAGTCGCATTGTACACCAACGTGAGCAACTTCGCGTCGAACTCTGTGAACCACGCATCGTTCACTGTCCTTGGACAGTCATGGACGATCTTCGGAGGCGCACCACCTACGGACACAGTGAGCACAGCTGGACCATACTCTCAGAACTTCATAGTAGGAGGTTCTATACAGTTGGCTCAGTCTGAAACACCATTAACCACAGTATACGTTACGCACAACCTTTCGAGTGGACCAATAACCGTAAATCTGCAGGACCTTTCATATCCTAACCAGAACGGTTTGGCTTCTGCATCAATAGAAGTGTATAACAACAAGGTGCCAACGAACACGACCTCTATATTCCCAGGAACAACACTACTGGTCAACTCATCTGGTACAAAGGTGTACATATATGTACAGTCAACCTTCCCAGGTTTGTACGCATACCAGAAGTGGGCTAAGATTCAGTTGTTCAACAACGTAGTCAACGTGACCTCAGGAGGCAAGCCATTCAACTCCAACAACAAGCAGTGGAGCGCACTGGTGAGATGGACAACGAACGAAACATCGCCTGCAGGAAACTTCTTCGCTAACGCAGAGCTTCAGGGCATAATAATCTACAGCAACACCACAAGATACGCTCAGACGTTAACCAACGGCCAGGCTGTGACGTTCATACAGAACCCATCAGCATGGAAGATAACGTTCACTGGTGACTCTCTTGGAGGGCCAGGAAGCGGCAACAGCAACTACGACACACTTGGCTTCTCAACAGCAATGCCAACGTGGACGTACGCGAACCCATACTCAGTTGGTGGCGTAACAACGCTGGCTACAGCAATACAAGAGTGGAACAAAGCACCAACTAATGCATTCGCAGCCAACGTAGTGTCGGCATTATCTTCTAACGTGATAAACGACACCTCGATAACAGAAGGGGTTAACGAATTTAGCGTTACGAGCACTTTGCCAACCGCATTCACGGTAACGTCTCCAACAGCAGAACCATCTCCGAGCTCTTCATTGAACTCTCTGAACTACTCGCTTGACACGATGTCGCTGACGCCAGCTTACGGAGTAAACTCCGCGACAATAACACAGGCCAACGGCGCGGCTAGCCCAGGAATCGCAGTAAGTGTGGTAAACACCGGACTTGTTGCAGTAGGAACTGGCAACTACGTGAGCAATGCACACCCATTGACTGTGCAGGTTTCGGGATACAAGGCGGGAGTGAAGACGAGTCCAGTAACGTTCTCGTTCACTTCGTTCGGAAACCAAATACAGGATGGCACGCTGTTTGACAACGTAACCAACATAGCGTTGGGCTACGTACCACCAAATGGTATCACAGGTAAAGGTGTTCGATACGGCAAACGCGGAATTCTTTGGGACTGTCGGGGACACGAACAGCATATTGCTTGGAACATTGGCCATAGCCTCTAACGCACTAGGACGTACATACTTAGTGTATAAGGTTCCTCAGTACAGCTATGATCTAGCCGTACCTGCAAGTGCATCGTCCTCTGAAGTGTACTACAACGGAGAAGGGTCGCAGATACCGTTCACAATAACGAACAGTATAGTGACCACCAACTCTGCAAAGTTCCAGTACTTCACGTACAACGTGCCTTTGATAACCAACCCTGCGGCACCGACAACAGCTAACGCATACCTATATATAGGATTGACGAACAGCTCTACTGTCGGTTCAAACCCAACATACTGGCTTAATAGGTCAAACTCCTACCAGAACGCAGTTGAGTACTATAGCACGCAGAGCAATCCGGTGAACGCAACAGTTGGCTTCAGAACTGAAAGAGGAGACGAAATCGCAGCCATCAGCACACAATCTGCAACGATTGATATCGCAAAGACGATAGATACGTTAGGATTCGTGGCCGGCCCGGCGAACGTCACTCAAGGAGGCTCGTCCGTAACGAACTTTGGTCCATATGGAGTTGGTAAGGCAACAAACATCCCTAACGTCACGATAGCAGCGGTGAACGCGACATGCACATTGTCGAGCGTCAACGTAACAGGCTGCACTGTGAGCGGGATAAACAACCTTACGAGTTTGATAGTGCCTTCAGTAAAAGAGGCGGTAACACCTGTGCACCTAAACACTGCAACAGTTGGTGGAACACCTTTGGCAGTACTTGACACCCAAGTGAACAACTCTGCTGCTCTGATAGTAATCGGAAGCAGATACGTGAACTCTGTGGCTAAGCAGATCTTTGCTAACAACCCACAGCTGAACAGCACGTTTGGCCCAGGATCGACACCTATAGTTCAGGCATTCGGCAACAAGATCCTTGTTGCAGGATACTCAGCGAACGACACGGTGACGGCAGGAAACCAGTTCATACAGGAACTGTTGAGCCAAGCATCTGGAGTTTAAGTCCAACTAAGTAGCAACTAGCAGTTATGAAGAAGCCCTTTGGCTTCTTCCCTTTTATTTTTATTTTCCTTTTCCTTTTCCTTTTAAGCTCCCCACCGTTAGGCATATAAATTTTCGACAGAAAAAACAGCCCGAAAACTTGCAAAATCTATTTAAATATTCCCTTCTTATACTAATTGCGAGTGTTTAAATGACCAGTTTAAGCCGTATAATGCTACTATTGCTGCTAATGCCCATCATGATGAACGTGGTGAGCGCCTATTCGACTACCCAGCTCCATTCTATGCTGGCAGGCTTCAACGTCTCAAATTCGACGATATATGCGCTCTCTCCAGTGATGGTCAACTACTCCAAAGGCACATATCTGATACTATACAAGGGCAGCAGCATCTACATGGTGGCCAACGTCACAACTGTTGGGAACTACAAGATAGTCACAAACTCCACCCTGATATTCAACATAATCAAGCCGACGGTGCTCCAGAAGACCCTCTCTAACCTGGACCTTATGCAGCTGCAGCTGCAGATGGAGAATTACACCACAGGCACAAACAGCTCAATCACGCAAACGCTGCAAACATGCCTTATTGAGACAGGGCTAAACACCGGCCTGACGTGCACGGTGGACAATAACTGCAACTCATGCTATGAGCTGCCACTTTGCAGATGCACGCTACTAGGGGTCGGATGCCCCGTGGGCGTAACGCCAGCAGGCGGAGGAGTTACGGGCTACTTCGGGCAGGGAATCGTAAATTTCGAGAGCCAGTATGACTCTCTCAACACCAGTGTAAACTCGTTCAACTCTTTGATCACTAACACCAACGAGACCAACTTCGGCTCCGCAAGGGCCGGCTTGGTGACTGACTTCAACAACATAAGCACTATCACTAGGGAAATGCCTGATGGAGCCCTCTTCCCAACACCCTCAAACATAACCAACGACCAGCTTGGCATGTGCGCGGCAAATCCAGCCGTATGGTACTGCCACCAGGCTTTTTACTGCGGATACCTGGACTACAACTACACTCTCCTTAACAAGATGCAGGTCGCGATAAACAACCTCTCAGCCTTGACGGTCTCCGATGCTCAGATAAACAACCTAGCCTCACAGATAAGCACCTTCGCAAGCAGCCTGATTGGCCCAATACTCAACAAGGAGCAGACCGCGCTGCTTGACACAATACTCAATACCACTCTTCTCGGGTACAACACGACGATAAATTCATCCACAACGCTGCTTGGCCACATCCAGAACAGCACACTCTCTACCGACGTTGCAGTGATCCAGAGCGCTTACCAGAACCTGACGGCCAACTACCTTAACCTTAACCTCACCCAGCAGGAAGGCAAGCTATCCACCAAGTTCAGCAAGCTGAAGAGCGATTATTCCTCATTGAACAACACTTACAACAACCTCCTGGAAATTCAGACGAACACCACCCGCACGCTGCTGAAGGCGCAGCTTAACGCCAGGACCGTCGACAGCCAGGCCTCCAGCCTCGCCTTGGAAAGCATCCAGATCGGCGCGCAACTGGTAGGAAAGATATCAAACCTTTCGCAGGCTGAAGCGCAACTCAGCTCGATATCCAAGCAGGCGAAGAGCGCATACTTCGGGTCAGTGCCCATACTAAGCCTCACGGAGCTCTCCAGAGTGATAGGGGGAGGCTTCACGACACTATTACTGCCTATGTTCAACATGTCTTACCCGGACAGCGTTGCAGCTGCCCCTCTGACCTCGGTGCTTTTCGCACTCATTATAGGCGTAATTATAATACTGTTAATATACAGAGAGTACGCAAAGATGAAGAAAAACAGGAAGATAATGATTAACAGGAACACGCAGAAGAACTGGCAGAGGCTGTTCATCCTGCTGCTCGTGCTGCTGGTGATATTTCTAATATTATCATTCATATACGCGAGTGGAGCTAACGGCTTCGCACCATACTCCGCCTTCGGCGGCGCAGTTGGTTCTTCAAAGTACGTTGCGCTGATTATAAACGGCACATCAAACCAGCAGATGTCAAACTGCATAAGCATCATGTCGAAGACCCTCAAGGTCGAGGACAAGCTGCCTCTGCTGGTTAACTTCAGCAACGACGTCTGCAAGACTACGAACGCGACACAGAGCGTAAGCGCATGCATGAACTCCTACGCAAAGAGTGGCATCCCAATGGTGATACTCACCAGCGGGCAGGGGGCTCACCTTCGCGTTTACTCTTTCTACAGGTACCTATCTTGCCGCGACAGGCAACCAGAGCTTCATGGGCTCGTGCAATGCCGCGCTGCTTTTGAAGTGAGCTGATGGCTGAGAAGAAGGAAAACAACAAGCAGGGCGCAAAGAAAGCCAAGGAGCAACAGCCTAAGGCTAAAGAGAAAAAGGAGGCAGAGAAGAAGGAGAGCAAGAAGAGCAAACGCCTCAGCTACCTGATAGTCGCCATGATTATAGTGATAATCGCAGTCGGGGTCTACTACGTGCTGACAAACTACGTTTCAACCCCTTTCTCAACGTTCAAGAGCAACTTCATCGCAGCTCCAAGGGTCGCGCTTGTCGTCAGTTACAAGACTATTAATGAGTACTCCAACGAGTCCGTCTGCTTCCCGCAGATACTTCAGTATGTTGCACACACGCGCAACGCAAGCACTATAGACTTCTTCATAGTCAACCAGTCAAATGCTACGTGCATCTACCAGGTGGGTGGCCTAGGGCACATTAACATCGCAACCAAGTCCGCAAGCGCATGCCTGAGCGTCGCAAGGTCCGAACCAAGCATATTCCTCAACTACAGCTCTGGGAATTACACGGTGATAAACCTCTTCCATCTCTATGTCTCTGGCGATTCTCACTACATGACAAGCTGCCCTATAGCTGCAGAGCTAGGTTAGAAAACATCTTGGTGCAAAAATGGAGTTTGCTTATACAGGAATAAGAGTTAGAAACTTATCCAGATCCATCAAATTTTACACGATCCTAATGGGAATGAGGATCACAGACAGAGGGAAGATGAGTCATGGAGGGATATTCGTGCAGCTGGCAAGTCCTACACATAAGTACACACCGCAGCAGCGCCTTGAATTGAATTGGTATCCAAAGAATAACATCTATTATAAAAAATATGCAGGAGGCGATGAGCTAGATCATCTTGCTTTCCATGTTTACGATGTCAAAAGTACATTCCAAAAACTTAAAAAGAAAAGGGTAAAGGTTGCCGTAGAACCTTTTACTGATGGAGGTTGGACACTCGCATACTTAAAGGACCCAGATGGAGTGTGGATAGAGCTTGCTGGAAGAGTCAAAAACAAATCAAGCCTTATAAATTTCCCAAAACACTAAAATAAGTCTGTCTATATGCTTATTGTGACCTCCTTTCTTTTTCCTAATAGGTCCCAATATAGTTTGTATTTCTTGCTTTTCATATCGAGAGCCCAAGACCAGATTGTCTTAAAGTCTGGGCGGTTTTGGCACATGTATGAATTCTTATCTCCAAGGATTTTTATTATGTCTTCCTGTTTGAACTTGGATTTGATGGAATTTATCCTCTGTAAGGTTTGGTAATACCTAAGAAAAGTATTGTGCGTCGGGTCCATCTCCAAAACCTTGTCTTCCAGGATGAGCTCAGGATCTGTATAATTATTCGTCTGTATCAACATTTTTTCATGCGGGCGAACCACCTTAAATTTCTTCGCTGTGTGCTGAACAGCAGCAATATCTCCCTCTTTGTCAGCTATAAAGAAGTTCTTTGGGCCGCACAGTGGTACCCTTTCGAAAACTCTTACAGCATCATTAACTGTTTGGCAGGTTTCAGCTATCAAGCTTAACATGTGGCCACACGTCAGCCCATAATTCCAGTTATAAGTGAAAGCTGAAGTAAGGCTGATGAACAACCCTTTGTCGTTTATGAGATCGTCAGGGTAATAATATAGGTATTTTTTCTGCATGCCATGCTTTTCAGAGACATCCATATCTGTTATTGCGACATATGCATTTCCATTTTTAGGGTACGTCTTATATAACTCGAATACCTTTTCGGTAACCCGGCACCAATCGTAATTTCTCCCGACAAAAGTCTTGTTTCCCTCTTTTATTCCAAATATTGTGCAACCTTTTTGGTGCAAGCTCGACTTTTCTATAACTGGCAATATCCCTGTAGTGATAAATCTATAGGCAACTTTATCCTTATTGTATCCACTGGCCTCCGCAACTCCCTCCAATTCTTCGATACCATTAGGATAATATTTCTCATATATCTTCATTTGCTTACGAAAAAGATTATTCTTTATTTTTATCTTGTCAAAACTCATCCCATTCTTCTTATATATCGCTCCCTTCTGTTTTCCAATTTCGTAAAATGTTCCCCTAAAAGTTCTTTTGATCATATTATCACTTATATTTGAGCAGCGCTGCTATTCCACCGAAGCCCATCAAAAACTCCTTACCATAAGAGCTCTCGCTTGACACGAAGACAGTGTCAATATCATTCTCATCTGCGTCGTCAACAAGCTTCTCTATTGCGTCCTTCACTTCAGAAGCGTCTGGATACCTTGACACTAGCTCATTGTACTCGCTGATCCTCACCTTTGGATCCTTAAGTTCCCCGTCATCTATTCTCCTTCGAAGTTCAACAAGATAAGGATCTTTCATCTCCCCACTTATGTCAATAAAATCAATAAGCCCCCTTCCAGAGGCGTTCTTTCTGTTCACTTCCTCATCGCTCTTGTAAACGACTATTATCTCCTTTTCAGTTTTACTCTCCCTCTTCTCCTCATACAAGTTGAGATCCTTGTTGATTATAACCTGGCTCGCCTGCTTGTTTTCTACTGCTTTTCTAGTTGCAAAATAGCCGGACACCGCAAGCGCGTTCCTTGACCTCTCCTGCATAAACTTTTCTATCACCTGCCTCTCCCTTGACGCTTCCTGCTCCTTCAGAAGGTCCTTCGCCTTCTCGACAAGCTCATGCAGGCCAAAATCATCAGTGTAGCCAGTGTCAAACACCCCCAGCATCTTTATCTGATAGTTCAGCGCTCCAGCCTTAACAAATCCCTCCTTCGCAGGTCCAGGCCCTCCCACTAGCAGCCCCTTTATCTTGAACTCGCTTTGTGCAAAGAGTGCATTCACAGCTTCTCCTATCCTCTTTTCGTATTCTCCTATGCTTTCCTCTATTATTCTCTCATATCTCGCAGCGCTCTGCCCACCCTTCCTAACCTTAGCGTGCGCTGTAGAATTGAGCCTCTTCACCACCCTTATCTGCGGTCCCTTTAGTGTCGCAAGGGTCGCTTCCCTTCCATCCATCACCACAAGCGCATAAGTGTCCGTCGCTGCTATCATCTCTTCTATAGGATCAAGCAGGAAGTCAGAATCGCACCTGTATATGTTCACCTTGAGAGGCAGCGGAGTCTCTATCGAGAAAAGCTCTATGTCATCCCTGCTTGGGTTGTCAGATATGTTGCCGCAGAACACCGCAAGGCCATTAGGCGGAGTCTGCTTGAATAACTTCAAGTACTGCATTATCTTGTCTATTGCTGAGAGCACATTTGTCCTAGTAGTCTTTGACTTTATGTTACCGCTCTGGCTGTACTCGTTCCTGAGCTTCGCTACCACTTCGGAGATTTGGTAGCCTGCTGGTATGTATACGCTTATCAGCTGGGTTCCAGAGCCTCTTATCGACTTGAGCCTCTTCATCTCCTTTATCAGGTTGTACTCCTTTTTCATCTCTGCCATGTTGACCCTTTGAACTGTCCGGCGCAGGGCCAGACACTAAAATTAGCCGTTCATCCTCTAAAAAGCTTACTCATCCAATCTTTTTCTTGCCCATGTAAGGCACAAGAACATCAGGAACAGTTATGGTGCCATCTTCGTTAAGGTAATTTTCTATTATAGGAATTAGAGAACGTGGAGACGGTACACCAGTCGCGTTCAAAGTATGCACAAATTTCCTCTCACCTTTTTCATCATACTTTATGTTTAATCTTCTGCTCTGCCAGTCCGTGACGTTAGAGCACGAGGCCACCTCTCTGTAACTTTTCTGGCTAGGAACCCAAGCCTCAACATCGTAAGATCTCGCATCCCTTGTGCTCAGGTCGCCGGAGCATATCTCAATAACTCTATGAGGTACCTGGAGTTTTTGCCATATCCCTTCAATGTTCTTTACCATTTCTTCAAAATACTTCCAAGAATCCTCTTGCTTGCAGAACACTATCTGTTCTGTCTGTACGAACTGATGTACCCTAAATATCCCTTTAGTATCCTTTCCGTGGGAGCCAGCTTCTCGCCTAAATGCAGGACTGATACCAATATACTTAAGTGGTAATTTATCCAAAGGTAGTACCTCGTCAGTATACATTGTTATAATCGGGTGCTCTGTCGTCGATATTAAGAAAAGCTCTTCCGTAGTCGCTTCAAAATCTTTCTTGCTCTTTGCTTCTTCAGGGTCTCCAACCCTGTATAAAGCGTCTTCGAACGTGGCTAATGGAACTGCGCCACCATAATACTCTTTTCTAAGCAAAAACGGCGGAGATATAGGAATGTATCCATTCTTTGCAATTTGATCAAGGCTGTATCTTAAAACCGAAAGCTCGAGCAGTACGAGATCGTTTTTAAGATAAAAAAATCTTGCTCCGGAAACTTTTGCTGCCCTTTCAATATCAATCATGTCCAAATTCAGCAATAATTCTTCATGGGTTTTATTAGATTTCGCTTCTTTTTCTCCCCCCAGGTTCGAAGTACCGGATTTTCTGTGTCATCTTTCCCTAATGGTACTTTTTCATGTGCTATATTTGGAACGTTCCAGAGGAGTTTGTCAAGCTCGGTTTGGTACTCACTCAACTTCTTTTCATTGGTTTCTATCTGTTTTTTAATTACTCCAAGTTCTTTTACTTTTTCGTCGATATTTTCCCCACTCTTACTCTTTTTAATGTTTGAAATATCTATGCTCGCTTTGTTAACCTGAGCCTGCAGCTCCTGTGTTTTAGTCTTTAGCGTTCTCCAATCTTCGTCTATCTTCAAGAGCTTGTCTAACGGGAAATCCTTCTGCCTCCTCTTTATGCTATCTCTAATCACTTCTAAGTTATCCCTAACATATTTTGCATTCAACAAAGAATTCACTCTCATTAAGTATGCTAATAAAGGTATAAATAAATAGTGTCTTTACGACTGCTTTCCCCTCTTGCTGGTTAGGGCTCTACTCTTCGGTGCGCTTCCTTCATCCTCAACGTCATTACTATCTTCCATGCCCTCTTGTTCTTGCTCCCATTCCTCTACCTTTGAGATATGCAATACTACAAAGCCTATGATTATGAACACGAGACCCTGCAGCATAAAGTACCCTGCTGCGCCTATCATAGCAAGTTCGATATTGCCGTTTATGTTCTCTATTTGAATGTTGATCGAACTGATCAATGAACCAACGCTGTCATGCAACTTTGAAAGCGAGGAATTAATGTTTGCAAGCGGCAGTGAATTGAATGGGCTAGAGTTAGAGTATGAGGTTAAAAACGAACTGGCATTAGTCAAGCCAGAATTCAGCGCTGCAGCTCCTTGCTCTACTGCCAGTTCACTAGAGGTTATCTGATTCTGAACGCCATAGTAATTATAGATAAGAACACCACCTATTGCGAAGTTTATCAGACCAAATACCAAACATAGACTTAGAAGCAGATACGACGCTACCAAAGAGCTCATGGTTAATCTACAGATCGTTAAAATATAAATATATAGGGACAAATACCCTTGAAGCAGGGGTGGCAGAGCTTGGCCAAATGCGACGGGCTTAGGACCCGTTTCCTTTGTGGATGCGAGAGTTCAAATCTCTCCCCCTGCATGTGTTTATCTTTTTACTGCTTTTATTGACATCCATGCCTTGCTTTCGCCACTTCTTGCTCCTATCGGCCTGTCGTAATTTAATTCAATGGTTACATCTGCTCCTAGCGCATCAAAAATCCTTCTTATTTCGTCCTCGTCAAATGCTACCAATTTCTTACGCTTGTATGGGAACAACGTTCCTCCCCCTTCTATATTCACTCCAAACCTACGCAATCGTTTAAAAGTATCTCTATGTTCTATATCGAAGAGGAATGTACCTCCATGCTTCAGAACTCTTATTGCCTCCGCCATTGTCTTATGAATACCCCTGTTCATGAACGTCATGGCTGAGAAAGACATGATGAAATCAACCGATTCACTTTTCAAAGGCAGCGTTCCTACTGAAGCATCCAAAGATGTCCCGCTAGCATCCGCGTTGATAAATGCAGAATTCTTACCCATTTTCTGAGCCCTCACTGAGTCTTTGAGTGGTGTCAGTGCAAAATCAATTCCTATATACTCTTTCAAGTAAGGGACATAGTTCTCCCTATAACTCATGTATCCTGTACTAAAATGTCCAACATAACCGCATCCAATCTCAAGCACCAAGCAGTCTCTAGGAACTTCCCCTGCATATACCGCATTAATAGCGCCTCCGCTAACACCACGCCGGTAGTTCTCTGGTTTTTCCCAGAACCTTTTCTCCCTGAGTTTATTCTCAGGTGCTATTTTTTCCATATAATCACGCCTTTGCCGTGACCCTATTTAATGCTTCTTGTTTGTTTGTTTCTTATGACCCCCTTTTGTAAGATTTATTATCCTTATTATTGCATATATTTTTGTCTAAGCGACCACTAAAGGTGTTATTTTGGTAGATGTAAGTGTAATAATTCCCTCAATGAACGAGGTGAAGTATATTCAATACCCTTTCAACGGGCTAGCTAAGCAGAGCTACAAGAACTTCGAGACCATTGTAGTGGATGGTTTCAGTAAGGATGGAACAAGGGAACTGGCTAGCAAATACGCCAAGGTGATAGATAGGGCACCCAACGGTATGGGAGATGCAAGAAACGTCGGCGCAAAGGCGGCAAATGGCAAGCTTTTGGTCTTCCTCGACGCAGACACGTTGCCTTCCCCTGACCTGCTTAAGCATTATGTGAACTCTTTCGGCGAAGGAGTGATCGCTGCAACTGGACCAATAAAGCCTCTTGAGGAGGCTGGGCTGGCCACCAGGCTGGGCTACCAGCTAGTGTCAGAAGTTTTTGTGAGAGCCACTCTTGCATTTGGGATGGCCAGTGTGGTTGGTTCAAACTTCGCAATAAAGAAAGACGCTTTCGACAAGATAGGTGGCTTTGACCCACACCTAAAGACCTACGAGGACTGGGACCTTTCGGAGCGGGCCAAGAAGTTAGGAAAGATAGCATTTGTCAAAGGTGCGCACGTTTACACTAGCACTAGGAGGATAAAAGCCTGGGGTGTCCACGGCTATTTTGGGTACCATGTAGGCAACATGCTCAGATACCGTTTCTTGAAGAAGCCGAAGGAGCACTACGAGCCGATAAGGTAGCAAATCCCTTAAAAATGTTCTCTTCCAATATAGATGGGAGTATACTACCGTTAGGAAACTGTCTCTTGTATATTTTACCAATGGTGATGATACGGAATACAACAAGTTCGAAAAAGCTAGGATTGTCGGCGCAAGGGCGTTGCAGCTAGCTTATGGTGCACCTCCCCTTGTGAAGGTCCCAGAGAATCTTGTTGATCCACTTCAACTAGCAAAGATAGAGTTTGAGGAGGGGGTAATACCTATAGTTGTAGTAAAGAAGAAGTGAAATTTGATGGAGAAGGAGTATGACATAATCGTGGCAGGAGCCGGCATTGCAGGCTCTTTGGCTGCCGCTGCCGCTTCAAAGGCTGGTGCAAAAGTGCTTCTTTTAGATAGAAATCAACCAGCTGAAGCGGGCAAAAAGACCAATTGGGGGTGGGTTTGCGGCGACGCGGTCGCTAAGGCTCATATCGATTACGCAACAAAGGAACTAGGCGTAAGTTTCTCAGAGCCAGAGCTTAACCTAAAGGTCGACGGAGTTTACGCTATAAGTCCTGATTTCAAGAACAAGATCCTTTTCGACGGGGAAGGATATGTGCTAGACAGACCAAAGTTTGGCAACAAGCTGAGGGACATAGCTGTTAAGATGGGCACAGAGTATGTGCCTGAACACGAAGTAGAGGGGCCACTGCTTGACGGTCAGAAGATTGTAGGTGTATTCGGAAGAGACGAGAAGAAGGGAGAGTGCAAAGTAAAGGCAAAACTAGTGATAGATGCACTTGGGATAGCAAGCACGTTGAGAAGGAAACTGCCTTCTCACGATTATATACAGAGAGACGTGAGCATAGAGGACATCGAGTCCACAGGAAGATACATAATAGATTTCACTCCGACGAAGGAGGACCTAAACTTCTACGACCCAAGGAACGCTTTGATACACCTCAACCAGGTGCTAGCGCCCGGAGGCTATGGTTGGGTATTCCCTAAGAAAGGTCACAAGATGAATGTTGGTGTAGGTGTCGAGAAGAAGAGTCTCGAGCTGAGGAACGCGAAGCTTGGCAAGAAGGACACGCTTCACAGCCTGATTGATGATTATGTGAAATGGAATCCTGTGATAAGCGACATGAAGATAGACAATACTCATAACAACGGCAAGGGCTACTGGTCAGTTACTGTAAGAAGGCAGCTAGACTGCCTCGTATATGAGAATTACATGGGCGCTGGGGACAGTATGGCAATGCCTAATCCGATAAGCGCTGGGGGTATAGGACCTGCGATGGTTTCTGGCATTCTCGCTGGGCAGATTGGGGCCGAAGCGGTCCAAAACAACGACACCAGCATGGACTACCTATGGAAATACAATCTTGCGTTCAACGAGCATTACGGCAACAAGACCGCAGGGCTAGAGATATTCAGGCTATACCTACAGTCGCTCAACAACGACCTCATAAACTTCGGAATGGCCCACTTCCTTACCAAAGAAGAGGCGATACAGATAAGCTATGGGATGATCCCAGAGCTTAAGCTCTCGGCCACGCTTACAAAGATACTTTACGGAGCCACAAACATAAACGCTTTCAAGAATCTAGTTTTCATAGTCAGCAAGATGAAAAGGCTCAACGAGTTGTACAAGAGCTACCCTAAGGAGCTATCAGGCTTCAAGGCATGGAAGGATGCTGTCGATGTGGAGATGAAAGAAGCAAAGGATAGGTTCAAAGTCAACCCAATATAGCTTCCCTTACCTTCTTAGCGCTTCCAAGCAGATCCCCAGAAAGAGTATAAACATCAGAGCTTTCAAACCTGAAAATCTTGTTCTTGAACAGAGGATGTCTGTCAGCAGATACCGTGCTAAGGCTTTTTCCTATTATCAGATCATTGAACGCCGGCATGACTATCAGCTTTATCTCTTTATTGTAAGACTTGAATTTTGCTCCCATTCCGTTTCCAGCCCTAGACATCAGCCAAACCTTCTCGTTTATGTCTCCAACTCTGGCTGCGAAATGGCTGTGCCCTTCCACAATGTAATCCCCTATGAAGGCAGCTTCTCCGGGCCACCTGTTTCCATGAAGAAAAGTGACCCCACCTAAGCTTATCTCGTTGCAAACGTTGTAATCGAACCCCATGCTTCTTAGCAGCTGCTCTATCCTTCCGTCATGGTTCCCCCTTACTATCGTCACATCCCTGCATTCTAGCGATTCGAAGAACTCTCTTATCGCGTCCCTCTCCTGCCCCTCTGGGTATGAGATGCTCTGCTTCACGTCGCCGATTATGATGAGCCTTTTCGCCCTGTTCTCCTTACAGAGCGTTGAGATTCTCCTGGCCATCCTAACTGATGCGTGAGAGAAATGTATCCCCTCCTCGACAAGCTTAAACTCCATCCCTATATGCAGGTCGCTCACCGCTAGGCATCTTTCCTTTTCAAGAAAAAGAGCTGGGGCGTTCTTCACAAAGAGTATTCTATTGTTAAGCATTCTCACACTTTAGTCGTATAACTATTTGCTTCAGTCAATTTTAATAGATTGCCTGCTTTTTCCTTTTCCTCACCCTCTTCCGTAACTTTGGAAAAAGTTTAAAAGGGTTCCAGTCCAAATAGATTTGCGACTGGTGTATAGATGCTTTACCTAAAAAGCCTTACCTTGAGTAGGTTTAAGTCTTTCAAACATGCACAGCTGCTTTTCAGCAAAGGCTTCACATGCGTAGTAGGGCCTAACGGTAGTGGAAAGAGTAACATCTGTGACTCTCTGCTCTTTGTGCTCGGCGAGAGCTCCCTGAAGAGACTTAGGGTAGAGAAGCTGGAGTCGCTGATAAGCGCAACGCAAAAGAGCAAGAAGGACAGCCTTGCAAAGGCGTACGTAAAGGTAGACTTCGGAGGGGAAGAGAACCTAGAGATAATAAGGATAGCGAGGGCAGATGGAAAGAGTGCCTACAAGGTGAACGGCAAGCATATGACAAGGCAGGAGACTGTAGAGATACTTAAGAAGTACAAGATGAACGTCGATGACACCAACACCATAACCCAGGGAGAGATTAGCAGGATGATGGATCTCAGCCCAAAGGAGAGGAGGGAGCTAATAGATGTCGCAGCTGGGATAAAGGAGTTCGAGAACAAAAAGGCTGAGTCCCTCAAGGAGCTTGACAAGGTAACCCTCAAGCAAGGCGAGGCCAAGGTGATACTTGCAGAGAGAGCAGGGTTTCTGAAGGACTTGGAAAAAGAAAAAGAGGCAGCGGAGAACTTCATCTCATTAAATGCAAGGCTCAAATCGCTCAAGTACAGCATACTGCTCACTAGGGAGAGTGAGGTAAACCATGGCTACAGTTCACTCACAAAGGAGATAGCGGCCATAGAAACGAAAACCAAGAAGTTTGCGGAAGAGCTCACAGGGCTTCAAGAGGAGATAGATAAGCTTTCTGCTGAAAGGCAGCAGATATCAAAGACGCAGAGCGAGAGCAGCATATCGAGCAGCGAGGAGAGTAAGAAGCTTGAAGGCGTGAACAACGAGCTTGCGACCACTAACGCAAACATAGAGATGAGCAAGAGGATGATAATGGAAAAAGAACTCGACGCCGAGAAGGCGAAGAGTGAGGAGCAGAAGTTGTCAACTAGCATAAAAAGCAACAAGTCGGAAATTGGAGAGGTGCAGAAGAAGCTTAGCGAACTTGAACCGATGTTCAACGAGAAGATTGATGAGATAGGAGAGGGAAGCGAAAGCAGGATTACTGAGATTAACAACAGGATAAGGCAACTGGAGCAGAACGACCTTGCATCAGTGCAGAACACTCTTGCGATGCTGAACGCAGATCTCGCCACAACGAAGAATCTTGTGGCTGAACTGCAATCCAGGACGAGCACGCTCGAATCTTCGGCTGCAGAGAAGAAAGGCATAGCGTCAGAGGTAAAAGTAAAAAGCGAGAAGCTTGCGACATCAGCTGAGAAGGTGCAGCGCGAGATTGATGACCACGAGAAACAGATAGAAGGGATAAGTAGAGAAGTTTCAAACATCGATTCAAAGTCACTGGAGTTAAAGGAGCAGCGTGCTGTTGCGCAGGCAAGGGAAGGCAGCATTACGGACAAGCTAAAGGACAAGTTCAACGAGAAGGATGGATTTTACGGAAAGGTTTCCCAGTTGTGCAGCTACGCTGGCGAATATGCCGCTGCAATAGAGAACGCTGCCGGAGGACGTTTCGACTACTTTGTTGTGGATTCTATCAATACTGCCTCTGGGATAATAACTTACCTGAAGAAGAACGACCTTGGAAGAGCGACTTTCATACCTATAGACGAGCTTGCTTTCGAGAGGAACACCTCAAAGGAAGAGGATCTTTCAGAATTAATGAGCCTGCTCAAGTTCGACAAGAAATTCAAAAAAGTATTCGAATACATCTTCAACAACACCTACTTGATAAGCGCAGTAGAGGATGCAAAGAAGTATGGAATAGGCAGGCATAGGTACGTTACAATCTCCGGAGAACTGGTAGAGCAAACTGGAATTGTTTCAGGGGGTTCTGCGAAGAAAAGAGTATCATTGGCTTCTATCGAGAATCTTATCAACGATCTTGGTCAAAAGAAAATCGGATTGTTATCTAACGCTGACTCTCTTGGCAAGCAGGCTTCGCAGCTGAGAAAGGACAAGGCGCTGTCAGAGATAGAGCTCGGAAAGCTTAGCATGCAGCTATCTGAATCAATGAGCGCACTCGCTTCAATAACCTCAGAACTGGAGAAGAGCAGCGGCGCGTTAGGCTCTTCAAATTCAAAAATAAACGAGCTAAACAAGATGTTAACTGAAATCATGGCGAAGAGAGCGAAGATAACCTCAGAACTGGATTCAGCAAGGAAGGATGCGGAGGAGCTCTATAACAAGACCGTAGAGGTGGCAAAGGGCAAGAAGAAAGGGGCAGGCAAGGAGGAAAGAGAGAGAATGGCAAAAGCAAAAGAGGAGTACGAGAACCTGAAGATCAAGAAGACCTCCCTGCAAACCGAGAACACGATGTTCCAGAAGAGAAGCACAGAACTCGAGGAACAGCTTGAAGTAACGCTCGATTCCATAAAAGACATAAAGGTCCAGTTACAGGAGAAGGAGATCAGAAGAGAGGTGCTTCAGAAGGCGAAGGAGGAACTTGAGGCGAAGATTGCAAGCACAAGCTCTGGAGCCAAGAAAGCGTACGAGAAGCTTGAGAAGATAGAGAAGCAGATGGAAAGTATCAGCATGGACAAAGGGAAGAAGGCGAGCGAGAAAGAATCATTAGATAGGCAATCCAACGAGATCAAGATAAAAATCAGCCAGACAGAGATGAGACTCGCAGACATAAAGGCAGAGCTCCAGGCGTACACTGCTGACGTGAAGGTGATAGACGATTCTATAGGCAATATGGAAAAGGAAAGTGCGGTTGTGAATTCCAAGATCACAGAGCTTGGGAATGTCAACCTCAAGGCGCCAGAAATCTACGACATCCAAGAAGAAGGATGTGGAGGAGGCACAGGCAAAGCTCGAGGTGCTAGACAATGAAAAGGAATCGATCCTCAAGATGATAGAGGAGATAGACTCGAAGAAATACAGGATATTCCTTGAGACGTTCGAGATAGTGAACAAGAACTTCACCAAGCTTTACAACTACATCTTCCCAGGCAGCGCGCAGATAGAGCTCGACGACCCTAAGGACCCGTTCAACAGCGGACTTCACATAAAGATGCTGGATGGTAAGCTCACGAAGAGGGAGGGCTCCCTTTCTGGAGGAGAGAAGTCTCTCGTCATGCTCATGCTGATTTTCTCGATACACATGTACAAGCCATCATCGCTCTACCTGTTCGACGAAGTAGATTCTGCGCTCGACAAGGAGAACTCCAAGAAGCTCTCCCACCTAATAAAGGAGATGAGCAAGGGCTCGCAGTTTGTTGTGGTGAGCCACAACGACTCGCTGATAGTGAACGCAGACACCGCTATAGGCGTGGCCAAGAGCGATGGAGAGTCAAAGGCTATAGGTTTGCAGGTTGCAAATATAATCAACTCCGCAGCAGCCTAAGGGTGCTTAATCTTGCCAAGGAAAAAAGAGCCAGGTTTCACCTAAGAGCAAGAAAGGGAAGCCAATACAGATGTGGCCCTTTTACCTTATCTTCGTGATACTCGTTGTGCTTTACGTATTCTTAAACAATGCCGCTTATAGGCATCCTCGCGTTCCTCTTCTTCATAGGCATACTTATCATTGAGGTCAAGGAGAGCTTCAGGCAGGAAGGGACTGCTGAAAGGGCTTTGGGACATCGGGACCGCCATAGGCGCCGCACTAATAATATGGGTAATCCTGATATTGGTGCTGAACACCTCCTCGCCAGTCGACGTCGTGGCAAGCTGCAGCATGCTCCCTACACTGCACAGGGGGGATATTGTAATGCTGCACGGAATAAATAACTTCACCAAATTCTTCAATGAGCCAGAACGTGCCTGTGGTAAGCATTTCGCAGAGCAACTTCTCAAACTTCGAGCTGAACATAGGCAGCGAGTTCCTAACTTATTTCGCTTACTTCAATGGGAACAAATCCAACATATCACAGGTGGTACCAGCAGAGGCAATTATTACAACATCGCGCTTTACAGCGCCGCATGCATCTCAAAATATCAGTATCTAAATCAGACTTCAAAGTACGGATCTGTGCTATGTTGGGGCAAATCCACGAAAGCAATTTGATAAAGTACAACTACTCGATACGCGGAATCGCTCCGTACACAGTAAAGGAAATAATCTTAACAGACACCTCCACTATGAGGCAACAACATAGTGCACGAAAATTACTCAATCCCATAATCGTATACTCAACAACGACCCAGGATCCGTTCAGTGGGGACATAATTCATAGGCTGGTCGCTGTGCTGGATGTTAATGGAACCTACTATACTATAACAAAAGGGGACAACAACCAGGCTTCGACTCCAGTTCGGAAATTATCCCGCAAAGCAAAGCAGCGTGATTGGGTATGTTGTGACGCAGGTGCCCTTATTCGGATACTTCAAGCTCGTCCTGGGCGCGTGCGCTTTCGGGAACGGGAGGGTGCAACACAGTCATCTCGAACCCTTAGGAAACTCTCAACGCGGCGATAAGCTTTAAATACTTTTACAGAGAGATAATTACACGGCGGAAAGGAACTTCCCCTTTGCGCTTATTTGATGCTGTCTGCATCTCTTTATCGGTTTTCATATGAGTGACTATAGCCCGAGATATAAGGCTTGCCGTGGACACTGGAAAGGTAGCCTTAGGCACGAACGAGGTGATGCGTGCCGTTAACGACAACAGCGCAAAGCTAGTGATTGTCGCAGGGAAGGGAAAGAAGACAGTGCTGGAGGATATTTCGCACGCATGCAGCGTTGCAAGCATAAAGTTCATGAAGTTTCACCGCAGGCGCTCGGTCAGGATCTCGGCACCTGTCTGCGGAAAACCCTACGCAATCAACAGTGTCGCCGTGACTTGAGTCAGGGAACTCGAACATACTTAATGAGAATTACGCTTAATGGTGTTATATTGGCAAGAGGAGAATTTGCTGCAAAGGAAATGATTAGCAAGAGAAAACACCAGCGAATGCTTAAGAAGTGGTGGAAGAGGAAGTACTTCCATCTTAAGAAAAAGTACGACGCCGTTGGCACTGTGCCTAGGGCAAAGGCAATAGTCCTGCAGAAGAGCGCAAGGCAGCAGAAGCAACCTCACAGCGGACAGATAAAGGGAGTCACAGTGCAGCTTGTCAAGAACGGCAGGATTGTAGGGGCATTCGTTCCTGGAGACGGCTCAATAGGATTCATAGATGAGCACGACGAAGTGACGATTCAGGGGCTAGGCGGGTCCCAGACGGGGCAGATGGGATGCATCCCTGGCTGGAAGTACAGGGTCGTAGCAATAAACGGAGTTGACCTTTATCAGATCATAAAGGGCAAGAAGGAGAAGCCGAAGAGATGATAGCATGGCCGACCAACCAACAGCAGAAATCAAGGAGGAAGAGCCTAAGAAGGCCAGCTCCAGAGTAAGAAAAAAGCAACCTACAGCCACACAGCCGGCAGTTGAGGCTACAAAACAGGTCCCTGCTGAAGCCGTTGAAGGTGCTGAACAGCCGCCCGCACCCACCATAAGAAAGAGAAAGGTCGAGCTGGTGCTTGCAGAGCAGCTGCTTTTTGAAAAATACAGTTTCAAAGATGTTGTTGTGGAGGACCAGAGTCTTTCTGAATATATCAATCTGGTTCCAAGAAGCTACCCTAACATATATGGAAGAAGAGAAAATCTCGCTTACTACACATCTCATATCAGCATAATTGAGAGATTGATGAACAAGTTGATGCGTGGAGGAACAGGAAGGAAAGTTGGAGGTAAGATAATAAGAACCCAAGGTAGCCTGCAGGGCAAGAAGCTCAAGGTCATGCATATAGTCGAAGATGCTTTTGCGATAATCAACAAGCAGACTGGCAAAAATCCAATACAAGTTTTCATCGACGCGCTTGAGCAGGCAGCGCCAATAGAGGACACAACCAGAGTGAGATATGGAGGCATAACATACAACGTCGCAGTAGACATAAGTTCTGTAAGGAGAGTCAACGTTGCGTTGAAGAATCTCGGCCTCGCCGCAATCCTCGGGGCTTTCAAGAACAGGAAGCCGCTCAGCGAGGCTTTGGCAAATGAGATAATGCTGGCGGCAAACAAGGATCCGAACAGCTACGCGATAAAGAAGAGGATTGAGTCAGAAAGGATGGCAAGAAGCGCAAGATAGTGAGAAGATGGTCAGAAAAGAGTTCGTCGCGGATGAAGTTGCACGACATAATGCACGATGTAGCGAGGATAAGGAACGTCGCTATCGTAGCACACGTCCACCACGGAAAGACCACACTCACAGACTCTCTGCTCGCACGTGCTGGGATAATATCAAAGCAGATAGCCGGAGAAGTACTTTATACAAACTACGAAGCGATAGAAAAGGACAGGAAGATGACGATCAAGTCTGCCGCGATCTCTCTCGCTTTTCCTTACCTTGGAAAGGATTACATAATCAACCTGATTGACACTCCAGGTCACGTCGACTTTGGGGGTCACGTCACGAGATCGATGCGTGCTGTCGATGGAATTGTGCTTGTTGTGGATCCTGTGGAAGGGGTAATGCCCCAAACAGAGACAGTTGTGAGGCAGGCCTTGAAGGAAAAGGCCAAACCGGTACTTTTCATAAACAAAGTGGACAGGCTTCTGACAGAACTGAGACTTACGCAGGAGCAGACTTACGAAAGGTTGCTGAACCTGATAAATGCAGTAAACAAGCTTATCGACGCTTATTGTCCTGAAGAATTCATGGGTAAATGGCACGTCAGTGTAGACGACGGGAGTGTATGCATAGGATCTGCCGTAAGGAAGTGGGCAATATCGATGAAGATAATGAAGAAGTACAAGGTGACGTTCAAGGACATTTACGCCCTCACGGCGGCGAATGACGAAGAGAAGCTCCAGGCTGTCGCACCTATAGACGAAGCAGCGCTGCAGATGATCATAGAGCATCTTCCTGATCCATCAGTTGCTCAGGCTTACAGGATTCCACATCTTTGGCATGGGGACATAAACAGCCCTGACGGGAAGGCGATGACATCTGTTGACCAGAGCGCACCTGCTAATATGATCGTATTTGGGGTGAGCTACGACCCACATGGAGGAGACATCGGAATAGCAAGAGTTTTTTCAGGGACAGTGAAAAAGGGCACGGAGCTTCATATCTCAGGTCAAGCGGAAACGCAAAGGGTGCAGCAGGTAGGGCTTTACATGGGTCCTGATAGAGTTCAAGTAGAGCAAGTGCCTGCAGGAAACATTGTTGCGCTCGTAGGATTGAAAGACCTCGCAATAGGAGACACAGCAAGCGAGAGCGGGATAGAGCCGTTCGAGCAGATAAAACACTATTCCAAGCCAGTGGTGACAAAGGCGATCGAGGCCAAGGATCCAAGAGACACGATGAAGCTTATAGAGGCGCTTAGGGATCTATCGAAAGAAGACCAGACCATGGTTGTTGAGATAAATCAGGAAACGGGAGAGCACCTGGTGAGTGGAATGGGGGAATTGCATCTCGAGATCATAGAGACCAAAATCAAGGACGATTTCAAGATAGCGATAGAGACCAGCGAGCCGATAGTGGTTTACCGAGAGACAATTGAAAAGCCTACGATGAACGTTGAAGGAAAGGCGCCGAACAAGCATTCGAGATTTTATGTCAACGTCGAGCCACTCGAACCGGGGGTCGTAGAGTATCTTGAGCAGAACGAGCTGAAGGAAGGGAAGCCGAAGGGCAAGCAAATCATAGAAGATTTCGTAAAGGGCGGCATGCCAAGAGATCAGGCAAAGGGAGTGATCTGTCTTTCAGGTTCTAACGTGCTTATCGACATCACGAAAGGGGTCCAATACATGAATGAGGTACAGGAGTTATTAAACGAAGGTTTCATGGAAGCGGTGAAAGACGGCCCTCTTGCTAGAGAAAAAGTTTCAGGCCTAAAAGTTTCGGTAACCGACGCCACGATTCACGAGGATCCGGTCCACAGGGGACCCGCACAGATAATACCAGCGATGAGAAGGCCGATATACGCAGGTATGCTGATGTCCGGCGTGACGCTTGTCGAGCCAAAGCAGAAGTTCACAGTAAACATTCCACAGGAATACCTATCTGACGTGATAACCATGCTTCAGGGAAGGAGAGGTCAGATACTTGATATCCAGCAAGAGAGGGAACAGGCTACTATAATAGCGAAGATGCCTGTCGCGGAGGTTATCAAGGGCTTTTCGAACGAGTTGCGAAGCGCTACGAAGGGAAGGGCAATATGGTACACTGAATACGCCGGGTTCGAGAAGATGCCAAAGGAGCTTCAGGCGAAGGTCGTGAAAGAAATAAGGAAGAGGAAGGGCGTCCCAGAGGAGCCTCCATCACCAGAGACTTTCCTCGACTAATTCATTCAAAACAAAACCCTAGTGAATATATTTAAAGAGCCAAAATATATTCTCCATGTGGTAACATGCCAAAAAGAAAAATCGAAGATGCAGCTTCACTCAGGAAAAAATTAAAAGAAACACATCCAACAGAGCAAGATTTGTCAGTCGCATCGGTATATGCATGAGAAGTTGGAGGTCTTCTAAGGCGCATCCAAACAGAGCCTCTATGGGTCCAGCATTTCTTTAACGGGATGATCGCTGAAGAAATAGGTGACATGCAAAGCAAATTTGGATATAGTCAAACATTCAAGGAAGGGCAGGGAATAGAAGGTAAGATTAAAGAATTCAGAAAAGCGCTTAGAGACGTCAACGAACACGAACACGGCTAAGCTTTCTCGGCAATATTTGAAGAAAATTTGAAGAGAGATGTTTTGGAAAGACGAAAGTAATTCTAACAAAATGAAAGCTATTTATACCTAACCTACCAAATAATCTTTACTATTTGTTCAGGTCAGACTGTCACATTTTGATGCTGAATGAAACCAATGAAACGAGGTTGAATATATGGCAAAGAGTTACGTAAAGTTCGAAGTGTCGAAGGAAGTCTCAGATAAGGCTTTGGAAGCGGTAAGGCTTGCGAAGCAGGGTGGAAGCATAAGGAAGGGCGTCAACGAGGCAACGAAGAGTATAGAGCGAGGGCTCTCTTCTTTAGTTGTGATCGCTGAAGACGTCGAACCTGAGGAAGTTGTGATGCACCTCCCGATGCTATGCGAGCAGAAGAAGATTCCTTTTGTATACGTACCGACTAAGCAGAGCCTTGGCAATGCGGCAGGATTGAAGGTTCCTTGCGCAGCAATCGCGATAGAGAAAGGCGGTGCGGCAGAGGTCGCTATAAAGGATGTGGTTGGAAAGGTAACTGGAAAAGTGCCTTCTTCACCTAAGGCAGAGAATGCACCAAAGGCAGCTGAGAAGAAGGAGGCAAAGCCAGAGAAGCCAGCTCAAGCACCGAAGCAGAAGGCACCCAAGCCTGAAGCGCCACAAACAGATAAGAAGTGAAACCAATGGCTGAAGCTCCTAGAAAATTCGATGGATTCCTAGCACAGGTCGTAGAAGTAATCAAGGGAAGGACTGGCATCTATGGAGAGGTTAGGCAGGTCATGTGCAAGATACTCGAAGGCCCAGACAGAGGAAGGGTGATAAGGAGAAACCTTGCAGGCAGGGTCAAGGTAAACGACATGATTAGGCTTCCAGACACGAGCAGGGAAGCAAAGCAAATCAGAGTAAGGTGAAAGCATGAAGTGCTCCTACTGTACTACAGAGATAGAAAAGGGCACTGGCATGATGTACGTGAAGAAGAACGGCAGCCTGAGATACTATTGCTCAAAACGATGCTTCAAGTTCGACAACGTGTATAAGAAGAGACCAAACTTGAAAGAGATTAGGGAGATCTCAAAGCCAAAGAAGTAAGTCTTCAAAATTGTTCTAATTTTAAGGAGTAGCGACATGCCTTACTTGCGCACTAAATGAAGCGAATTCTGTTTCAAGCCCTGTCTGGGTTGGGGTATCATAGCCGAACCAAAGGTATCCTGAAAACTGCGTGCCTATCGTGTTGCCGCTCAAAGGGCATACGAAAGTTAGTGGGAAGATGGCGCCGTTGGCGCTTGTTATTGATGTTGGGATAAGAGTTGTTGGTGGAGTCATGCTTTGCGTGCATCCGGTCCCTGTTATCGTCAATGACCCTATGGTCTGGGAGAATGATACGTTAAGCATGCCATTAGTAGAAAGTATTGGGTTCTGGCAAGAGTATCCTGGAATAGGTATGCAAGCAGAAGTCCCAAGCGAAGCCCCGCTGAAAACTCCAAGGGAGAACAAAGCAGAGAGGACAGTCAAAGCGACCGCCACCGACCAACCGTAGACTGTAAGATACTCCATCGAGCTTTGTAGTCTTGACTTCTTCATTTAGATCAAATCTTGACCCTTGTTCCTTTACACTACCTTCATTGTTATGACCGCGACCTTCTGCGTGTACCAGTTGCCTGTCATTGGCGTTGCAGCGTTGGTAGTGTAATTCATGTATATAAAACCAGTGAACGGAGTTCCGATGGTAGCAAGGCTCGCAGCGGTAGCAAATGGTGTTTGGGTTGTTCCAAAGCACTTCAAGCCAGATATAGTCGTTGTAGCTCCGCTTACCAAATCAAGGGATTTCGCGAGCTCCTCCGTTAACCACGTTTGTTCCTTGAGCATTCAAGTTGCTCGTCAGTCCGCTAGCGTAGATCAACACCATTGCCGTCGGTGGGTTTGGAAGTCCGAAATTTTGTATAGATGTTGAAGTGCACGCGAGTCCGATATTGAATATTGTGGCGCCGGTGTTCTGTCCGAATATGAATGAGACGTTGCCGTTAGTTCCTAAAATTACTGGAGTCTTGCACAAGAATCCTGCCTGCGCGACGCACGAGGTTCCTATGGTCGCACCTCCGCTGAACACTCCTAAGCTGAACAGTGCACCGAGCACCACAGCGATTATAAGGATTGCCCAACCGTAGGTCATCAAGTATTCCATTGCACTTTGGCCCTTAACGTTGTTGAACGGATTATAATTGGTGTTTTTCAACATAGCTATCAAGAAGATTAGTCCTAGCATATATTCGCCCGATTATACTTAGAGTGTTAACTTTATAAAGTTATTCTAAGAGAACAAGTGCCATTTTGTGCTTTTCACATCAAATATCAGTTAAGTTTCCATACGTAAAAGGTCAAAATGGCTGCAAAAGAGACCCATAGTAGGTATGGCACCAAAAGCAGCGCGGCTTTCTTTGAGAACTTCCAGAATTCTACAATCATCGCTATTATAGAGCCCAATAAGAACAATGTCTCCACGAACCCATAGAATGGTGACTTGAAACCAAAAAATGCAACTGGCCATAGGAAGTTAAGGAAGAGCTGCACACCAAAGGCCACAAAGGCGCCGTTGCGGTTCTTCTTAACCACTTTAGCCGTCCAAACTAGATAAAAAGATATTCCAATAAGGAAGAATAATACTGCCCATACTGACCCGAAGACTAGATCTGGAGGGGTAAAACTTGGTTTCGCAAGATTTGCGTACCATCCAACTAGTGCTGGTAAAACCAGCAGTGTACCAATGTTTCCAACTCCCTCACAAATAAGTAACGAAGAGAGCAGTTTTGTGATATCCAGCTTCATCTTACCAATTTATCCAATAGAAGCGTCTGCTTTTATCTCTTCCGCACAGCTCACAGTACTGATACTCCCCCAACCTGAAACATATAAATATTCTAAATGTTCAAAGGTTGTGAATTCAATGTGCCAAGCGCCCGTAGGTAAAGTTGTCAGTGTAGATGGGGACACGATAACAGTAGATTATAAAGGGAAGAGAAGGGTTTTGAACTCCAAACTGGTGAAGGCTTCTATTGGAGATTACGTGCTCTTTTCAGTCAACATAGCTATAGAAAAGGTCGACGAACAAGAGGCGAAGGTCATCATGGGGCAAATGAAATGAGGATAGAAGATAGGCCGTTATTCCTAAAATACGCTCTTCCTTGCGCAAGCACTTTGGTGAAAAGGGGAAACGTCACTCAGGAACGTGTGGAAAAGCTTAAACAGCTCGTTTCGGAAGGGAAAGTCCCTGAGGAAAACGTGGAGAGAATGTTCAAAGTCGCAAACGCAATGTGCGAAAGCATAGCAGAGAGGATGGGAAAGAATGCGATCGATGCAGAGGTCATAAGGCAGTATTTCTTGCTCGAGCACAGCAAGGTAGTTGATGACAGATACAAGCTCATGGGCGACTTCAATCCGGTGGACTGCAAGACCTATGCGGGAAGGGTGATTGAGACTAGTGATGGCTCTGCGGTTGTAGAAACGAGGCTGGGCAGAAAGAACTACAAGAGCTTATTTGCAAAGGATGTAAAGAAGGGGGACATCGTGGCTGTTCACTTTGACTACATCGTGGAAAAGATCGATGATAAGATGGCTAAAAAGATGAAGGGAGGATTCATTGGCTCAGGGGAAGAAGCGTAAAGTCCTGGTTTTCGGCAACCCGATCCTAAGGCAAGACAGCTTGCCCTTAAGGCTCTTGCCAAAATTAAGAGAAAGGTTCCCAGATATTGAATTCAAGGATTTTGATCCTAACGAGAATATGGAAGCTGAGGGTCGGGATCTTATCATAATCGACACCATTCAAGGCATAAGGAAGGTTTCATTGGTGACAGACATAGATTCAATAAAGACTCAGAAGGTTTATTCGATGCATGACTTCGATCTTGGCTACAGCCTAAAGCTGCTTAAGAAATTGAAGTATATTGACAGTGTAATGATATTTGGAGTTCCAATGAGGATCAAAGAGGAAGAGGCGCTCGAACAGCTTGCAAAGCTCATCGATGCCAATTTATCTTGAGGAAGTGACTAGCGCAGCTCATGCAAGGGTCATACGCCCTTATCAGCTTCTCAATCTCGTATTCTATCTTAGCCTTTCCCTTGTCTATATTCTGCTCAACTACCTGCACCACGCTCCTTTCCATTCCAACTTGGTTCTGCTGCGTAGGAACTATTATGTTGCCGAAGCGTGTCATCCCCTTTTCATCTATTGAAAGCATGTAATAAAGCGTGCCTCTCGGCGCCTCGATAACTCCAACACCTATCCCTTCCCTTATCTTTACCGGCTCGTTCGTTTCCTCCTTAAACTCGTTAGATTCAAGCAGCTCCAAAGAGCTGTCTATGCAGTGCAGCGTTTCTATGCTCTGAGCAAGGTTGTTGTGGAAGATGTTTTTTGATGGGAATACGCCCATGTATTTCTGTGCATCTCTTAATGTATCTTTGTGAAGGCTTTTGCTGTTAAGATTCATCCTAGAGAGCGCACCTACCATGTACTCTCTTCCTTCAAAATCATATCCGGAGGCTTCCGAATATGGAATCACTATTTTATCCAAGAAATCTGCATATTTCTCAGTTTCTATCGAAGCTCCGCGTGAGTCCTTGATGGTCCCCTTTGAGAAGGAATAATCGTCATTTACCATTGAGAGAAAGTCAGTTTCATGCTCCAGCACTAGGTTAGAATCGTAGAAAAGTTCTATGAAGTCCAGAACATAATTCCTTACAGATTTCAGTTCATCTATCACCTTTTTGACGTCTTCGCTGGCTGGTATGTGCGAGAACTTTCCGACCTCAGCGTATGTCGCGTGCACAGCTCTCCCTGCAATGACCTTTGAAAGGTTGTTCCCTACGCTTTTTATCGCAAACGCCTTTCTTATCAGCTCCTCGTCCTCCCCCTCAAAGTCCAATATCGAGTCCTTCCCAAACAGGTCAGGCAGGCAGAAAAGATAAAGATGCAAAGAGTGATCACGGATCATCATTCCATGAAGAGAGAGCTTTCTCAGAAGCAGCGTCTGGTCGGAAGGCATATATCCCATAGCATTTTCAACAGCCTCAGTGCAGCAGGTTAGGTGCGCTATGCTACAGGTCCCACAAACTCTTGAGGTCATCAGAGGCAGAGATATTGCAAACTTGTTTCTTATTGCCTGCGTATAGAAGCGCTTACTTTCAGTTATTTTTAATCTGGCGTAATCTACTTTTTTGCCAGTGATCTTTATGTCCAAGCTGCCCTGGCCTTCTATCTTCGATATGCTCTTCAGATGTATGTGCTGGCTGCCCCCATCACCACCAACTTCCCCTTCAAAATCGTGGTCGCTATGCATTTATAACACCAAACTCCTTGAGGTACTTGTCTAATACCTTCAGGAACGCGTCCTCCTCCATCGGGCATCCCGGGACCTCATCGTCTATCTGTACAACTTCCCTAACCGTGCGGACCCTGTCCGCCTGCTTGAATCTCTCTAGCAGAAACGCTATCTCTTTCTTAGTTTCTTCGTCAAAATTGTTCCTTTGCGCCGCAGGCATGCCGACAACCGCACAAGAACCTATCGCAACAATCTTCTTTGAGTTCTTCCTTATCGATTCTAGTTTTTTTGCATCAGCGTCGTTGGTTATTGCTCCCTCTACGAAAGCCACGTCTATGTCTCTAAGTTTGTTGTTCTTTTTTAGAACACGCGCATGCTTTACCTCTAGCAGATCCTTCCACTTGAAGAAGTTTTGGTTCATCATTTCAATCCATATCATGGTGCTGTCTTCACAGCATGTGAATGAAAACCAGCCGATCTTTAGCTTTTTCTTTTCCGGCATAAAATGAATAGAATGTATTTCATTATATACTTTTGCAAATCGAAGTGAAAACCGCACGCATAAAGTTAGAGTTTAAAAGACTTTGTCGGAATAGATAAAGCATGGATGCAGGGCAGTCCAAAGGCAAAGAAATACTCGCAAGGTTAAACAGGATACCAATCTGGGCGTTTCCCTCTTCATTTCTTGTAATAATTGGATTGGGGTACTTCTTCACATTTTTTGACATTACAGACATAGGCTTCGCAATGCCTGCGATAGCAAGCCAGTTCAGCCTCACAGGATCCGAAAGCCTGTTTGTTGCGCTCGCAGTTGGGCTGATAGGTTACATATTCGGCTCTTACATCATAGGCACTCTGTCTGACAAGTACGGCAGGTTCAACATGATGCTTCTCACAATGATACTTACCGCAATCGGCGCTTTTGGCGATGCAGCAGCCACAGGGATAATAACCCTTTCCATATGGAGATTCGTAACTGGAATGGGCGTCGGCGCGGACCTCAACCTGGTATCTACTTACATAGGTGAGCTTTCTCCTCCAGCAAAGAGGGGGAGAATGTCAATGCTTACCTTCTTGATAGGCATAATTGGCCAGGCGGTCACTCCTTTTGTTGCACTCGCTTTGGTGCCTAACTTCGCGATAGGGTGGAGGTTGCTATTCGTTACTGGCGGAGTCATTGCTGTAATCGCAATTATGGTGAGATTCAGACTTCCAGAATCCCCCAGATGGCTCGTGCTCCATGGAAAGTTCGAACAGGCAGAAAAGGTCGTCAAGCAGATGGAAGATTTTGTTAAGAAAAAGAGAATCAAACTTCCGAAGCCGGAACCTTCAACTGTTAACCTCTCCAGCAACAAGTTTCCAACATCTTATCTTTTCCATAAACGCTATGCAAAAAGGCTTGTCGTGTTCGTTGCGATGTGGTTCTTCTGGTACATAGGCAACTACGCCTTCCTTGGGGATGCAGCTACGCTGCTCTCAATGCAGCACATAACAGTAGCTAACTCGATCCTGTTCTTGGCTGTTGGTGCGATGGGCTACCCTGTTGGAGCAATCATAATGTCCGTTCTTGCTGATAAGTTTGAAAGAAAGCGGCTAATCATCTCAGCTACTGTTGTCTGGCTTGTTGGAATGATTCTTATCGGATCTCTAGCCAGCAATGCTATAATAATAATCGGTTCCTTCTTAGCTGCGCTCTCTCTAGGATTCTATCTGCAGGTGGCGTACACCTTCACAGCGGAGAGCTATCCTACACGCGCACGTGCATCTGGATTCGCTTTGAGCGACGGCATCGGACATCTTGGTGGGGTTTTAGGCGCGCTCTTCATACCAGTCATCGTGACAACTTTTGGGTTTTCGACCGGCTTCATCACGATAGGGATAACTGGCTTGATAGCCGGCATAATCTCGCTTTTGGGCCCATCAGCTTCCAGACTAACACTTGAGGAAGTATCTGAATAGCAGCTTGAAGGAATCCTTATAACTGTTAACATTTCACACTTAAGCAACAGTGAAAGGATGACGGATGCAATATCTCTGATAAATAACCTTTGGGTGATAATTGCCGCCCTTCTGGTTTTCATAATGACCATGGCCGTAGGCTTCCTCGAAGTTGGAGAACTTAGCGAGAAGCTATCAAAAAGTCTATTCAAGACCATGTTGATAACCGGATCTGCACTCTTCTTCATGGCATTCTTAGGATTCAATCTTGCTTTTGCGCCAACAATAGCCGGGATTATAGGAAACCCGCTATACAACAGCTTATTCCTTGGTGGATTCTCTACCAACACACCAGGCATATTGACTGGAGTTTGGTGGTCGATGACGTCAAACTACTTCGGGACTGGCCTCACCACAGGCACATACTTCTTGTTTGAGACTGCTTTCGCCGCGGTGACTCTCGCACTTGTCAGCGTTATCATCCTTAAAAAGGTCAAGCTAAGCGCATTTTTCATCTATTCAATAGTATATTTCCTGATTATCTGGGCTCTTCCTGCAGCATGGATCTGGAATCCGACAGGGTGGTTGTATCTGCTCGGAATGAGAGATTTTGCTGGAGGATTGGTTGTCCACGCCGCAGCTGCTGCTGCTGGTTTGGGAATATTATGCCAGATATGGAGAGAGGAAAAGAAGAAAGGATATTCAAAGAGCCCTCAGACTCCGATAAAGATGAACCAGGGATGGCTCACACTCTCCATACTGCTCCTATGGGTAGGGTGGTTCGGGTTTAACCCAGGCAGCGTGCTAGCTTTCAACAGCAGCGCCATGACAGTAGTGATAACAACCTTCCTTGCTGCGGCTTCTGCTATGCTCTCCACCTTATTATTCAGATACATAGACTCTAAGAAGGATCCTGACATACTCTTCGCTGAAAACGGGATATTGATGGGACTGATAGTGATAACTCCACTCGCAGGCTTCGTCTCACCTCTTAGCGCTGTCATATTAGGACTACTCAGCGGACCAATCTACATATACGCAAACAACTTCTTCTCGAAAGGCAGGTGGTATTCGGATCCTGTAGGGCTACTACCTGGGCACCTGACTGGAGGACTTTTTGGAGTCCTGATGATCGCATTCTTCACCCAAGCAGCATTCGCCTCTGCATCTGGCAATCCAACGCTTCCAAACGGACTACTGTTTGGAGGAGGCTACGCAGCTCTGAGCCAGCTAGGGATTGAGATACTAGGCATTATAGTCGTGATGATAACTGTGTTTGCTCTCTCTTATCTAACTTCTGCAGTCATCGCAATTATGACAAACGGAATAACGACAAACTACAAGAAGCAAACGTGATCACTTGAGACTGACTGCTCTGGTTGTGATCCTAATTGCAATCCTGCTATTCCTCGAGGGGATATTCCTTCAGAGAAACCTAGTTCAACTATCTTTGTTGGTAGTTGCTTATGTTATCATTATGCTGGTACTAGACTGGTTCTATCCGAGATTTCGAAGATTCCTAGCCTTAAGAAATCTGAGAAAAAAAGAAAGACTTCAGACAAAACGCTAATTTTTCTTCTCTTTCATCCACTCTTTGTGATACATGGTCCCTCCAAGCCTTAGTTTGAGACCGTATTTACTTACCAGCCCCCCAACAATCTTGTCAAGCGCCTTCCTATGCTCTTCAGTATCCGCGCCTCCATATATCGTCTGAAGGTCGCCGTGGCCTTCCAAGAAAGAGAACATCCTTTTCTTTATGTAAGGGCTAAGATTGATATGTTCCACGTATAACTCCTTTGTCCCGCTTTCAGCCAAATCGGCAAAAAGCTTGTCCAATAGTTCTGGTTTGTATCTGAAGTGCGGAAACAGCGGCCCAACAAATGCGAAGGTGCGTATTCCCGCTTCGTTCAGCTTCTTTAGTGTTTCAATTCTCATGCTTGCGGCTGTGGCTCTAAGTTCCATGAACCTTCCTAACTCATCATCTGTGGTTGTGACAGTCATCCCAACCTCTATGTCAGGTATTTTTTTCAAAATATCGATGTCCCTTGTGACCATCATAGACTTTGTCTGTATACTAACTGGTCCTGGATACTGTCGCGCAGCAATCTCCTCAAGTACACCTCTAGTTAGTTTATACTTCGCCTCTACGCCCTGGTAAGCATCAGTAACCGAACTTAAGAATATCGTAGAGTTCTTTGGAATTGATGGTAGCTCTTTCTTGAAAAGTTCTACAGCATTTGTCTTAACGTAAACGTAATTTCCCCAGTTTTCTATAGGCTCGTTAACAAAGCGCCCCATGAAGCTTGCATAGCAGTAGATGCAGCCGAATTCGCAGCCTGTGTAAGGATTAACAACGTAATCTGAGTCAGGAAGTTTTGATTTGATAATAATATGTTTCGCTTTAATCTCGCTGACTTTCATAGTAACATATTCTATAAGTAAAAAACATCCATATAGGTTTGCTTAAAAAGGTAAAAAGGCATATATTATCCGATAATATGTCTGCATTTGCACCTGGAAAAACAGAGATTAATGATGCTGATTTTGTATCAGAGAGGGTAAAGGAAGGAGCGTCTGATAACTTTCACTATGCTGAAGCTGTAAACGGATCCCTAAGATTTCTTTCAAAGGCAGCGTCGGATCTTTTACTAAAGCATGAAAGTGGCCAGTTTTCTCCAGAACTTGAGGCCGATACTGATGAAAATGTACTAAAGGTTGCAAATGCTTGTAAAGAAGCGCTGAAAAGCTACCAAGGATTTGAAAATCTAGAAAATAACACTACAACTGTAGAAAAGTTAGATCGGATTCTTAAGTTTCTTGAAGGAGACGTGCAAAAAAGAGCGTTATCTTTCCCTTTGAGAGATAAAGTTAGTATCGAAAATACTTGTTTAGCCGTATTCGCATCGCATAACGAAGAGAAAAAGTTTGACCTTGCTATGAACGCCGAACTTGTCTACTTCCTAGGTGTTTATGTACGATTAAGGTACGAGCAATCCCAGAAGTTTGCTAAGGCTATCAAGTCAGAATTGGCACAGGCTGTGGAGGAATCAGCCAAAACGCTGGACGAGATTCTAAAGGTTGAGGATCCTAAGCTTACCGAATCAGACAAGGAAACCAGCGAAGCGCTTAAAGAAACTTATAAGAAACTAATACGTTGAAGGTAGTAAATTTAGCTGTTTTTTTCTTCCACCTATCACTATCCTTATAGTTAGCTATATATAGGAGAAAATTCATAAATATGAAATGGGGATAGTATGGAAAGAAGAAATACAACCAACAGAACAAATGAGCGAAGAAACAGAACAGATGAGCGAAGAAGCAGGAGGGAACAAAGGGTTTCCGCAGCCAGAAGGGCCATCAGAAGGTCAGTGGACAGAGAGAAGATAAGGAATGCTCTGAGAGCCGCTGGCGCAAGAGAGCCTGAGGAATCTGCAGTGGATGCAGCTGCCGTGCTAGCCGAAGAGAGGATAGCAGAGATAGCCGCAAGAAGCGCAGAGGTAAGCGAAGACAGGGAGGAAAATAGACTCAGCGCAGCTTCAGTAGCCGTGGGGGCTGCAAGAGAAGCAGAAGAGAGATCAGCGCGAAGAGCCGAAAGGTAAATCTAACAAAACTCCATCTAGAAAATGCGATTACGCTAGCGTAGGCTGTGCGAGATAAAATCAAGCACGCTAACGTTAGTGTAATCCAACTTTTTTCTTTAAATAACCAAAATTAAGTCGATGTTCCTTTCTTTTTTATAGTAGTCGTCTTTTTTGTCGTAGTAGTAGAACTAGTTGTCGTAGAAGTGGTAGTTGATGTCGGATTATGAGACACCTGCACCACTCCAGTAGTAATTGATGCGAAGTCTGATACGAGTGCAGATTGTGTTAATGTGTTATAACTAACCCACAGATGCCCTGTAAATTCTGAACCCAATGTATTAGATTTCAGTGGACACGTGAAAGATAGTTGTATGACCGAACCAGAAACTTCGGTGAAGAACACAGAATTGAAAGTTGTCGGGGGAGTCGTATTTGATGTGCAACTAGTGCCAGTTATCGTTATAGTTCCCACCGTCTGAGAAAATGCTATGCTGAGCATTCCGTTAGTTGCGAGGATCGGGACCTGGCATAAGTATCCAGGGACTGGCGTACACGCAGACTGACTGAAGGTGGTTCGTTCAAACAGCCCCAATGCAAAGAGCATCGAAAGCACACCTACTGCTACTGCTATAGACCACCCATAAACTGTTAGATACTCCATTGAGCTTTGCGCTTTAAAGTATCTCATAGAAGCACTAGCTTTTCTTCTGCTTTTCCTGAATCGCCAATACTAGATAGTTCGTTAAATTTATAAACTTGTCTGTGAAAATTTAGAGATGAATGGATTGAAACTCATGTTTTGATCAAATCATCCATATTCTTTATGAGCTCCTTTAATTTTTCAGTATGATACTCTTCAGGCAGCCTTTCCAAGAACTTCTTGGTTATGCGCAATAAGTCATTAATTATTGCTATAGTTTCGCTTGCGCTAAATTTCTTTGAAGCTTCTTCAAACCTCTTTGAACCCAAATGAGTGATCTGGTTGTTCACTTTTTCCGAAAAATCCTCTTTTATGTTAGCAGTAAAAGCAGGTACTTGAAAATCTGGCACGAACATTATGGCTCTAGGATGTTCGTGCGGATTCGGCTTTGGCATGAAGTAGAATTCGTATAGTATCCTTGCGTGTAAAAGGGAGTGTTCTATGGCCATATTCATAGATAAAGCTCCTAGCCATTTGACAAATTCTTCAGGATGTTCTTTATAATATTTAGACACTGTAAGATTGTAAACGACTTCTCCTTTCATAACCTTTCTCAAAAAGAATTTCGCATTTAGAAGCTCCTGTACCTCATAGAAAAAATGCATGTCTATAAATTCTATTTTCTCCTTTTGTTCCATAAAACATTCTCTATTACAAAGAGCAACAAAAGTTATATTAAGATAATAGATAATTACGTATTATGATTAAATGGGATCTCACCATAGATTGGCGTTACATGTTGGATGCAAAGTCGTGTTTAGAACAGGAGATTTAAGTGGCGTAAATAATTCTCCAGAAAATCTACTTCTAGGTGTCTTAAAAAGGATCTTGCCTAAAACCAGCCAAGCAGTTATCACAAAGCCCGATGGGTCCTCACCAGCTACAATTCACCTAACTCATATAGTAAGGACATGCCCACCTACTTCATGTGCGGATTGTAAGCAAGGGGTAGTGTGTTCATTACGACATTAAAGTTAAGTACTTTTAAAAATTGGTACTTTTTCTAGTTCTACTACATTATCAATTATGTATTTTATATTAAGCTCTTTTGCCTGACTTCTATTTAAGTTTCCTGTTAAAACCACTATAGGTTCTTCGAATTACCACAAGCTTCTTTTGTATAGTAAAAACATGTTCCAAAGCTTTATATAATAGTTCAAGGTGAAGGAGATGTGGGGTGAATTTTATGCCAAGAGTTATTGTAACTGATGGACAATACGGAGATACTGGCAAGGGAAAAATCTGTAGCTACTTAGCAAGGAAAGATAATCCTGATATAGCTGTACGCGGCGGAGGTGGCGCAAATGCTGGCCACACAGTTTGGTATAATGGCATAAAGTATGCTGTTAGTCTTGTTCCGTGTGGATTTGTAAATGAAAGATCAAGATTACTGATCGGACCTGGCTGTCTAGTAGATCCAGAAGTTCTTCTTACAGAGATCGAAAAGTTTGGGGTGCAAGAGAGAATAGGTATTGATCCGTTTGCAACGCGCGTAACAGCTGAGCATAAGGAGCGCGATAGTGGCGACGCTTCAAAGAAAATTGGCACAACGAAACGAGGGATGGGTCCAGCGCAAGCAGATCGTGCAATGCGCGTTGCGGAACTTATCTCATCTGTACCAGAACTTGAAGCATATTTAGTTGACGTTCCTAAAGCTGTTAATGCTACTGAAAGCGTCTTAATTGAAGGAACACAGGGATTCAAGCTGTCAAACACTTTAGGTGGAGGGTATCCATACTGCACAGTAAAGGATACAACCGCTTCTACAGTTGCGGCGGATGTCGGCTTGGGCCCAAAGAAGATACACGAAGTCGTGATGGTAATAAAATCATTCACAACGAGAGTGGGTGAAGGTCCGCTTCCTGGAGAAATATCTCAAGAGGAGGCAATAAGATTAGGCTATCAGGAGCAAGGAACAGTCACTTTAAGAAACAGAAGGATAAGTCTTGATCTAAACTTTTATGATCTAAAAAGGGCAGTGATGATAAATGGTCCAACACAGATAGCTTTGACAAAACTTGATGTGAAATTCAAAGGAAACGAGCATGTAAGAGAATTTGATAAGATCACTCCTGACGCAAAAGAGTTTGTAAGAGACATAGAAGCAGAGCTCGATACACCTGTAACTCTGATAGGTACAGGTAACGATGTCTATGACATAATTGATTTGCGCAGATAGCAAATCAAATCTAGTTTGTCTTCGAAGAATTCAATGGAGGCACAGTTCATAGTACGTTACGTGCGATGGAGTTCCGACGTTAAATGACGTCGAAGTAGATACAATACTGCTATTCTATTTTCCATTGCCGACGACAGACAGCTCGCGACCCTTGATGTATTAGAGAAGGTTCTCTTTGTATGACAAAACTTACAAACAGAATAATCAATTCCACTAGGCATGATGTTCATAGTCTACTATTGTAACTGTTTTTGCATTCTCATTTATTACATACTTTATTACAAAATGCCCTACGTGCCTTTCTCTAACTCCTGCATATTCGCTATGCATCCATTTACCTACACTGTAGGGATCCTCTGCGAACTGATTGAATAATTTTACAAGTCTCTTATAAGTCAAAGAATCCTTTTTGACCCTTTTTCTGAGTTTCTCTCTGACGCTATCTGCTAAGTGTACTTCATAGGTCATTCAGAGCACCAGGGTATAATCAGCTCCATACATCCTTTACCAGCGCTTTTACGGACTTGTACTTATGCACCTTGCCCTTTCTAAGCTCCTCTAGCCCCTTGTCCAGCCCGTTGGCCTTTTTCTTCTTCATAGCGTTCGCTAGCAGGGTAATCTGCGCCTCTAGGTTCCCCAGTCTTCTTTCTAGAGTACTCATTTCTGTCTTCATGTTCGCCATAATTATATTTTACACAAACAGCTATTTAAGGTTTTTTATGGCCCGCGGAACACGACACTATCCATTTTATCTGATAGGTCGATACACATGTATTTGGATATTAAATTTGCTGTGCTTATCTTTGTCATCTTCAGGCTCTGCCCAAATAGCCACAACACCCTGATGTGGTAAAGCAAATTCTATTGCGTTAGATCCTCCAAACAAAGGATCTGTTTTGAAACCTTTATCATTTGGCTTAAGAAGTTCTCCAGCCTCGAATAATCCTTTTAATATATCATAAAATAATAACATTCTGTCTTTCTCTACTAATTTTTCTTCTTCATCAAACTCCCTATATTTATGTATCATATCCATTATCGCCTCTGCCTTATTCATCTTTATTTCATATTCATCTAACTCTTCAGCTTGCTCATTCTCTTCTTTTGGTTCCATATAAAGACACCTCATTTTTCGATATAAACGTTTCTGCATTCTTAATTCCAAACCCTTCTACAGCAGTTTGAAATTCTAAAATTATACATTTTTCAGTGTTGTCAGCAATCATAATGTCTTCAAACCTTCTATATAAATGCTTTTTATCTTCATCGTTTATGAACAAAGGCATATTTTTGAATATATTTTTCAATGCCTTTAACTTTAAGTCTGTGGAATCGCTGCTTAGTTTGTCTCTTATTTTTCTATTTTTCTCAGATAAGATAGCGGCTATTATAACTGTTGCAATATATTCACCTTTCGAATGAATCCCAAATCTCTGTAATTTTTGAAGTTTATAACGTCCTTTGTATGACTCTTTTAAGTCGTCATACAAATCTTTAACATCATGGATCATATTTGAAGGCAAACAGCCATTATTTGTTATGCTGTACGCCATCTCTGATATAAAACTCACAGTTTCACTTTTTATTGATACTGTCAACGGTTTTTCGTAATGCGCAAACTCATGAACAAAAGACGAAGTGATAAAAAGCATCGTGTCCTTTGTAAGAAGATTATCCCCTTCCTTGAGTGTTTTATTAAGGTATCGCGCTACATCCACACTTACTTTGATTCCCAATGCACCACCAGTTGCCATTGTGAATTCTTCTTCATTATGTCCATCTACAACAAAGCCACCTGGCAATTTTATCATTTTCCAAGGATAGAAACGGAGTGCATCCCCAAAACATTCAATCATGGCTTGCGATAGCTTTCCAACTTTTGTTCCAAGCGCTATCTGGTCTTTGTTACTGATAGGTTTTATACTTAAAATATCTTCATTGTAGTCCATCGTCAGTGGTCTACTCGAATAAGAATCCTCCTCTTTTCGATTCTTGAATGCGAATATGGCATGATAATTACCAAAGCCTTCGATTTCAAATAAGAACGAGCTTTTCAGATTTTCGTTTAATATGGGATTGATGGATTTTCTTAATGCCTCTTCTGGATAGTATTTAAAATGAGCAGCAAAATCAGAATTGGGCAAGGCTGTTATTTTCGGCTCCTCCTGTTCTTCAACTTGTTTTGGCGCGATTAATCTTGTCTCCACCTTTACCCCCATTTGATACTAGTTGATTCATTTGGTATTTATAGATTGCTGGGCATTCATCTTGTTTTTGTCCAGCAGCGCCTTCCTGTCAAAGTTCCACTTTCCTGACTCGTTGTCGTACTGCAATGGCAGCCCCGATTTCTTCACCGCATCACACTCGTGTATGTGGTACAAGAAGTCTATGTTCTCCTTGATCACAGCTTCACAGATCCAGCACTTATAGGCTCCTTCTATGGTTTCCTTCTTGTTTCTTTTCAATACAAGCGACAATATATTTTTCATTTAATCCCCATCGTGTTAGCCGCCGGCCGGCTGAGAGTGGGAGTCAGACGGCTAATGTAACACCGTCTGCGCTGCGCAGCTTCTGGACCGACCGGCTTTGGCTATCAGTCAGCGTAAACGATCCTCCAGGAATTCGCGCTATCCTGTATTACCCTTATCGGCCTGCTGCTGTTGTCAGGCGATCCCCTTTCCCCAATTATTCCTTCTATTATTTTCCCTATCATTTCCCCATCTTTTGCATAAAAGCATCAATCCATCTTCATATTCAACGAATGGCAGCATGCAATGCATCTCCTTACAGCTATAGTTCCGGCAGGCAGATCCACCACGCTTATCACCAGCCTCTTGCATTTCACGCACCTAATCTCCTCCATAGCGCTTCTCACCAACGCTATTCATCAGCACCATCATAGAGATAAGAGGGCGCATCGCTGCGCCCAAGGATGACAGAAAGGTCCCACTCAAAAGAGCGGTAAAACCAGCATGAAAATAATTATACTCTGCCCTAAGTTTTTCCGACATATACCCTTCCCCACTTTACTTTGATAGGTACTGTGCAATTTCTGATATTTATACAGTCAACCTTTTGTCAATCTTATTTGTCAATTTTTGTCATTTTGTAAAGTGTTCCCTAGTGCACTGGTACTCCACTTAAATCTTCTGTAATTGCTGTAGATATCAACATTCCTGAAAGGATAAGAGCCCTTAACTATATCTAAAATTCTGGCGTGCTTTATCTTCACATTCTCCTGGTTGAATATCTCTTTATGTGCTTTTATTGCATCCTTCATTGCACTTGCATAACTGTCAAAAAGTGAAATCCCCAAGAACCTGTAGCTGCCACTCATTGGGGCTAAAAGTTGAAAGGTGTTCATAAGTGGTAGCTTTTCATCATAGCCCTTATAGTATTCCATCATCTTGATCGATCTTAGATGTGAGGTCTTGTTGAAGTGGTAGTTTGTGGCATAGGCTAGAATATATTCCGACAATGGTTTGTTGAGCGATATGGTAAAACGTTTTATGAATTCGCTTTTATGAAGCACATGCATACGATAATTCACCGTCGTCCTGCCTATCTTGAGTCTTGATGCTATCTCACTAATCCCAAGCCTGCTGTTCTCACTCAGGAGAGCCAGCAGCTCTTTGTCCTTGACGTCTACGTTATCTGCCATCGCAAGCAGGGTTTGCGGGTTGACTGGCCAGTATCCAAAATTGGTAAGCATCAACTGGCTTGGGTAGATATCCACTCCATAATCAGCCAATTTTCCAGGAAGAAGACTTTCCCACACTGTGTAGTCCATCGGGCTATTCGCTATTGAGTGTATCATGAGATCGAAACCACCATCGCACATAAAGGCGCAGTTTACATATGGATCTGTAGCAAACATCTTGCGAAGTTCGTCAAGCCTGGGCTTCTTTTCCAGCTTTATAAGCAGGAGGTGCCTCTGTGTCATTCCAAGCCTATCCTCATCCAATTCTATGCCGAATTTTATGTCGAACTGCTTCGTTACATTGTCAAGGAGCCTTGCCGCAGTTATTCTAGAACATTTCAGAATCTTAGCAAGCTCTGTTATCGAGATCCGTGAATCTTCGCTAAGCGCTCTCAGTATGCTGTGGGTCCTAAAACCATAGATTGGCATGATTTAGATTCGTTGCAAAGCCTAATATACATTTTGACAGAATACGGCAAATATTCTGGAACATTTGGATATTATTAATAAATTAAACAGTAAAGTTGGATTGATGTTACAAAAGCAGATCGGTTACTTGTTCATAGGCCTAGCAGTGTTAGAGCTCTCGTTCCTACCGATCATATCATCGGTGGGGGCATCGAGCATAGGAACGATACCGCTGCTTTTTCTTACCTTTCTTGTGGGGTCGATAGTCTCATTCTCTCTGCTTCTTTACAAGAAAAGACTTGGAGTTCTCAAAAGTATAGCATCAAACAGAAGGTTGCTAGCTATCATTGCGATTGCGGGCCTGTTGAATTTTGCATTCGCGCAACTATTCTTGACCTTAGGTGTGTTGGGCACGAATCCCATAATTGCGAGCCTCATACTGAAGCTCTGGCCGATATTCATGGCCTTGATGATACCGTTCACGCTCAAGACCAAGGTAAACACAAACCAACTAGTTGCCTTGGCGATAGGCTTCTTTGGCGTATATATACTGATAACAAATGGCACACTCTATCCAACCGGTAACTTGGGCAGTCTGATTTTTGTACTATTCATTTTTGCCTCGACTCTGGCAACCGCGGTTTCAAACATAATCATAAGGTCCCAGAATTATGATATGTACGTGCAGGTGTTCCTGTTCAACCTAGCCTCTTTTCTGTTATTCTCCATGCTGATCGCCTTGGGATACGGAGGAGCATGGTTTGCAAGAATCAGCACCTATGGTATAGTATCATTCCTGTTCCTAGGCTGCATAACATACAGTTTGGGTGCGTTCATGTTCTTCTATGCGCTGAAGGTTCTGAATCCGCTTTTCGCAGGCAATGCGACCTACGCTACGCCTCTTTTAACAATCCTGTTTTCTATGCTGCTTTTAGGCACGCAGCTGCATCTGTATTACTTCTATGCCCTTGCATTTATACTGCTAGCGCTGTTCATACAGCAAAATTACGCGAGCAAGGCTCCGCAATATATATCAAGGAGAGCAAGTGGGAAATCGCTGCTCTACGATGTCACTAGCGCTTTCGTGAACAACAAAAACAGTGAAATATCACACTATATGCAGGGCAGTGGGAGGGCGCTCGCAATGAAAGTAAACAAAAATTCAATCAAGTATGACAACGGCGCCTCGTTCAGGAAAGATTGCATTGTGTTCACCAACGAAAAGCCGCATCATCAGATCTTGAGAGAAGAGCTGGATTTTGTAAAGGAGATAATTGGTCTAGCGGAAAACGAAATTGCGCTAATAGGCATAGGCAAGGCATCAAGCATAGAAGAAGCATTCAATGAAATCATATAAGTTGAATCATTAGTCAATGTTGCTAAAAGTACTAAACGATGTCATTCAGGAAGCTCACCTTAGGTGCGATGGATGCTACAGGAAGTGAACCCAGTTTTTGACATGTTTGTCGTCTAGCAAATTCCATAGATTTGAGTGGGGTTCGATGGAGGCAAGGAGAATTGGACTCCTGCCTGCAGAATGTCAATCTGCCATCCTACCACTAGACGATGCCTCCTCGAAATATATTGTTTCCTTAGATAGAAATACTTTCCCCATCGTTTGCAACCGTGGTGCTCGGGAAGACCTTTCTCGCGCCATTGAGCATCTCCTTGACGCTGCTGTGCCTTGCGCTTATGTGAATCAGCACGAGTCTTTTCACCTTTGCGGCCTTTGCGATCTGTGCTGCCTCGACCGAAGTCGAGTGCTTTCTTTGGGATGCGAGTTTCGCCTCGTCTCCAGCATAAGATGATTCGTGTATCAATACATTAGCATTCCTTGCCGCGGATATGGTGCTCTTCGACGGCCTGGTGTCTGTGGTATAAACTATCTTCCTACCCTCAACCAAGTTCGTTACACTCTGCAGGCTGATCGTCTTTCCGTTTATCTTTATCCTTCCTTTTCTCTGCAGCTCCCCGAAAGCCTTTCCTTTGATTCCGAGCTTGACCGCCTTCTCTGTCATGAACCTTCTCTTGTCGTCCTCCTTGAATACGTAGCCATAGGTTGCGATCTGGTGGTTGACCTTGAAGGCACTAACCGTGAATCCGTCACCTTTGTAGAAGTCTCCCGCTTTTATTCCAATCACGCTTATCTTGTAACTTATGATCGCCTTGTCGAAGTTTATCAGGTTTATGATCGAATTCTCGTAGCCCTTAGGAATGTATATCTTCAGCTCTTTCTGCCTGTTGAGCATCGCCATAGTCCTAACCAGGCCTGCTATGCCTATTATGTGGTCGCCATGAGCATGAGTCAGGAATACGCTATCTACCTTTGATATGTTTAAGCCATATTCTAGCATTTTCATCTGCGTGCCCTCGCCGCAGTCGAAGAGGTATATCTTGCCCTCTTGCGATATTGCAACGCTTGGCATCCCTCTCTGCTTTGTTGGTGTGGAGCCTGAAGTGCCTAGAAATGTTATCTTTATCATCAATCTCACTCGAATTCTATGGTGAAGCTCTTCTTCTTCAGGTCAACCCCTTTTACTTTTTTGGAGAACTTTGCCTGCAGTTCCTCAAGGGTGACCCTCCGCTTCTGATTAATGTAGTCAATTATGCTATTTAAATAGACCATGTTCTCGAATATCTTGTTCGCAGATATTGTGTATTCTTTCTCATTTTTCTGCATCCCTTCGATCTGCTTCCTCTGAGTCTCGATGTTTGCGCTTATCTGCTCAATCTCGCTCTCGTCCCTTTCAAGTTTTACCCTTTCCTTCATATAGAAAGTGTCAAGCAGCTTCGATACAGACTCGAACTGCTCACCATTGTAAACCTCATACTTCTTTATCTGCATTATCGCGTAATCTACGGCTTTCTCTCCATCTTTATACATTATTGGTGTCGGACTTTTTGCATTCTTGATTATGTTAAGCAGGTTTTCAGCAAGAGTTCCGGCACCGATGGTGCTTGCCTTTGCCTTCGGATCAAGGTTGGACCTGATTATTGCGTCTTCCAAATACAGAGGGCCGATGTCCATCTTCTCGGAGAGTGCGCTTATCAGTCTCTGTTCGCTTTGCAAAGCCTCGTCAACTATGGCCTCTATTTTTTCTTTGTCTAAGTGGTCAAAGTTCATCGTAGTGCCTTCAGGAAAAGCGTAAAGCCCTTTCGATACCACGCTCCTGTCCTTCTGCTTTGCTGTCCTATAAGTGAGCACCACCTTGTTCTCCTTGTCTACAAGAACCAAGTTGCCCTTTGCAAACATCTCAAATATCAGCTTGTATCCTTCTTCACACTCAAACTCTAGTATTATTATCCTGTCGGTACCATGCTGGCTTATCTGTTTCAGCTTCTTTCCGAGGATTCTCTTTCTAACTGCTATGGCGAACTGTGTTGGTTCTTCCGCATTCTCAACGAAGTCGGTTATGTTTATTGCAAGGAGCAGCCTAATGTAAACTGATATGCTTGCGCTTGAAGAGGAGAAATTCATCCTGAAGGAGTTATCGCCAAGTTCATAGAACTTCTTCAAGTAAAGCCCCTCAAGACTCTTCAACTCTCTGAGTATCGAGAATATTTCTATCGATGAGATTTGGCGCATGCAATCAGCGCTTGAGTTTCTTGGCACCCTCCTCCTTTGCGACCTTTGCTAAGTTCTGCACTATCTCCTTTTTGTTTTCCTTCTCTTCTAGAATGGTACCTACTTGAACTATGTCCGCACCAGCCTTGTATGCTGTCCTAAGTTGGTCTGTACTTCTTACGCCACCCGCAACGATGTATGGAACAGTTATCGCTTCTTTCACAGCTCTTATCATCTCCGGAGGTATCGGGCCAGAGTCCTGCAACTGTGGATTTGAACCCGCGTCAGTTATTATGAACCTGTTCCCAAGCATGTCTCCGGCTGTTGCCAGAGCGGAAGCGATCTTCGGCTTTGCCCTAGGCACGATGTTAACGTCACCTACCCACCCGACCGTCCCTCCAGGTTCAATGACTATGTAACCCACAGGAAGAGGCTCGATGCCGAGCCGCCTTATCAGCGGAGCAGCTAGCATCTGCGCCTGTGTTATCCAGTACGGGTTCCTTGCATTGAGCAGTGACATGAAGTATACGGCATCGGCGTACTTTGTGAGCGTTGCTATGTTTCCTGGAAAGAGGACTATGGGCGTGCTGCCTATCTTCTCCTTTATGCCTTTTGATACGCGTTCAAGTAGCTCGCCCTGCGCGCCTATGCTACCCCCTATCAGCAGCAGGTCTGTTCCCCCTTCAACTGCGTTGACTCCGACCTTTATCGCAGCCTCCGGGGTATCATAGTCAACGGGATCGATGAGCATGAAAAGCATGCTTCCCTTCTTTTCAAGTGTATCGTTTATGTAACGTTCAGTCTTTCCTATTTTCATAGAAATCAATTTAATATAGCGATAACAAAGTCTTTAAAATGGGGTTTTCTGTGTGAGCTTCTTCTCCCTTTCCATGAACTCTTTCACCATCTCCGCTCCCCCCACCTCGATGTTTATCATCGGCTTGTACCCGAGCTCCCTTACTGCCTTGCTTATGTCTATCGACCTGTTGCTCAGCAGCACCCTGAGCTCGTCAGCATCAAGACCCCTCTTCTTTGCAACTAGTTTTAGCATGATCTTGCTGATGTTTGAAGTAGGCCTGGGTACTTTCATCAGGTCGGCAGCCAGGTTGAAAAGATATTGCTGGGTGTAGTTGTTGCCGTCGGTTAGGTTGTAGACGTTCCCCTTGCTCACCTCCTTCGTTCTCACGAGAGTCATTACCTGTAAGACGTCGTATAGGTGCACAAGGTTTATCTTGTTCTGCCCGTCGCCAATTATATGTGCCTTGCCGTCCTTTATGACCTTGAATATCTTGAAGAAAGAATCTTCATATCCGGGGCCGTATAGGTTCGCCATCCTGAATATCGTATAAGGGACAGTGGCCTTATATCTCCTTATCACCTGCTCAGCTATCATCTTGCTCAACCCATACCTGTCCTTTGGATCGAGCTTTGATTCTTCTGTGAGTGTGTCCTTCCTGTTGAGACCATAGACGTCGACCGAACTCGTGAATATTATATGCCCGACCTCGTTGGCTTCGCAGGCCTCCATCAGGCTCCTGGTCCCTTCAGCGTTGACCCGCATTATCTCCTCCGTGGTTGCCTTGTACTCGCTAACTATCGCTGCGAAATGATAAACGTTATCGGCGTCTTTGCAGATCTCATCAAGAGCCTTCGGGTCGTTTATGTCTCCCTGATATGGAACCACCCCTGTAGGCAGCTCTACTATGAACTCCTTTCTCTTTACGAGCGCCCTTACGTCATCGCCTCTCTTTAGCAGCAGCTTTATGAGCTCTCTTCCAAGCCTGCCGTTCGCTCCGGTGACTACGCTAACCTCTGGCTTCCCGCCATCATCATCCAAATCAGAGCTCTCCGATCTCTTAGCCATTCAAGCACTTTTTTCTTCTCCTCCCCCCTTAAGTAGGCTGCCTGCAATCGCTCTCATGTAGCCTTCAGGCACGTTGTTTATCGCATACGTGACCCAATCCTTTCCGAACGGCACATACATGCTCATGCGAGTGCCCTTGCTCAGCATTTTCTTTATCTTCTTTTCTCCGTATCCTAATTGAAACTCAAAAATTAAAGCCTTTCTATATTTTCCATTTTTCTTTATTAGCTTTGACACCGCGCCATCGTTTGGAGAGAGTAGCACGAGGTTGTTCGTCTTCGGGATTATCGAGTCGATATACTTTATGGTGTCCTGCTTGTCCTTCTTGTCACTCTTCTTCTCATCGCTGATCTTTCCACACGTCACCTTAAGATCTTTGACGAAATTCTGCTTGTTCACATACTTGATTGCGCTTTCAAAGCTGCCGAGCGCAACACCGAAGCCTTTCTTGTCCTTAAGATGACTTATTATCGCATGCTCGCTTCCAGGTTCATTTAGCTCAAACCACACGAATACTCCTGCTCGCTTGCTCACTTCCAATATCCTCTTGATATTGTTTAGCGCAGCGTCGTCCGCTATCCCGATACCGAGCTGTTGCAGTGGGATGTGAACGTTTGCCGTTATCCCGAATCTTGCTATCTCCCTGATGAGCTGCATGTATGTGGCTGTTATGTAAGTGGCCTTCGCTGCATTGTGCGGAGGTGAAGTGAGAAAGGTTATAGATGCTGGTATCCCTTTCGCATTAAGCAGCTTAGCTCTGGATATCGCAGAATTCATCGTTGGTCCTGCGATATGCTTTTTTATAAGATTGAATATAACTCTCTCAACCAGAGAATCTTGTGCCACAGAACAAACCCCTTTTTATTTTATTTCTATGAAAAATACGTAATAGATATACCAACTGCTGAATTAATAGTTTATGTATGTCAGTGTTTAAATCCTTTTCATAGTGTGTTTATGAAGACGCTTTCTGAGAGCAAAGGGATTGGCGGAGAAGTTAAGTCCAGTGCGAACGATTTCATAGTGAAGGAGATAACTGAAGGAGGGGTCATCCTAGAGTTAGGAAAGAAATACTCCGCGATGGAAATTGGGAGAAAGGAGGATCCTAAAGGCGATTTCACGGTGTTTGTTCTCCAGAAAAGCAACTGGAACACGATACAGGCCCTGCAGAAGATAGCAAAGCTGGGAAGGAGGGGGATAAGGTCTGTCGGATATGCGGGGATGAAGGACAAGTTATCTACATCGACCCAGCTGGCAAGCATATTCGGCGTAGCTCCCGAGTTCGCCTCATCGCTGAATCTGAAGGATATATCGATAAACGGCGCCTGGAAGGAGGCGAACGCCGTTGAGATGGGGGGCCTTCTTGGTAACGCCTTTGAGATGACGATTAATGGTTGCAATGCAGATGAGGTGATGGTTAAGTCGATAGCGGACGAGCTTGATGGAAGAATGCCGAACTACTTCGATGCACAGAGATTCGGTATGAGGCTTAACAACTTCAAAGTGGGCCTGCACATAATCAGGGGAGAGCTTGAGGAAGCTGTGATGGAGTTCCTTACATCCACCAACAATGAGAACAATGAGGAGGCGAAAGAGGCTAGAAGAAGGCTTAAAGAGGAGATGGATTTTGCGGATGCGCTCGAATACTTCCCAAAGTATCTCAGGAATGAGAGGGATATGATCTATGTGTTATCAAAAAAAGAGAGGGACTTCGCTGCTGCGATAAGGTCGATACCTAGGGGGATCTCGATAATGTTCATACACGCTGTGGAGGCTTTGATATTTAACCTAGCACTTGAGAGGATGGTTGGTGAGTCTTTCGACGATGCAAAGGTATATTGTGGGACCAACTTCTACGGCTTCCCTGACATCAATGTTCTGGAGTCAAAAGAGAACATGCAGGAGGATGCGCTGCCTGCTTGCGCTTTGATAGGCTATGAGACCAAGGATGATTACATAGGGGAAGAAGAGGAAGAGATAATGAAAGCGCTGGAGCTAAAGAAAGAGAGCTTCAAGATAAGCAGCATCCCCGAGCTTAGCATGAAGGGGTCTTACAGGCCGCTGCTCGTCAAGTTCAGAGACCTGAATTACGTGAGCATTGAAGATATGGTGAAGATCAAGGTCTCTCTCCCGGCAGGCACATACGCTACCATATTGCTGAACGAATTTACAAAAACTTCGGGGCTAAACCTGAAGCTCATGATTCCAGAACTCAAGGAAACGTGAACGCTTGTTATTGTACGCTATTGTATATATTTAGTAGCATCTCCATAAAAACTGACGTTTGGATATAGTTTATAAATTAATACATTCATATTGAATACGCACTGTGGAAACAGAACAAATGATAGAATGATTGCGCTAAACAAATCATTTTTGGGGAGGATGCTTACAATAATGTTATTCGTAACGCTATCGATCATGGGCATGATCTTCTCAATATACCTGTTCTTTGTATCAAACACGTTTTACATGTATGCGCTTGCAGGTTCATTCTTTCTTCTCTCGGTGATCGCTGGCTTCTTCAACCTCTACGCATCAATATGGTACTTCAGATCCTTCTTTTACGATTCTTATCTTGCTAAGATAAAAAGCGGGCTCAAGAAGCTACAGTTAAACAGATTACCAACAATAGCAGTCGCTGTTCCAACTTACAACGAGGACCCAGAGATGGTAGAGACCAACATAACAGAGCTGCTAAAGATGAACTACCCGAAAGAGAAGATGCACCTCTTCCTCCTTGACGATTCTACCGAAGAAACTAAGGTTAAAGCGTTTGAGGCTCTGAGCAAGAAGAAAGGCATCACCTTCATACATAGGAATGATAGGAAGGGGTATAAGGCTGGAGCGCTGAACAACATGCTTAATTATTCGAAGGATGAGTACGTCGCGGTATTCGATGCGGACGAATTCCTTACCGACAAGAACTTCCTACTTGATACGCTGCCATTTTTCCAGGATGAAAGGCTCTCTTACATACAAACAGAGAAGAGATATCAGAAGCACACCTTCTTCTCAGAATCCGTAGACACATTCGACGCGTTCTTCTTCAACTTCATACAGCCTGCTAGGGCGCTTAACAATACTGCAGTCTTCGCTGGGTCATGCGGCTTAATAAGAAGGAGCGCGCTTGAGGACATTGGAGGATTTCCTGAATACGTCATAGAGGATACGTTCTTCAGCTTTGAGTCTGACATGCACAACTACAAGAGTCTCTATCTCCCGAAAGTTTACGCCCTTGGGAGACCAATAAAGACTTTCACTGAGCTTGCGAAGCAGCAGTGGAGGTACAACTACGGTGACACGCAGTTCATAAGCTACTTCTTTAAGAGGAAGGGGTTCAAGAAGGGCTCGCCTTTCTCTAATATGGACTACATAACGCACGGTTTTGGGCTTAACTATCTTTCAGTGGTGATGATAATGTTCACCTTAGTATCGATAGGCATCGTCTTTTCTGCGATACCGTTTGCACACATAAACTTCAGCTCAATACTGACTCAAACACAGCTGGCATTTTACCTAGAGCTGCTTGGATTCTTCGCTTTCACACTATCCATGCTTACCCCTGTGCTGCTCACCAAGATATACTTCAAGTCATTTAGGAAGGGTTTCATGGTCTTCCTGCTCAACTACGCGCTTGCTTTTGTTAGGACTAAGGCGGCAATCGCTACCCTGCTGAATACAAATCCAGGAATACACTGGAACAGGAACAAGTTCCAAAACTACAAGAGCAACCTGCATTACTCACTAACTAACACTAAGTCAGAAGTAACATTTGCAGCCGTGCTGTTCGGACTTGGGGCTTTTGCGCTCTTGAGGTCCAACCTTTCTGGAGGCGCATGGCTTGTATGGTATGGCATGTTGTACTGCCTTTCTACCCTGCTGCTGTACATATATGGCTAGGATTAGCTTAGAGTTTATATCTGGCTGGGCACGTATGCGTCTCCTTGCGAATTTATGAATATGGTGTAGGTGGCGCCAACGAAACTGTTTGTTATCCCGCTAGGCTGTGCCATCCAAAGCAGTATGGTATACTCGCCAGCCCCGTACTTTTTTATGAGATTTTGCATGTTGAACTCCAAATTAAACTTCTGGCCACTGACAAGATAGGAATCTGCGACTATTGTTGTGAGGTTTGTGTAGTAATAGCTTGAACTCTTTACGACCCCAGCTACCTGGCTCCCATAGCTGTACGATTTGGTAGCAGAAAGTTGGGAGCTTGTCAGGTTAGTGACAGGGGAGTCATAGCTTATCATGAAAGATGATATCGAGTATGTGGGGGAAACGTTGCCTGCAAGATAAACCTCGCCGTTCGCATACGATGGCGTAGAGTTGGTCCAGGATATGTAGCTGTCTACGAAATCCTCAACCAAGTAGATGGTGCTGCTGTTGTACGCAATGCCTATACTGACCTGATTGTGGTAAAGATCAAGAATATTGTTCCTGTGTCCATTATCGCAGCAAGCAGAGTCGTTGTACATCATATTATACTCCATCCCCTGCAATGCGTTAGTTGGATTTATGTTCCCGCTGCAGATGAAAGAGACGCATGCGCTTCCACTCTGGTATGCGACATTCTCAGTAACCGAGCCATTTCCCTTAAGAAGGGTGTACCTCATGTAAGGTTTGAGCCCGAAGATGTCCCAATGGCTGAAATAGTTGTACTGCAGCATGCTGATCGCGTGCTGTTGCGCAGATGTTTCATTTGATAGTGTGACGTTCTGCAGTCCGTTCTGGTGCCTATCTTTGTTTATGAGCTGCAGCATATAGTTTGCGAAGGTACTAGCCTGCGAAGTGCCGTTTGCTGGTATCGTTGTGAAGTTGCCAGCAGGAGGTACTATTGTGGTGGCAGAAGAGTTAGATGAGATACCGTTTAATAAACTGTTAAAGAATCCTATATTGTACAGCCTGTATGCTAGATAGACCACCAAAGCAAGAGTAATCAGGTTGAGTGTTGCGCTGATGATTGATCCTTTTTTTGACATTTGATAAACCAATTAAATTTGAATATCTCACTTATTTGCTGTTCTATTTATATAATCGATTATCTTGATCGCTAGTTTTTCGTCAAAAACATTTTTTCCATTCTTTCTTTTATAACAATGAATTCCGATCCAGTAGCCGTCAAAATCGAATTCTATGCTAGGTTTGTATTTTACATGCTGCTTTTTAACCTTAGAAAAACCGATAAACCCACCTCTTTTATTCCAGATTGTGGTTATGGTCTTGCTCCAGTTGCCCTCCAAAGCAGCATCTATTCTTTTTATGTCCTTCAATGGGAACCCCTTTACTATATCAAAATCTTCTTCTCCGATTTTACCACTCTATTACTATGTTTTTATCATTTAAAATAAATGTTTTTGAATCAGTATCACAGAATTTCTTAAGTAGAGAAGCAAACTCATCAACCGCTTTTTTAACATCGTCTCCTATTAAAGGGGATAATGCATCGATTACCAGAAAAGCGCTTGTAGTATTCTCAGTTAATTTTGTTTTTTTCGATTCTCTCCAGTTCCATCTGCGACACAAAGTTTCTCTATTGTTTACGTATACGACCTCCCCTTTTGGTATGGTTTCTTCTTCGGATGATTCTATAGAAACAAAATTTTCATTGCCTTCAGCAAATTTAAGATGAATGTCTCCATCAATCTTGCTTAAATCTTCTCCCCCAACTGGTGTTCTGTATTTTAAAGAGATATAGTTGTAGATATCGACCAACTTGTTTATGTGTTTCATGCTCTCCCCTTTCAGAACTCTTCGTGTCAGCGCTTCGCTCGAACATTTAAATCTGGATGGCTCTGAGCCAAAAGAGGAGTAAGCTTTTCGCCAAGAGGAGAAGAATGGAACTTGAGATAAATTTTCTAAGTTAAATTCTTTTCTTATTTTTGACTCTTCCTCTTTTAATAACTGAAATATTTCTTCATTAATCCCTTTATTATTTACATTCTTTGCGACAATGACCCCACAGACAAAGGAAGGAAATCTTTCAAAGATCTGTTTAGATATTAGAAATTTCATTCTTCCACGCTTGTCAAAAATACACAATTTAAATTCGCCAGGGTAGGGATTTGAACCCTAAAGGCCTTGCGGCCACCGGTTGCCTTGTTTGCATCATTGATCAGCTCTCGAGATGCAAATCTCGAGACCGGCGCGTTACCGGATTCCGCCACCCTGGCACGTTATCATTATTCCCTAAGCTCATTATTATAAATATTGATGGAAATAGTAGGTAGGAGAGTTTGATGATCTACATACGCATACATCACACAGAGAAGGGAATGATGGTGGCGATGTGCGATGAGGAGCTCATAGGTAAGGTGTTTACAGAAGGAGGTAGAGAAATCAATCTTAAAGACTATGCTGATTTTTATAAGGGAGAACTGATCAAGGAGGAGGAGGCGCTAAAACTCATTGACGAAAAGAGCCTCTACTCTGCGAACGTGGTCGGCAAAAGAGCAGTTCAGCAGATCATAAAGAAAGGACTTGCAAACTCTAAACAGGTAGCAAAGATCTCTGGAGTGCAGGTCGTTCAGATATACACGATGGATTAACCAGTTCCTTTTAGCTTTATGATTGCCTCTGCTATGTCTCCTTTCGACTCTTGAAGAGCAAGAAGTGCTGTCTGCCTATCTTTTACTCCAGTCTGCTCCATCACAGTATTGATATCATCCTCAGTTATTTCGATGACCTGCTCCTTCTCTTTCTCGGTCACGCTACCGCTTATCTGGAAGGAGACTGCTCCTTGAGCTTCTATTGCGATTACCTGTGGGTTTTCTATCACTATGTCCTTCTCATCGCTTTCTATGACTACCCTTCTGGCCGGAATCTCGCTGCTTTTTATCCCCATCTTTGCCATCATGTTCTTGAGCTGCTTCGGGTCTATGTTTGGTATCATTGTATCAATTATACTTTGTTGCTCTCTTATTTAAAGATTATCGAGAAAAATTAGAACGAATCTATTTCTTCACAAGCAACCTTACAGAAACAGCATTTTTTAAATTCTTTGCCTCTTCTTCGGAAAGAGGTTCCCTTCCAGCCAAGTGCTCAGCACGATTGAAATAATCTACGACAAAATTGCCAACGCTTTCCACTGCAGCTGAGTTGGCATCCCTTTCAGCTACTTCTATTACAGAGATGTGCGCCTTGTGTGGGACTCTTCTCAGAGCTTTTTTCAGCGCTTCAAAAAAGAGATCTTCTAGAGTACTCGACCTGTCAGGCTGGTTTAGCTCTGCAATCATCCTGTTGACTCTTTCTGTGCCCATATTACAACAGTATATTACTTGCTTTTCCTGTTTTATAAAAGAGCCTATTTGTTTGTTCAATTGGATTCTTGCTGGTAGTTTGTGTGGAAAATAGATACATTTATTCGTCACTTGGCTAACAAAACAAGCAACTACTTTACTTTATAAATATGAGGCGTAGCTTTCGTAAAGAAACTTTAAAAGATTCGTAATTCTCATCTTTGGAAGCAAAGATAGTAAGAAGTTACTTCTGGCTTATGTCATTTGATATTATTGATGACATGAGCGATGCCCCACTTTTCGCTATATCTGATATATTCTCGTTATACGTATAAAGATTTGCAGGTTTGAAAGCGCCTAGAACAACATATTGACCCTGAGATCCTACCAGAGTCACACCAGTTATCTCCCCATTTTGAGTTCTTGCCATATATGTGTAGTTGAACGAGGCCACCTGACCAGAACCGTAATCAAAGCTCGTACCTGCACTATTAATTTGCCTTGCTGTAGAGTAAGTTCCGTTCGCAAGCTGTTGTGATAGCTGTGAAGAATCTGCAGATCTCAATATAACAAAATAGACTGATGACTTATTCTGCCCATCGGCGGCCGTTGTCCATCCCGCGGTGATGTTCTCATTTATTCTCTCAGAAGCAAGGTGCGATTTCATAGTCGATAAGTTAGTAAATATGTACCCGCCAGGGAATGTCTCGGTTGGGGCTTGCTGAGACATATTATAGGAGACATAGGTTGAAATGGCTCCAAGTACTAGATTAAGCGAGTTCTTACTGAGATAAACGCCTTCTCCAGTGCTACTGAAGCTATATGTCCTCTGTTGATACAGGTAAGCTATTGCTACAACAATAACAAATAAAAATATAGCAATGATTGCTATTGCCTTTGATGTATGGTTCATATGAAACTCCTATTCACTTAGATCTTTATATGGACTCTGCGTCCCTCCCACGTTACGTACTATGGATTTACGCCGTGAAATACTACTAATTTAAAACTACTGATTTTAATTTGCGCCTATCAAATATATAATTGTAGCATATCTTTGCAGGACTAAAATTTACTTGCTTAGCTCCACATATTACACTGTAGCCGACTGGCTACCCAAGGCCTTGAAGTTTATGAGATCCCAGAACAGGTATGCAATCGCATCGTTATTGCTCTCCCTATCGCTGTTCAGCAGGCTGTAATAGTTGTCCTTCAGTTTTTGTCTTGATTTCTCATATGCTTCGGCGACGGTGCTACCTTTTATGAGGGATTGTATCAGCACTTCTGAGTGCTCGAAAAATATCTTCGCCTCAACATCCTCAAGCGGTCTTGTCGTGCTGTTACTATCATATATAAAGAGGAAGTCTTCAGTGTAACCTATGTAGCTAATAGCTCCCGCTTCCACACTTTTCTTGCCAAGATTCTCAGCAGAGGCGCAGGAAATTGCATACACTATCCTAGACTTCAACTGATACTCGTTTTTCCCAACAGATACCAGTACCTCATCTTTGTGACCCATAACCGCGTTGTAGTTTCCATGGCCGTTAAAGACTATGAAGCTGACGTCGTTCTTGCTGTTGTAACTCTCAAAGTCCTTTCTGTTCGCCTTGCTTCCCTGCAGGTCGAAGACACGGAAGTTCCTGCTTTTCGCAAAGGCGATGGACTTCTCGCTCCATTTTGACAAATAGTAGGTCACGTCATCGTGTTCTGGCCTGGTGGCAAGCATTATTTTAGCCAATGACTCCCTCACTTGACATATATCTTGCCCTCCTTCACAGCAGTGAGGAATGTCATTTGTATCTGCACCACCTTCTTCCCTATTTCGCTATTCTTCTCGACCTCGTCAATCAACTGGTCTTTGGTGAACGAGCCATAATTACCAATAGCAATGCGCCTGCTACTAGGCAAAACTCTTAGTCTAGCAATAGTGATATCCTTTTGGAGCTTGGAGATTTCGTTCATATTATATTCAACTCTTTCAACTTCTTGAGTATTTCTTCAGATTTCTTGCTGTCATTTATGACCTCAGTGTAAGCCACATTCCAAGTTATCGGCTCGTTGTCTATCACTAGTATTATGTCGCTTCTGATATTTATAGGCATATTAGCGTAAATCTTTAAGAAGTCTTCCTTAAGGCCCATCATATAACCTCTACTGTCCAGATTTATATAACCAACGCCATCTCGAGCTCCCTGCAGCTCTGAGCATTGGCAAAGGCGTTAAGGTAGTATTAGCTCGCCCACGTTCTCGGCTTCTACGAAGCCTCGCCATAGTGGGCTCGCCCAATGAAGTTTGTGAAACTAAAATTGGCATTGCATATTAATTCTTTTCTGGGAGATAATGAATTAAGGTTGTGTGATATGCCCACAGATAAAGTAGCAAGATACTATAATACAAAGTCAAAATACTATGAAATGTTTAACGAGGAAACTTTTCAGAGAACAGATAAAGAAATTGAGTCTTTTGAATCTCTTTTCAAAAAACGTGGTAAAATAGTAAAGCGTATCTTGGATGTGGGTTGCGGCACAGGCAGACTTTCCGTGGCTTTTGGTGAAAGAGGTTACAATGTGGTTGGAATAGATCTGTCTAATGAAATGTTAGACGTCGCTAGAAGAAAAGCTAAGAATTACAAGAACATCGTTTTCAAAAAAGCAAATTTAATAAAGTACAGACCGAAAGGCAAGTTCGATTGTATAGTCGCTGGAGATGACGTGATCTCTCACACCTATACAAAGGAGGGGATTCTGAGCGAATTTAGAAATATAATATCTAATCTTGATAATAAAGGAATTTTCATATTTGATTCTGCAAGCTTGGAAAGAAAACTCAAAAGGATGGTATCTTCAGAAAGCTGGACTGTTAAAAGGAATAGGGTGGTGATTCAGTGCACACGCAGGCACAAGGTAAGTGCTAAGGGATTCTATAGCTGGACTGATACACTTAAGATAAACGACAACGGAAAGCTCTCTGAAATGAGAGTGAGTAATAAGCTAAGGCTTTTCAGGATTAATGATTGGGTGAACATGCTCAAAAAGGCTGGCTTCGCGCGTGTAGACTCTTTTCCAGACTTAAAAGAAAACAGCAAGAGCCTGCCTAGAATTGTGTATTACGTAGCCCAACCGAGTCCATGAAATCTCTTTCTAATTTTGATAACAAGCAGTTTGGCATTAACGTATAGCTCGGGCGTCGATCGGCTGCTCCGCGACCTTTTGGGACGCCCTCGCTTTTACACTAAACAACAAGTTTTTTCAGAAAATAGCATATTAACCATGCATTTCATCAATCATGATATCTCTTATGACTTCTCTGTCCCCACCAACCTCTTGATTAAATCCCACCCACCCCTTCCCATGTATTTTTGCTTTGCCATAAATTAGTGCATTTCCTTTTACTTTAGCCGTATCATAAACTTCAGCACTATCCTTAATCTGTGCATCACCATATATTTCTGAGTCCCCGTATACTTTTGCCTTGTCATAAACCTGCGAGTCTCCATTCACCCGAGCATTCCCATAGACCTTTGCATCACCTGAAACACGAGCCCTGTGATAAACTTGTGCATTACCAGCAACCAGCGCATTCTCAGTGACTTCTGCATCATCCCAAACCCGTGCCTTATCAGCCACCCATGCATTTCCTTCTACGCTTAAGTTTTCTTCACTTTCAATGTAACCTCCTTTACTGCCTTTCTTAATATTTCCGAATGATTTTTTTGCTTCTATTCTATACAGCGTTATATCTCCATACGTTGCCTTTGTCGTATCTGTATCCAATAACTTGTATTTTTTATTGGTCTTTGTGGTATGAGTTTTGCTTTTTGAACTTTCCTCTACCAACGGTTTCCTTCCACCACCTCGCTCTGGTGTCCAAGTTGAACCTGTTACACCGCTGGGATATCTTTCAATGATATCTGGCTCTTTCTCTTGTATTGTTATGCCTTGTCGAAGGTTTGTTAATGTCTCTTTTAAATATTTTTCTGCCTCTTCTGCTGTAACAAAGTCTGCAGCCCATATGTATTTCTCTAGAGGAGGATTATGTAGGTTATTCGTACATATATCCCATTTTCCTGTAACTTTATTTTTTATTAAGTAGTATTTTTTTCCGTATAAATTGTATTCCTTTGTTGCCTTATCAGTTCTGCCTGAATCGTCATTCTTGCTTTGATTTTTATCTTTGAATATATCAAATATGCCCATTCAATCATCTATACAAAAATTATCTCGACATTTCTTTATAACTTCATAATGTATTTGTTCTTTATATTTGTTAGCTCGGCGCCGTTCTCGCTGCTTCGCAGCTTGGCATGGGCGCCTTCGCCTTTAATGAAGTTGTACAGCACCATGGCTGCCTCCTTGTTCTCCTTGAACATGGACTTGTTCGCATTTATCCTGTCCAGTATGTAGAAGTGCGTAATGCTGTTTTTTCTCCTTGTTTGGTTCCATTTGGACATCTCTGTAGTAAAATTAGCAAAGGTATTTAAATGACGTCCGACGTCCATCGTACTTCAGGTAAGATGGACTCTGCGTACTTTCGACGTCACGTCATGTTCTTTTTAGGTGCGAAATGCTGCAAATAACGCCAAAGACATCAGTAGCCTAACTATTTAATAGGACGATAAACGTGTATGCTAATCTCAAATTTGCTCTTTCTATCATTATTATCTTCATGTTCTGCCCAAATAGAAACAATTCCTTGATGTGGTAGAGCAAATTCTACTGCATTAGATCCACCAAACAAGGGATCCGTTTTGAAACCCTTGTCATCTGGCCTGAGAAGTTCGCCAGCCTCAAATAATCCTTTCAATATGTCATAGAACAATAACTTTTTTTCTTCGGTTGTTAGTTTTTTACCTTCTCTAAAATCTCTAAACTTAAGTATCATATCCATTATCTCCTCTGCCTTATCCATCTTTATTTCATACTCGTCTAACTCTTCCGTTTGCTTATCCTCTTCTTTTGGTTCCATATAAAAACAACTCATCTTTCGATATAAATGCTGCTGCATTCTTGATTCCAAGCCCTTCAACTGCAGTTTCAAATTCTGCAGCTATACGTTTTTCTGCACCATCCACACTCATGATATCTTCAAATCTTTTTCGTAAATGCCTCCTGTCTCTTTCATTTATGAGTAAAGGCATGTCCTCATACAGACTTTTCAAAGTGTCCGTTTTTAAGTCTGTAGCATCTTTGTATAACCTTTCCCTTATCTCTTTATTACTCTCGGATAAAATAGCGGCTATTATAGTGGTTGCAATATACTCGCCTTTGGAATGAATTCCAAGATTTTGTAAATTCCGCATCCTATGAAGCTTTCCATATAGTTCACCTAAATCATCATACAAGGATTGAACGTCTTTTGTAGTATTCAAAGGTAAAGAATTGTTGTTCACCAAGCTATATGTCATCTCTGACAAGAAACTCATCGCCTCACTTTTTATTGACACTGCCATAGGCTTTTCATAATGTGTAAACTCGTGAACGAAAGATGAAGTGATAAAAAGCATTGCGTCTTTTGTTAAGAGATTATCGTTTTTCTTAAGTGTTTTATTAAGGTATCGTGCTACATTCGCACTTACCTTGATTCCCAATGCTCCACCAGTAGACATAGTAAACTCCTTCTCTTCATCATGTCCATCTACAACGAAACCACCTGGTAGTCTTCTCATTCTCCAATTATAGAATTGCAGCGCGTTCCCGAAGCACTCGATCATGACCTGCGATAGTTTTCCAACTTTTGTTTCAAGCGCTATTTGATCCTTGCTGCTTATAGGTATAACGCTTGAAATATCATCCTCGTAATCTAGAATTAGCTGCGGTTTACTATGAGGCGAAACCTTCCCCTTTTCGTTTTTGAAAGCAAATATGACATGGTAATTTCCAAAACCTTCGATTTCAAATAAGAATGAGCTTTTTGGATTATCGTTTAATATGGGGTTGATGGACTTTTTAAGTGCCTCTTCTGGATAATATTTAAAATGAGTCACAAACTCAGAAGTGGACATGGTTGTAATCCTTTGCTTCCCTTGCCCTTCTGCCTGCTTCGGAATGGCTAGAATTGTCTCCACTAAACACCCAGCTAGATATTACTTAACCTTGACTGGTATTTATAGATTTCTGGCATTCGTCTTGTTTTTGTCAAGAAGCGCCTCACCGTCGTTTCTAAATTCGCTTTCTGCCGTATGGAAGCACAAATATACCCTTTTCAACTACACTAGCCCTGAAAATCAGGTGTAGTTTTGGAGCAGTCTTCCGAGGACAGGGTTGGACTACACCAGAATTTCGCCCCATAATAGGTGTGTAGTAAATGGTGGTGGAATTAGTCAAATATCTCTAAGAGCTTATTGCTAGACTCCTTTGGATTTGCAGGGTCGTAGAGAAAAATTTGCCATCCGAAGTCCTTTGCAGCATTTATGTGAGTTTGGCTGTTTTCCACGAACATTATTTCCTTGCCTTTTGCATTCGCCTTCTTCTCTCCAAGCTCGAAGATTCTCGGATCAGGCTTCGGAAAGCCTACGGTGCTGGAATCTATGATTACATCCCATTTCACATCAGGCATAAGGCCACGTCCCTTTATAGCATCAAGCATGTGGGGATACATATTGGTCAGAAGGCCGATCTTGCATTTCGTATGGATCTTATCAATAACGGGCCATATTGACCTGTTTGCTTCAAAGCGGTTGACAAAGCCATCCATAAGGAACGAATATCCCCTAGGTGGGTTAGAGCCAAACCTTTCCTTGATCAGCGGGATCAGGGTTTCAACATCGCGACCGGAGTTTACATCGGGCTCGTACCTATTCCAAAAGACCTCGAATTCCCTTTCCTTCCCAGCTGTTATCTCAAGCTCCTTCTTTAGCTGCGCCCATTTATCGGTCTTGCTAAAGTCTAGTATTACCACCCCACCAACATCGAAATAGACAAAGGAAACCATGCTAATCACTTTCTTTTAGCAACTTGAGGCACTCATCTCGCATTAATCCCTCCTTCAACTCTATCTTATTGCCTCCCTTCTGGTTAAGTTCCTTTATCGAAATATCGATTTCAGGACCGAAGATTTCCATTGCATCTTTGATTGTAGCCCCATAGATTATCTTTGATATTTTAGTTGCCCAGGCTAAATAGAAGCACATCGTGCACGGCTCACAGGTCGCATATAAAGTACAGCCAGATAAGTCCTTTCCAGCATTAAGTATCGCTTGGCTTTCTGCATGGTATCTAAGATCACTTCTAGGTCTCTTCCCAGCCTTGGCGATAATCTTGCCGTCTTTTACGATTACGGCTCCAAACCTAAAGCCACTGCTCTTTGCATCCTTTATGGCTTCAAGCATAAAGTCTGCATCATCCATAATTATGATTCAAGGTTAGAAGATTAAAGCTTTTGCCAACAGGCCAGGCGCTGAGCGAGCGATTGCGGAGCGAGCGAAGCGTGCTTAGGCTCTCTGGCTCTAAGCACTGGTTCAAACCCCAGCCCCGCCATCTCCACCAACACTTCTAGCTATAGCCTCAGCCCCAGAGCCAGCACAGATAGCATTACCAGCCCCATCCTGATCGGCATCACTAGCAACACCAACACGAATGCCAGTTCAAGCTTTGTAAAAGCTTTGAGCTAAGAAGGGCATTGGAAGATATAGGCTCAGCGCTGATCTCGCCCCTACGGGGCTCGCAATAGGCGCCTTCGCTTTACTTTTCATAAAGCTTCAAGCATTTCGTGTCGGTCTTTGTGATATTTGTTGATAGCCGTTTTTCCAATGTAAAACAAAACCGGCTGCAATTCACTTACCATTGGTAAAAGAATTTTCTCTGAAATATCATCTACTCTATAAGCTGGATAAACAAACTTATAGACTTCTTTTATCTCTGTGTTTGCTTCTTTAACAAGTTTATCTGTTTCTTCAGTGCCAGGATTGTATTTCGCCTTTACGAGCGACCGCTTAATCTTATCTTGAAGTCTTTCAAGCCACTTTATACGTGCCTCAAGGATAGTTTTCTCAAGCCCATAGAATATCATTTCCTCTGGTGGATAAGTAGTAGGATTTAGTATGTCCACTCCGGTAGTTATATTCTGTCTAGATTTTAAGACCAATTTTCGATATTTACTAACTGCAGAAGGCGCTAGATAATAAGTATATTTTCCTTTCCTTATTTTTGAACTATCTTCCTTTAAGTTAACAACTTTCATTTTACACAAACTTTCTAATATGAGTTCTAAGGATCGCCTAGAGACCGCCAACTTTGAGTATGTTCCTTTATACTGTGTATAAATTTTCTTAATATTTGTCAATTTCTCATTTAGGCTTCCATGCAATAATTTAGCTTGTAATATAGATTCATCAACGTCAGGGAGCGGTCTTATATCTGGCAATGGATCTGTAGCTTTTAGATTCTGTATACTTTTAGATTGAAAAGAACTTCCTTCATGATAAAAATAAAGTATATCACCACCGGTGACCATAGAAGATATCGAGTCTAACAAAGCGCAGTTTTGTAGTATATTTAGGAATAAACGATCAATATACCGCTCTCTAACTTCTTCGACAGATAAAGGTTTCATTGCTGAGAAAAGAATGGAGAATGTAATCTTCTCCTTTGTGCTCAAAACGTTTACTAAAGATAATGGATCGTTTTTTAATACATCTAAATTTTTATCAGACTTCATGAGAGATATAATGTGCTTATATGTTATTAAATGTTTGTATCTGATATATATTCGAGTACATGGAGATAACTACAAAGTGGATATTACAACAGCTGAATGAACCATTACCATACGGCCATCACATTACCACCAACATACTGAGAGAAAAACTTAAAATACCGAATAACTCTGCAGACAATGATTGGCTCTCCTTATGCCAGAAGGTGTATAGGCTTTATCAAGAGCAACTCATTGACTTTGATGACGAGGATAAGGGAAGAATATCGGAGTATGTTAACGGTGGAGAACAATTTCTTTTTGTTAACGTAATAATACACGCTAAACTTAGATTAACGAATAAAGGAGAAAATTACTTAGATTCAATTGCAGCACAAGAAAAAAGGAATGAGATCAGTGCCCATACTGCAGATACTGTTAAGGCCGTAAAGAAGTTTGACAGCAGAAACTTAATTATCGGCATTCTTCTTGTGATTATAGCGATACTTACTTTAATTATAATATATCTACAATATGTCAGTCATTAATTGCTCGGCGCTGAGCTACAGTTTCTCTTTCTTAAATAAATCTACCAACCTATTTTAACCGTCAGAATTATATATTTATTTCACATAATAATTAGGGAGGGTTCATATGAAAGCTCAGGGTGCAGGGGGAATAATCGGAATTATCATAGTTATCTTAGTCATAATAGCGATAGTCTGGTACGCAAGCAGCAACTACCACCCTACGCTTCCTACACCAAAAGCTACTATATCATTATCACAACCTTCAATAACTGTGCCATCGAATTCACAGTCTACGCAAATAGGCGTTACAGTCACTAGGACAGATACTGCTCCAGGCACTGCAGCATTCCATCTAGGATTCAACTCCACGGACCAAGTCTACGCTTACGCAATAGGTGCGCAATCATCTAGTCAGATAAACAGTTTAATAACAACGCCGTTGCCTAATTCAACTTCCACGGGAGACACCCAAACACTATACTTTAGAGTCTATGGGCTTTATCCACAGGGTCAGACAAGCCCAACAGCATCTTACTCTATAAATGTGTCTTTGAGCTACAATAACACAGTTCAGCAAGTTATACCATTAAGTGTTGTGGTAAATAAGCCGTCTTAATTATTCTTAGAGTACCGATCGGCAGCTACTCTCCCTCATTTGGTGCATCGCCTTCATTGACATTTAGGTACTTACATTTGTCATTGGTAATCTCTCTTATTTCATCAAGCACCTTCTGGTCACTGCACACCCACACAAGCTTTGCATTCAGAGCTCTTGCCTTATTTACTCCCTTATCTATCTCCGTCTGGATTGCGTTTGTCTGACACTCGTAGATTGTTAGGTTCTGCAAATCCCACATGCCCTTGCTCTTTGCGCTGATTTCCCCAATGTCAAAGCTGTCCTTTTCATCAGTTGTAAAGGCAAAGTTTCCTCTGTCCTGAATCATGAGCACAACCTTTCTCATTAGGGCCTTGTGCTCCTCGCTTCCGCCATACATTCCCTGCTTCTCTATGATTCTTGCTGAATCCATTAGCATGAGCGCCTTCTTGCTTGGCTCTCCATGCTCGTTAACGAATCCTGCCGTAATCGCCCTTGCAAGTATCGAAGGCTTCTTCTTGTTGCCATAGATGGTGGTGTCGCTTGTTATCCAGCCCTTCTCCTTAATGGTCTTGTAAGCTTGCTCGAGCTCCCCCTTCCTGAACAGTGCAATAAGGAATCGGTATATTGCAACTGATGGGATATCCAAATTCTTGACAACTGTTTGGACGGTATCGTCAAGCAAGTATTTGGTGTTTTCATGCACTTCGATAGGCATTTCTGGCTCTGCTATCGCCTTCGGCTCATAAATACCGTACATTGCAGCAAGCTTTCTAATCTCTCTTCTTGAAAGAGGCTTTACTTTTATGTACTCGTTCCACATCTGCCCCATTTGTGATACGCCCCTGTTGAAGAGTATCATCTCCCCTTGGGCTGCCGATCTTATGTAGGCTGTCTCATACTCAGATAAGTTTAGTATATCTCCTCCAAAGTAGCTTGAATCCCTTTGTTGGTGAAGCATGATAAGCGAACATGAGTTGATGAACACTTTTGGCACGTCCTCAACCTGTTGCGTTGATACGACTAGCCCAAATCCGTATTTCCTCCCAAGCCTTACCACTTTTCAATGAGGATTCCTTGAACCTGTCAAACTCCCTTTCACGCTTGAAGAACTGCCATGCTTCGTCAAGTATCACCATGAGTTTCAGGCTGTTACCTAACTCCGGCTTCTTGTCAAATAGCTCTGCCAGACGCTGCATGATTGCATAAACCACAAGTGTCTTCTCGCTTTCATTTAATCCTGCAAGACTTATCACGTTGTTCCTGTTGAATATCTCGTCCCAGAACTCCGCAGGCTCGTAACCAATTACCCTCTGGATTGCCCTAAGCCTCTGGTTAAGCACGTTGTTGGTCTTGCTTGCCGGACCGACGCACAGTTGCTTCCACAGGTCATAAAGGGAAGGTTCCATCCCTTCCAGGTAGAATGTGAAAAGTGCACTTCTTACTCTTGTAGATTGAAGCGCGGTAAGTTGTGCTGACACCATAAGGCTCTCCACAGCAAGACTTGCCCTATCCTCTTTTGATAACCCATTGAGCTTGAAGAGGTTTATCTTGAAATTATCTGGAACTCTCCATATCACGGCGTTCATGCTTCTTCGCCCATTCCTCGTTCTCACCGTTCCAGTCAATCATAAGAAACTTCAACCCGTTCACCAGGGAAGCCCTTGCAACAAAGGCTAGCATCGTAACTGTCTTTCCGGAAGACGTGCTTCCGTTTATGAGAACATGGTGGTTTGGCTGGTTGATGTAATTTATGTAATGCCTTCCATCTGCTCCAACAATTCCATTCATCGCGCTCCCAGTCAGGCCCTGCGCCTCGTAGGCGTGCTTGAATGACTTGCCTATGTATATTGCATCCCCTCGGCCTTACAAGTTTAAATCGTCTAGTATTCGTAGATGCAGCTCGGAACAGCATCAATCCCTGCCTACAAAGTATACTAGGACAAATATCTAGGGTTTTGGAGGCATTGGAACACGATCAGCAAGCATGAGGTACAAGACTATCCAGTATGAGAAGATTGTCCAAATACCATCCATGTTGTGAACTCCAATATCTTTGCAAATTGTGAATAGAATGGTATGCCTCGTCCTCACTCTTCAGCTTGTCACCGCGTGCCTCTACATATACTTATGAATCGGCTTCCATCGTCCTCTATTGTTTCTCATATTTTTCACGCAATATCGTTGTGGGCAGGAAAGCCCTGCCCTAAAAATTAAAATCAACCCTTGATCTCTGCTTCCTCCGCTTCATCGGCCTCCTTTTCATCCTCCCTCTTGACACCGCTTCCATTACGATCTTCGCGAGTTCCCTGAGCATCGGATCGATGGGGGCATCAGGATGCTCCATGATCCACTCCATCGCTTTGGCGATGAGCGCTATCTTCTTATTCCGCTTCGCCATCTCCTTCGGCCGGTTCATCCGGGTCATACGAAGCACCTCTTACTGGGCCACCCATGTAGCTACCAAGTCCACACTTTCTGTGAGGAGGGCGGCTTATCAACTCACGCTCCCTGTAGCTGTGCAGTGCCCTGCGCACAATCGCGCCTTTGATATATCCCTCAAGCGCCTTGGATTCAAGCCAATCCGAAAGCACATGGTCAAGATACACAGTCACTCTTCTTTTTCTATTATCAATTCTAATCGTTTCCATTTTTTCACCAAATTTTGCAGAACTGGCTAACGCTGATGTATTCAAAAATCACTAACTGATGTCACTTTGCAAAAGAAGTCGCTAAATTATTGTACCTAGCACAGTCCCACAATACTATAATAGCAATACGGTTTTTAAAGTGTCCGCATGTGTGGCAATACTGCAGAACAACAGTCGAGGTTGGGCATAGGAATAAGAAATTTGACAGAGCAAGACATAGTGATTATATGGCTAGGCGTAGAGTCACTTTTTATGTGAAACGAAGGGGAAGACGAAGGAAAAGAGTTAGTTTCCTTACAAGGAAATAATCTAAGTGTTTTCATGAATCATTGGCATAGTATTGTTTCAAAGGGGATATTAGAATATGGTAATTTGCATTTACATAAAGAAGTTACAAGTGTTTCAAAAGGTGGAGAGAACTTAGTTATCACCCACAGAACAAAGCCTCTAAATCAAATAATGTTCAAACCTGATAGCGTATTTACGCTTAAAGATAGAACAATGCTAGCCTTTCAAATTTTAGCAAGCCAAGCAAAAAACTATCGAGAAGTTGAAGCTGATATTTTTAGAGCTTATTTGTGTAAAGGTATTTCCAAGCTAGTTTTCATAGTACCTACCAATTCAATTCTAGAAAATGTAAGCATGAGAACAGATGTAATACAAGATGGATTAGAAGCCATGGGAGTAACTAAGAATATTGATTTGTTTTTGACTTTACTAATTCCAACAGATGTGAGAAATCAAAAAGCTGTTTTAGAATATTTAACTGCACGAAGTACAACTAGAGAAATTTTTCAGAAGCATTCAGTTTAGCGGTCAAGATATTTACGCCAAGACTATTCAAATTTCAGAATATCTGAATCAAAATTAGATTTGGTCCTCTCATAGAATCGTCTATAAGAGTCCTTTTTGCTTGTAAGCACTTATTAGATCTTCGAGTATTGTTTTTGTTGTATTTAGACACGCTGTAGCCGCAATCGTGTCAATTTTTTGTCTATTTCTAGGGTGCGTCCATTCATTTGATATGAATATGTAAATTCTACCAATTAGAATTGGCTTAATAAAATTATAATACGCATCATTTATTACCCCGGAATTTTTAAGTAAGAGTAAATTTTTCTCGGGTTTGTCCAAACGTTCTGGCGTTTGATTCATCTTTTTTACCAGTTCGAAAAGGAAATTCTCTATTGCACCTCTAAGATCGTCCAATCCTGCAGGATCATTGGTTTCAATTTTTCTTTTAGAATCTTCCAATAATTTAGCAATGTTGCCTAATTTAATACTTTTTAACTTCTCGGAGATATCTCCTATTGGTTGTACTCTAGCATGTGGTTCCTCGGTTATTTGTCCTGCAAAAGTCTCAAATAAATCTTTGATGAATCTTGAACTTTCATCCATCACCTTCTCATATGTACTATATTGTATTTGATCTAAGTTCCAGCCTAACTGAGCACATTGAAAATATAAGCACGGTTTTACTACTATTTGCACTATAATACCCTCCTTATTTTGGAACGTTCCTGGCCTTAGGGAAACATCAACAGTGTGCGGTAGCCAAGACATACGTTGCTTAAGAAATGCACGATGTGCTTCTTCAGCAAATTGAAATTCAGTGCTAAGTCCAATAACTTTCTTTAATTTACTTCTAACTGTTGCATGATCTTTTGGGTTGAATTGAGTAAAGAATCCCATAGTAGTAAATACAGTTCCTTGCCAAGGGTTACCCATTTCTTGAAACGTCCGGTTTGCCATCGAACTAATTATAGCCCTCCTTAAACCTGCCGCATACGAACTGTCCGTAAATATGAACGCTTTACTTTCAAATATGAGATTTTCCAATTCCATGTATAAATATTATGATCTTTCAGAATTTAAGTCTATTTCCTTAGGGTCGCCCACTTCTATTTCTGCTAAAATCAGACTGCTCTACTTTTACGCAAAACCATCCCCTTCCACTCATTTTGAGTTCTCCTTATGCTCCTTTCAGATATGTTCAGGCTTTTTGCTATCCTTATCTGACTTATCTCTTCACCGCAACCTAGACAAGCTCTGTATATTATTTCTCCGGCAACTACTGCAGGATGTTTTCCTACCTCAAGCTTTTTTTCTGATACCGAACTTATTATCCTTTGTATCCTTTCCCTTACTTTAGTACTGACGTTTAATGACCTCAAGGAAAGCCTGATATAATAGTAAACGTCTTTTTCAATATCCTTGTCTAGTGTCCTTTTTATTTGATTTACTTGCTTTTTCAAACGTCTCTCCGGAATCTCTAGGATTCTTGCAACATCAGAACGTTTCTGGTTTGTATTTGCTGCAACACAGGCAATGTACACGACTGCGCTTACCATCTCTTCTGTTTTTCTGCCCTGTGTGATCCCGTTCACTATGCACTTGTAATAGAGAATTGCAGAATGAGCCTTTACGCTCTTGGGAACCCTCAGTATGTTCCATGTGCTCTCAAGGATTGGCAAAGCACGGGAAAAACTTCTTTCAATCTTCGTAGTCGGGGTTCCGATCAAGTGCAGACTTTTCAATCTTTTACTGACTGGCAGCTTGGCGTCTATTAGGGTTCCAAGGCCCTTGTTATACGATACGAAACTTGTAACTGCCCCAGAAGGCTGCTTTCCATCAGCGGACGGCAAATAAACTTGAGAGAAGTCAAGTACCTGATCTTCAACTACAAGACCGCATTTAGAGCAGTAATACTCACCAAGGTTCTCATCTAGAGTTATCTTTGTATCACCACAGCCTTTGCATTGCATAAATTATACTTAGCGTATTTCTATATAACTCTTATCTGTAAATACGACGACTTATAATTTGGAATATTCTTGTAGAATCTGTTCCTTAATTTTCTCATCCACTATCGGAAATTGTGAGAGTATATGCTTAAGTTCCTCTCCGTTTATCTCATATAACTTAGCTACTTGTGCATCGATCCTCGCCCTTGTCAATTGCCTGTCCTGTTCACTAGTTATAAAAGAAATCATTCCAATCTCGCTTTTCATAGTAGCGAACTCATTTGTAGTCGCAACGAGCTGCACTACTTTCTTTACTATAGAATCAAAGATTTGCCCATCTTTTATGCGAGGAATTGGCAGTTCAAGAAAATAAAACATGTTAACATTTGCACTTACTTTCTGCCTTATTAGATAATCAACTACAAAGCTATTCAGTACACCACACAGGAAACACATAGCCTTCAAATTATCTACTTTTACTATTGCAATTGAGTTCCCACATACGTATTCTGGTGGTATTACAGTGCTCATTAGGGTGCGTATATCTGTTGAACGCGCAACCAGTCGATATGCAAGCCAATAATTCTTATAATATGCCTTTCCATTCGTAAGATTTGTTTTAAGATCGACTTCCGAAACCGAATATCTCGGTTTAGGTGCTTCTTTCCATTCCTTTGTGTATTGATGTATGTTCTTACCTTCGAGCATTGGTATTCCCTTTCCATAGGGTTTGAATAATTGACTATCATTTGTCATATGGAAACCACTAGCAGTCTCTATTTTCCAAGTACCGTCTACTTGATCGTACAGATGTGGAAATTTAAGCATTTTCTTTACAATTTCATAATCTAATTTGGATTTAATCTCAATAATATTCCAAGAGAGAGGATTTGCCTTCTTTAAGAATTCTACATCCATTTTGGTTGGATTATCGATTGCCTGGGCCAAATCTTTTTGCGTATGTAAGTAGAAAGCACATGGAAAACTTGTTGTACTAGCCCCTTTTTTGAAAGTAATTACGATGGGCTTATAGCTCTTGTGCACAGCAGGGAATAGGCCAGGTCTCCTGTTTTCAAAACTATACAAACTCTCAATCTTACATTTTTCAAATAATAGCGTTCGCAGACCTTTTGCCCCCAAATCTGTATAGATGCCACTAGGTATTACTAAACCTATCTCTCCTCCATCTTTAAGTAATTGATATACCTTTTCAGTAAATAATTTATACAAATCAAGATCTCCAGAAACACGTTTACCCATAACTTCAGCAGACTGAAACTGATAATTTTTCTCGTCTTTAAATACAGTGCTCAATGCTTCATAATGTGCATTGTATTCCGTCCATTGTTTTTTAAGATAGGGTCTTTTTGACAATAATTCTTGTATAACTTTCTTGGCTTCTTGTGCTGGTAAAGATTTGAAGCCAGGGTAATGTGGTTCGAAAAATTCTTTAGAATTTGGTTTCCATTTTTCCCATGGTGGATTTGTAACTATTATATCGAACCCCTTTTCCTCATAAACTATCGGAAAATCTTTTTCAAATATGAATGGTTTGTCATCCTTAAAATCTGGATTTGAGATTAGACTGTTTTTAGAAATGATGTGCAATGCAGGCAACATTTTGGGGTTATGTATAGCGCGAATGAACAAGTTCAATCTGGCAAGCTCCGCTGCTCTCGGATCCAAGTCTATGCCATATATACAGTTTTCCAACACAGAATCCAAGAACGATTCCATTCTGTCTTCTGATTCCCCATTCAGATTTGCTTGGTGTGCTAAGGGGTTTTTCTTATACCACATTCTGAATTCATCATATGCACGTATCAAGAAAGTTCCAGAACCACATGCAGGGTCCAATACCCTTATGTTGAGTGCTTCTGCAGAAGTTTTGCATTGTGCAAGCCTCTTTCCCAAAGTTTTTTCAACGAGGTAATTTACTAAGAATTCTGGAGTGAAGTAAATACCAAACCTCTTCCTTTCATACATCTCTTCCTCTATCTCAATCTTCCTTCCTGTACTTTTGACCTTGTAAGAGAGATAGTTTTCATATACATGACCGAGGACGTCAGTAGGTATGGCATCGAAGTGATAGTTCAAACCTTCTTCGTTCGTATAAAAAGAAAGCAAACCGTCTGTGAAATCCTCGTTCTTTATTCTTAAGTCATTTATCCCGTTGCTTTTGAATATGCTGCTGTCATAGATCTTACTCATTTTTTCAAAGAAAGGCACAAGGTACTCGGTGTAGAATTGCACTCTCCTGTCTTTTTCCCATCTTTCATATTCATGTCTCAATTTTCTGTCTTCGTCCACCCCATTATCTTCCAGGATTCTGCAAAATATTATCCTGTCAAATAGCATTTGCACAGCAGCATCAACAGCTTCAGCCTCGTCTTTTTCCGTCTCGAACAATCGGAAATTTTGCTCGTAAATAGCTTGTACCCACTTCTTTCGAATCTTCTGCAAAGTCTTTGTAAGAAGTTCTTCGATATCAGCCGATTCTTTCCACTTATTATTATCTTTTGCATGTTTGTCAAGTTTGAACTCTAAACAAGCATCCCGTGATAAAAGGAGCAAAAGATCTACTATAGTTGGATTATCTATATCTACTGTAAGATCTATTTCTCTGAAAAGTTGTGCTTTTTCTGGTTCTGCATAAAAATCAGAATTAAAGATTTTAATTTTTGTAAAATTTGTGAGCACAACCCATCTTGAACCACCGTTCTTGCCATATTCTATAGCTTGCTTGATCCATTCGGGATTGTCTAGATTTCTTGCAAATTTCTTTACTTCTACATACATGCTCGGCTTCAGGAAACCAGTAATCTTGAGACTGTAATCTACACGATCAGAAGAAGCCGTTCTTCTTATCTTCTGCTGTGGTACTACCTCTTCGCTAAGTGTTTCCCATCCAAGGAGTTCGAAAAACTTAAGGACATACTCTTCGGACTTCGGTTCAGCTGCTGCTTTTCTATAACCTGGACTAAGACCTTGGTACCTAACTAGAAGTTCCTTAACTTTTGTAACAAAGAGAGCTTTATCAATCATTATAAACCCCTAAGAGTAGATACTTCTATTATATGGCTATTAACTTTATATCTTAATCTTCTTTCCTTCTTTTATGCATCTCTACTGGCTAACAAACCCTATTTCCTCTTTTTCCTCTTATCCTCAAAGTACTGATGTATATCATCCTTGAACTCAGGATGCTTTGCAAGTTCTATAGCAAAATCTCTCATCTCATTTGCAGCTTCATCGCTCTTCATCAGTGTCTCTGGATCCAAAGGCGCACCGCATTGCTTGCAGTGAAGGAAATCTATCCCATTCCCATACCTACATCTAGGGCATACTTTCTCAGTAAGTTGCGGGGCTATTGCCTCCTTAGACTGCTTACCATGAACCTGCAGAATCGCATTGTCAATATCCCTTCCGCTCATGTGCACATAAGTGCTTGCCATCGTGCTGCTGCCGCTCCATCCGAAAAAGAATTTTAGCTGCTGTTCGGTAATCCTGTTTGCATAGTAAGTGGCTCTGCTGTGCCTGAAAAGATGCGGGTAAATTCTTTTATCTATCCCTGCCTTTTTTCCGGCTTCTTTTAGTACTTTCCTAACCCCATCTTCGTCGATGCTCCAATTCTGGCTGGTCCAAGAGCCCCTTGCTGTCCAGAGTGGATCTGCAGCTTTCTTGTCTGAAAGAGTTCCAAGATAAATGGCAAGATAGGGCGCGCTGAAAAGTATCGGGAATTCGCCTTTGTCCAGTCTTTCCATCCACTACAATATGCGCAATCTCCCCTTCCAGAGTTACGCTTTTAATCTTCATGTTCACCAGTTCTCCGATCCTTATTCCAGAGTCATAAAGCATTGCTATGAGTGCCTTGTCCCTTGGGTTGGAGGTTACCTTTATCATCCTGAGTATTTCCGCTTCGGTGAGCATGTCCTCGGGTAGGAATTTCCTCTTCGTTAGGGTCGTCTTTATCCATGCAACCAGTTTTGGATAATAAAGATCCTCACCTAAAAGGTGCTTGTAAAAGGCCTTTATCACAACCCTCATGTTTTTCTTTGTCTCTGCCGCATAATCAGTGTCTTCTATCTTTCCAACCGCAGCCTGGATGTCTTCGCTTGTCGCTTTTGAGAGTTCAACCCCTTTAGGCATGTATTCTAGGAATTTTTCAAAGCAAAACAGATGCTTTGCTATGGTTTTTGGTGCAGAGCTGCGCGCCTTGAGAAAAGTTACCCATGCTATTGCCGCCTGCCTGTTTACCTCTGGTATCTTCTTGTTCTGGGCTATCCTATCCTGAAGATGTTGAATCTGTCTCTCTATAGTTCCTATGCTGCCTTCCACAATAATACTAATAGGAG
>CAWHXT010000005.1:0-457983 GCA_963833485.1 uncultured Microcaldota archaeon | reverse complement strand
CTTTGTTTTTAAAACCCTAAATGTTTCTCATTTTATAAACACCTCGTCTATTTTATAAACATTAGACCACGATGCCAAATTCGTTAATGGCAGAATTCACAACTACGATATTGTGGCACAGGATTTTCAACAGGAATTCGTTAATCTGTGCAGTTCTTGTCTTGCTTTTCAGCATATCGTTGAACTTTGCCTTTATCATAAAGAAGGTGCTTTCCACGTTGCTTCTTAGGTGGTAATGCTGCATGAAGTCGTCTCTGTTATACATGAAGTAGTGATACATCTTCTTCCACTGGATACTGCCTCTAGCCTTGCCAGTCGCATTGCTCTTGAAGGGTATGTAGGCCGTGCCTTCTATCGAACTGATGCAATCAAGATTGTCTCGGCTTGAATACGCCTTGTCCGCCGACATCTCATCAACCTTAAACCCATTCTGATAGGTGGTTTGAGAAAGCGGTATGAACTGAAGGCAGTCTGCGCCATTCTCATCTGTTATCCTAACCGACGTTACGATATTCGTAAAAACGCCAGTGCAGATATGCGCCTTTAGCCACTGATGCTCCTTCCCTGTGTTGTGCTTCTCCCTGCAATATTCGCTGAATTGGGTAGTCCTAAAACCACTGCTGTCTATTGCGAACTTATCTCAATCTCCTTTAAAGGAAGTGCCGACTTCTCTACAAGGTCGTAGAGTATCGGCGTTATGTCTGCCCTTTCCATGAACTTGCCCACTAATGAGTAGCAAGGCGCATTACCGACATATCCGCTATTCTTTGCAGTGCTATAGGTCTGTCTGAAATCTTCGTAAAGAGAACTGGCTATACACTTTCAAGGCGGATGCGAATAGCTGGTCTCTGACTGGCATATTCGGTCTGCCTCTGCCTACTCTTACGTATCTCTGGCACGCTCTCAACAAGACCCTTTAATAGAGCCATAAAGCGTTCTTTTTCTTCTATCTGGCTCTTGTTATACACCGCCCAATTTTGCGTATAGACCCTCTTGACTTCCACTATTCTGCCCTTGCTGTCCATCCATTTCAGGACTATGGTAAGAACGGCGTAGACGTGCTTGCAGGGATGGTTAGGGTCGCACCTTAGTTCGTAGTCAGGGCAGTTGCAGACAAATCCTCTGTCGTTTTGCTCTACCTTGTAGCTTCCGCTTCCTGCTCTGGGAAGGCACTATCCAAGCACGCTCTCTCTTGTCTATCTGGCAGGTCTGTGCTATCTGCCTGCCCTTTTCTTGTCTCAAATTCGTTGTCGTGTCATAATCATCCCTCAATACACATATTCATAGTATTATATGTATTATTAAGATATAAATACTTATGCTTTTTCCTATGATTATCCGCATAATAAGTAGATTAATATATCTAATCATTCTATTACATAAGTGAGTTCTATGGGGAAATCAGATGATATTAAGATAGAAAAGACCACTTCCCTACCGACAGACCTCGATTACTCGAAGCTCCCTAAATCTGTTTTTGACGCCATAACGACATCGCAATACGAGATAGACAAGGACAGCAAGCTGACGTGGGATGGCAGGCAGTTTATCGTGAGGATACCAAAAGAGGTCGCCATAGAAGCCGAGCTAAAAGAAGGCGAGAAAATGGAGTTCATAATCATAAAGAAATTCGGCGATACCGAGAAGCCAGAAGTTCGCATAAGGTTGGTGCAGAATGGAAAAACGTAAGGAGAAGTTCAATGCTCTTGAGAAGGAGATAATCGGAGTTCTCGCATCGGCGGGCAAGCCAATAACCACTTATTATGTTGCAGAGAAGGCAAACACGACAAGACTTACGGCGAAGAAGTATCTAATGAAGTTGTTGAAGGAAGGTGTTGTAGTCGGTAAGGATTATGTTGGAAAAGACTTCAAGAAGGGTCTTTATTGGTGGTTGAACTATGGATAACTAATTAGTCTTTAGCTTCGTTAAGGATACGAAAGAAATGAGCGAATTGCCTAACGGCTCGGTAAACGATAATTGGCAAACTTCCTGCGGTGTTATTGATACAGACGTTTCTGATTTAGCGGTTAGCCGAAGGCATAGCTCTTATTGGTGATATTTATGGCAAATCAAAAAGGTCTTACGATAATGTTGGATAAAGAAGAAATGAATGATTTAGAGATAAAGAAGACATTGTTTCTTAGTAAGATAAAAAGCAAGAATCCCAAAAGTATGAATAGCTATAAGCGAGTTGCTCTATCTCCTATACGATATGCTGGAGGAAAGAGTTTGGCAGTAGGTCATGTCATAGAGCTTTTACCAAAGAACATAAAGAGGGTAATATCTCCATTCTTCGGAGGAGGTTCTATTGAAATAGCTATGAGTAAATGTCTTGATTTGGAAGTAATCGGTTACGATGTATTTGACATACTTGTAAACTATTGGAAGTTCCAAATAAAAGAGCCAGAATGCTTATACCAAAGACTTAATGAACTAAGTCCTGATAAGAAAACCTTTGAGAAAATTAGACTTACATTAAAAGACCACTGGAAAGGAAAGACCGAATTAGACAAATTGACATTAGCCACCTATTTCTTCTTTAATTTTAATCTGTCATACGGTCCAGGCTTTTTGGGTTGGACATCCAAAATCTATCTAAATGAAAAGAGATACCGAACAAGTAATAGAGAAAGTAAGAGATTTTGAACCTAAAAATCTAAAGGTAGAGTGCTCCAGTTTTGAGAAGGTATTTGAGAAATATCCGAATGATTTCTTTTATTGCGACCCACCTTATTATCTTGGGAGTGATTCAAAGATGTTTAGAGGCATCTATCCTCAGAGAAACTTCCCCATCCATCATAATGGCTTTAAGCACGAACTCTTGAAAGAACTCTTGGACAGCCATAAAGGAGGGTTTATATTATCCTATAACGACTGCAAAACGGTTAGGGATTGGTATAAAGACTATGCAAAGATTTACCCGACGTGGCAATATACAATGGGACAAGGAGAAACAAGGATAGGTAAAAATAGAATAGAAAACGGAGACAACCATATCAAGGGCTCGCATGAAGTAATTATCTATTGTCCTCCGAGGATTTAGTTATGTCTTCTTGCTATTAAGTCTGTTTTGATGATACAAGTTATGTTGCCTTGCTAAACGTTCAGGATAAGGGTCATGGTTTTCTTGAAAATTCCAATCGGGATATTTCTTTTCCCTTGAATAATAGTCAGATTTGCATAAGTCTTCCATTTCCTTGAAGCTGGCAATTTCTACCTTCTTAGAACCGAACAATCCGTTGATAGTTGCAAGGGCTTTTGGAGATGTTATCATGTATAGCTCTACTTTTGACCCTTTTTCTAACGCTTCTGCTATTAGCAAATGAACAACAAATCTTGGAACGCCTGGGCTTCCAGTCATAGCAGAAACATAGAAGTTCATCGTTGCCTTAATGCCGCCCTTTCCAGCAGACCCGCCGATTTTCTTAATAACTCCATCTTGAACAAAGAGATAGATTCTTGCTATATCGTCAGTTAGGACGCCTTTACTTAGACCAGATAGATAGTTTATGCTTATCTTATTCCTATGACCTTTTCTTGATACAAAGTCTCCTATCTTTACTGCTGTTTTTACATCGGCTATCTTCATAGTTTGAACTTAGAGGCGAACCTATAAAACTGTATCTTATTTGTGTTTACGTTTGCCTACTATGTGCCACTTCCCATCTTTGAGTTCTATGAACCCCCAACCTTCGAGTTTATGTATTCTAATGCTAACATAACGCCATAATGTCCTATTCGGATATTTGATTTTGGCTCTTTGTGCTATCTCCTTCATCGTTGCCGTTCCGTCCAGTTCCTTAAGTATGTCTAATACATCTTCTTGGCTTATAGAACCGCCTTATATTGAAACGAATAAGACGTAAACCTATAAGAAACTACACGGAAACCGATTTTATAAACAGCGACGGGAATTTATAAACAGAGGTCAAATTATAAACAAAGCCACTAATAGGCAAAAGTATTTAAATACTGACCTGTGTACATACGACCCGACGTCGTATGGACTCTGCGGGAATCGAACCCGCAACCTCCTACTTGCAAAGCAGGCGCTCTACCATTGAGCCAAGAGCCCTCTTATCTGGTTTTGCATGTGCCTAATAAATAGTTTTCACTATTGGCCGTTCAGAGCTTACTCAGGTAGCTTTTTATACATTTGCTAACAGAATAAAACAGAGGTGTCTAGATGGCAGACGCAGATGATGATACGGACGATGAAGAGTCAGAAGAGGACGACGAGGACTTCTCGGACGACGAAGACATGGACGAGGAAGATTAATCTCAGGTTTAATATTGCTGATTCTTTTATTGTTTTCAATTATTGAAGGAGCAGATATGTTCAAACCTTTTTCTTTCCCTTGCCCTTTTTCACCCAGCCCCTAGCCTCCGCCCGCTCCTGCCAGGTCATCGTAACAGGATTCTTTCCAAAGTATTCTTCACCTAAGGTTTTGTTTTGGTTTGTCGGATTCTTTTCTATCTTTCCTGAAGCACCCTTTGATAGGTAATCTAGGTAACTCTTTGCATTCATCTCGCCTTTGCTGCTGACGCCTTTTCGCAAATCTAATAGAGCTCTGGTTGTTCGCAGCGAAGAGAATGTTTGGGGTTTTGCCAAATCTTCTGCTATCTTCCTTTCTATCATCTTTTGCTGCCTACGGGGAAGCGATGCTATCCTCGCTTTGTCTTCAGCGGACATTGCAGCACTTATTGCGCTCTTTCTATCATCTCTCATTTCTCTGGAAGCGGCAATTGCGTTTGGTTTGTAAAGCTTCATCTTTTCCCCTTTCTGTGTGCCCTTTTTCAAAGCAGCTGCACCGCGCTTCAATCTTGATGCGGCGCCCCTGGCCACATCTACGCCTACCGCGCCGACTACTCCAATTGAGCCGGATCTTTTAGCCAGCTCCTTCTTCATTCTTCCGCTGCCGAACTTACCGTATAACGCCTGATGCATTTTCTTGTATTCTTCTCCGAATTGCTTCACGACCTGCTCTCTTCCCGCATCTGTCGTCTGGTTGACGTATGATTTGCCATACTTATTAATCAAATCGTTTGATTTCTCCAGTTCCTCGTATCTAGCCAGACTCTCAGGGCTGCCCAATCCCTCCTTTGCTAGCTGCTTCTGCTCATATTGCTCTCTAGTAAGAACGGGATTTTCGTTGACTTTAGGCTTTGTTGGTGTTGAGAGCCCCTTTTCAACCCTCACCTTTTCGTAAGCATCCTGGCCTTTGTATCCATAATTCCCTCCTTCAGCATTAAGCTCCTTTACAGATTCGGCTGTTGACTTTCCTGCTAAACCCCTATTTGCCTGACGCCCAGTAGCGCCTCCCTCACCCCCTCTGCTCGAGCTGAAGCCTGAAAGTCTTACCCTGCCTTCTGGAGTAAAACCTTCATCATTAATTCCCCCAGACTGGACAAGCTGAGTTGCCGCCTCGGTGCTCACATTCATAGCATTCTGTTCTGGTGAAAGAGTGGGAGGATTTTTACCTGTTGAGCACCCTACTGCTGATTGTGGTTGCCACTCCCGCTGCTGCGCCGAAAGCGGCTCCACCTATCAAATTATTCTTTACCACCTGGGTCTTTGAGATGCTCTTGCCCTCGATTGTTCCCTTCGCCCCTCCGCCTATTCCTACAAGTGCAGATATCCCGAAAATCTCGAATATGCTTGCCCCTCTAGTCGAACCTGCGGCTGCGGCTATGAGAATTAGTATGATTATCAATGGGATTAGCGCATAAATCGCTCCCAAAGTAAATATGAGCCATATCATGTTCTCCCCATGGATATTGGGTGTTTTCTGATATAAATACATTACTTAGATCTACGATAGATGAATATCATCAAAATGGCAAGGACTATAATCAAGAACGAAGAAGTGTTTATATTTCCGAAAGCAAGAAGTAGCAGTCCTATCTTGACGAAGCTTGCCGAGAAGGTCGGAGCCCATACATAGTTGAATACATAGGTGTTTACGCAAGGAGAGTACGGAGGCGTTGAAGGGCAGTTGTAGACTGGTGCTGATGAAAGGGAGAGTGGCGTTTGCACTGCGCTTGTAGGCTCTGGAGACGTTGCGCCGTAGTACCATGCGAGTATCTCTGCGTTCCCAGTGCCACACGCTGTCAGGCTGTCGTGGAATGACCCATCAGCGGCGGTAGGTACGATGCTAATCAGACCCATCTGGGTAGTGCATATGCCGGTTCCGTTTGCAAACTCTGGTACGCATGTCTGCTTAGTTCCAATCGGGCAAGTCTGCGGTAACCCGGCTCCATTGATGTTGCAGGTCAAAGGAGGAACTGCAAAGAAGGATCCTGCGGGAGGGTAGCAGTTGCCAGAGCTTGATACGTTGTAAGATGCATTATATGTGATCGTGTTTGCGTTTTTCGAAAGGCTACTAATTATCGGGTCGGCTAGGGTGCAATTAATCGGCGCGGAAGAGGAGTTTGCACCGAAGGCGCAGTATTGAGTGTTGGTAGGGTCTACGATAGAGTTGTACTTGGCGAAATTGATATTCTGGTCGTAGTAAAGGTAAATGGGCGATCCGGTTGGTACCGCATAGAACTTTCCGCTGTATGTGTAACCAGCAAGACCATTCACTGAGATTACTGTCTGATTTGTATTGTCCAAGTCCACCACCGCAGAAGTTGTAAGCGCTATCTGCGTTGCATTTGATATGTCAGCGTCTATCGGTGCGTATATGGTGTTGTTGAACCTGTCCTTGAAAACGTACACCAGCCTGTTGTAACCGAGAAGAGAGTATACGGGCGGTCCGCCAGATGAGAGCGATACTGCAGTGCCGTTCATTAATATCGTTTCATTGAACAAATAGATTGTTGAATAGAAGAAGTTGAATATATTTGGATAGAGGTTAGCTGTGCGCTGTTGGTAGCTTAATAGCTCGTTCGTTCCAGCATAGAAGTTATTAACGACGCTCGGATTCTGCAGTATGTCTTCCGCTGCGGTATTACCATATACTATTGGCACAAGCGATGATGCTATTGTGTTGTATCCAGGTAAAATGCCTTGCATATGCGAAACTACGCTGTATGTCCTGTTGAAGGTAGCATTGAGTATATACTGGATGGCGGTATAGCTTGAGGTGTGTAAGTTGTTAGTGGTGACGTTAATGTAGGCGCTACCGAAATACCTGTTGTTCTCGATATCGTACGTGTCCTGCGGAGGTAGCATGAGTCCTACGTCAGACAGGTTAGGCTTGTAGAAGATGTTGTCCATTCCCTGAAGATAGGTGAACCCACCCTCTACCACGTTGTAGAGGTCGTTAGACTTCTGGGTCGGATTGTAGTAGAAGGAGTACTCTGTGATTGGCGTGCCAGTAGAAGATTGATCTGGTGGTACTGGATTAGTAGTGCAAGACAAGCCTCCAACAGGTCCGGTGTAATGAGTTAATATGGAGTTCAAAGTGAAGCCAGTCCATGACTGTGATATCGAGTAGGTGTAAGTGTAGGGTATGATCACCGAGCCGCTAACGTTCGTGCGTATTGTCTCTGGTTGGCCTGGCGTAATCGTCGGAAGGTTAGATAAAATGCCTACAGAGGAAGCGGTGATGTTAGTAAGGTTATAAGCGCCGCATGCGGCGCTGTCAAAACCGTTCTGTGCAAGAGAGTTTGCACAGTCCGCCACCTTTTTATTGTTGGCAACGTTTTGCCCGTTTGTTCCTGAGAAGTAGGCTGCCAGGTAGCCAGAGTACGAAGGTATCTGCGGGCCGCCAAGATTCTCAAGGTAAGCGAAAGGATCATCTTCAGTGAATGTTGGTGAAGTTATATATTGAAGCGCTGGAAGGTACTGGCAGTTGCTGCTCGGGCTAGAATCGGTGCTTGAGTTTGTGTAGCAGACAGAAGGTCCGCCGTTGAACACGTTAGTGTAGTTGGCAACGCTCAGCTTCGTGAAGAGCAGTTCGGTGTCGAAGTTGGGGTTCCTCTCGTTGGCGTTGCAGCCAGCACCTCCGCCTACTCCATACGTATAGTTTGGTAAGAGCAGATCTAAAGTTGAATTATAATTTACACTAAAGCTCACATTGTGGTAGAATGGCGACCACTCGTCGTAAGAATTGCTTCCGCCATTTTGTAGGTAAACATCTCCGGCACCGCTGTCTTGACATAGGAGCCCACCCGTATCATGCACAGTGTTCAACGCCGATATATGAGGGCCTATTGGAAGCATCGCGCCAATATATGGACTAGAAGACATGTTTGGAAGGCTCTTTGGGCTAAAGTCGCAAGCGTACGACCCGCTATTTACACCACAGAAGCTCACCGTTCCTCCAGAGGCTGACCCTATAGAAGGATTGTCTGGAGGGGTCGTGGGGAAGTGCCAAAAGTTGGTACAACCGAACCAACCGCAGTTGTTATTCAGCTTTCCAGCAGTTATGTTTGCGGCTAGAATCCAGCCATATGGAGGATACGTGGCGCCGAATGATGTTCCGCTTGCTGCGAGGCTGGAATAGACCTTATCTGCACTGAGCACATTGGAGGCGCACACATAAGTGACACATGTTGGAGCACGGTAGTTGTTGTAAACTGTAGTTATCAGTTTGCACGAAGTTGAAGGGGAGCAGGTTGGTTTAGGGCTAAGAGGGTGCATGCATTGATCTACTGGAGTGCCTGAAGGGAGGATATCACAACTGCCTGAATTATACATGTCAGGGAAGAGATTTGGATTCATGGGGACGCTGGCTCCACTAGAGTTCATGCCTCTCAGCATTAGAATGTTAAACCAGATGCCTCCATATGTGCTGCCATATGCGAAGAACCATCCAGGGTTAGTGTTATAATCTAGTACCCCACTCCAATCATCCAGTACGTAAAGATAACCATTTTGATAGGATATTGCTACGGGGTGGTGGTAGTCCGGCACATCTAGGCCAAGAGTGTTTTGCGGGGTGTAGGAATTAAGATAACCAGATATCCATGGAATAGACTGGTTGAAAAGTCCGTTGTTCTCAAGCCAGTAGGTTATGTTCAGCGCTGAGGTGGGCTGCCCAGAAGAAAGGCTTATTCCTTGCTGGAATGCAAGATTTATCGCACCCACGTAAGTGGTATTTGAATCATAAACCAACACCGTACCACCGTCATTAGTCTGGTTGGCCACGAACATTAACTTCCCATCCTGGGAAACTGTTATCTCTGGTTGCAGCACGTTTCCAGTAGGAACGTTCATCGTGGTCGGACTCCCTATAGCAGGGCTGCTACTGGATAACGTGCCAGTCACGTTCACAAAGGCTGGTATAGTGTCGTCATAGCCATCATAATAGGATGTGGAATTAAACGTGTTCCCAGTAAGATACACGTTTCCGTTGTCGTCCACAGCCATACCGAGCGGCGTGAACGTTGAGCTGCTCAGAGAGCTAAGTGGTATTGTCTTTATCTTGTATACGCTTACATTCTGCGAATCAATCACATTCGCCCAGTAAGCGTTCCAATTGGTCTGGAATTGGGCCGGATCGGTTGTAGTCTGTGAGAGGTATGCTGACTGGCTTGCGGTAGTTACGTTAGTGTAGGAGCCCTGAGGGATTATCCTGAAAATGCTGATGTAATAGCTGGAGTCCTGTGTTCCATTCAGCACGTATACGTAGTCGTTAGGCAGGCCGCTTATTGATATTATATTTGGTACTGCGGGGTTGTATTTCACAGAACTTCGCAGCTCGTTTGCGATCACTGGCTGAATATTCTGAGCTTTTATATTTATTATTTGATTTTGCAGTGCGGCCCACTGCAGTGTGAAGTCATTTGTTGGAGCAGTAGTCAGAACACCGTTGTAGGCACTGAAGAATGTGCTTCCGATGTCTATTGGATACTCGTCTATAGTATTCCAAGGGCTGTCATAGTGCCATGGGCTAAACAGATCTTGGGTCGAGTTGAAGTAACCTACTGTGGACGGCATAGAGACGTTGTAAGCGAAGATTGGAAGGAAGTTAGTGGTAAAGCTGTCCCTAGGACCAGTGGGGTTCTTGGCATCAACATAAGTATAAGGCAGATAGTAGTTGTTCAGGTTGCTCAAGCTAACGACTGGGGTGTAGGTGTAATCATAGACGCAGTATGAGTAGTTGTCTTGGTACTGCGTGCATGTCGTCACATTGCCAACTGTAGTCGTGGCGACGCAGATTGATACTGGACCGAGAATCTGCTCAAAATCGTATCTCCTGTTTGTTGTGGCGGGAGTTTTTATGGTTGCGTTTGAGAAGTTTGGCCACTCTACATTCCACGTCCAAATGCCACGCTGCACGTATGATGGTATCTTCTGAAATACGTAGGTATTTGTGGAGAAGCCGCTCGAGATCGCACTGTCAACCATCGGCGAGAATGCCTCGTTGGTGAGGTTCAGCACATAGCCTCCGTCGAGAATTTGGAAGCCGGAGAAAGATATGTCTGCAAGCTGCAAGTAAGTGCCCGGAGTTATTGTAGCGTAGAGTGCGAAGTCAGTTTTAAGCACTGGTTGGCGCCAACCACATGTGTCACCACCATCATAAAGCTGAGCTCCCGTATAAAAGTAAGTTGCTGGCCCAGTTCCAGAAGAGTATGTTGAAGGAGTCTGAGGCGGCGAAACAGGACACGTTAGGAGCCATGGAGCGGTGTCGTAGTTGGTGCTGTTTACCAGGGTTGTTGGGGAATAGGTCAATCCAGAGGTACTAGATGCAACGACCCATGCATTCGTAGCAACCGGGGTTTCTGGTGTTATGGTATTGCCGCAAACCTGGCATGTCGTGCCTATACAGCTAGTGGTACATCCAGCAGCATTGAATGCTGTGCCGCTGATGAAAAATAAGGAGATTAAGATTATCAGAATTTTAAACGTAAGGTAATTTACCCCATTCGGTCGCATTCTATCTGTTTTATACTTTAACTTAGTACTATTTATTAATTATAGGTCAATTAAAATTTGGTGAAGGTATGGAATATGATTTCGTTAAGTGGCTTGGACACGCGGGCTTCATGCTTGAAACAAACGGAAAGAGGATTTTCATCGATCCGTTCAGGATAAGGGAGATGAAGGATCATGCGGATCTTATCTTCATAACGCATTCACATTTTGACCATCTGAACTTGGAGGATATAAAGAAGGTTGCAGATCAGAGCACGACATTCGTGGCACCAGATGAGGCAGCGGCAAAGCTTAACTACAAGAACGTGGTCGCGGTCAAGCCGGAGCAGAAGGGGGAGGCGCTTGGAATAAAGTTTGAGACCGTTAGCGCTTACAATACAGATAAGGAAAAATTGGAGTTCCACCCACATGCAAATAGGTGGGTTGGATACGTTCTCAATGTCGAAGGTAAGAGAATTTACCACGCTGGAGACACGGACCTGACTGAAGAGATGAAAAAAGTGAGCACAGACCTTGCTCTGATTCCTGTAGGCGGAAAGTACACAATGAATCTTGATGAGGGGCTCGCGGCAACGAGAAGCATTAAGGCGAAGAACTTTGCACCGATACACTATAAAGCACTGCTGGGAAAGGATGGATCGGAAAAACTTGAAAAGAAATTCAGCGATAATGTGAAGAACAGCATAATAATGGAGGAGGAGTTCGAACCATTCTACTCCTTCTGAAGCATCTCACCTATCCTGCCAGAAATCTCAAGCAGCTTGAGTGGTGGAATGGTGAATACGCGTTCGTTAAGCTCTCCGCGCATTTTCTCCAACGCTTTCGAGATCTCTTTCTTTTCTATGCCGACATATGCATGCGAATCCAATATAGCGTTAATTAGCTTCTTTTTCTTGTGCTGCATCAGCAGACTCACAATCTCCATCTCCCTTTTGTCCAATTTCTTCTCCTTTGGCTTGAGGTATATTACAACAGAGTCGACTCTAGGAACCGGATAGAAGTTATTCCTCGACACGCTTATCATCCTTGTCACCGAGAACGAGAGTTCGGTCACGACGCTAAGCTTAGAGTAATTCTTGCTTCCTGGCTTCGCGAGCATATGATCCACAAACTCCTTTTGGAGACAGAGCACCGCCTGCATATGGTGATCGGACAACCACCCTATCACTTTGCTTGAGAGGTTGTATGGAATGTTCGCGATCATTATGTCGATGTTTCCGAGCTCGAGTTCCGAATCGCTCGCTTCGAAGAAATCCTTGTTTATCAGCTTGAGTTTTTTTGATGGTATCTCGCCCTTGAGAAGCATCCAAAGGTTGTGATCTTTCTCAATAGCAACGACGCTCTTCGCATGCTTGCATAGCTCCCTTGTGAGCGTGCCGTAGCCTGGGCCTAACTCTAGCACGTTCTTCTCATGTGAGTGCGCGGCCTCCACAACTGCGACATGCTCGTTTACTAGGAAGTTCTGGCCTAGCCTTTTCACAGGCCTCAAATACATCTTCTCTTTGCCTAACATCTTATCAATAGGAATTTGACTGAACCCTTTTTAATAAGTAACGTTTTAAGTATTAACTGATTTAACTATCAACTTATTAAGTGAATAGATGAGGCTACAATCAGCGATAGAATTCCTTTCCACCTACAGCTTCCTCTTCATAATATTGGGAATAATGATAGCGATATTGTACTTCATAACCTCTGCGCCCACTTCTACAATCCCTACTCAATGCTCTGGTTATGGTGGACCTACATGCCTTTTCGTGGAATTGTACAGCAACACTTCTCAATCATATTCTGTGGCAACGCTCGCTTTTGTCAATTCTCAACCCGCAACGATTAACCTTACGAATTTCAGCGTTAGGGTTGGCGCCTCAAATAGTTTCGCTTATGGCTGCATCCCAAATGTAGTTTATCAGGGGGGAACTGCGACATGCCTTGCTGTTTTACATGGAGGAACTTCGACTGGAGTTGGAATCTCTGGTTTCTATACACTAGGGGCGAAGGTGTGCAACTCTCCGGTCTCCTTACAAATTAATTGTACGACAGGCAGCAATGTGCTTTATGGAGGATCATTTTACGTATCCTCAACACCATCGCTGCCACTCATCTTCAGCACCAGGGTCATGCAGAGCCCATCTAACCAACAGCTCACTCCCTTCTCCATCAACAATCCAGTATCTATACCAACGAATTATAACGTTATCCAAAATGGTGCGTTCACCGCAAGCAGCGGCGGCTACGCTTTTGGTACAAACTCATATGTTGGAAAAACGGAGCTTGGTATGCTGGTATCTCCATTCCCTCCAGACATATCTGCGCTCAACAGAAATTCCATCTCGTGCTCGTGGCCTGCGAACAGCATCTACGCCATGTCATATGCGCCGATTTACATAAACGGATCGACCACTTCTGACGCACAGATCACATTATACTCAAACAATGCGATTGAACTTTACTACGGCAACTCGCTCACTAGCTTCAACACTCTGCTCAATGGCGCCGGATGGAGGAGCAACTTTGCAACCAAAACCTTCGGACCAATCGCGATAAAGCTCTACCCAGGAGTCGACTACATCGCTATCCTGTGGTCAAACCTCTGCGACGATGGCACCCAAGTTGTAGGCTTCAATGGACTTTATACAGGCACAGTGCCCGTAACAAGCTCAATCTCTACTGTGGCCACCACTTCGATATTCTCTTCAACTACCTCCACCACTAGTTCGACAACGACCAGCACCACCACAACATCTTCCACATCCACCACGACAGTCGCGCCTCTTGCCCTTGATGGTTCTGGAAGCAATGCATACACCGGCGCAAACTGTAACAGCCTTAGCCCCAACACCTGTACAGCGTCTTTAACAACGATAAACCCACATGACGCTCTCATTTGTGCGGTAAGGCAGGCTGCGTCTTCAGATGAGATAACATTATCCTCAAGCCCCTCTCTGATATGGACTGGAAGAACCAGCACAAACGTCGGAGGGATGCAGGAAGACACCTTTAATACAATATGGAGCAGTTCGGGAGCGATAACAATTACCGCATCGAGCGAAAATCTTGTTAACGGCCTTGGTATCATCTGCTACGGAGTCTCTGGGCCTCTCACCGGCACTTTTGATATGAATGCCGCTCTGCCATCAATCTTAACGTGCTCTTTAGGTGCATCGTGTTCAACCACGATAAGCACCTCGGTTTCTACGAGCAACGCAAATGACTTGATATACGGTTGTCTTACCACCCAAGCATCTTCAGCCATATCTTCTGGGTCAGGCTTTACCCCAATAAGCTCCATAAGCTCCGGGGGCATTGGCATGCTATGTGAATATCAAATAGTTTCTACGACACAGTCTAACTTAGCAGTATCAGGAACAACCGGACTCCAAAAAGATTGGATAGCCAACGGCGACGCTGTGGCGGGACTTTCATTGAATCCATCAACCCACTACGTTCCGATAACTATAACGAACAGCCAAACCAGCGCGACGCCCTCAACTTTCCAGCAGGAACTGCTAATCAACAGTAACAACTATGCGAGCTACATAAATTCGAACTGGTTTAATGTGGAGTTTACAACGGGACCAGCTGGCACGGGAACGGTGCTAAACGCATGGGTTGAAAATAGCCCTACCAATACCGCAACTAACACTATAGTGTGGGTGCAGCTGCAGAGCAGCATCGCGGGAAGCGGAGGAACCCAGACCATATACATGGACTTCATGGGCACCAATGTGATGTCAGCCTCTGGGCCTACAGGAGAGGCACCGCAGCTGAGCTCATCTTATGCGCAGTATGATAATGGTGCACAAGTATTTGACTGGTATGAGAACTTTGCAGGAATTACAATCCCGAGTGACATGTCCCTGGCACCCGTAGGCACCACTAGCCCTTCCGTGAATAATGGGCTAAATATAATCTCTAGCGCGAATAACGCCGGTGTATATTATAAGACAACACCGATCAACGCTAATGTGATAATGGCTTACGTTACAAGCGTAAGTGGCGGTTGGCTCACCTTAGTCGGAGCAGATCTGGCGGCACCAACAGCACAATCGGCAGGATCTGCTGGTCTGTGGCTTTCTCTTGGCAGCAGTTATACTAATGAATACGCTTACACTGGGCTGTCTTACATAAGAAAAGACGTAAGCGGAACCGCCTCAATTTTGGCTACTTCCGGAGGGATAGTAACTGGTCCTCATGTCATAATATTTAGTTGGCCTGCAACAGGAACAGAGCATACGCAAGTAGACTACGGCAGCACCCTATCCGCAACTGATAGCTCTAATGCAAAAGGTTCAACCGTTTATCCAGTAATCGCCAATTACGGAGGCAACTCCGCGGCTTCAACTGCAGTATTCCAGTGGGTCAGAGCACAGCAATATCCGCCAAGTGGTATTATGCCGGGCGTAAACTTCGGCAGCGTGGTATGAAATTGGGCTAAGATCTAGTCTAACATGCGCTTTGCAATGCTTGCTATGTTCCCGAAGTTTGCAAGTTGCATTCCGGCGTCATCAAGAGAGTTGAATATCTCTATCTTCACCTTGTTCCTGTCCGCGATGTCTAGTAGCTCCTGAATCTGTTTATCATTAAGCACGCTATCGTTCACCATAACAAGGCCCGCCACGTATGAGTCAAGAGACTCTCTCACTTTGGCCACACCATGAAAAGATGCGCTGAGACTCAGACCCCTGAGGAACTTATCAAGCAGTTCAAACTCATTTTTCACCTGCTCCTGTGTTAGAGCCTGCGCGACTTCCTTGCTTTGCAGAGCCTCCCTTATTCCTGCCCTCTCCGTGTCGTTAGCTGGAACATACACTAGCCTCCTTTGGATATCGATTCCCTTCTCCGAGATGTACCTCTTCAAATTATCTCTCGCAAAGCCTGGTCCGGCAACTGCAATCATCTCCACTTTCATGTTCTTCATGGTGGAGATTATCTCCTTGAAGTAATCCTCCCGCTGGACTGCGTAATCTTTTTCTTTCATCCTCTTGCTCAAGTGGCTGCGCAACTCAGCAATTATCTCTATACCGTAGCCTCTGATGTATGCAATTGTTGCAGCATCCTCATCAAGCGCGACCACGCCGAGCCTTGGTTTTTTGGTATCTTGGACTGCCTGCTTTATTCTCCTGAGCATATACTCTCTCCAATGTGGCTTCTGTATCTCAAGCACGTCTCCCACTCCTACGTTTATCGTGTGGTAACTAGAAAGCTTCACGAACTCTTCAGGTCTCCCCCAAAGTATCTTGCCCGTGAACCTGAGCTTGCTTGCACCCTTGTCAAGCTCGGTTTTCTCAACATGTATCTTGACAGTTATCTCCTTCTGCTCTCCAACATCCTCTTCGGTTGGCTTGAAGCGTCTGTAGCTCTTGGCTGTAACTGCGTCTTCACTCCCTACAATGCGCTGTATTAGGTATAGATCGTCGAAAGAGTCGGGCCTAAGCTTTATCGTATTGGTTGCATCGCTGAACCTTATCACACGCATCTTCACATCTCTGATAATAGCTATTTTGAAACGAACGAGTTAAAAGCTTTTGATTTGAATCCTTATCATGCTCGTAATTATCCTTTCAATATTGAGCATAGTTTCAGGCGCATCGACTTGGATAACAGGATTCGTAACGAGCTACGGCTATCTTGCCCTTTTCATACTGATGGTACTTGAGAGCGCATCTGTGCCTGGAGTAGCAAGTGAGATTGTCTTGCCTCTTGCGGGGCTCTTCGCAGCAAGAGGGGTGCTGAGCTTCCCCATCGCCTTTGTAGTTATCCTAGCAGGAAGCATGATTGGTATGGAGATTGACTACTACGTTGCATATTTCATAGGCAAAGACTTCGTCTATAAGCATGCTAAGAAGTTTGGGATAAAAGAAGAAAACATAAAAGACTTTGAGAATTGGTTTGCGACCAACGGCCCTTTTGCTGTGTTTATATCCAGATTCATACCTGTAGTTAGGGGATTGATCAGTTTACCTGCAGGTTTTGCGCTGATGGACCAGAAGAAATTCTTCTTCTACTCGTTAGTTGGGGCGATAATATGGAATTTTGTGCTAATGCTCTTTGGCTACTATGCACTAGCAGCACGCAACGCTTCTCACGTTCTTGCATTTATAGCAATATTTGCAATCGTTATGTATGTCATATTCCACATCTCGATGTATAAGATAAGAAAGAGAAAATAACTCTTTATAATACAAACATAATGCAAAGTTCTAAATATTCTAGAAAATTATGTGCTTTAGGCGATACTACGCTAACAGCAAAAACACTGAGACACGAAATAGTCAGACATAAAACAGTGATGAATTGTTTCATATCTGATGAAACATTAAAAGCGAGAGTTTCCTTATTGGAAAACGAGCTGTCCGTCAGCGGAAGGCTTGAGCATCTTCAGATGACTTTTGATCTCATGGCCAGTTCCAGAAAAGGCCTGCTCTACCTACGGCAAAATTACCCCATGCCTTCGGCCAAGGTATTTCCTGAGAACCATATCCCTGATATGGCAGAATTGCTTGCCAGGGCGTATGAGAACCCGCTTTCGCGGGGATGCGCACTCGTTGGCTTAGTTAAGGGAGCGGAACACCATTTAGAAAGGCTTGATGTTAAGCATGGCTACCTGAGGGAATTAAACGTACATTTTCTGCATGTATTAGCAAGGGACTTGAGGGAAGCCCTTACAACAAGCAGGGTAAAGGAAGTGACTCCTCTGATAAGAGTGTAAGAATTCTTTGACTACTACTTTTCTTCCGGCTTGTAGGTGATAGTGTGGTTCTTGACCACCTTTATTATCTGGTCTATCGCCCTCCTTATGTCTGCCTTGGTCTTTGCTCCAGTGCAGATTATCTTGCCGTTCTTGAAAAGCAGAAGCGCAGCCTTAGGCTCCTTTATCTTGCAGATCGCACCCGGGAACTGCTCAGGCTCGTAGTCTATGTCTGAAGACGCCTTTGCGATGCCGTAAAGGTCGAGATCAACTCCGAGATCCGCGCTAGCCACTATGTTTTCTACCCTGTAATCAGGATGAAGCATAACCTTGTTTGCTTTTGCCTTGGACATCTTACCATCGAATAGAAATGTCATGAAAGGTATTTATATATGTTTGATAGAGGAATGAGGCTATGGTTGAAACATCACTGCTGAAACCTTTCTCTGATAGATTGACTGATTACCTCCAATCTTTCTGAAAGTTCATCCCTATTCTCCGCCAATCTGTAGTTAGTTCCTTTGAGCTTTAACAACTTTTTCGCCTCCGCGGCAGATATCTTCACCTTACCTCTTTCTATGTCTTTTCCTGTAACTGCTGTTTCTTCGATAGAATCCCACCCAACTACGCAAGGGTTGAAGATAGATTCATAAGTTATCCCTTTTGAAGAATTGCTGGAGTTTACCACCCGCCTACGTAGAGATATACCATCATCCGTCCACTCGATTATGTCTTGCAAAGCAAATTTCCAGAAAACTTGCACGCGGACCAGTGTATTGTACCATCTAGGATCTGGAGAGAACTCGTCAAGAATTACCACCATATCTTTCTCTACTGCATCATCCAAGTGCCTCATGGAAATTTGATCTCTTTCTGTACGCCGTTCAACTTTGAGCATAGTCTCATGATTTAAATTTACTTATCACGGATAAAGGTATTTATATATTTAAGAGTCAATAATACTTACAAATTTTCAGTGTTAGCATGTCACAAAGATCTAACGGTTTGTTTTCATCTAGGACTAGGCATCTTGCTAGGCACCACAAGCCTTCAAAGATGGGGCTCACACAGCTGATAAAGGATTATAAGGTGGGCGACATGGTTGCCATAGTTCCAAAGGGCTCTTTCAAGGACATCCCGCACCCAAGATATAGAGGAAAGATAGGGAAGATAGTCGAGAAAAGAGGAGCCGCCTATGTAGTTGAGGTCAGTGTGCAGAGATCCACCACAAGAAGGATAGTCGTACCACAAAGGCACTTAGAAAAGATCTGATTTTTTACCTTCGCTCGAACGGCTGCCTACTGTAAGGCCTTGCAATAAGGTAGAATCTGCTTTCTCCCCTGAGCTCCACCATTATCCTTTCTGTAAGAAGCTTAACAGGATCTTGAAGAAGCGAAACTCTGGTCGTTATGTCTTTGAAGCTCTCAAACTTCTTTTCCTCCCTTGCTTTTAGTATCGCTTGAAGGTGCTTCTTCCCAACCCCAGGAAGTAGCTCAAGCGAATGCTCCCTTATGTTTATCGGACCAGCTAAGTTGAATATGTCAACGAACCTCTTCTCTTCTCTTTTTATTATATCAGGAATTATTAAGTTAAGTTCGTTCTTCGCGCCTTCAGTAAGATCGTTGTAAGACAGCCTTGACTTTATGAGCGATATCTTGTCCCTTTCCCCTTTGCCTATGTAGACTCTTTCCCTGACCTTGATCACCGCCCCAGGCTTAGGGACCGCCTCAAGTAGGGTGAACTTCGTCTCGCCTATCAGCAGTGCGACAGGCTCAGATCTAGCAGAAAAAGACTTCCCGGTTGGCAGATAGTCTAGGACTACAGCATACTCTTCCAGTTCTTCCCTTTTTTGCTCCATCTCCATTTTGACCAACCACGGGTTCTCGCATTATAACACTATTTACTCTTGTACTTCTTCAATATCTCAAGTATCTTCTTTACGGTTTCGTCCTCCACTGGCTTCTTTTCTATCAGCAGAACGTTCTTCAGCTGCGCCTCCGTTATCGGCAGTATGTCAACAATCTTTACGATCGTCTTTTCGCCAAGGCCGAAATCTGCCAGCTCTTCAGCGAGTTTCTTTGCCTTTTCGCTGCTTAGTGAGGCGTACTTCTTAGCATGATCGTAGGCAAGCTGCTGTTCATAGCCAAGCTCCCCTCCTTTTTTTCTCCCTTCCAAGATTTCAAGCGTCTCTGCTATCGCTACAGGTCTGCTCTGAACATCGTCTTTTCCTATCATCAATGCACCTTAGTCTATTATACCAAAATTAATTATTAAACCTTTGTGTGGCAAGTATAATATTAGTAATGTATAGGTTAAAAGAGACGAGATTTATGGACCCAAAAGAGACTTACGCAAAGATAATGGAACAGATGAGGAAGCGAATAGCTGGAAAAGAGGAAACAATAGAGCTGCTTATCATAACCATAATTGCAAACGGCAACGCCCTACTCGAGGGAGTTCCTGGCCTTGCTAAGACCACAATGACAAAGGCGCTAGCAAGCACGATTCAGGCTGATTTCAAAAGGATACAAGGCGCCCCGGATCTGGAGCCTAAGGATATAATCGGCTACACGATCCTAGACAGGAAGACGAACGAGACCGAATTCAGGAAGGGGCCGATCTTCACAAACATACTGCTTGTGGACGAGCTGAACAGGGCCCCTCCAAAAACAATGTCAGCTTTCCTTGAGGCTCTTGAGGAGAAGGTGGTAACCGTAGGTGGGGTCGACATGCAGCTTCCGAAGCCTTTCAACGCTTTCGCAACGCAGAACCCGCTCAGAATTGAAGGCACAGAACCAATACCCAAGGTACTTTCGGACAGGTTCATAATGAAGATAGACGTTGACTACCCAAGTGCTAACGAAGAGAAGGTCATGCTAAGGCTTAAGGAAATGGGAATAGACCTTGAGATATCAAAAGTACTTACCACACAAGATGTGATTACGATGCAAGAGGAGGCAGTAAAGATCGAGATGCCAAATGATGTGGTGAATTACATAGCTGAACTGGTTGATGCTACGAGAAATGAGATACATGTAATAATGGGAGCGAGCCCTAGGGCAGATCTGGCGCTCATGAGGGCTGGTAAGGCTAAAGCATACCTCGAAGGAAGAGACACTGTCACCATAGATGACATAAGATTCCTTGCAAAGCCGGTGCTGTCACATAGGATACTGGTCAAGTCAACTGGAGGGGTCGGCATAAAAGGAGTCATAGACGGTTTACTTGCAACTCTGAAGTAAAACATTGCTAAAAACTGTTTTTCGACGTCAAAAAACAGCCTCATCTTATCAGAAAAGCGTCATACAAACATTACCGAAAGCTATATAAACGGCTCATTTTATATAGTAAAACTAGGTGTAAAAACATGAACGGAATAAGCAAAATAAGGATAGCGATAACAGCGTTGCTTCTAGCAAACCTGGTTGCTCCTTTGTTCGCAGCAAACAATTCAACGATATCTACGTTGACTTCGGAGCTGTGCAACATAATCGTCGGAGTAAGGACGGTTATTGGAGTGATAGCATTGGTTATGTTCCTATTAGGAGGAATACTATATGCAGTTGGTCACTTCATGCCGTCTGCAGGGAACGTGAAGTCAAACATGCAGGGTTGGGCAATGGGCATGATCCTAGGTGGAGTCGTAGGTGTAATACTTGTACTTGTAGCTCCATTCTTGGTTGGATTGCTTCTGTCATTCAACTCTAAGCTCTCTTCAGTACCTCAGTGCTCATAAAACAGTTAGTTGCTAGAAAACGGCAGGAATAACGTAAGGTGGATTCTTTTTCTTTTTTTAATTTACTTTTTATATTCTCCTATCTTAATTTAGCTTGTTTCCATGCTTTCCTTTAAACAGCCTGAAAAAGAGCGTTACAGGTTACTCTTTCTCATCAATTTAGTAATATTCTTATTGCTGAACACATCTTTAGTTACCTTCGGGGACTTATCTAAAGTTGCGCTTTTCTCTTCGGCATTGGGGTTTTTCATTTTTGCGGTGTATGGCGTTCTCTATGCCGTGCATAGAGACGACAAAGTGCTTTCCAGTAAGATAAAGATAGCGTATAAGATTCTGTTTCTAGCTTGCATCCTAAATTTAATTGGGGGAACAATCTTTTCGTATCCACTTGCACCTCAGATTTTTTACGGGATGGTCGGAGCATTCGATGTACTCGCGATATATTTCGTACTTTTCATGCCAGTATTTTTCCTTGTGTTCTTCGGAACATTTCTTTATTATTATGGTAAAAAGTTCAGGAAAATAGCTTACATCTTCTTTGCTTTTGTTGTAGTTGTGATGCTGATATATTACTTCTCAGGGTACGTATTTTCGCATTACAAGAACGATGACGAACTCTTCATAATCTTTGCCGACTGCAAGCTCCTCTTTCATGGTGTGAACCCGTACAATCATTCAGTTGCACCCTTGCTTTACCAGAATTACACAAAAAATCTCACGACATCAGTAACCCTTACGACAAACAACCAGATAGTTGGCACACTCAACTACCCGGCGCTGTTTCTTTTTTCTTTCTTGCCTTTCTATTTCACGTCACAACCAACACTGCAAAATTTAACATCGGTCGATTTGGAATACCAGGCGGGAGTGCTTGTGTTCATACTAATTTTCGTGATAGCCTTCTCGATTGACAAGAAATTCTTAAGTAAACCCATGTATACGATAATGTTCTTTGTTTTGATTAGCTTTGCCTACGTCGCATCGGTAACTTCTTATTTGATGCTCGCGCTTTTGGTGATCGCGTATGTAAAACTGGACAGTAAGTACTCATGGGTCTTCCTTGGGCTATGCGTAGCCATACAGGAGGAGCTGTGGCTTCCCGTGATTTTTCTCATAGCATACTCGTTCAATAACAATGGAACGAAGAAAGGAGTGTATAACGTCATTGGCACCGCTGCAGTGTTCCTCGCGATAAACTCCTACTTCATTTTACTAAGTCCTTCTGCGTTCTTCCACTCAGTGCTCACCCCGTTGCAGTCCTTCTTGCTTCCGAATAGCATGGCGCCCTTCGGTTATCTACTTGAAGTAGGGTATGGGATACTGCTAAGCACCTTCTCCAGGATTTTCGACATCTTGATACTCTTCTTCCTGTTGGTATTTGTTTACTTTAACAAGAAACTGCTGGTGGGGCTCTTCGGCATGCTCCCTCTGGCCTTTCTCTCTCACGCAATACCAGTGTACTTCACCTTCTTCGCCGCATTTATAGTAATAACCCTGTTCGTTAAGGAGAAGAAAAGAAACGGCTATGGGTATATTCAGAGATATTTAAGAGATAATATTAGGTTGTTTTACGCGGCGCTTGTCGTGATGGTGGTCATAATGGGGCTGCTGATTTACCAATCGCATTGCGTATATGTCAGAGATCTCAATATTAGCTTCACTAACGTGAGCATTCACTATGATAAAATAACAGGAAACACATTTTACAACGCAACCATCAGATATAGGAACCTGAGCAATAACACAATGTACGTGCTGGTGAACGCGGTTTCAAAGCATGAATCCTCAGTTTTTGGCGCACTGAACCAGAGCATAATGTTGAACCAGAAGAACTGTGGAGAAAACAGCAGCTATACCTGCTTTGTAAACAGGAACGAGCTGCTGCTGAACAGCAGTAACTCGACGTATGAAATGAGCTTAGTGATCCCAAGAACTTACGGGAACGAACCTGTATTCTATGTCAGGCCTTTGATTTACAATGGAAATTTCTATTACCTAGCACCTAGCGCTTATAACACCAGCATAAGCAATAACTAGCGTGTTTTTATTTATTACACTCCTACTATCTTTGATTAAATGGGAAGCGCTTTAGCTGACGCATATGAAACTTACAAGGACAACCTGAAGCTAGTGTTGCTCTTTTCCATACCTTTCATAATCGCATTTCTTATACCACTGCTTGCTCCGCTGCCGACATATGTAAGTGTTGGCGGGATATTCCTGAGAAGCGCTAGCACTTTCATAAACCTCAACTCGACGGGTGTTGTTGTCATAGTCCTTTCGGTCTTCGTCTCCCTTTTGTTCCTCAGCTTTGCGTTTGTTGCGATAAGCTTGATAGTAAAGTCAGAGAGGACGCACGTCAGGGTTAAGGGTTCGGTGCTGAAAGACATAGAGAAATACACCGCAAAGGTCTTCGTTGTGCTCTTGACCTACGAGTTCATCCTGATAATAGTAAGCATCTTGAGCTACTACACAAGCTATGAGACGCTCATCACCGCCCTGGTCGGCTTCTTCGGATTCATGCTAATATTCTATGCTCCTAGCGCGATAGTCGTGGACAACAAGCGCGTGCTCAGGGCCATAGGGGACAGCATAAGGCTCGTTATTGCGGAACCTATCTACTTTGTGCAATGGCTGGTTCTGCTTTTCGTGATCCTCTCCATTATCGACTTCATTGCAATAGCACTCACTGGTACTCTAATTTCGAGCTACGTGGTGTTGGTGGTAAGCTCGCTCTTCGTGCTACCTTATTTCGTTATTTTGCAGGCTGAATCGTACATGAAGAGATTCCCTCTTCTGAAGCACTGAACTAGAATCTGTAAAAAAGCAAAAATTATCTTTTAGACGCAAAGTAAAGAATACGGGAAGGATTTTAAATTATAGATGCGATGTTATAGCGTATTTGCATGTCGTCATTCCGCAGTAGGGTATTGGCCATTTTTGGCCCTCATTATTGCACTTATTGGGGTCACAAATGCGCAGTCAATATGTACCTCTCCCCCCTCGCTAAGTCTGACGATAGATCCGACAGCTCTAATAGGCGTCGCCCTTCTTGCTCTGAGCGTTTCGCTAGATGTTGTTGCAATAGGCTATGTTATAGCGAAACTCGTTCCGAACACTGGACTGAGCTCTTGGATATCCAAGGAGTTCTGGGAGATAGCAAAGACCGCAATTTTGATAGGCGCTATCTATTCCATACTAATATTCTTAGGCGGAGTAGCGAACACTCTTGTTGGAAACGCTGCACCGAGCACCCTGAACGCACAGATGAGCCAGCTCACCGTTTCCGCACAGAGTTATCTTTTCAACATATACTGCGGCTCCGCACCTAACACCTTTTCGCAGGGTTCGAAGTATCTAACTTCATTGAGTCTATCAACTGGCGGCATGGATACGCTCGCTGTTGGGTATGTTATACCGTGGGGTGCTTTACTATTCATCCTTCTTCCTGAAGCCCCTTTGTTCTATGGAGGCGTCGTCTTTCGGGCCATACCAGAGCGAGATGATTGCCATAACCGATACGACAGGCGACTACGAGTCTCTTCTATTTGACGCAACCACATTCGTTTTAATACCAGTTTCGATTTTGGTATCGATTCAGTACTACTTGCTACCCATGCTTGTGGTAGCCGGCCTCATGCTCTTCATACCTTTAGGTATAGTGTTCAGGGCGTTTCCGTTCGTTCGAGGGATAGGCGGCACTCTTATAGCTATCGGGATAGGGTTAGCCTTGGTTTATCCGACCATCCTTGTGGTGGTTAATAACCCGATATCTAACGTGGTGCAGAACCTTAGCAATCCTAATGGAAACCCCTGCGGCAGTGGTGGGTTTGCATGGTTCTTGAATCTTTTAACTCAGGCCATAGGATACGTCACATCGGGAAGCAGCGCTGCCGGAGTCGGATATGCTACGGGACTGTGCAGCTTTACTAGCATCTATCCTGCAGTAAACCTTACCACTTACTACAGTATATTGGGCATTACGCAGTACTTGCTCTTCATAATGGATTTGGCGATAGGATATCCTATTGTTAATGGTATAGCAAAGTCTCTTGGAGGAGCGGTAACGCTAAGCCTCGGAGGCAAGTTAAAGATAGCATGATAAACAGTGAATAGATGAGTAAGAGCATCAAAATAGGAAAAGCGTTCTTCGCTATAGCAGCGCTGGCTGTTTTAGCTACTAGCCTCGCAGCGGCTTCGGGAACTCCGCTTCCAGCAACGCAAAAACTTACGTGCAGCTTTGGAAGCATAAACACAAGCAACTGGATATACATCAATGCGATTATCATACTCTTGACTCTCACTGTTAGCGGCGCGATATACGCATTCTCGAAGATGCTCCCACAGAAGGAAGCGAGTAAGATAAAAGGCTACATAAAGTACGAGTATGTGCAATGCATCATAAGCATCGCAATCATAGTCGTTCTAATTATCTTCCAAAGCGTTGCGTGCAACTACAGCGCAGGAATAACAGGGGCAGACCCGTTTACTTCAGCACAGGTCTATGTTGGTAGTTTGCTCTTCGTAAATGGAACAAGCATAATAACCCAGCTTTACTCCGCATCTGTGCAGACCACTATAAATGGTCAGATAATCAGCGGGTTGGCAGGAGGAAGTTTGGGGCTCGGACTCAGTAAACTCAACACTAACTATGGCGGTACATGGTTGCCGCCTGGGACTGCTGGCAATCCTACTGGTGCTCCACTTTACTTAAAAGGTCCTTTGGATATTAAGATTGAACCATCAGCAAACTTTCCGCTCCTATTTAAGAACTACGGGGACATGCTGCTTGACTTATATGCGCCGCTTGTCATCGCTACTTTTGGCATGCTCTTCTTGCAGTACATCACGCTCCCCATGATAGCAACACTCTGCCTAAGCGTGGTCGTGCCTCTTGCGCTCCTGATAAGGAGCTTCGGCTTTGTTGGTCCCAGGCTCAAGGAAGCGGCAGACTCTTTCTTGGCGATTGCGATAGCTTTCTATTTTGTTTACCCGATGACGTTCGTAATGGACCAGCAGATAATTGCCTGGGTCTTCTGCAGCCCGAATGTTCCAACATGTAATCCGTATTACAGTTCATATGGTATTCCGTACACCCTGAATAGCATAAGCGAGAGCTCGCTCTTCAGTTCGAATACGGCATACGTGAGCAACTACTTTTCTGGCACCACTAGTGCTAACTTTAACATTCCGCTTTCTTTCTACGGATCCATCATCTCTGAACTTGGCACTACTAACAACGGCACTACTATATTCGCACCTTTCAACCTTGTATTCAGCGATGGGTCGCTGATAGCACAGTACATGTTCAAGGGTGTGGTGTTGGTGGCGCTTGACCTTGCGCTTACGATCGGCTTCGGACTTGGCCTCATGAAGGCGATCAACTCGGGCCTCGCTTTCATAAACGAGGGAGGAATTTGGTAATAGCATGAACAAACTCGCATTTGTATTTGCATTTATTCTTGTGCTAGGTGTAGCACATGCGATGAGTGGAAGCCTATCTCCCGCAGTTGCGACGATAAGCGGTGGAGGAAGCGTTACCTTGGTCTCAAGCGTTTCTGGAGGGGTCCCACCATACACCTACACATGGTACTCTGGAACCAGTGCTGTATGCAGCTCTGACACCACTGTAGTATATGGACCAGGTTCTGCTGATGCTTACTCTGTTTCTCCAGCCACTGAAACATACTACTGTGTTTTGATAAAAGACAGTTCGAGCTCTCATATAACAACAGAAGCTGGGCCTGCATTAGTCAATGTTCTAGTTGGTGGCAGCATATCGCCTTCAACTGCACCCATAAAGAGTGGCGGCAGCGTTACGCTCACCGTAAACCCGAGTGGCGGATCTGGAGTGTATACATACCAATGGTTTTCAGGCTCAAACCCAGTGTGCGATTTAGAGACTGCAATACCGGGGGAGACATCAAGCACTTATTTAGCTTCACCGTCTTCTGCAACATATTACTGCGTCCAGATAACTGACAGCGCACACATAACTAACAACGCACTTATAGGATCCGCGCTTGTCTTCTACCCTGGAGGCGTAATAACATCATTCTTCACTCTCAGGCTGTGGATGCCGCTGATCGCCATATCAATATTGATAGGAATGTTCATCGCCGCGATTATCTACATGCTTGGTTTCATCGTAGACGACTCGCGCGTGAAGGCCAGGGGCATAATGGAGTTTGGGCAGAGCGTCGGAACAGCAGTGCTTGCGGTGATAATAATTATCATGGTTGTTTTTGTTGGTAATCTCATCTCCTCTAATGTTCTCAACAGCCATATAGGGACAAGTGCGGGGAACATTTGCGTTGGGCTTGAAAATTCAAATTTCTGGCTAACTGAAAATGTTTCGGGAGTTGAGCCGACGAATACGATATGTGGGATTATTTCAGGAGCAAGACTCACAAGCACAGACCCAACGAATTCGATAGATTACGGGCTTGCATCTAGCTATGTGATAATCGCAAACCTCACCGATCAGACGGTAAACAACCTGAATGGGCTGTATGTATTTGATAACATGATTGGTTTCTTAGGGAGTCTGACCGCAACCGCAGGTATAAAATTCCCAGGATTACCATGTCTTATCCCATTGACTCCTGAGTGCGACTCTGTGCAGGTTTCATTCACGCCGTATGCAGGATACGGCTTTGCGAAATATATACTAAAGCCGCTTACGACACAGGCCGAATTCATATTTTACATGTACGTGATACAGCTGCTGCTGCTCTTCATAACTTTCTTCATGTGGCCGTACCTGCTTGCAGCTGGAATAATACTCAGGGCGACTTCTTATACCAGACCAGCTGGAGGGCTGCTTATGGCGGCTGCGCTCGCTTTGGTGATAGTGCTTCCGTTAATTATGATTATAGAGTACGCAAGCTTGGGGCAAGTTGCCCCGTCTACCTCTCTTCCAATTGGCGGGAACGTGGTGCCGATAGGCGCGAACATCCTCAATATCTCGTCTAGCATTGTAAACGCCAAGATACCTGGGACCAGCACCGTGATAGCGTACAACTCTCTAAGTCCAAACTTCTACGTATTTCCAAGCGTCCCTGCGGTGGTAAACTACAATGGATGCTGGCCTACTGGTGTTTTGGGCATAGGAGATGGAGATCTTGGTGCGGAGGAAGCCAAAGACACCGCTACAGCGTCTCTGCTCGGACTGGTTTACGCGGTATCAATAGTTGGAGGGTTCCCTGGAGCAATACCTCAAGTTACTGGAGTAGGATGTTCGCCAAGCGGTGTAATCAATACGATGACTTCACTTGCCAACGTATATGGGATTATGTCTGTGGCTGGCTTCATACTTCCTTTGCTCAATGTAATGATACTGATTGCTGCGATGAGAAACCTATCCTTCCTGTTTGGAGGGGATCTTGACATTGCAGGGCTTGGAAAACTGGTGTGAAAAATTGGAGAGTAAATATGTTAAGATTGCTGTTCTGCTTTTCATGGCACTGGTATTGCTCCCTGCAAGCGTGAAAGCCAACACGTGCGACACCCTCTTCACCAACGCCCCGGGCAACTTGCCCCAGCAGTTCGGCGCGATAACATTGAACAGCACGTATAATGGCATGGTCCTGCTGGCCGTCACCATAATAACAACGATGCTCACTCTGCTTGCGATATTTTACGTGATAGGCAGATCTTTCGGCATAGAGCGAGTAGTCAATTTCGTTAAAACAGAATACCTTGAGACCGTTCTGAACTTCTTGATACTCTTCTTCATATTTGGAGGGATAGTCGGCATCGGAAAGGTGGTTGTTGTGGTATCACAGCTTGAAGGTGCAGCAGTATCGACTCTCAACACCGCTGGTCTTGGTTCACAGCTTAGTGCGAGTACTTCAACAGCCAGCAGCTTAGACGCCCTCTACAGTGGAATCTGCAACACATACTACAACTCTGCATCCAATGCGGTTCTTTCCATCATCGAGCTTAGCTTGCAGAATCTAGCTTACAATCTTATTTACACACTTAACGTACAACTGATGCCGGCTGGCTATGGAATAACATTTAATCCGTTTGCGGGATACACGATTCTTCTTAGTGCCGCAAACGTTTTCGTCGATTTCTTCTCCATAATAGCTATAGTAGAGACTTCGGCGGTATTCCTTTTGGGTTTTGTCTACAACCTGTTCCCACTGTTTCTCTTTGCGGGGCTTGTACTTAGGACGCTGCCTTGGACAAGGGCGATTGGGGGGGTATTCGTTGCTCTGTTCATATCATTTTACATAGTCTTTCCTGCAATCGTCTATTCGTTCAGCGCGATCAGTTATAACGTCGGGTGCCTTCCCGGACTGCCCTGCATAGTCACCAACATAGCATACTTTTTTGGTAATATATTTACTTCGGCGCTCGGTGGCCTTGGTAGCATCATAAGTCAGTATGCTGGGACAAACAGCTACTTCGATATAGTAGGTGTCGTCAACATATGGGTGCCTGGAATAGTAAATGGAGGATTCCAAATTTTTGGTATAATAATTGCTTTTATTATCTCTTTTGACTTGGTCGAGGCGCTTGGAGACCTTCTTGGGGCTCCTTCGCTAAGCTCAAGGAGCGCATTGAGTAAGATTCTATGATACCGCTGATATCCATATTGCTCTCTGCCTGTCCGGCAAGCGTACCAGCAGGCATAAGCGGATACCTGTGTTCGCCAGTGGCGGCGTGGTTCCCGCTAGTGATGGCTGGAGTAATTGCCATAATGTTCATACTGGTTTTGATCTACGCTCTGAGCCCGTTGTTGGGAAGATCGGACATGCGGTCGTGGAGCGTGCTGAAGATGTACGAGACGCTGTTCTCGCTGCTGCTGATACTCGTATTTCTTGTCCTTGCTACGCTGCTTTGGACGGTCAACCCCGTGCCAGCGATGAAAGTCGTGGGGCTTGTGCCAAACATCGGTACCATCAATTGTGACTACCCAAGCGTCAATACAATATTTGCGCTCTCGCAATGCGATCTCTACAACTTCAATCAGCATGTCATAACCACGCTGAACAGCGAGGTGTTTTACTTCCAGATCCTGCTAGTGCTTCCTCCGTCCGTCAAATTTGAGTTGGACATTGGAAATCTGCTTGGGTATGGGGTTGAAGACCTTGGTGTGTCGGATACGCTAGCGCTTAGCCCTGCGCCGCTGCTGGACTTCCTGAGCAATATTGTGAAGATTATAGGAACTTTCTTGATTTTGGCAGAGGTGCAGCTTTTGCTGCTTGAAGCGGCACCGCTGATATTTTCGATATTCCTGGCTATTGGTCTCATCGCAAGGATTTTTGGAGTTACAAGAAGTTTTGGAGGGGCGATGATAGCCTTCGCTATTGGGATCGGCTTCGTGTTCCCGTTGATGGTGACGATAGGATACGGATTCATAGACGTCGCCCTGAGTACGGTATCGAGCTCATTCTCCCCTGGTTTGGTGTGGAGTGTGTTGTCGCAGGCTTTTATCGATGCTATATTCACTGGAGGGGGATTCGGAGGCTTCTTGGGTACCTTGGTTTATCCGCTCATCAACGTTTTTGGATTGATGGCAATTGGAGTTATATTGGTTCCTTTCATAAACTTTATCGTAATCGATACATTCATAATTGACTTCTCAAGTGCAGTTGGGGAAAGGATGGACTTCATGAGCCTGCTGACTTCAATAGCATAGATGAATTTAATGAATAAGATTTTGATGTTGTTGTTTGCTTTCATGCTTCTTTCTAGTAGATTCTATGCCAGCAGCACAACTTTTCAACCAGTTCTGCTGCAGGGGCTCAATCCGTGCAGTCCTGTAAGTGGCGGAGCGTTTGCGATAAACGCGCTGGTGCCTTGGTATTGCAGCTACATAAACCAGGCGGTTTACAACAATTGGGTCAGCTGGCTGCCTCTCGCTTTGCTGGTGGTGACACTGAGCTTCACGATAGCTGGAGTGATTTTCATGGCAGGCATAATGCTCAGGAACGAAAAAGTGAGGAGCTATGGGGTCGCCGAGCTTTACGAGGCTGGAGCGACCGCAATACTAGTGATATTCTTCATGCTGGTCGCTGCGGTGCTGCTTGGCATCTTCCCTTCGATCATCGGAGGAAACGGCATTGCAGCCTTGGATCCTTTCCAGGCGTCGCTAAACTACATATCGAACACCATTACCGTGACGAACGGCTTCCTGTCTAGCCTGTTCAACTCTGTGCTTTTGCCCTATCTTTATAGCAGCATACAGACGCAAGTATGCTGGCCCGAATGTCAAGATTTCGGCGCACCGGGAGGGGCTCTTATAATTATAGCATTTGTCTTGCCTGCAGAGGCCTTTGCAAAACTGATCGTTGATGGCCTGCTGCTGCTAAATGCTGAATATTACCTGATAATTTTTGGAATGACCGCTTCGATACCTGTGTTTCTCCTCCCAGGGATAATAATGCGTGCGATAATACCGCTGCGGAGCGTTGGGGGGATGTTTATGGCGATAGCCATCGGCTTCTACTTCATAATGCCGACACTCTTTGGGATTGCATTCTCCCTCACCCACAGCAACCTGCTTACCACCATGCTTGGAGCGACCCAGCAGATAAACAACTACGGACAGGGGGCGGGAGCAGAGACTTACATACTGAACGGCAAGCTGCCAAGCGAGCTCAAAATCGCCGAGGGAGGAATGGGGACCTACTGGATGTCGGTGCTTTTCTATCCCGCGCTGATACTCGCACTGACATATGCGGCAGTGATCACTATAGCGGATTTCATAGGAGGATTTTCAAGCTACTCTTCGAAAACTCTTCTTTCAAGGACCTAGGGGTTTAAGCACCTTAAGAAAGACTATTTATAAATTGGTGCAGATAAGAGATATCTTGCGTGATTTGATTGGCGGACTTCAGAATGGTTATCTTTGCAGTACTCATCGGCGCATCGGTGGTGATTATGGTGGTAACCAACGCGCTTCCCATACCTAGTTTTATAAAACTCTTCGTTTTGATAATCGCACTCCTGCTTGATCTCCTGGCGACCTCAACTAGGTTCTATACTTATTTGTTGGCACCTGTCTCAAAAATGAAGGGAGGGAGAATAGTGCTAAACAACGATGAAGCATTTGTGATGTCCCCCTCTGGCAATGGCATTACCATCAGGGAAAGAAACAACGTCTATGCAACAGTGTTTGTCCACATACCGATATACAAATCAGCAACTGAGATGACGGATCAGGAAAAGGTGGACTTCGCCAGGGTCTTCAGCAGGATAGTAACTCTAAGCAGGAATCCTTTCAAGATAAGCTCCGAGATGTACATAATCAACAAGGACGAATACATAAACAATGTCAGGAGCAAGCTCAACGAGGCAGAGGACAACTACCAGAAGCTGCTTAGCAGCAAGAGTTCTCCGCCCAACCTGTTAGAGAGAGCTAAGGGACAGATAACAATGTGGCACAACCTGTTGGAGAGCATAGGCAAGGCACAATCGCATGCGCTGATAAATTACGTTGCTGTTACCGCATCAGGAGGGAACGAGGAGGAGGCTCTCTCACTAGCAACCCAGCAAGCGGAGGAGCTGTCTGCAGGCATAGGTGCGGTGCTTGGCGCTACCGCCTCAATAATAACAGGTGAGGAGATTTATCTGATAACTCAGCCGGAGTATACCATACCATTTTCCACTGTGACAGAGCAGATGAGGCAGAAGAATATATCTGAGGGACTGTGATGGATGAAGAGACTGTGATGTATGTCGCGATTCCCGCGCTTGTAGTGCTAATGAGCATGTTCATGCTACCAAGCTATGTGCCTTTCAACTACGTAGCGCTAACTTTGGCTATCATCGCAATGATCTTGATACTGCTGATAAACTATGCGGACTTCATACTCTTCCCGATACTTACGCTGCTCCTGAAGATACAGATAATACCGGCGAAGAACTACTACATAACCACCAACCAGAATACGCTGATAAAGAACGTGAGTGGGCTCTACTACGCTACAGGCTATCTCACGGCGAACATATACAACTACGTCTTCAGCGCAGAGCAGGTAGATGTAGAGGAAGAGGCAAAGATGGTGCAAGCTCCAGAAAAGTGGGAGAAGATAGTCATGAACACTGGTTTCCCGTTCAAGTTCAACCTCATAACCTATTCAAAAGAGATACAAAGTTACAGGGAGGATCTTGAGGGAAGGAGAGGATATCTTGAGTTCCAGCTTTCTAAGGAGATGAGCAGCGGCAAACCAAACCAGCTTTCAATAGAAGATTTCAAGAGAAGGATTAACATAATACAGGCAAGGATAGACAGACTCTCTTCTGGTGAGAGGCCGATCGGAAGCGTGATGTACATTGAGACTACAGCTGTAGGTGTGAGCGAGAAGGCGGCAAAGGATGCGCTGAACAACCAGCTCAACCAGCTCCAGACGATCTTCAACAGTCTAGATCTCAGCATAAGCAGGGTCGTTGGTAGGGAACTTTTCGTGCTGTTCCAGTTCGGATACAAGCTTCCCACTACAGCAGACGAATTGGAAAGCATGTTCCACATGCAGAGGTAAGGATATTTTAATATGAGATGAGGAAAGGAGTCTATGACGCTTGTAAGAGTCCAGAATCTAATGAGCAACGAGCTCGCTAAGAGAGTATTCTTAAGCAGGCCACCAGAGCCGCCTTTCGAGTACCTGCTCAACGACCCGACTAACTCCATCTTCATAGGCATAACCAAGATTTTCGGAGCGCCGTTCACTTGGAACTTCAACAACTTGACCAACCCTCACCTTGCGGTTGTGGGAATAACAGGAGCAGGAAAGAGCTTCTTCGTGAAGACGTTCCTAATAAGGGCAAGCTACATCTGGAACACGAACGCCATAATAATAGACTGGGCTGGCGAGTACAAGGCATGGGTTAAGCAGAGTGGAGGAAGGGTCGTGTCGCTCGCAAAGGGGGACTTCATCAACATAATGGACCTATCCGGCATGAAGCCGCTTGACAGGGCAAAGCAGATCATAAGGTCCTTAGAGATTCTTACCGACATAGCGCAGTATCCCGAGCAGAGGAGGCTAACGATGGAGGCGGTGGAGCAGTCGTATGTCAACGATGGCTTTAACCTTGCGGCAGTTCCTGACGCAACAAAAGACGCGCCTACGCTTAAGGATGTCATTTCTCTGCTTGAAGAGAAACTGCAGGAGGGCACTTACGAATATCCGGCAGAGCTGGAGAATTCAATATACAGACTGAGACAATTTGCAAGAGAAGGGGAGGATTACTTCGCAGGTAAGAGCACGATAGATCTCGGAAAGATAGCTTCTTCAGGCCTTGTTGCGATCGACCTTTCAGCGCTTCCTGACGAGAGCTTTAGAGCGCTCGCAGCGTTGTTCATACTGCAGTCGCTAAAGGAGAAGATGCGAATGGAGGGATGGAGCGCCGCAAAGGGGCTGAAGGCGATAATAGTGCTTGATGAGGCGTGGAAGGTTGCGAGCGATGAGAGAAGCGATGCGGTGATGATCGTTAGAGAGGGGAGAAAGTACCAGTTCGGACTCATAGTAGCGTCCCAGAACCCGACAGACATAAACGAGGCGATCTTCTCGAACGTAGGCACCACGATAATGCTCAGGATAAAGTTCGAGAAGTTCATGAACTACCTGCAGGGATCACTCAACTTCTCAGACTTCATAAGGAAGGAGATAAGCAAGTTCGGGGTCGGGCAGGCGGCGATAGACATGTCGTTCCAGACATCTGTGCAGTTTCCTGAGGTATTCATAATTGATAAGGTGGTCGGAGAGGTGCCGCTTGACGTTTACACGATAACTATCGGCGACATAATCATGGAGTCGCAGATAAGCGGACAGGATCTGCAGAAGGAGTATTACCTTGAAAGGATGGACCTGCGCACCAAGCTGATAGACAGCAACGTGAGCATAGATACCGCAGAGAGCGTGATAAAGAAGCTTGATGAGAAAAACAGGACCGTGGACGTAAAGGGAATGGTCCAGGTACTGATGCAGTTTATGATAGATAGGCAGAACATAGTGTCTTTCCTAAGGGCGATCGGAGTTGAGGACACCATAATAACTAACGCGTTAACGTTTGCAAAGGGATGAGTATGGGAAACACTTTCATAGTTAGCAGGCTTGACCTGAAGAAGATGCTCACTAACCTGAAAGTCAGCGACAAGAACATAGACGAGCTTGAATCTGGGCTGAACAGGATGCACAGGCACGTGAACGCCGTGGCTTTTGCCGGGATGCTACAGAAGCTTGGGCTTAAGCAGGCAGAGATAACCAACATTCTGAGAAGAATAGGCCTGGAGGACGTGAGCATAACGAGCGTGCTTAACTCCTTAGATGAGGAGAGGATAAGCGCGACATTCGGCAAAGTGGTCATACTCAATATTGATTAGGGTGGTTTACTGAAGAAGAGTTACTTGTGTGATATGTGAGAAACAGAAGAAGGGGCTTCCTGTCCAGGAGGACAGCAAGATGGCTGCCATAAGGTGGATCAAGAGAAACATACTCAAAAACGAACAGGGGAACACTTTAGTGGTATGCAAGGAGTGTTACCCTAAATACGCAGAGCTTAGGAAGAAATACGAAACAAGACAGATAACTTACTTGGCACTTGTAGTAGTTTTTGGCGTGCTCGCATTGATAGTTTCGCCCAACTTCGCTACGATAATAGCCGTAGCTCTGCTTGCGGTTTTCCTTTACATACTCGACTTTCTTAACTTCCTCAACTTCAGGGCGGTGAAGCTGAATGCGAATACTCGCTGAGAGGCGCAACTGCGGAAGCAATAAATATATTAAATCGAATTGTATACGATATTAATGAAGGTAATGTGATATCGTGCCGGAGGAAGAGATAATACCGAGAGTAGAGAGGATAACCTTCTCAGGAAAGATGATGGGATCTTTCGATCAGGCGAAGGCAAAACTCTCAGACATGCCGTTTTTCTCCGTGAAGGCGTCAAGTGACCAGCTCAGCATTGCTAGGGTGGAAAGCAGAAACATACACAAGAAGCCGTTCCTTTTTTACATAATAACCTTTACTGAAGAAGAGTTGAACGTGGTCTATTCCATAGCCCCAGACACGAGCGAGAAGCTCAGGAGGCTCTATGTGATAAAGAACCTTGCCTCAATCCTCTCGTTGATATCTGGCTACTACCAGATAGATTACATCAAGTTCTTCCAGTATGTTGACTCATCAATAGACGACGCGCTCAACGGTCTTTCGCAGAACTACAGCACGATATTCAACAAGTATGATTCGCTCTTAACAGAATATAGAGAATTAAAAAGGCTCAATCTTGAGCTCGCATCTGCGAACAGAAACCTGACAATACAAACTGCGCAGCTTGATGAAGAGAATAAGCAGCTAAAGAACCAGCTAAAGACCCTCCAGACATATTCAGACGAGGCGCTAATGGCCATGGTGGGGGACTGGATAGAGACCCACAGCAGCTCTATAGACGTTGACGAATTCGCGCAGACCTACAAGCTTTCAGTGCCCAGGATCGAGCAGATCCTTGACAAGATGGTCTCGCAGGGTTACATAGATCTTAAGAGTTGATTGGTTTGACGAAATATTACGTTACCGTAAACAAGAAAGTAAAGTATGTTAAGGTCTACAAAATTTTGAAAAAGGTCAACCAGAACTCAAACCTTGTATCAGACCTCATGCTCAAGTTTGTTGACAAGTACATACTGAAGAAGAAGGAGATGGGGGAAGCCTGATAATTTCTGAGTTGCATGGCAGACAAACCAAAGAGGAACATATTGCCGCTTGTGATAGTAGCGGTAGCTATTTTGATAATCATCATAGGTTTCATATATTTCTCATTAACTGGCCTTTTGAATAGCTTAAAGAATGGAGGACACGGCGTTTCATTTGGAAACATAAAAATCTCGGCGGTTCCAGTGGCAACTGGAGTCGCAACATATGATAATGCGAAATTAGTGGTGCCTTATACTGTAATCAAGTACGCTGTGGTTAATGCCCTGAATGCAAGCCTGACATTTGGAGTCTATCCGCGCAACCCGCTCCCTAACATATACTTTCTGAACACCACGGACTATTGTTACCAGTGCTACGACCAAAATGCGGTGTTAGCAAACCTTAGTGCGTATATAGTTAAGTACGGCCTGGTTACGAACCAGACCAAATTTAGTGTGATTAACCAGAGCCAGCTTTCCAAACTTCCTATAGGCTCGATGATCATCGTAGTATCAGGGCTCATACCAGCATACATGCTTCCAGCAAGCCCGTTTAGCGAAAACGGCGCTACAATCACGACCCTCATAAACAAGGGGGATATCATAATTTATGTGGGTGACAATTTCAGCAGAAGCATAGGCGCGGACGGTACCGTTTTTCAGAGCTCAAATTCAACAAACGCAGGGCTGAACGCTGCAGGCCTTCCCTTTACTCCAGGTTTTGCAAACAAGAACCTTAGCAAGCAACTTCTGAAACTTAACCTTTCTACGCCGACCTTTAAGTTTTACTTAGGAGGTGTTTACGGCACCGCCACATATATCAATCTTGTAAATACAAGCAGCGTGATCGCTCTGGGCAACACCCCGACGAGCGGCTGGACCGACGCAAAAAGTCTCGCAAGCGACATAGCGAAGGTAATCAACCAGCACTTTTGGATAAAGCCGCTTGCAATAAATTCATATTTCACAAATACAGGACAATTCGCAAACGGAACGGTCGGGATAATAGACTTTAACACCAGCATAGTGAACAACATGTCAATGAACCCGCAGAAGAGAGTAAACGTATCATTTCCTCTCCTGACGGTGCTCGCATATAATTCGACAAGCTTCTCTGAAAAGAACGTACCTTTCAAGATAGTCTTCGGGATGAATGGAACGATAAGCATGCCAAAGCTTGTGGGCCAGGCGCAGCAGACATCAATAAGCTTAACTATAACAAGCAATCCAAACAAGACGCAAAAGATAATACCAAACATACAGGTCTACAACAGCAACCTTTCTCTTGTCGAATCAATATCTGTGAGCTTCTTCAATAATACGAACCTGAGTGTAATAAAATATTCTACTTTCTCGATTCCCAGCGGCTCATACATTGCGGTTTTGCGTGATTATTCAAACAGATATTACGGAAGCGCTGTTTTCAATATAGCGCAGTTGACGATCGTACCAGTCGGTCTTAACTTCAAGGGAGACGTGTTCAGCTTCAAGCTTAGCAGCAACGGCCAGCCAGTTACTGGTGCACCGTACACAATCACACTGAACGGCGGATATAAGTATAACAGGACCTGTCGGGCAAGGCGGCGTCATAAACTATACTATACCAAAGGGTACCGTGATCGAATACGGAGACGAGGTATTCAACATTACGATATTCAATACCGAATACACTTACAGCACAAGCAACATACAGCAGGTGTTCCACATACCAAGCATCGACATAGAGGTGATAATCGTTGCGGTATCGATGCTTATCCTTAACTTGATAATCAAGCCGCCGAACAGAGACGAGTATTACATAGACGTGCCAGATTTCCCTCCAGTCCAGAAGGTCAATGTAAAGGTGGGCAAGAACGAGGTAACGAGCGTTTTTGATAAGGTTAACTACAATTACCATTGGAGATACATGCCGCTGACGATAGAGGAGCTCAAGGGCGGCATAAGCTCGAACGTCAGGTACAACAACATCCCGGTGTCCATAACCCTCCAGAACACCTCCATGATAGTTAACAAACTTATTGGAGAAGGGGAGGTCATCACTGCAGGAGGATACTTCGCGCCAAAGAGGTGGGAGACTGATTCTGGACATGACATAGAATACCTCACGATATTCAGGAAGTTAAGAGATTATTGCGTGGCGCACGCGATACTATTCACGGATGTAGGAGTCAGCGATACCGCTGATGTTGTGCTTAATAAGGGAGGGGCAGAGGCGCAGGTGATGATATACTCTACGGTATCTGGCCTTAAGGAGCTAAAAATATCCCCGAACACAAAGATGTTCGTCCTATTCATAGACGAGGAGACCAGGCTTAACTTCATGCAGAAACTTTACGAATCGTATGGGAAGAACGCAGAAGTGCTAAAGATGGGTATTTCATACGGGTACATCAAGCTGCTTGACGCAGTCGACTTATCGCAGCTAGTCTTCTGAATCGCTTTCTTCCTCCTTGAAAACAGAGCTGTATTTGGTGTCTATTAAGTTCTTGAGTGATTTCTCGATTTTCTTGCTATCAGTTCCAGTCAGTTCACCGAGATCGCCAGAAAGCTGCGATACATATCTCATTATGGTCTTGTATTTGGACTCCTGAACACTCTTGTTCCTCACACTGCTCAGATACTTCTGGAGCGCCCTTAGCGAGTCCATTACGGCAAGCCTTATCTCCTCAATTATTTCATCTTCCTGAGCTACAGACTGCTTTCCCACTCCAGAATACGGAATGTAAACAGAAGATACGTTTACTAGTACGCTTATAGGAGAGTTATCGAAGTCGTCTATCCCGTACCTTTTCCACTGCAGACCTTTCACCGCCTCGGTTATTGCGCATGTTGCCCCATCGAAGAGCAGCGGAACCTTGTTTGCAAACCTGAGTATGTTGCCACCTACAGCGTTTTCAGTCACCCTCCCCGCGTTGCCGCCGTATGCGACCCCAACTTCAACTACAAACGGAACTCCACCTCTGAACACCTTCGGCTTCCTTTCCACAACAGCCATGAAATGAGGATTTAGTATGTTCTTTATCGCCACCTTCACGTGCTCTTCACCTATGGTGGAGAGGGAATCGAGCTCTGGTCCTATCCACTTGACTGCCTTAAATGACTTAATCAGCGATTCTGCGTCAGTCCATGTCATCTGCCTTGGATCCTTTGAGAAGTCAACGTCTTTTGCTATCTCTTTTAGCTCGTTCACCTTATTGCTGGTCACCCTTGCGAATGTATCAACAAGAAAAGAGGATATTTTTCTAGATTCAGTTACGTGAGCAAAGTCAAGAAGGTCGCTAGCCTCCAGCCCTAAAGGATGGGGCATTATTGACGTAGGCCTTTTCGGCATGACAGTCACAGACCTTGGGAACGAAACCACATTCCCTTCAGGAGGAACCAGATTTATCTGAACATGTGGGTTGGCTAATGCGGTCCTCTTTAGGTACTCGTAAACGCCGTGGTCGCTGTTCTCATACTTGACGGTTGAAAACTCTCCGGTCACTTGAAGGCCGTGAAACTCCTGTGGCTCATCAACAAGGTTGCTGATTATTGGCTTATTGCTCTTTATGTCTATTGAGATGTCGCACTCGTACGTCTCCTTTCCGGTTCCGGATAAAACATGAATTGGCTTTCCTGTAGTTGTTTGTGCGAAGAGTGTGCAGCCTGAAGCGCCTATTCCTTGCTGACCTCGCTGCTGCATGTACCTGTGAAACTTTGTTCCGGAAAGGACTGAAGCGAGGGCCTTACCTATGAGTCTCTTTGGTATTCCTGGGCCGTTGTCCTTAACCGTTACGCTGTACCTCTCTTCTCCAGTCTGCTTTATCTCCACGTTTATTTCAGGCAGTATGCCCGCCTCCTCACAGGCATCAAGTGTGTTGGTAACATATTCATGCACCACTGTGGTAAGGGACCTCACCTTTCCTGCAAAACCCAGCATCTGCCTGTTCTTCCTGAAGAACTCAGATATTGAGTGCTCCTTGAACTCCTTGAATATAACTTCAGCGGTGATATAATCATTTTTTACTTCTGCCATAAAAAAACCTACTTCATGTTCCTCTTGATTTTCTCCATTATCATGTAAGCCTTGTTGTGCGTCCCTCCATCAAGAAGGATCTGTATCGCGGAGTCAGCGATCTTCACCTCTTCTATCTTGCCTATTACACTGACCGTGTTGCCATAAATGCACAGCTTTGCGCCGCTCACACTCTCTATGTAGAGCTTCGCCTTGCCGTTCTCACCTATTATCCTGCTCTTTATCCTCTTAAGCTGGTCCTCGCTGTGGAACAGCTCTTTCAGGTTTATTGAATAGAAGAAGTAGTCATCAGATAGGAGCTTGTACGCGGTATCTATCTCGAATCCGCGCCCGAAAGCCTGCAATACGTTCCTCGCGTTAAATTCGTCGTAGGGTTCGCCAGTTATGAATACCTGGTTGCCCTCCTTGATTTCGACCTTGCATTTCAAGTCCTTTTCCACCCTGCCCTTCAGCCTCTTATCCTTCTCAAGCAACTTAGACCTTTTCATCGACATGAGTATTTGTTGCATCGGCTATTCACCATCACTAGAAGTTATTAGCAAACGAATCTCTCTTATAAATATTGGAGGGGTTCTATATAATGCAATCGTTAATTGACTCGGAAACGTTTATATTACTTTATTGCATAAGCTTTGCAGCTGCGGTGCAGTTAATCTCTGAGATACTGCACAAATTTAAGTGGAAGTTCTGCTTCTCAGCATAAGATTTAAATACCTTAAGCATTTATTCTATCTGATTCATTCATGATTCATTCATGAAATGAATGTGTGTGGTTCGCACATTAAATGTGATGGGGTAATGACTTATCATCGGTGGAATTATGATCAAAAATAATAAACAAATCAAAAAAGAGATAGAGAAGCTCAATGTGAAGATTGATAGGCTCTCAAAGAGCAACAACTTTGACGAGATAGAAGGCGGCGAGAGCGTCTCAGCACTCGTAAGGTACATGATGGAGGAGCGAGAGAAGACGAACAAGATGCTTAAAAGCATAACTGAAAGATTGAAGAGTCTAGAAGATGAGCTTAAGGGCGTAGATGAGGCAGTCGGAGAGGAAGTTGGTTTTGAGTACAAGCAGCAACCGCAAAACAACAGGGAGATACCACTATCAAACCTTGACTCTAAGATTCTAGAATTCGCTCAATCAAAGGGAATGGTCTGCGCAGACGACATAAAGGGATTAATGCAGTATAAAGGGAGAAATGCAGCGTGCGCAAGACTAAACAGACTCTACAGAGCCGGACTGCTGGACAGGTTCCAGCTCGGACATAGGGTCTACTTCAAATATGATGCTGGCAAGACGACCAATACACTCATTATTTCACCTCCACAGTGAAAACCTTGGCTCGCTTTCCCCCAAAGCGGGCCATAACATTTAATGGGTGTTACGAAATTGCCAGTAGACGAACCAATAGGCTTTGTTGCAAAACAAAGCCTCTTCTTTTCCTAATCTTTTTAAACTCTTAGTTGCAATACTGAAAGGATGGAAAATGTAGTTGTACTTAGTCATGCGAATGACATGGACGGCATAGGCAGCGCGGCAATCCTGATGAAAAAATACCAGGTTAAACCAGAAAATTTATTTTTCACAAGCTATGATTTTGAAGATGCAGAGTACGCAATTAAAAGGATAGAAGCGTTTTCCAAGAAAGGGATTAATCTCTTTATTACAGACATCTCCCCAAACAAGAGCACTCTTCACATTTATGAAAAGATGATACGGAACGTGAAGAGATATGGGGGTAAAGTGATATGGTTTGACCATCATTTTTGGGATGATAGCGCTATAAAAAGAATTGCAAATAAGTGTGATGTTGCGATAGTTGGCGAAAACAAAAATTACTGCGCAACTGAGATAACGATTAAAAAATTAGAGCTTGATACAAAATTTGTTAGGGAGTTCAATAAGATGGTGCATTGCTCAGATTTCAACCTAAGAGCGCCTAATAAAAGGTATTTCAACGCGATAAAAAATTATGCGATGGGTATAGCGTACTTCAACTTACAGAAGCCGCATGAAAAAGTGCTAAAAAATCTAAGATTAATTGCAACGGAGATAAGCAAAGAGAACCTATTTAATAGAGAAATAGTGAGAGCTTCGAACACGTTCGAAAAATTAAACGATAAAAGGATAAATGAAATGTTAAAAAACCCATATTTTATAAGAGAGAGGACGGTTGTTGGATTTGCAAAAGATGTACAGTCGACCAATGCTTGCGGGAGGCTTATGGCAAGTACAAAGAAACATATTGGGATAGTGGTAAACTTTGCTACTGGAAAGTGTAGTATAAGAAGCGATGGACCAGACATGTCAGGCTTTGCGGAGATGCTTGGAGGAGGTGGACATCCGCACGCCGCTGGATTCAGCATAAAGTTAGGCAGTTATAACAACCTGAAAACAAGAAAAGACAGAGAGAAACTGGTAGGTGACCTTGGTTTGAGATTAAGGAAAGTGGGGATATCTTAGATATTTATGAGTGTTTCTTTTCCATCAATTTACATCTTTTGTTCGTCGCGCAACGTTTTTTCCAGCGGTTTGTCAGTTTGTGGCTTCGAAACACTAGATGTAACCTCAAACTGCGCCACCCTAGCGGGGCAGGTGACGTCTCTGCCGCCGATGCTGAGAAAGACGCTATCAGCGCTAAGACATTTGGAGCTGTACACCTGCAAAGGTCGCTTATTTTTTATTCCATTTCTGATTGAAGGTTCATGAAGCTCCAAACCGTCTTCAGGTTTCAATTTGGAACACTCTTCTTTATTTACGCAATAGATCCCTCTACCTTCTCCTTCTCTCACTATCTTGTAATACTGATAACCGTCTTCGTCCATATTGCCAAGGGCAAGAAGTTCTTCTACCCTTTCCATGCTTGCGAATCTACAGTATCCTCCATTTCTGCCTTCTAAGATCTCTTTTACATAAGTAGGGGACATTACAATTGATATAATATCAGCCTTATTAGGAACATCAACTGCTCCTTTCCAACCAGTTTCCAGTGTAGAGACTACCGGAGCAGTTTCTCCTACCTTTAGCATCTGTGCCATTTTGACTGACATTCAAATCACACTAAAATTATGATTTTCTAGTTTTATATATATAGTCCATGAATTCGTTTTTAGGCTTTTTCAACTTGCTTTATATCGCCTTGTGAAGCAAGACTTATGAGATGCTTTTAATAAATTAGACCACATTTCCGTATCCAGCAAGTCTCCATCTCTGCGCAAAGTTTCTGAGTATTGAAACCTTTGCATTTTTGTCAACGCATACGGGCCTCTTCAGGTCCACTTCGATCGTGCTTTTCTTTGCCACTTTTATGTAGCCGACTGTTGTTGCAGTACCGACTCCTAGTATTATCGGTTCTCCTTCCTTGAAAGCCTGCTTTGGTACATCGTCCCTAGTAAGCATATGATAGTTTAGGGTCATTGAGTTTAGTGTCGCTGGAAGCTTACCAATATGCCCTACTAAGTTCCCAACAAGACTGTCCGCCTTGGTGAAGGTTGGATCAAGATCTGTACTTATTGCTATGAGGCCTCCAGCCATAGCCTCCTCTATCGGACCTGTGCCTGTTGATAAACTCTCTACTCTTGTAATCACAGGCTCGTATTGCTCCTTCTTTGACTTGTCCCTTGCTACGTTTATCCCTGGTCTTATCTCTATCTCATCTCCAACCTTAAACTTTCCTTTTACTATCGAACCCCCAACGATTCCCCCTTGCAGCTTGCTTACGTTGGTTCCTGGCTTGTTTACATCGAAAGACCTTGCGATGTACATAAGCGGGTCTGAAGTTATGTCGCGTTTGGGGATTTCAAGCTCAGAAATTTTTTCCAGAACTGCGTCCACGTTTATGTCCTTGTTAGCTATAACTGGAATAATCGGCGCCTTTGCGGCAACGGTGTTTGACAAGAACTTCTTTATCTGTTGGTAGTGGTTTAACGCAGCTGCCTTCCCTACAACGTCTATTTTTGTCTGCACTACTATTATCCTGCTAAGGTTTAGAGATGATATGAGCATGAGGTGCTCCTTAGTTTGAGGCATTGGACACGGTTCTGTTGCTGATATGACCAGCATTACCGCATCTATTATGCTGGATCCTGCAATCGCAGTGGCCATAAGCGTTTCGTGGCCTGGGGAGTCTAGTATCGATATTCTTCTGTAAGGCTCTGGTTTTGAAGCTGATCCTTCACACTTATCCCCAACGGTGTACGCACTTGGACCATCGCAGTCCTTGCATTTTTTAATCAGGGCGTCAGCATAACCGAGCTTTATGGTCATGCTTCTCTTCACGCTCTCGCTGTGCTTGTCGGTCCACACGCCGGTTATCGCCCTTGTGAGGGTCGTCTTGCCATGATCCACGTGCCCAAGTGTGCCGATATTCAGCTCGCTCTGCTTGAAATCTTGCATTTGATTATCACTCCACCTTCGTCTCCTTTGGCTTGAAGAGCTCTGTCAGGGGCTTTGACCCGTATTCTGTTATGATGGTGTTCACCTGCTCGGTATCTACGCTTATGGTGTTGCCCCTCACGAGCTTCCTCGCTCTGAATCCCTTCCCTTTCATGCGCAGACCGGTGCCTTCAGTTAGAAGAAGCTTTGCTTTCCTCGTGCCCTCTATCTCCTTTCTTGAGGGGGTGCCGCTCTTGTCGCTCATGCCAGTTATCTGAAGCTTGAAGCCTTCAAGGTCCGCAACGAATCCGTCGATTACCTCTCCGACCTTCTTTCCCATGAGCATCGCCTCCTTGTCTTTTGTTACTTCCACTTGCGCCGTCTTTCCGCTCTTCTTATCTGAATAAACTATTTTCATATTAAGACCTGATAAAAAGAAAGCCAGTCTCTGATAGACCCCCTACTTTATCAATGATTTATTAGCAGGAGAAGATTTTAACTGTTTCGGTGTCAAACTGGTCTGGCTTTTTTCCAAATAAGCTCAAAATATTCTTGAAGTGCATTAGAGAGGTCTGGGTTGGCAAACCCAACAAGCATACGTTCGTCTTGGACCTTTGGATTCTTCACAACTATAACACATTCTTTCTTGTCAAAAACTGCAAATGTGTATTCTCTAGAGCCTGGGAGGTATCTTATCATCCAATCATCCTTCTGCCATTTTTTAAGTATGTCCTTGTTGTCCTCAATATACGTGCTTGCAATGAACCTAAGCTTGACTCCTCTTTTTATCGCCCTAGCGCTTGCTATCTCAACTTGAGTAGGAACTTTTTCTCCCACTGAGAAGATGCATATACTGCTTGAAGCATTGTTGAGACGATCTGCTATTTCAGAGAACACCCTTTCAAAGCCACTAAAAACAGCTACTTCCTCTTGTATCTTCTTTTCTGTAATCGTCCTTATCTTGGTCAAATCATCAATAAGACTCTTCTCTAGTTCGCTGTAGTTAGAGATCTGTCTTTCTAGTAGAGATCTGATGCCTTTCTCTGGATTTGTAGCGGACCAGACCATGGGCTTCTGTTGTATCAGCTGTACAAGTCCCTATATTGCAAGCGCTTAAGCACATCGAAGACGCTGGTTGGGGGAACTCCAGATAGTTCAGCAATATTTCTCCCAGATTGCTCCCCATATACGATAAGGGTGTAGTAAGCTTTAGCCTCGTATAAGCTCAGGCCAGCACTCTGAAGATTCTCTATATATGTCATTAGTCTTTTATAGCTATTAATAGTTCTTTAATACTACTTCTGCCCTAATATATACTGAGATAAACATCTTGGAGTAGATAAAGATGGAAATAAAACCTTTCAACTTTGTAACAAGAAGGTTCCCAACATTTCAGGTTTATGCGAACATGATTGGGAATAGGCATGAGGGATACACTTATTTTGACGTTCTTCCAGAAGGCAAGTCTGGGATTTCGGCGTGGGTAAACTCTGAAGAGTTGAAGAAGGAAGGTAAGGAAGCTGTGGGAAAGAGCAAGGAAGATCCAACATACCTACTTACACTAGCAATAGACAACCAGAATGTGGCTGAAGAGCTTGTGAGTTATGCAGCTAAGATAGGAAGTGAAAATTTACATGAGAAGACGACATACGAGCTCAGGTGGAGGTTCGCTGAATTCGTGAACCGTTATATTAACTCTGCGAGATACATGATGCTTCCTCATGCGCTACAGTCAACCCTTTCTAACTTAATATTGCAGTGGGCTAAGGAGAATATGAAGGACAAGGAAGCTGCGCAAGAGTTCCTTACAAGAATGGCCGTACCAAGCCTGCCTGCAGACTCAAGCAAAGCACAGGAAGAATTGCTTAAAATAGCTACAGTGATAATGAAAACTCCAAAGTTAAGAAAGATGATTGATAAGCAGAAGGATGATTCAAACACTTTAGTAATGCCTCTTAGAATTAAGAGAATGATAAGTAAGTATCTGGAGGACTACGCGTGGGTGCCGATGGTTTCTATGTCGAATCCAGCACAGGACGAAAATCATGTTATAATCGAGTTGACGAGCCTCATTGCTGGAGGGGCGGATCCAGAGGAACAGCTCGAAAATATAAGAAGGAGAAGGAAAGAGCAAGTTGATGAGATGACGGCTCTTCTCTCTAAGATGAAAATACCAGCAGACATTTTAATGTACATAAAAGCACTCCAGCAGTATATCTTCCTTAGAACTTATAGGATGGATGCGTTCGGAAAGGCGTTTTTCTACACTAGAAACCTGTTCGATGAGCTTGCTCTGCGTCTGGGGATAACATCCGAAGAGATAAAGTACCTGACGCATCTGGAATTGGAAGATCTTCTAGATAGAGGAGGACAGTGCAACAAGAAAGAAATAGAGAAAAGAATGCAGGCCTTTGCGTTTAGCATGAGGAACAATGAAGTGACCAAAGTAATTTCAGGTACTAAAGCAGAGAAGTACAAGAAAGATTGCATTAAAGCAAGGTGAAACTGATGCCTTTTAAAATGATAGTAAAAGGAAGAACTGCATCGAAAGGGGTAGTTGTAGGAAAAGCAAGAGTCGTACTCAGTCCTGAAGAGGGCAATACCCTGAAGAAAGGAGAGATATTGGTGACGAAGATGACCACTCCAGACTACATGATTTTTCTTCACAGAGCAGCTGCAATAATAACTGATGAGGGAGGATTTACTTGCCATGCTGCGATAGTAAGCCGTGAGCTTGGCGTTCCTTGTATAATAGGCACTGAAAAAGCTACAAAAATGATAAAGGACGGAGAGATGATCAAAGTTGATGCGAGTAAAAGCAACGGAGTGATATATGAAGTGATAAAATGACGATGACAAATTTCGTTGTTCCATTTACAAAAACTAACGCATCACCAAAGTTGGAGTTTGGGGGAAAGGGGTCTTCATTGATTTACCTTTACAAGAGAGGATTCAACGTTCCGAATGGTTTCGTGATCAGCTCGAAGGCATTTCTGAAGCTAGTAGAGAAAAACGGGCTCAGTGGGATGATTTCAAAGGTAAAGGAAGCAAATGGTGCCGAGCTTGAAAGAATCCTCAAGGAGTCAAGGAAACGAATAATCTCTATGAAATTTGATGCTGATCTGACTTCTGCAATAAAGAGGTGTTTATCTTCTCTAAATGCTACACGTGTGGTAGTCAGGTCTTCAGCTATAGGTGAAGATTCGCTGAAAACGTCTTTTGCTGGAATGCATGACACTTTCCTTGGAGTGAACGCAGATGTGAAAGATGTTTCGACGCACATAAAAAGATGCTGGGCGTCGCTCATGAATAAGAGGGCGATAGCTTACAGAAAAGAGCATAGGATAAAGGGTATGCCAAGCATCGCAGTTGTGGTACAGAATATGATAAATGCGGATGTTGCTGGGGTTACCTTCACTGCAGATCCGATTTCTGGTGATAGAGACAAGGTGATAATAGAGGCGGCTATAGGTCTTGGGGAGACTTTGGTATCTGGCTCAGTTACTCCTGATTATTACGTATTCGAAAAAAGCAAGGGTAAGGTAAGCAAACGTGTTCTAGGAACTAAGAAGATGATTTACAGCATCAAAGCAAAACACGCTGTGCACTTGCCACAAGGCAGTGTCGTGACTAAGAAATATTGTCTTGATAATCAGACTGTGGGGCGCATAGCTAAAGAGTGCATAAAAATCGAGAAGGTATTTGGAAGGCCACAGGACATTGAATGGTGCATTAGAAAAGGAAATCTGTGGATAGTCCAATCTAGGGCTATAACTACAAATATGTAAAAATTAGTGAAATCTTTAGTTTTTAACGATACATTGTGGTGGGCTCGTCCTTAAAGCGCCTTATCCTCTCAGCAACCTCCTTCGGTATGGTGGGCTTTACCTCATCGAATGCCTTACGGAAGTCCTCTCCTTTCACCACGTCCCTCTTATTCCTTATCGCGTTCATGCCTGCCTCCCTGCACAGGTTTTCTATCTCTGCGCCTGTGTAGCCGTCGGTTGAGTTCGCCATGTCAACAAGGTTGACGCTCTTGTCAAGAGGCATGCGCTTCGTGTGCACCTCGAAGATCTTCAGCCTTGTCTCTGGATCAGGCATCGGAATTTCAACGATTTTGTCGAACCTTCCCGGTCTCAGAAGCGCTGGGTCTATGATGTCCGGCCTATTGGAAGCTGCCAAAACCAGCACGTTCTTCAATTCCTGCAGGCCGTCCATTTCTATAAGCAGCGTATCTACAACCCTTTCGCCAACTCTGGAGTCATACTCTCCTCCACCTCTCGAACCCGCAATCGCGTCTATCTCGTCTATGAATATTATACATGGTGCGGCGAGCCTGGCCTTTCTGAACAGCTCCCTGACCGTCTTCTCGCTTTCTCCTACAAACTTGTTGAGCACCTCTGGCCCCTTTATCGTTATGAAGTTTGCCTCTCTTTCGGTTGCAACCGCTTTGGCGAGCAGGGTCTTGCCGGTTCCAGGCGGACCAACAAGTAGCACGCCTTTTATTGGTCTAATTCCCATTTTCGCAAGCTGATCGGCCATCTTGATTGGCGCTTCGACTATCTCTTTGAGTTCCGCCTTCACTTTTTCTAATCCACCCACGTCACTCCAGTGGACATTTGGCCTCTCAACAAACACCTCTCTGAGCGCGCTAGGCCTTATATCCTTCAAAGCCTCTATGAAATTTGCCCTTTCCACTGTCAGATTCATAAGTATCTCATTCGGAATGAACTCTTTGTCAAGGTTGATCTTCGGAAGTATCGACCTGAGCTTTGACATTGCGGCTTCTCTCACTAACGCGTTGATGTCTGCACCGGTGTATCCGTGGGTTATGTCGGCTAGCTCGTCGATGTTCACGTCCTTTTCAAGTGGGACGTCCCTTGTGTGGATTTGCAATATTTCCTTTCTTGCTTCTCTGTTCGGGACGCCTATCTCTATCTCCTTGTCGAACCTGCCTGGCCTTCTAAGCGCGGGATCCACAGCGTCAATCCTGTTTGTTGTCGCTAGGACTATCACCTGACCTCTCACTGACATTCCGTCCATCAGGGTGAGAAGCTGCGACACCATCCTTCGTTCCACCTCGTTAGTAGCCTCCTCCCTCTTTGGGGCGATGGCGTCTATCTCGTCCATGAATATTATGGTGGGTGCCTTCTCGTTAGCCTCCTTGAATATCTCTCTGAGTTTCTCTTCACTCTCACCAACGAACTTGCTCACAAGCTCAGGCCCTGATATTGGAATGAAGTTGGCCACGTCGCTCTCATTCGCGACTGCCTTTGCAAGTAGCGTCTTCCCCGTTCCAGGTGCTCCGTATAGCAGCACTCCCTTCGGGGATTCTATCCCTAGCCTCTCAAAAAGCTCAGGGTGCCTTATCGGAAGCTCCACCATCTCCCTTATCTTCTGGATCTCGCTTTTCAACCCGCCAATGTCCTCGTAGTGAACCTTTCCTATCTTGACTATCGATTCCGGAACTGGCTCCTCCTTCACGATAAAGTTCGTGTTCTTAGTGACCCTCACTATGCCGTGAGGCATTATCTGGATAACTATGAAGTTGAAGACTATGCCGAACATCGGTATTGGTATTATGTCTCCCTTAACGAGTGGCTTGTTTTCCCATTTCCTCTTAGCATACTCTGAGAAATCTGGCGAAAGAGGCGGCTTCTGGCCAATAGGAGGTGCTATAATCACCTTCTCAGCGTCCTTCACCTCCGTCTTGCTGATTATTATCTTGTCTCCTATCCCTGCGCCAACATTCTGCCTTAAGTAGCCGTCTATCCTTATGAAGCTAAGTCCCTCATCGCTAGGGTGTGCCTGCCAGACTATTGCAGCTGAGGACTTGTTCTTGCCCTTTATTTCTATAATGTCTCCAGATACAACATCAAGCAGCTTCCTGGACTTCGAATCTATCCTAGCGATACCTCTACCAGAGTCTGTAACGAGCGCATCCGCGACAGTTAATTCTATGTTGTTTGGCATATTTTTTCCACCTATCTATGCTGCTTTAAAATATAAAAAGTCTATCTAAATCTTAGGTCAGAAGAGTATGCGCCTATAGAATAGGGAGAAGATCATTATGAAGATGAACGATATCAGTAAGCTTGCTAAAAGATTCCCTACTCCTATGATGCTAGCTAGAAGTATAAGCAGTATAGCCATGGAAATTATATAAATCCCTTTGTTCCATCTAAACACCTTGCTGCCGTCAAGAGGGTAGAGCGGGAGCATGTTGAAGAATGCTACGTAAAGGTTGATGAACATCACGAAGCTGGCAAGGTTGTAGAAATATGAGTGCTGTGTGAAGAAGTTGGTGAAATATGACACAGAAAAGATGTTGTGTGGATACTGTCCCCCAGATATCCAAAAGAAGAGCAAGGCGAATACGAGAAATATGACAAAGTTTGTCGCTGGGCCAGCAAGGGATATGTAGCCGTTCTCTTTTTTTGAGATGGTGTTTGTGTATATCATAGTCGCTCCTGGTATGATCATAAGGAAACCTAGGAAGCCGCTTATCAACGTAAGGAAGAGTCCAAAAGTAGAGGCCTTGAAAGCTGCCACGTAGCCGAATCGCTGCGCAGTAAACTTGTGCATCATTTCGTGCAGTATGAAGGTAAGGAGCGCGCTTACGAGCGTGATCGATGCAAGATACAGGAATGAGGCAACTGGATTTGGAATAGGGGTAAGTGAGTGTATTATGTTGAATATGTATATCGCGAATCCAAGGGTAACCGCTGCTACGGCTAGGACGATGTCTGGTACCTCAGCAGAGTATATTTCACTGACTCTTTTTGGCATGCGCATGCTGAATCAACACAAGATAGAGTAATTGCACTGGAAAAGTTAATAAAGTGTGAATTATAAACTGTATTACTGTAGCTCCATCGTCTAGTGGTCAAGGATAGCAGGCTCTGGACCTGCGGACCCCAGTTCGAATCTGGGTGGAGCTAGTAAGTATGCCTGTTCTGTTTTACTTTACTTTATTGCAATCCTTTATTGCTTGCCGCATAAGAATTCCTCTAAGTTCGCTATCTTTCAATTTCGAGAATTCTTTTATGGTAAACCATCTGGCATCCATCAGTTCGTCTTTTGGATACTTTAAATTTCCATTTGTTGCGGAGGCTTTGAAAATGTAAATCAACAGGTCATTCTGTTTGTAAATTCCTACTAAGCCCTTTATTATGATATTTAGATTTGTTTCCTCTTTAACTTCACGTTTTGCAGCATCGATTATACTCTCATCTCTGTTAAGATTTCCTCCAGGAAAGCTCCATTTGCCTTTGTCTTCTGATAATCGTCTTTGTTTTACAAGAACAAATTTCTGACCTCTAAAGACGATACAACCACCAATGATTTTTGGCATACTTTTATATCTTCTAAGTATCAGTTTATAAATGGAAGACTAAAACTGAACTCACAGTAAGTTTAGGGTGAAGCTAATTGGATATTAGTATCAATATTATACAAAACGTTATAGAGATAAGTTTATATATCTATACTATATATATTATATATAAAGTGGAAAGGTGAGAGAAGAGGGGCAGATCTTAATCAAAGTGGATAAATCCACCAAGCAAGAAATGAAAAGACTCAGACTGAATTGGTCTGCGGAGATAAGGAAGTTCATAAATGAGAGGCTTAGGGAAAAGAAGAACCTTGCTCTAGCAGTTGCGCTTACCTACAAGATACTAGAAGGGCAAAAGAAGAGCAAACACGATACCACAGCTGTAATAAGGGAGTGGAGGGATAAGCGTTATGGACCAAATAGTAGCTGATGCGAGTGTTATAGTAAAACTCTTTGTCAAGGAAGAGTACACAGGCGATGCACTCAACATGATGAATTTATATGTATCTGGTGCATTCACAATAGCAGCTCCTTCTTTGTTATTTTATGAAGTGCTGAACAGCGTCAGATACTCAAAGTCCAAAAGGTTTACCCTGCAAGAAATAAACCTTGTTGCAAACGCTTTGTTAAATTTTAATTTTAATATAGTACAACCAGAGCACGACCTTCTTGAAGAGGCAATAAGGCTATCAACAAAATATGATATCAGCATTTATGACTCAGTATATATAGCCCTTGCTTTATCAAGAGGCGCGACTCTCTACACTGCTGATCAAAAGCTTATTAGAAAAGTAAAGCTTCCGCTGCTGAAACATATAAAAGAGTTCAAATAGGTTAGACTTTCAATGCTGTGTTGACTCCCGACCGAGGCCTGCGTATGCCTGCCTTAGATTTGCTATTTATAACTGAATAACGTATATATTGATTAATACATTTCAAAAGTAAGAAAAAGGAGTCTAGGGTGGAGCTACTGCAATCTATATAAAAGGATATAAAAGAAGAAAAGAAAACTAAGACATTAAGATGAGGCTGTGAGTGCAAAACCAAACAGAAAAACTAAGATATTCATTCTGGGGGTAGTTTTAGGAATAATAATTAGTGTTGTACTGGTTTTTAGTTCTTCTAAGTCCTCTATTTTTTCTACTATTTCCTCTTCTATTTCTGGTCTTTCAAAGCCGCCCCCGAAAATAGTTTATTCAACATTCGAAAATGGAACTCTTGATGGATGGAAAGGTAGTACGTTCGATACGGTTGGTATATGTAACAAAACTCCAGCTGGGGGTTACTCTGCTAGGATTAGTAAGACAGAAGGCGATCCTGCACCATCAGTTTTTATCTCAGGAGATGGATTTGAGGTGGATGGAGTTATATATAGGAATATTGAAAAACAGGCGGGGAAAGAGTTGAACATATCAGTAGATATTAGAGCTGCGTCAGGCTATTCAGGTTCAGTAGTCACAAACGCTAATGTCTGGATCTGCAACGGCAAGAAGCTAGCGTACCGTTATATATTTGTGAAAGGTGGGAAAACAGATACTGGTTGGGCAACATACAACATAACCACCACCAATACTTCCTCTCTGACAAACGTCACGATTATGTTTGGTCTGAGTGATGGGTGGATTGCCAATTGGAATCAGCAAAACTGGTACGACAACATAAGTATAAGCAATAGCGGAGGTTCATGATTGAAATAAGTGATCCGGATGCCAAAATACGCTAAAATTCCTAAAAATGCTAAAATTGTTTACAGGGGAAGACTATATACTGTTTATACTTGGAAACAAAGACTCTATGATGGAAGTTACGCAAATTATGAAACGGTAAAAAGAAAAGATTCTGTGCACATAATACCAATTATAGGAAGGAGAATAGCAATTGCATATGTTAGAGAACCAGGATGGAAGTCTATGACTCTGATCGGGGGAAGGATGGAGGATAAAGAAAGTCCTCAAACGACTGCAAAGAGGGAACTATTAGAAGAGGGGGGATTTCAATCGAACGACTTTGAGATGCTAGAGAAACTGAGACCTACTAGTGTTATTGATTACTATACACACGTATTTGTTGCTAGAAATTGTAAGAAATTTGTGAAACAAAACCCTGGTCCCGGAGAGAAAATCATAGTCAAACAAATGAACTTTGAGAACTTCTTAAAAAAGACAACTGAGTTTGGACCCGTACTTAATGCGTACTTTTCGCAGTTTAGGGAGTCTGAAAGTAAAAAAGAATGGTTTAAAAGGAAGCTTTTCAGATAATATAGAGACCGATTAGATGAGCTTATCCAAAAATGAAGAGAAGGTATTGAACTCAATTGTCGTTCCATCAACGGACGACCCACATAAACCAGAGTTCCCACCATATAATCCAAAATTCCCTGCAACGCCTACTTATAAAATAAAGGTACCTGGTTTCTCAAATGTTTGGTTAAAGGATGACAGTGTAAACCCAACTGGAACTCACAAAGATCGAATTGCATGGGAGGTAATCATCTTATACAGAAACTTTTTGCTAGCGAAAAAATCCGATCCTCATTATGGTGCTCTACCAAGATTTTCTATAATCTCCTCTGGTTCTGCAGCAATTGCTATAGGCCGCATGTTAGAACACTATAGGTTACCGAAACTCAAAGTTTTGGTAGATAAAAATTTAGATCCTAAGATTTATGGTGCTATCAAAAAATCCCATTGTGAGATATTTGTTACAGATTTAAGCAAAAGACTTCTATTAGCGGAAGATATCCTTTCGCTTACAAAGAACAAGAACGGATTTGACCTGACTTCAAATCGTGGAGCTATCTCAGAGATAGGCAACTACGACTGGATGGGCTATGAGATACTAAATAACTCTCCAGATTACTGCTTTATTCCAGTTGGAACTGGGATTCTATTTTCAAAGGTCTTGGAATTAAATAAGCTCGAAGTAGGGTACCAAAGGTATGATCCAAGATTTCATGGCAACGTAAACGCGCTAAGGAACTGCAATTTTATGGGAGCGACTTCAAATAATCCAAAAACGAAGGCAGACAAACTTTATGCTCATTTCTTGGCTGCACCTATGATAGAAGAGGACTGGCTAAGATTTTATAAGAGGTCAGGATTCTGCGGCCCAAGAACAGACGTTTACTTCCTAAAAGAGAAGTATCTAGACGAAGCGATGAGGATTGCAAAATCTCAGGGGATCAACTGCGAGCCTTCTGGAGTAGCTGGTCTTGCGCTGATGTTGCAGATGAAGAATTCTCTACCTAGAAATAAGAAAATGCTGATAGTAAACACTGGAAAGACGAAACTCTAAGCTTTTAAGTTCTATTCAGACCATGCGATTTCATTGATGCACAATGCTCAATAAAATCATGGGACGGTTATAACTGAGGAGTTATCTATCGTGCCATCGGTCACATTCACTTCTAGAATATGGGTTGCGTCTAGCCCGCTGAAGTCTGTGGACGATGTGTCGTTGATTGTTAATGTGCCTGAATAGTTCCCGTAATAGCTCCCTTCATACTGCGTTATTGCAATGTACAGCGTGTGGTTCCCAGTCAGGTTGGCAAAGTAGTTATCCGTTTCGCCCTGGTAGAAATACGTGCTATAATTAGATGAGTTGGTATAGTAGCCGTTTCCAATATATGCGCCAGGGAAGTTGTCTATGAATATATCAAGGGACCTGTCTATGTTGTCGCGATAGTCGTAAGCTGTTATGGAAATTGGGGTATTTATCGGCAATGTCGATGGTATCGGGTACACAATGCCTGTGTTCATTTGGGTCCCGAGCTCATCGTCGGTTGTTATGTAGGCGTAGCTTGTGCCAAGCTGGGCTACGCTTGTCGTTGAGCCTGTTCGGTAGTAAACCCAAAGGTTTGATATTATTCTGCTCCCAAGCTTCGTAGAGTTCATTGGGCAATTGAAGTACAGGGTAGCATTCTGATATGTATAGATTGTTACGTTTACAGGAGTGAAGTTGCTTGCAGAAGGTGGCTGTGGGATAGTTGAAGTTGGCTGAGGGTAGTAGATGTTATATGGACTGTAATACTGTGTGCAAGCTATGCCAAGGATGTCTATCGGTGTATAGCTTCCATAAGTTCCATAATTATTGTAGTAGTTATTGTAGTAACTCTCATATTTCAGCATGAGAGTTCCCGTAGTGTTCAGCGTAGCAAAAGAGCAATAGCCGTTCAGCTGCGAACTGCTGTAGGTGGAGTAGCCAGACAAACAATATCCTCTCAGAATCGAAGAGAGGTTGAGAGGAGTGGTTGGCACTGCTGTATCAGCATAGGAAGTTGAGTTTGATATAGAGGTCTGATTCATCGTCATTTGCATGCTAACTGTTTGCGATCCGCTGGTAAGCTTTATAGTAGAGTTTAGGCTTAGGGGTAGGTAATTCTTGTTTGATATGCACGTCTTGAAGCTACCACCAATGCTTATGTTCGTATTGTAGTAAGAGTAAAATGAGTATATTTGGGCGTAATACAGCAAGTTTTCGGCTTGAGAGTACGGCATGATACCGCTGAACGTTCCGTTTAAAGCTGTGCATGACTTGCCGTTGTATGTACCCTGCGAAGCCTGGTTGATAGTAATTTTTACTCCTTTTCCAGATAGGAAGTTGAACATTGCAAGAGAGCTGTTATAGGTGGTGTTTTGTAGGACATCGGCAGTTGCTTGGTCGATGCATCCAAAACCAGCAGTATAATATTGAGAGATGTAGGAGCCAAGCTGCGAGTTGCAGTAGTATTTGTCGCTTCCATTAGTGATAAGCTCGTAATCATAAGTGTTATAGTAGTTTGAATATGAAGATTGTGGAATGTTGAATGAGATCCCGAAAGCTGAAGAGTTCTCAAATCTTGCATACTGCGCTGTGAAGTTCAATTCGTAACTAGAGGTGGCAATGCCCGTACTAGACTTTATCTTGATCAAGCCAGAGTAGCTTACATTAACCTGGGAGAAATTTGAATCCTTGGCTAGGAGGTTTTCAAATTGCACAACTGGCATTGGCTTTTTCAGAGTGAGCTGACTTGCAAGGTTTGGCCCGGATAGGTTGTGTAAGAAGCCCATTCCAAAAAGGGCGACGATTACAACCAATATCCCAACTAATACTCCACCGAATAGCAGAAGAAATTCCTTTTCTCCCATAAGGTCACGATAAACATTGTCTTGTTTAATCTAAAAAGGTTACTATAATTTTCGTATTATCTCTCTTTCATTTTCCATTTTAGGTCTCGTATTTAGAGTAGCTTTAAATCCTTTGGCTTGTTATATAATTTTGATGGCGGCTAGAGAGCAATTTAAGGATCATGTAATCGTGTGCGGTTACGGTATAGTTGGGGAGAGGATAGTAGAGGTGCTGCAGGAGAAAGCAAAGCTGGTTGTTGTAGAGCTAAACAAAGACAAGGCAGAACTGCTAAAGGAAAGAGGCATAGAAGTCATAATCGGGGATGCCACATCGTCAAAGACACTGAAGGATGCTGGAGTCAGCTCAGCAAAGGCGATAGCTGTGGTGATGGATGATGATGCAAAGAACCTTTTCACCGTGATAACTGCGAAGAGTCTCAATAAGAAGATAGTGATAGCGACGCGAGCGAACAACGAGTTCATGAAGGGTAAGTTAGCCGATGCTGGGGCAAACTTCATCGCAACGCCCAATTTGTCTGCTAGTGCGGAGCTGTTTGAAGAGATAAAGAAGGATATTTGATTGATAGCATGGCATTCGAAAAAAGCGAGACGCGAAACGTGCTTGTCTCGGCTCTCATTATAGGTGCAGTGATCATATTTGTCTCAATAGGTGTGCTTTACCTACTCACAAACAACATTTACCTTGATGCATATTACACTATAGAAACTTTCTTCGACAACCCAAACACAGCCTCCTCCTTCAACCTGGCGACTATGGCATTCGGCTATGGAATCTACAAATTCTCATTGATCGTGCTCATCGTGATCCTAGACAACTTGAGTAAGATTCTGGTGATAAGCTTCGTCCTGGCAGCTGTGCTTGACATAATAGGATATGCCAACCTTGAGGAGGTCCTAAACAAGATGAAAGCGAAAAGTATGCGGGGACACGTGATAATCTGCGGGTACAACGAGCTCTCCGCAAATCTTATTGATAGGTTGAGGAAGAAGGGCATAAAATTTGTTGTGATAGAAAACAAGCAGGAGACAACAGTCGAACTAGATAAAGAGAAGATCGTAGCGATAACAGGGAAGTTTACGGAAAAGGAGAACTTAGAAAATGCGGGAATAGAAAACGCCTCTGCGGTCGTCTTTGCATCATGGGACGATCTGGAGAATCTGCTTGGGGCAGTAACCGCAAAGAAAATCAAGGCAGGGATAAAGATCCTGACAAGAGTGAGCAGCGACGAGATAAGCATAAAGATGCACAGGCTTGGAGTTGAGATGTGTGTACTTCCAGAGTACCTTGCTGGGATAGAACTTGGTGAGGAGCTCATGCGGGTGGTGTCACGAGGTTAGTTTATGCGGCTTAGAGCTATACAGAAATTCCTGATAATCGCGTTAGTAATAATGTTCATCATATCTGTTATAGCCGTATATGCGACAGGAGAGAGTGTTTTTGCTGCAGTGCTTTGGAGCTTTATGAACATCATAGGCGCTTCCTTCCCAGTAAACTTGATGCTTATCGATGAGCAGAACCTTCTGATATTCTTTGTGGAAGCGATGGACATAGCTGGAAAACTGATAGTGACGATAATCTTAACTACAATCTTCTACCAGATGCTTGAAAAGATAAATCTGAAGGAAAAAATAGCTAGTACGCGATTGCGTAACATAAGTGGGCATGTGGTGATAACCCCAGCAAATGGGATAGCAATAGAGACTGCAAAGAAGCTTAGCAAGCAGAGGATAGATTTTGTTGTGATAGACCAGAAGCCGAGCGTTGTTAACAGGCTGATAGACCAGGGAATATTCGCCATAAGTGGAGACCCTACCCAGGTGGAGACCTTAGATAGGGCGAAACTGAGAAGAGCTTCGCGTCTTGTGCTGCTGGACGAGGATGATGTGAACAATACGATGATAGCTGTGGAGGCGAAGGCCATGAACAGCAAGATCAAGATAACCTCGAGGATGAAGAGACAGGACGACATCGCAAGAATGACAAGGGCAGGCATCTCTAGCCTTCTGCTACCGGAGGTCGCGCAGGCTGACGAGATAGCAGCATTCCTTGATAAGGGCGCTGATTAATAGAGAGGATAGGGCTGAAGAGAAACAGACAGGCGCAGTTGCTGACCTAAAATGAGCAGTAGCATTTAAATCCTTTAAATAAACGTATATTAGAGATAGCATGGCGGAAGAACCCCTAACAACGACTACAGGCATCGATGCCCTCGTCACTTATTTGAAGCAGCATGGGGAGACCGATGCGTCAACACTTGCGGCAGAGCTGAAGGTGAGTGGCAAGGTAATTGAGGGGTGGGCGGACGTTCTTGAGAAGGCAAACGTAGTCAAGATAAGCTACAAAGTAGGGAAGATGTACATATCGCCTCTAGCCGTGACCAAAGAGGGAATGGAGACGCTGAAGAGCACCATAGAGGTAAAGAAGAGCGGGCTGGAAACAGACATAATCGAACAGGACAACATACTCCAGAACATAAACAAGAAGATGAAGAACTTCAGCAGGGTGCTAGAGAACGCTGATGAGATATTCAAGAGCAATGCGGGAACGCTGAAAGCTGACCTTGACCAGCTGGACAGCATACAGAGAAATGCGGAGAAATACTATGGGAGCATAAAGTTGGAGAAGGACAGAGTGGACAAGATGAGCGAGACCCTGGACAAGGAGATGAAGTCCCTTCTAGAGATAGCAAGCAAGATGAAGAACTTCACCACCGGCGCTACGGAAGCCAACAAGATAATGGACGACATACAGAACAAGATAGTAAGGTCGCAACAGACGATGAATGAGTTGCAGGTCTCATTTGACAAGATGTTAGAAGAGAAGAGAAACTCTCTCAGGCAAGAGCAGGCCAACATCAACGAGGAGCTTAATGCGCTAAAGGATGCAATAGAGCAGCAGAGGAGGGCCATTCAGGAGAACGATAGGGTGGAGAAAAACTCAAAGAGGGAGAGTGAGAGGATAAGGATTAGCGTTGAAAAGGAGAGGATAGCGCTGCTGAACGAACTAGAGAAGGCGAAACTAGGTGTGGAACAGAACCTACCGCTTGCACAGGGCAAGATGCAGGAGATAACGAACAAGCTTGAGGCGATGAGGAGGGCGTTCGGAGACTTCGCAGATTTCAACAAGGAGATAAAAGGACTGAAGGACCAGCTTGAGGAGATAAAGGAGATGTATGATGAAAGGATGAAGGACCTAGCCCTTATAAAGAATGAGATGAAAGTGATTAACAGTTTATCCGTTGACCCGGAAAAGAGGAGCGTGGCAGTCGAAGACATAAGCAAGAAGGTATCGAAGATGCAGAAAGATGAAGTTAATATGGAGGAAAAGCTTAACGACGTGAAGTCCGGTGTGGAGTCGCTAGGCGAGAAGGACGAGGTATGATGATATGTCGGACGTGATCATATACAAACAGTATGATAACTACAATCTTGACGCACATGGACTCAAGGTCAACATAAAAATAACCGACGTCCCAGGAGAGTTTGTACCAATATATCAGGTTATCTTCCCCAGGGCTAGGTGACGCGACTAAGATCCTCCTTTCTTCGCTTAGACCGGAGCTGCTTGCGATAGTGCCGATAGATCCGACAAGGATAGAAGATAAAGAGTATGTGGAGGAACTGAGCGCAAAGTACGTAGAGGCTTCTAGCCTTGTAGTGGAGAAGTACCTTCCTGGCACGAAACCAGATGCGAAGAGGGCGCTGATTGCTTACATAATCAACATTATGCTCGGTCTTGGGGACCTGGAGATACCACTTGCTGATGATAACCTTGAGGAAGTGGTAGTTAACAACGCTAAGGAACCTGTTTGGGTGTTCCATAAAAAGTACGGGTGGTGCAAGTCAACGATAAAGTTGGACAGTGAGGCAGCGATATACGACGACTCGGAGCAGATAGGAAGAAGAGTGGGGAGGCAGATAACCAACCTTTCTCCGCTGATGGACGCGGAGCTTCCTGATGGCTCAAGAGTCAATGCGACTCTCTACCCAATATCACAAAGAGGAAACACAATAACAATAAGAAAGTTCGCGAAGAATCCGTGGACCATGCCCGCGCTGATAGCAAACCATACGATTTCCTCGGAAGTCGCCGCAATAATATGGATGTGCGTCCAGAACGAGCTTAGCATGCTGATCTCTGGTGGAACGGCAAGCGGGAAGACAAGCTTCCTAAACGCCATGAGCGTCTTCATGCCAGGAAACCACAGGATAATATCTGTAGAGGAAACTAGGGAGCTCACACTTCCTGCATTCCTTCATTGGGTGCCAATGGTTACAAGGCAGCCGAACCCAGAAGGAAAGGGAGAAATTACTTTATACGACCTTATGATAAACGCACTTAGACAGCGTCCTGACATCATGCTTATCGGAGAAATCAGAACCCAGAAGGACGCAGAGACGCTTTTCGAGGCAATACACACAGGTCACGCGGTGTACGGCACAGTCCACGCAGACAACGCGAATGATACTATAGTGAGAATAACAAACCCACCAATAGGCATACCGAAAATACTCATAAACGCGATTGGAGGTATAGTGAGCCTCTTCAGGCATAGGAGACTTGGGATAAGAAGGGTGCTGGAATTTGGAGAGATAGTGAAGACGGGAGACGCGAACGTCATCTACAGGTGGAACCTGAAGAATGACACTTTCCTTCAGATAGCAGAGTTTGGAAGGCTCGGAGAGCTGCTCATGCTCTATGGTGGTTACACCAAGAGTGAGGTCAGTCAAGATTTGAAGGACAGAAAGGAGATGCTTGACTGGCTTGTTGGCAACAAGGTCATTGATGTAGACGAAGTGGGTTACGCAATCGCAAACTACTACAAGCAAAAGGACAACGTGCTCGATCTGGTGAAGAAGAAAGTGAGTTACACGCCGGGAATGTTTAAGGAGGGAATATAGTGGCTAACGAGGAAAATGTTGATTACAACCAGGCGGTTAAGACCATTGACGAGATGGAAGGGGAGAACGAAGAAACAAAGAGCGTCATGATAAACACCAAAGAAGCACTCTCATATCAGATCGATGTTGGGACTTATGATTACAATAAAGCGTGCAAAGAGATAGAGATCACTGAAGGAGGGAAGATTCCGGCAATAGAGGAGCCGACAGCGAAGCAGATTCAGGAGGCAAAGGCGAAGCAGGTGCCGGTGAAGAGCGTTACCAAGGAGAGCTTCGATGCGGCAAAGGAGATAAAGCAGCTTATAGGTGGCGCTGGGAAGGAGTTTGACCAGGTCGTAGAGGAGGAGGCGAAGAAGATAAACAAGGAGAAGCTCGTGCTGCCAACCCTATCTTTGCAGGACCAAATCCACGAGCTTGAAGGGATAAAGGAGGGTCTGGATAACAAGGCGTTCACCCAGTATCAACTTTCAATAGTGAGGAGCGAGGTGATAGGATTGAGCGAGCAGGTCCGCTATGAGAAGATAAAGTCGAAAGATCAGTTCCAGAGGTCGCTGATAGAACTGAGAAACAAGCTTCTTACAGAATTAGGGAATAAGTTTTTAAGCGTGAATACATAATAACCATCAGGCGACGTGTGTAAATGCTTTTTAAGAAGAAGGATAAAAAAGAAGACGACCTGGGAATGCAGAACAAGCAGATAGTAGGATTCACCAAGCCCAAGAGGTTCTTATTTTTCAAGACCAAGGCAACGCCGATCTATGGAGACAGCGCAGCTGTTGAAACCCCAAGCGGCTTCGCAGAACAGGTGCAGGAGATAGGCAGGAAGCAAAGAGGCGGCAAGGTAGAGAAAGGCGAAAAGCAGGGTACGGTAAGGAAGATGAACGCCTTCCAGATGTTCATAACCACCACCGCGGCGAGACACAAGAACCTTGAGACTGCACTTAGGGAGCAGGGCGTGAAGGAAAGCATGTACGACTTCGTGAAGAAGATGTTCATATACTCAGCTTTGCTAGCGATAGTGATTACGTTTGTTGTTTCTTACGTGATGATAAAAGTGAATGTGACCCCAATCCTTGGAATAGTCATAGGAATTGCGATCTTCTACGCCTTCTTCAACAAGTTCATACAGTATCCGATAGACAGAAGCAAGAACGTTGGAAAGGAAGTCGAGAAGGACATCGTGTTCGCAGTTAGGGATATTGTGATAGGTATGAGGTCAGGCATGCCGCTGTTCAACGCGATGACTGCGGTGAGCACAGGATACGGCGCGGCGAGCAGAGAGTTCGCGAAGGTTGTGGAGCTGGTGCAGCTTGGCATGCCGATAGAGCAGGCGATTGATGAGACGAGCGTGAAGAGCAACTCAAAGACTTTCAAGAGGATAATGCTGCAGGCTTCGGTCAGCATAAAATCTGGTGCAGACCTTGTTGGAGCGATGCAAGGCGTGCTCGATGAGGTCGGCCAGGAGAGGGTGATAGAGTTGAGAAGGTACGGACAAAGACTAAACGCGCTTGCAATGTTCTACATGCTCTTCGGGGTCATATTCCCAAGCATGGGGATAGCGGTTATGGCAATACTTACAACGTTCATAAACATCTTCACAGTAGATCAGACAACACTCATCATGGGACTTGTGGGAATATTCTTCCTGCAGTTGATATTCACGAACATAATGAGAAGCTCAAGGCCTTCATTCAGCCTGTGATATTATGGTTTCATTCGAAAAGCTGGTTTCAAGGAACGTCGCGGTATTCATATCTAGAGAGCTTGACCTTGCTGGAGAGAAAAGAACGGTAAGCTCTGCGATAAGGATTGCAATCTACGGAGGCATAGGCCTTCTCATACTGCTTTCATTCAGCATGGTCCTCATATGGAAGTTTAATCCGGGCTTGGCTGCTCTAGCAGGAATCTCTGCGATGATCTTCTATGAGATACTACTTTACGTTTACCTTGAGTTCAAGATAGATGGAAGAAAATCGTTCGTTGATGAGATTCTGCCAGATTATCTTCAGATAACTGCAGCAAACGTGAGAAGCGGAATCTCGATAGACAAGGCAATGATTTTCTCCGCAAGACCAGAGTTCAAATACTTCAGCGATGACATCAAGCTGGTCAGCAAAAACCTTTACGCTGGAGAAACGCTACAGAACTCGCTCACACAGCTTGGTGAAAGATACAGATCTCTGCAGCTGAAACACACGATAAGGATGATGATTGAGGCAATACAATATGGAGGAGGCATGACAGACCTTCTTAACCAGGTTGCAAAGGATCTGAGAAATCAACAGATAATTCAGAAGGAGATATCTGGTCAGCTGTTCATGTACACTATATTTATTGCGTTCGCTGCTTTGGTTGGAGCCCCTGTGCTTTACGCACTTACAACCCAGATGATAACAATAACCGACACTGTTTGGGCTGGAATACTGAAACAGAACCCGGGGGGCCTGCCTACTGCCGGCGTATCATTCCTGAAGCCTAGCCCACCCAAGATATCAATAAACGACTATCATAACTTTGCACTAACCGCGATAATCTTGATAACTGGTTTCGGAGCGTTTATAACTTCAGCAATATCAAACGGATCGCTGATTAAAGGGCTTCGGTACATGCCAATATTCCTAGTGATAGGTATAATGATATATCTGGTGTGCTCCACAGGTAATAGGAAGCGTATTCGGATCTATAGGAGCGACCTGATAATCATCTAGTTATTCCTATTGTACCCCACTCGTTTGTGCTGCTTGATACTGTGGAAAGCCCGTTAAATGCGTACAGCCCGCTGAAGTAAGGATAGGTCACATTGTTAGCAAACACATTCTTATTATTATTTCCGCTGTAATCGTTTGCATTTCCTTGAAGTGGATACCATCCCATAAGATTTGCATTGTTTGTAATCGGCAATCCAAATACCCCCTCATTGAAAAGCTGAAGCCTCTGCGCACTAGTCAATGTGCCACCATATATCTGCACATTTGTTATCGAACCGTTGAAGAAATCTCCGTTTCCGTTTGCGCTCCCAATCACAAGAGAGTTGGAATTACTAGAACACCTATCAAGAACTGAGATTCCAGTCACTCCATTGATTGTGAGATTTATGGTGTTGGTTCCAGTAGCCGAATTAGGACCAAGCTCTAATATAAAATGGCTCCATTGGCCCATCTGGGCAGGACTGGCGCTTGAGAAGGTTACGCCGCAAGCGCTTACGCTTATCGTATTAGGGACTCCTGAAGAGGAGCGTCCGTAGCTGAGACAGTACCCAGAACAAGCTAAGCTTGATGCGGTTCCTGTTTCCGCTACTAGATATTGGTATGCCGGTACGTTTCCATTTGCGGGATAGGCCCAGAAGGATATTGTACGAGGAACCGTGTTACCGGGCAGATAAACTACCCCTGTTGGTATGTTGGAGCTGTATCCATTAAGATTTGCGACCTGCCCGAGCTGGCTTTGCACTTCTAATGGATTATAGCCTATCGACACACCAGGACTATTATAATTGAGGCATTGAGAAGTTAGCCTGCAAGAGGAAAGCAGCCCTGGTATATCAGATGTGTTGGTCGGCACGTTCCTAGTCAGGAAGCTGTCCATAGAGTAGTTGTTTATTTCAGTATATACTACGTTTGATGCTACCCCATTGAAACCGTTTCCGCTAAGGTCATTAGCATTGTTTCTTAATGGATACCAGGCTACAAGAGAATTGGTGTTTAGCGGAACGCCAGATATTCCCTCTTCGTAGAGTTGAAAGACTTGATAAGAGGATAATGACGTGTTGTATATCTGCACATTTGCGATGCTCCTGTTGAACCTATGCAGGTTGTTGACGCTCCATCCTGAAATCGTAAACTGCGTTGAAATTGTGGAGGTCGGCCATGCTGAACCAAGACACTGAGAAAGTTTCTGATTCTGGCCATTTATGAATATGAGGGTGTTTGCTGTATAAGGGCCATTGTATAATTCTAGAGTCACAAAAGCCCATTTTTGATTAAATGCTACCGTGTTGGTTATGCCGTATACGTCACCGGGTGACCCTAGGCTGACGCTTACTCCTGCGCATGTTGCAGAGCTGATGTAAAAGTTATAGTTGTTGGAAGATGCAGTGAAGCCGAACGGAACCATGTCTGCAACTCCATTCCATGTCATCCAGAAGGATACGGTGTCATAACCGCCAGCAACAGTGTTGATTGTGGGCGCTGTAGCTGTTATTTTTCCTAAACCGTTGAAGGTCGCAGCGGGAAGGTTGTAATCTGAAAATGTAAAAATTCCATAAGAAGAAGGCTGGGTGAAGGAATCCTGCGCTCTGGTAAGATAAGATGGGGCAAAAGGCGAAGAGAAATAATAACCATTGCCTGCTGCATTTATCAGATTCTGTATGTTGTAGGTTGAAAGCGACTGTTGATCCAATAGGATCTGCTGTCCGGTTATTATGTTTCCGAAGAGGGTGGTTTTGGTGATAGGATATTGGAGCCATGGAACCGTAATTGATGATGGCGTCTGAACGTTCTCCGTTATAAGCCCTCCGTACCAGTTTGCTGCAGTGCAGCCTCCTCCAGTTATGCCGTAGGCATTTGTCGTTGAAATTATTATGTAAGAGTTGAAAGGCGCGCTGTTGAAACCTGCCGGTACGCTGCTTCCTATGGTCGCGCACGTGACTGTGTTTTGGTACCGTCGCCACTATCCCATATATGTAGCCTGTGCCCACCCCATTTATCGCAGAGGTGCCACCGAGAGAAACGGTAAGGTTTGTCGTATCTCCAAACTTGATATTTTCAGGAATCCCGAGTTCGTAACTAAGCAGATCTGGGGTCCCATTCAGGGATATCGTGGCGTTTATCGGTATGTTGTATCTGTAAGTTCCGCTAGAGGAGTTCATGAGTAGATTTTCTATATATGTGACAGATAAAGATGTCGGACTACTCTGGAAAACTGAGACGTTTGATTCATTTATCACTAAGGATGTTGCTGCAGTGCCGAGAGTGTTTGAGAGGTAGGAGTTGTACGTAATTAGTGTGAGGCTGCCCATACTCTTAAGCAAGTAGCGCCCGGCAGTTGAACCCGGTGCAACTCCGGGAAGTATGCCGTTGGTAATCAAATATTCTAGGAAGACGGCAGTGTTGTTTATGAAGTTAGATTTTCTCATGGACGCATTGTATTCATATTTTGCGAGAGTCACTAACGCAGTGCTGAGGCTTGCATTAGCGAAAGTGCTACCGCTTGCAGAAAGCGTTCTCAGGTTTACAAGAGAGCCCTCCGAGAGGTCGAGATTCTGGTCTATTGTGTTATAGCTTATTGTAAGTATTGCGTATGAGATGAGCGTGGAGAGCAGCAGAAGGAACAGTATCAGTACCAATATCGTCATCAGCTGGCCCTTCTTGCTGTTTGTTTTCATCTCCATGCAACAACACTTACCTTGTACGGCTTGATCGAACCAGTACTATAATTCACTATAGGCAGCACCGTAGCGCTCTCGCTCGTTTTATAGGAGCTGGTATAGCCTAATGGCAAATAGTTGCCATTTGAATATATTATGTTTATAGGATAGCCTGTTATCCCGGAGGTCGCATAGTTGTTCGCGTCTCCGTCTAATGGGAACCAGGCAACGAGACCCGCATTTTGAAGCGGCGGACCCTGGATGCCGCTGTAGTAAAGCTTGGCTACCTGTGTTGGGGTGAGTGAGATATTATATATCTGAAAATCTGCAATGCTCCCATTGAAGTAGTTTCCTGAGAGATAACCTCCAATGATTATGTTTTGCGAGAGGATGGTGCGGATCATGTTGTATGACAGAGAATTCACCTTTACCCCATTAACATAAAGTGTGGTGTTTCCGACTATGTTGCTGAAAGTGCCTGCAATGTAAGTCCAGGTCTTAGCGCTTATTGAAGCGTATACTGGAGAGTTGGTTCCGGCCCCATTTACGGTGAACTCAATCAATTTAGCCTTTTGTGCATTCACTGTCTCCAAGAACTCTGGGCATCCGCTAGTATAGCATGTATCTGTTATCAGGCCGTTTGTCGGTCCCCATGAGCTAGCGTTGAACCAGAATGACCATGTGAAAGAGTTGTTAAGGAGAACGTTGTTAAGTGGGCTATTTGGAACTATTATATTGCTCTTGTTCAGCGAATTGAAACTTGCGATATCGGTTGATGGTGCGAAGGTGCCGTTTAGGAATATGCTGTAATTTGTCATCGGATTGACATAATCTATGAGCGCGTCTGCGCATCCTCCATATCCATTTAGATAAAGAGCCGCTGCCATGCTAAGCAAGGATTTTTGATAAGGGGTGCTACACGAGCCGTATGCTAAGAGTAGAGTTCCGGCGCTTAAGTAAAGCTTCCCATATGCGAGTGTCATGTAAGGCTTAAGCCCGTTGTAAGGAATGTGAGTCGTCCAAGCTAAAGCTCCGGACGCATTCTGCGCCAAAAGGTAATTCCCAGACCAAAGGGAGTAGATAAGAGAAGAAGAGATTACGGGAGTTGAGTTTAGCATTGCAGTGCCGCATCCTGAGCAAGATGAGCTAATGGTGTAAATAGGGTTCGCGTTCGTCGAATAGGCGAGAACTCCGTTTGGAGTCTGGATAGCTACGGTGTTGTTTAAGATAGAAACGGAATTTACGGTAGACGCTACTGAGGCCTTTAGTATTCCGTTGACGTAGAGAAAGTCGGCTGGGCCGCCTATTCCGGCCACAATGGTACTGTTGAAGCTTGCGACATTGGTTACTGGAGTTAAGTAAGTCTGGGTCCATAGCACATTCGAGCTACTCCCTATGTCTCCAAGAAGAGTGATGGTGTTACTATTTCCTTTTACAAGAAGCGACCCGTCTACGATGGCCATTGAACCTATTATGTTGGGTATATAGTACGTCCACACCTCTGTTCCGTTTGCTGTAGAGAAGGCAATCACGTTAGAAGCTTTGCTCTGATCTGCGCCCACATATATTCTACCATTGTAGATTATAGGATTTGATATTTCATGATTGAAAACACCTATGATGCTAGTTGTCCATATGAGCGAGTTGGTGTTTGGATCTATCGCATCAAGGTTGGTGGTGTTTGCATAGATTAGAAGCCCAGGGGCTATGGTTAGGTTCCCTATTACGTTTGTCGGGGAATGTAACTTCCAAACGAGCGCTCCTGTAGTAGCGTTTACCGCGTATACTGTGTTACTTGTTGCAAAGTATATCTTTCCATAATCTGCGACCACCTTACTCATGATCGGCTGGCTTGCATTAAAGATGAAGGATACTATAGGATATGCGGGACCGTGCACGTTGCCCGCATTGTTCTTATTGTCCCTGTATCCCATGTCCCATACTTCGTTACTCACGTTCGTTTGTGCGGCTATCATACTAACCACCCTGTTTGTGAGGGATACGTTGGCAGGAGAAGTGGACAGAAGGAGCTGCAGGGTTGTAGACACTTCAGAGTAGCTAATGGTTGCGGTTGTCTGCGGGGCGTAGAAGAAGTAAAGCAGCACCGTAAGGCTTGCCATGGCTATAATCATCGAGAAGACTGCATCGAGTGTGAATATTATCCCTTTCATTTTTTAGCCTATACCAAAGGACGAATTTGTCCATAAATACATTTGCATCTGCGCCGGCTGCCCAGCAACAATGACACTTTTCGTGGAAGTCTGAATGCTAAGCAGATTGTTGAAAGCTTTGGGTTTTGAACCGATCTGTATCGAAAAACCTCTCCCGTTTATCACTATGTAGTAATCGTAACCCACCCCAAGAAGCGGCTTTGTTACTTGATAATTGCTATTTGACATTGATGCAAGGGTGGTAATCTTCTGCATCGAGAGATTCCCAGAGGCTCCAGCGCCACCAAGACCGATACTGATGTTGCCCCAAGTAGAAGACGAGTTTGTTATTAGACCAGTGTACCAGTTAGATGGAGAGCCAGGACCAAGAAGCCTTTCACTTAGTTCTTGAAGTTGAAGTTGGGTGCTTTGGGTTGCACCTCCGGATATTATGGAAAACTGTGCATTAGTGGTGTACCAAACAAATGATAGCAGTGATACTGTGAATAAGAATATCACGATCGCGAATATAGCATCAAAAGATAGGAACTGTGCTTTCATGGGAACCAACTCATCGGAACTGTCACCTGGGCGCTTGGAGATGTGGGACTAGCATATAATTGGCTTATCTGTTGTTGGTTAAGTACCGAGCCATATATCTGCAAATTAGAGATGCTGCCATTGAAGAAGCTTGTAGGATCTCCACCATCGCCCCCTCCTATTACCATATAATTTCCATTTCCTAATGGAAGAGAAGGGAGATAATTTTGGCTATACATAACGTTTCCTACAAACTTGCCGTTTTCGTATGATGAGATGACGCCCCCACCATATGTAAATGCGAACTGCGTCCAGCTCATGTTCTTAACAGGTAGAGTATTGCTGTCTACTTCTGTAACGCCGTTGAAAGTCGCGAGATAAACCCCGTTGTAAGAGCTAGAAGAGCTTAGGATTCTCCAACCGTTGTTCCCAGAATTTCCAGCGCCGAAGTAGTTGTCATTTGAGAGCCATATGGTACCCTTCATAGCTGATGGATTTGCAAAGAAAGATATTGTGAACTGTGATGACTCTAAAGAAGAACTAACAGGCAATATTGCGTACCCAAATTTGGAGTTGAAGTTTATGCCTGTGCCGTTAAGTGAACTGGTGAGGGACGGCTGTGTTATCTGCGTATCTGCATAAATCACGTTGGTTGCGGTTCCGTTGTATCCATTGCGACCATAGTCTATTGCTGCACCATCGAGCTGGTACCATGCAACAAGTCCTGTCTGGTTAACAGGTAGACCTGAAAGACCCTCATAATAAAGCCTTTGAGTCTGAGTACTGGTGAGGTTTACATTGTAGAGCTGAAGGTTCGCGATGCGCCCGTTGAAAGTTGCAGCAGAGGTACCGTTGTATCCAATGTAGGTGGTTGGATTGTACGGTATCACAAGCGTTCCTGTAGTCGCTGCGCTTCCCAAAGTATAAGTAAGCTGCTGTTTGACTCCATTTATATAAATATTGACTCCTGTGCCGCTCTCCCAGGTGGCCACTATGTTGTACCAAGAAGGCACCGTGTCTATCGGGTCGAACAGAGAGTTGCTTCCAACAGTCTTAGCTTTTACCATCCATGCAATTCCGGTGCCGAAGTCCGCTTCAACTTGGCTGGTACCGTTGATAAAGAGCTGCATTACTGGAGCAAACCCGAGGCTGTTCTTTGTCTCTGCAAATATTATAACATTGTGGTTAAATGGTTGAGGATTGACCCATGCTGAAATAGAAGCATTTGTTGTATGATTCAGTAGTTGTAGTGGTGGAAGGGCTACATAGCTTATCACACCATTGAAAGAGGCCGCTGTTGTCTTTGCGACACCACCACTTGAAAGAAACTGCATTGGCAAGACACTTGAAATAGGAGTGAATGAAACATTCCCGATTAGAGTGCCATTGAAGTTATTTCCTGAATAGTCAAATGCATCTCCGTCAAGAGGATATCTTGCTACAAGCCCTGGGGAGGTTGCACTTGAGGTATGAGACACACCATCTATTCCACTCATGTACATTGATTCTATCACGTTTGCTGGAATGTCGTTATGTGATATCTGTATGTTGGCGATGGAACCGTTGAAGAAGTCAGTGTATTTTGTGCCGTTTCTTCCACCTATATAAACTGGCGCCAACGTAGAAGTCACAGCGTTGCTCAACGTGTTAGCGCCGACCATTACACCATTGATGAAAAGACTTATTTTGCTAGCTCCGGAGTTGTATTTACCTACAACAAAGTACCATGTGTTTGGAACAAGCGCATTGTAAGCTACGGCAGAGTAGTTGTTGCTTCCTATATGTATGTAGAATTTGAGCTGGTTGTTCTCTGCCCTGAGCTGATACTCCATGTTTGCGCCTACCCATTTTCCAACTATGAGCTGGTTGCCGCTAACTGCTTTGAAGTTCACCCATGCAGATACGACTATGTTGCTCGTGGTTTGTCCTGGATCAAAATAGGTGTTTGATGGAATTTCTATATATCCTGCCTTTCCATTGAACGACGCCACATAATCTGGATACGTCCATGTGAAATTGCCGAACAAGCCGCCAGTGTTCTGATTTAAGCTAAGATCGTAAGCTTTATTTCTGAGCCCAAAGTTCATTGGATACCATGCTGCAAGAGAACCTACGACAGATGCGTTACCATTGAAAGCGGAAACTTTCACAGTTGCATTGCCGTTGTTTGCCTGTTGGTTGAGAAAGGCTATTGCGACCCCGCTGTTGTTGGTGTAAGAAGCAGTAAATCCTCCTGGACCGAGCCCATCGGAAAAGTTTCCAAGAGAAGTCTGAAAGCCTACCAAGACGTTTGCACCCAAGTTCTTTCCAAGACTGTTCTTTACCTGCGTTTCTATCTCAGAACCACTGGTGTAGACTACAGGAGTGCCAGCTACAAGGCTCACGTTGTTGCCGCTAAAGTCGATGCCCGTGCCACCTGTGAATGGATACCATGCTTTGATAGAGTTGGAAGGGCTTATTGGAGGTGCATTTATCCCTTTGTAAAATTCTCCTTGCAATTGAGCATTGGATAGAGAGATGTTGTAAATTTGGATATTTGTTATTCTTCCGTTGAAGAAAGAGTTGAGCCCAGAATTAGCTCCGATGTAAAGTTCGTTTGCCGACGCAGTTATAGTGCCTGTAGCAGATATCGTATTGCAGCCTGATAGAGTTACATTGTATATACAGACTCCTTCAGTTGAAGCTGTTGAAGAGTACATACCACTGAGCATGTACCATTGTCCTGGGACTATGCTGTTGCTGCTGGTCACCTGCATATTTGCGCCACCAGTGTATACGTTGAACACAACATTACCTGTAGCGGTTATGTACATTCCACCAATGCCGCTGCGTTGTGAAGTCACGTAATAGGTATTTCCAGTATTAGGAAGAGCATTAAGATAGACCCATGCGAGCTGTGTCTCTGTATTAGAAAAGTATGGAGAGGATGAGTAATCAGTGTCAAGGTAGCCGCTGACTCCATTGAGCACTGCAGCCGTGTACAGCTGATTTTGGATGGAGACAGTCGCGGGCTGATTGGAGGTCGCAGGGCATGAATAGTCTATGCATATTGTGCCGAATGAGTTCTGAAGGTAAATTGAGCCGTTGGATGTTGGAAGAAGGTAAACAGAGTTAGTCAGGTATGCAGAACTTGAAAAGATATTGTCAACGCCACTGTATGCCACAGCATGCACCACCTGCTTGACGCTCAGCGCGGACACCACCACTACTCCGTTTTTCGTTACCGAAACGTTGAACGGTATGTTGCCTATGCTGCTGCTCAACAGCATGAGGTTTGAATAGCCATTCCCCGCCTGATATGCTGTAGCTATTTGCGTTGCGACGCTCTGAGCTATTAGCTGCGCCTGGGCAAAGGTTTGATCGGTCATCCCCGAAGCCCTCTGGTTTACTATCAGCACGAAGAAGAATGTAAATATTATCAGGACGAACGAAAATATTACTAGGAATTCGATAGCAATCTGCGCCTTGTTGTTCTTCATGATATGAATCACACTATTGGGGAGACGTACACGCATGGCACTGGCTGCAAGAGTGGGCATTGAGACTGCGCGGACACGTTTACAAGGTAAGTGCCTGAAGAAGTTATACTCCCTAAGCTGCCTGTTACGTTCTGCGGAGTGTATGCGGTCACATAGCTATAACCTGTAGAAGATCTCACCACAAATATAATCTCGTGTCCGATTCCGTTGTTGAGCGTGCCGATATATATGTATTGCACCCCTGGAGGCATGGCCACTTGTATGATCTGCTTTGCAGGAGATCCTTCACTGCCAACTATCGTGGCGGTGCTTGCTATCTTCGAAGCTGCTTGCTGTGCGGCGATTGCCGATAAGGAGGAATTAGCGTTTGCGATTTGGAGGAAAGCGAAAGCCACCACTGGCAGTAGTATGGCGAGGCCGAAGGAGAGCGTTACCAGAAGCTCGAAGCTCGACTGCAGCCTTGTTTTTTTAGATTCATTGTTCATACTCTTCCCTGGTCTCTTTCCCCTCTTCTCTCCTGTTTGTTAGAATTAGCTCCTTTTTCACTCTAATAGACTTGTATAGATTTTCAGAAAGCCTCTTTATGGCACTTTCAATTGTGTATCCGAAAGCCGATGCTGCTATTGCGCCGGATTTGGTCATGATTATCCTTGCGTACACCTCGTAGTTCTTCTCGTTCGCACGCTTTATGTGAAGAGATATATAATCGACCTTGAACTTGCCGAACTTATCTATCCTGCCCGCAAGTTTCTGGAGCTCGGCCCTTATGTCCTCCTCGTATTCCTTTGAGTTTTCATCGAGTCCCGATATCAGTATGTTTTCAGTTACTTCTTCAGTACGCGCAGCAACTCTCTCAAAAACGTCTCTTATTGTGATTATCCCGACCGGCTTTCCGGCCTTTGTAACAAGAAGAGAGGAAATATTCTGTTCAATCAGGCTTCTTATCCCGACTTCGATAGGTTTGTTCTGGTCTATGCTGTAAACCTGTCTATTGCATATGTCCTCAACCAGAGTGTTTCCCATGCTGTTCTTCGCTTTGGATATGTTATCGGTCTTCTTCGCATCAAGCCTTCCGCTTGTTTTTGCAAAATAATTTATCACGTCATTGTAAGCCAATATCCCGAATATCCTTCCTTTGTCTAATACCACTATCTTGCTAACTTTGTAGTTCTCCATCGACGCCTTCGCCTGTGCCACTGATGAAGCAGAGTCTATCGCTATCACTGGAGACGACATTGCATCCCCTACTACATAGTTAGAGAGCAGATGAAGGGAAAGAATGGCCTTGAGCAGGGTCTCTCTCTTTACGATCCCTTTCACCTTTCCCCCATCAGAATATGGAAGGGCTTTTGTTGCGGAATGGAATATGTATAGAATGGATTTCTCAATTGATGTTGCGTTGTCAACCAGCGGAACCCTCTTCGCGAATTTCCCAAGAGGAAATTTATCATCCATCTTCATCGTGCCCATGCTTGCTATGGTCTTCGCATCTACCATGCCATAATATTCCTTGTTCTTAAGCACTACAACAGAGCCGGCGCTGTTTATCTTACTAAGCACTTCGACTATTGGGGTCTTGTAGTCATAAGTCGCTACAGCTGAGACGAATTCCTTTGGTAAGTTCTCAAAAACGCGTTGCATTATGGTCACTCAAAGCAGTGTCGCTTTTGAGATATAAAACACTAAACATATTTATATATCTTAAACAAGCCAAAAAAGTATTGACAAGCCAGGATGGCAGAGGGGCTATGCGTCCGCCTGCAGAGCGGAAAAGGGGGGTTCGACTCCCTCTCCTGGCTTTTAGCTGATTACTTGGCACAAATGTGGAAAGCAAGAAAAGTTGACAAGAAACTAAGTGTTATAACTATAGCTGCCATCATCATTACTGTAATTGCGCTTGCGTATTGGGCCATCTTCGAGCTGAACGAGTACAACACCTTCCACCTTTGGTCTGACAGTGGTGTGGCGACCTTTTCTATGTATTACAAGATACACTATTCAGGCGCATTACCGATCCTGCAGTATCTTTCGCTGAACAACCACATAGCTCCTGACCAGCTGCTCCTGCTTCCAATCTTTGCTATCTGGCAATCTGTGGTGATGCTTCTTTTGATCAAGGTGTTCGTAGTGGTGATTACGGGTCTGATGCTTTATTTCATATCAAGAGACCTACTAAAGAACGAATACATTGCGTTTGCATTGATGCTCTTTTACTTTGTGAACCCAGGCGTAATCGGAATCATAATTGCAGATTACAGGGTTGAGATACTGTTCATGCCATTCTACCTGCTCACTTTTTACTACTATATGAAGCTTGATAAGAAGAAGTTTGCTGTATCTCTGCTCCTCTTTCTCGGAGTCATGGAGGAATCGGTACTGTTCGCAATCCCGCTTGCCTTAGGCCTAATTGTTTACAACGTAGCACACGTTAAAGACAAGGAACTGCGGAGAGAGAGGATAAATTTGTCTTTGGTGATGATTTTAGCCACACTCGCTGCGCTGCTCATCTACAACTTGATATTTTACAACTTGAGTTATAGTTACCAGCATGCATATCTGGGAGTCCCGCAGTTCATAAAGGACTCGCCATATCCATTGGTTCCAATAACTCGTTCAATTAACCAGCAACTTCTCAATTATAGTGCAGTTCCTGGACAATTCAGCTATTTAAACCCTCACTTTTTATATAGTCTGGTAGTAGGGCTGTTCGGCTTCGGGCTGTTTGTAATAGCTACGCCATTGACAGAGCTTATCTTTGCTGCTCCATGGCTTTTTGGGATATTTTCAAGCCCTACAGAGTTCTTCACTGCTCTCTGGTCAGCGCATTTCACCTTTGTGCTTAGCGGAACGATCGTAGCAACAATACTTGGAATTAAGGTTGCAATTGAAGAAAAGTCGAAGTTCAAGAGGTATACAGAAATTTTAATCAGTTTGATGTTTTTCTCATTCCTTTTGATTCTTTGCATAGTCTTATTCTATCCTAACTTCCTGCATTCTACAATAGTAAACAATTATAATCAACAATTCCTATTCCAGACAAATCCAGGGCTGCGAAGCAGCTATGCGCAATTATATTCGGTGATATCACAGGTGCCGGCAAATGCCTCGCTTATGACCCAATACAACCTCATACCCTACTTCGCAAATAGAAAATACCTAGAGGCGCCTGATCCTGAATATTACTATTTCAAACCTGAATACGTATTGATCGATTTCGCTTATAACATAACCTTGAATATAGGTGGTACGAGCTTTGAGGAGGGATATATTGCCCATTACGTGGATGGGAATACTTATAAAATCTATGCGATTAACGGAAGCGCTATACTCTACAAGCTAAGCAGCTGATTAAAAACATTATACATCCACAATCACCTTTGCGCTCCATTTTTTGGAGGTTTGGTTAACTTCTAATCCATGAGGGGTTACTGCCTTGACGTCCAAAAGCGCAAGGTATTTCTTGGTGTCCTTATAGAAGATGCATCCGTGCAGTACCTTCTTTCCGCCTCTTTCAGAGAGGTGGTTCACCTTGAACTTGAACGCGTTGATCCCCTTTTCGTCTACCTTCGATACGATCTTTTGGAGGGTAAACCAGATTAGCTCCTCATTTGTTGATGCTTTTTCTACTATCCTTAAGCTTCTCACTTTGCCTTTCTCTTTTTTGATTCTTTTTATGTCAAACATCACGTTAAGCATCGCAAGAGCCGAACTCTCTACCGTTTCTTTCAGGTTGGTCCCATAAGCTACAAAAGAGACATCGGCAACGTCTGGAATATATCTAAAATTCGGTGCTTTCATGATTCGATAAGAAGGTAAATTTATATATATCAACTTCTTTAGTTATCCGTCCTATGAAGATGAGAGTAACTGCTGATGTGAACGTATGATGTTGATCATTTCGACTGAGGGCAAATGTGTTTCGGATGCCTCTTAAAATCAATTTTGATATTGGTAAAGTAATTTTTTTCATCGCGATAGTAATCATGCTCATAAATCCATTCCTTGCTACGAATCAGAGCATAAATGACGCGGACCCAGCAACTTATGTCATTGTCCCTGTGATCATGCTCCCCTTCCTAGCCCTCTTCAGCTTCAAGAACAAGATAGAGCCAAAAGTGGAAAAAAATGATATGGTATTGGGGATCATTCTATTTGTGATCTTTCTCATACTGATTCTTTATCTGGAGTTTGCATTCTCTTTCGAGTTCCTTAGCTACAGGCTTGATATGTTGGTATTGCCACTTGCAATATCTTCTTTGCTGCTCTTAACTTTTGGATCAAAGAACATCAAAAGCTTCAAAATGCTGCTTGTGTACCCTATTCTTGCTTCTCCGATAGTGTTGGGTTTTGCACTGCTGACAAACTCTGGTTTTGCTGTGCTAAACTCTGTTCTAGTGTACAACATACTTCATCTATTCTCTAGCGCCATAAAATATACACCGCCAATTTCCATCAGTGCTGGCGCATATACTATTGGTATTGGAACCGCATGTGCTGGGGTGGCGGTCTTCATTGCACTAGTTCTGTTTCTCATGCCAGTAGCCTATTACCTGAATGGCAAAATTAAGCATAAGCTATACTGGATCGTGGCCGCTTTCGTCCTGTTGCTTCTACTTAACTTTCTTAGGATGGCAAGCGTGGCAGGAATCTGGCTTCTTTATGGTCCGAATGCCACGGTCGCTTACATCCACACGTTTGTCGGAATACTGATATTTTATGCTACGATAATCATAGCGATTTTAGGCGCCACAAGATGTGGGCTCTCCTTCCCGAAATGGACGAAGGGAAAGAAAAAACAGTACAAGAATAAAGGAAAGTTGCAGCTCAATCATGCAATAGTGCTAGTGCTTGCAATTGTGTACTTTTTGATCACTTTGAATTATCCAAATTCACAAAACATATCTCCGACCATACTAAAGGGCGCGGTGCCATTCAATGCGATAAACCAGAACATGAGTGGATTTGTAGGAAACGTGATGAATACTTGGAAGTGGAATGCGACATCATTAGTGTACAACAATGGTGGCAGTGCATCCATTCTGCTGACAAACAGCACGCTGGCAAAAAGCAGTGGAATAATCGTCTACCTCACAGCTCCAAATCCAGAGATAAAGAAAAACATTATCAGTAACAGCACCATTCTGGGAAGCTACACGTTCGTATCAAACGGAAGTGTAGCAACAACAGTGTATGACACGATTTCTAACGGAGTGCAGTTCTTAATAGTGAACAAGCGCATACCGGAAGTGAAAAGTAACTACTTTACGGTAATCGATTTCTACATCATAATGAAGAGCGGAAGCTTAAGTGGAAGCGGCTGCAGCAGCGGAGCCAACGTGTTCTACAGTGAAGTTTACAGTATATTCAACCAAGATAGAGTAAACAGCTCTGCAATGCCACAGATCCTTCAGGCATATTGTTTCTCAAAAGGCTTCTTGTGATAAGATGAAAAAGATGCTCTTTGAATACTCTGCAGGAGCTTTCATCTATAAGATAATAGAAGGTAAGGTGTTCTTGCTTTTCTTGAGGAGTAGCAGAAATAATATGGATGTTCCGAAGGGGCATATTGAAAAAGGGGAAACTGTTGAAGAGGCCGCGACTAGAGAGATTAAGGAGGAGGCGGGGCTGACGGTGACTTTTCTCCCGTATTTCAGAGAAAGTACCCAATACTTCTTCGTGGAAGATGGAGATAGAATAATGAAGAAAGTTTATTTTTTCATTGCCAACATCACAAATGAAAAAGTGGAAATATCAAAGGAACATAAAGCGTACAGTTGGCTTGACAAAGAGGAAGCGATTAGAGAGATGAAGTTTAAGGACATGAAAGAAAGGATACCAAGAATATACGATTATATAGAGAGATATGAGCTCATAAAGGATGTCAACAAAGAATACCAAGATTTACCTACCAAAACGAAAAATTGGAATCTTAGCAAGAGATTCGTGCCAGGACACGGACCTCTGAACGCCGAAACGATGATTATAGGGCAGGCACCTGGTAGAAACGAAGACATTCAGGGCAAACCTTTTGTGGGAAGAAGTGGAGAAGCGCTGAATGAGTACCTTAAGAAAGCGAAGATAAAGCGCGACAAGGTTTACATAACCAGCGTGGTGCAGTTTTTCCCTCCTGAAAACAGGGCGCCAACCAAAGAGGAGATAGTGCTCTGCAAGGGATTTCTGCTAAGGCAGATAGAACTGATAAAACCGAAGCGCATAATACTTTTAGGGAACATAGCTTGCGAAACTTTGCTTGGAAATGGAAAAGTAACTGAGGAACACGGCAAAGTTGTCAAGAAGGACGGTATAGATTACATGATAACTCTTCATCCCGCGATGGCGCTTAGATCTAGCAAGACTGCGGCAAAGCTGCTTGATGATGACTTCAAGCATTTTGGGAAGATAATCGCAGCAGAAGAGAAGAGATTTAAATCTAAGAAATAAACAAATAAGATAGTGGGCCCGTAGCTTTCTTATACAGTAATTTAGCTATTATTGTATTAGGCTAAAAGCCTGGTTGGAGCGCCCGACTGATAATCGGGAGGCCAAGAGTTCAAATCTCTTCGGGCCCACCTTAAATAATCATAATATTATCGATATCCTTTTGTTGTAAGAATCTAGGAAAAGTTTCTCAACATCATTTTTTATGGACTTTATCGAAGTTTTAAGTTCATTTTCTTCTTTTTCCATCGTCTCTGCGCTATGCACAGCATTTTCTGCATTCATTTTCCTATTTTTTATATCATCCGATCTCCTTTCTAATGCTCTTACTTCATTCTCTATCTCTTGTTTCTTGCTTTGTGCTGTTTTGAATGAATGAATTAATGAGTAGATATCTGCAGTAAGCAGGCTTGAGGCAATTTCATTTACTTTTGCTGTATTCTTTACGTCAATCTTACCTAAATTAATGTTCTCTTTTAGTTCCTTTATCATATCTTTGAATTCAGAGTACGCAGATTCACTGTCTATTGTGTTTATCGGATCACTGATAAAACTGTACAACTGCCGCTTCTTTGCAGAGATATGGTCAAATTTCTTTGAAGCCCGCTCCAACGGCATTGTTAAGAAGGCTATCTTCTCTTGCAGTCTTAAAACCTCCTTATGTATTTCCATCTGCTCTGCTTTCCTACTTTCGAGCTTTGTGATAACCTCTTTCTCCTCATTTTCTATTGGAGAAGAATAGTTCTGATGCTGATTTCTTAACAGCGTAATTCTGTTTCCCAGGGCTTCCAGCTTCTTCGTCTGAATGCTCAGATTAGATATCTGTTCCCTGAGAACATTGTATTCTAGCAGCTCTCTTTCCCTTCTATTAATCTCGTTTTCGATTGAAGCGGTGAGCCTTTCGATATTAGACATGCTTCTCTTGAAATCTCTAAGGTGATTCGAATAGCAACTCATAACAATCTTGAAACGAGCGTTGGTTTTAAGTATCTCGTTATTTGTGTTTTCTAAGTTTGATAGAATCCGTGTATATTTGCTGTGGATGTTTGGTGCGTTATCTACTTTCAAAATTGACTGTTCTACGACTTTCTTAAGCGCCTTTGCATACAGGTTCTTCTGACTTTTTATGAAGTTTATATTAGGATTCCATATATCTTCGGTGTTAGGCTCATCCTCCAACTCCTCGAAGTTGTCGCACGCCTCGATGAACTGCGCTCTGGCCCTGTCCAATTCGTTCATTATGTTTGATACTTTTGAATCTAAAGATGCAAGTTTCTTATCAAAAAGGGTGTTAAGCGTGTCATGTGCTGTATCAATCATTATCTCCTCGCTTCCAGATTCAAAAACCATTTATATCATCATTTAGAGAGGCTAGATGCTAAAGCTATTGCCAGCGCTTTATGCCCCCATTTCTAAAATTATATTAGAGAATATTTAAACACTTCACTTCAGGTTGGCTTTTCTAAAATAGAATAGTAATATAAGACTTAAAAGAGAGTCAAATTTGGGTGTTGGAATGAAGTTATATTCCAAAGAGGAGGGAGAGGCGCTTGTTAAGACAGCAAGGAATAGCATAGAACTTTACCTACAGGCCCCAGATTTTGATAGGAAGCTGCTGGAGAGGAGGCTGGAGGGCTTTGAAAGTAAGCAGGGTGTATATGTCACCATTAACATATACCCAACGATGGAGCTCAGAGGCTGCATTGGCTTCGCTAGGTCATTTGGGGAGATAAAGAGTCAGATAATAGAGGCTGCAATAGCTTCGGCGACACAAGATATGAGATTCAAACCTTTGTCATATCTTGAGCTTGAACATGTCATTATAGAAGTTAACATACTTTCAGAGATGGTAAAACTTAAGATCAATCCAGCTACCATTAAAAAGGAGATAAAGCTTGGTGAAACGGGATTGTTCATAGAATATGGTTATTATAGTGGCCTAGTTCTGCCAGAAGTTGCTATTGAGAAGAAGTTGGATAAGGAAAAACTCCTAGAGTATGTTTGCACGATGGCCGGGCTCGCGAAGGATGCGTGGAAGAGGTCTGATATAAGCTTATACAAGTTCACAAGCCAGATTTTCAGAGAAAAAAGTCCTAACGGAGAAGTAGATGAAGTCAAAATTGGCTGAAGGTCATACAAAGCATTGGGAAGATGCTGCAAGTGCTACTGGATAATCTGCCTGTTTTGTCCAAGAACCTATTCCTGAACTTGATATTGGGGCTATGTATGTGGACTTTGTATTGTTAGGTAACACATAAGATCCTGCGTTTTTCCAGGGGACTGCGCCACCTACACAATAAAGGTTTGCATTATTTGCAAAACATGATTGAGAGTATATTTGCAACGGGTATGGAGTGGTTTTTGTCCAGTTGCCTATCCCAGAACTTGATAATTTTGCATAATATGTAGAATTGGTAAGTGCTCCATTGCTAGGGTACGTTCCTCCAACACAGGTATATGTAACCGTTGTATGCTGCGCAAGATCCAGGCACAAAACTATCTGGGAAACTTGTTGTTTGAATCCAGGTACCAACACCATTTGCTGTGAGATTTGCATAGTAAGATTTGGACTCAGAGCCATAGTAATTTTCTCCAGTAGTGCAGTATACATAGCTGCCTTCAAATACACAGACCCAAGGAATTGAATCCGCAGGATAGATTGAGGACTGATGCCACGTGCCGATGCCGCTCTTTGATATGGAGGCATAATTAGTAACGTTGGATCTGACGGTTGTTCTGTTATTGCCACCAACGCAGTATATGTAACCAGAGTAAGCTCCACAATATTCTTGATCAATTGTATATGGATATGAAGTTGTTGCATTCCATTTACCTATTCCTTGAGATGAAAGTTGTGCAAAGTATGAATTATTTACGATTTCAGGGGCTGTACCTCCAATACAGTATACGTATCCATTGTAAGGAGTGCAAGACTGATATGAGTCATTTTTAGAAAAATTTCCTACGATCGTTGGATAAGAAGTGGTTTGACTCCAGGAGCTTATGGAATTCTTTGATATATTAGTGTAGTATGATAAGGAAGTTGGACCTGGTGGATAATTTAAAATTTGAATGCCACCCACACAGTAAGCTGAGTTCGCATTTGCAAGTATTGTAGAATTTTTAGAAGTGGTACCTGAGCTAGGCTTTGTTGACGAATTACTTGACGACCTATTCGAATTGGAAGAATTTGAAGCAGTAGAGTTATTAACTGAGCTTGAGTTTGATGAGTTGCTACCTTTTTGGTTGCCATGTCCTATTGTAAGAAAAACGGCTGCGATGACAACGATTATAATTATGCCAACTACAGCATATAGTAAAGTGTGATTAGAAGAAGATGGTGCTTTTGACCGCATTGGAGTCATAGATGGTGGTGTGGGAGGAGTAGCAGACTGGGAAGCTGCTTGTTGATCGTTTAACATCGTATTATCTGAGTCCACAGAATCAGATAGTAGTTGCATGTAATGCAATAAATACTTTTGTGTAAGCTGAGGGATTTTGTAAAACCTTAATTAGAATTTCATCCTTGAGAGGTATTCTCTTGCATGAAGAGCGGCCTTAACTCCGCTGCTGGCTGCGGTTGCTGCCTGCCTATAGAATTTGTCAGCAACATCACCTGCTACGAAGACACCATCGATGTCTGTCTTTACTTCCTCCTTTGTGATAATGTAACCTTCTTTATCTACCTTTAGCGCATCCTTGAAAGGTGCACTGTTGGGCATGTGGCCTATTGCTACAAAAACGCCATCTATCGGCATCTGCGTAACCCCTTTTGTATTGATGTTCTTGAGTTTGACGCTCTTCACCTTGATGTCTCCGAGGATCTCCTCTATCTCAGTGTTCCAAATGAACTTAATCTTCTTGTTAGAGAAGGCTCTCTCCTGCATTATTTTGCTTGCCCTTAACGAATCCTTCCTATGTACTGACAGTGACACTGTTCAGCAAATTTCGTCAAGAATATTGAATCTTCCATTGCCGTGTCACCTCCACCTACAACAATGACGTTCTTGCCTTTGAAAAATGGCGCGTCACAAGTGGCGCAACTTGATACTCCCTTTCCGATAAATTTCTTCTCTGATTCGATACCTAACCACTTCGAAGATGCACCCGTTGCTACTATCACTACATGTGCCTCTATCACATCCTTGCCTACGAAAATCTTGAACGGCCTTGATTTGAAATCAACTTTGGTGATATCCCCCTCGACGAACCTGGTTCCGAAACTCTTTGCCTGCTCCTCCATTCTTGCAACCAGCTCTGGTCCAGTCACTTTGTCGATCGAACCTGGATAGTTTTCCACAAAAGTTGTAAGAATCAGCTGACCTCCAGCATTTGTCCCCCTAATAAGCACTGGATTAAAACCCTCTCTTGAAGTATAAAGTGCTGCAGAGAGCCCTGCCGGACCTGATCCTATAATGACTATATTTTCTACCATGTTAACACAATTAGAAACTTGTAACTAGTATTATGCTAAAACACATATTTAAACTTTAATATTGTAGCATTAAGTGGCGACTCAGTGAAGATAGACATCGACAACTATGACGTTTCATTGGACCTCAGCCATACTCTAGCAAACCTAAGCTTTGTCTCGCATGCGCACTCAGACCATATCAGAAGGGCAAAGAAAGGGGCGCAGATATTGGCAAGCATGGAGACAAAGGAACTGATAGAAGCAAGAAAAGGGGTGACGCTCAACGTCGCAGATCTCCCCCAGAATGTTGAGCTCTTGGACTCTGGGCACATATTAGGCGCAAAACAATTTTATCTCGATAGCGCGGAATTTGGGTACTCAGTAGTTTATACTGGAGACTATCAAATGCAAAAGTCAAACGTAGCTAAAATGATAGAAACAAAACAGGTGGACGTCGCAATCATTGATTCTACTTATCCAGATACAGAAATAAAGTTTGACGATAGAAAAGAGGTCATTGATACTATACAGTATTATGTAAAACAGAAAGTTTCAAGGGGCACTTGTCTTGTTTGGAGCTTATTCGCTTGGCAAGGCACAGGAGCTAATTGCGACCATGAATGAGATTGGAATAGCGCCCGCCGTATCTAAAAATATTTCAAAGTTAAACAAGGTGTACGAAAACTTTGGAGTAGATTTAAAATATGACGAAGAGGAGGCGGAGAAGGGTTTTGAAGACCTGTTGAAAGAGAGCGATGTTGGGATTGTGGAGAACTACAAGCTTAATGATATTGCGAGCAGAATCACTATGAACAGCAGTAGGAAGGTGTTTACAGCAGTAGCTACTGGCTTCGCTAAGGTATTCAAATTTGACGCAAACGTACAGTTCGCGCTAAGCGACCACGCGGACTTTTCCCAAGCGCTAGAATATCTTGAAAAAACCAATCCGAAGCTTGTTTACACTGTTGGAAAGGAGGCAGGGATAATGGCAAACAATCTGAAGAAGAAAGGCTATGAATCTAAGGCCGCGAACAACAATTACGACTTTTTTGAGATGGAGACCTTAAAGGCCCGAATAGACGAGTAGGTCAATTTAAATCTTTGCCACATAATTTAATCATGGAGGGACAGAGGGACGAAAAGGAGTATAGGAACGTAATCATTCTATTAGGGATAGGCTCATTGCTGCTATTTGCTAACAGCGCGTTCACGATACAGCTATTCTCAGTCCAGTATGGGGTAGGGGCTGGAGGTTACATACAGAGCCAAGCGGATAAATTAAACGTTACTAAGATATTGATACCATTTTCATCGCAGCTCAATTCGATATACACATCAATCCTGGAATCTTATCTCACCCTCGGGATAACACTAGTTTTGGTGCTGATAACCACAATGCTGATGCTTAGAAGATCAAACAAGTACGACGCAGCTAATAGAGGCTACGCGCTTTTGCACATGACACTCGTGATAGTTTACGTTGTTCTCTTCTTCATAATCTATACCAATTTCACTTTTGATCTGTATACATTGCACCTTTACTTCACCTACTTTGGCATACTCCTTTGTCTTGCTTAGCGGCATTTACATACAATTCAGAGACAGCATCTCTCCAAGAAGGAGAGGCAGCAGGAACATCAGCATGGATCCAAATACTCCTTACGCAAATCTGGCAAAGCTTAGGGAACAGCTCTTCTCAACACTCAGTGGGGACATAAAGATAGTGGATAAGCACTTCAACTCGACTGCGATAGCAAATCTCCATAGGTTAATTTCAGATGAGCGCGGTAATTTGATTTCCATAATAGTAATAACTTCAAACGAGATGCTGGACTCGAGCTTCGGAGACAACTACAACGATCTGAAAAAGGAACTGAACAACAGCAACATAGACTTTCAGGTTAAGATAATGAACAAGGAAGATAGTGGAGCGCAGCATGAGAGGTTCATTATGGACGACAGGACCGCTTTTAAGATACCTCCATTCAGCATAATAAATAAGAAGAGTGAGCACATAACTAAGATAAACATAAGAGAAGCGAAGAAAAGATTTGATTATCTCTTTCAGAGATCGGTAAAGTACGAAAATTTCATAGTAAAGGAAGGTTCTAGTGCTTAAAGATGATGAAGGTATGAAAACAAAAGTTTGCACCGTTGAAGAATTGCTGAACGGCAAGAGCAAGGTGGTAGAAGTCGGAGATAATAGGATAATGGTTGCAAACGTTGGTGGGAAGTATTATGCCATGCATGCAATATGCAATCACGAGGGAGGGCCGCTTGGGGAAGGAGAGCTTTCAGGGAACGAGGTGACATGTCCATGGCACGGATCTATGTGGAATATTACCACAGGCAAGCTTGTCTGGTTTACCATGAAGCTTGACGATGAGCCGACCTACAAGGTCTCAGTCGAAGCTGGGACGATTTACGTTGACGCTTAGGCGTCGTTTATTGAGTGGTTATTATAAAGAGTTATAAGATGTACAAGTTGCCCGTGCGAGTGGAGAAGGGGGTTAAACTAATCTCTTCAAGGATGTCTAACCTTGATAATAAAGATTTTGTGAACCGGGAGCTTGCAGATCCCTTAATGCACATCTTAAGCAGGCAGGGAAAGATGCTGCGTCCAACACTTGTCCTTCTTGGAGCCTACGCTGTAAAAGAAGATCCGATGAAATTTGTTGATATGGCAATGGCGCTGGAACTATTGCACGTATCCTCTCTGATACACGATGATCTGATAGATAGGGACAAGCTGAGAAGGGATATCGAAGCGATTCATGTAAAGTACGGAGATGAAGCTGCAATACTTGCTGGTGATGCTCTAATATCTAAAGCTATAGAGATGTCTGCAAAATATGGACCCGAAACGATGAGCGCTGTTGCGAAGACAGCGATTGACATGTGTGCTGGAGAGATTCTTGACAGCAATTACCAGATTCAGAAAAGGATTCCAAGCTTTGAAACTTATCTTGAGATCGCAAGGCTGAAGTCAGCATCTTTCATAGGCACATCGTGTAGTATAGTTGCAAGATACAAGGGTATGCGGATAGCAGACGACTTTTGCAACTTCGGGAAAGAAATAGGCGTCGCCTTCCAAGTCAGGGACGACATAATAGACTATGTCAGAGCGGATATGGGCTTCGATGGGTCAAAGAGAAGAAGGATCAACATAGTTGACACATTGAACGCAGAAGGTAAGAAAAATGCGCTGGAGGCGGCTATTGAGATAAATAACTCTTACGTAGACAGAGCTTTGAAAATATTGAGCTGGAAGGGCCCGCTTGCGCAACTGAAGGTTTATGTGGGTTTCGTAAGAGTGCAAAAGGAGTATATGAAGAACATGCAGGCGATTACCGAGCTGGCTTCTCTCCTGTGATTATGTAAGCAACGCCTGTGGTAAGGTTCCTAATCTTCACGTTTTTGAATCCGCGCGCCCTTATCATTCTCAGCAATTTCTGCTTGTCAAAGTCGCTCACACTTTCGAAAAGCCAGTTGTACGCTTCGGAATTCACAGTGTTGCCAATTACTCTCATGAAAGAGAAGTAAAGCTTGAAAAAGATCTTTTGGACAGGATTGTCTGGCATCGCCATGTCAAGGTATACGAACTTGCCGCCTAATTTAAGAACTCTCTTTGTTTCATCAATGAATTTTCCGAGATCATCAAAGTTTCTCAAGGCGAAACCAGTAATAAGAACGTCAAAAGATGCATTTTCATACTTCATTTTTATGGCATCGTCCAATTCGAAAACAACGTTTTCCATTCCAAGCAGCTTTGCTTTCTTCCTGGCAAGGTTGAGCATGTCCTTGTTGAAGTCAGTAGCTGTTATGTACACTTTTTTCCCTTGCTTCTTTGCCATTTTGTAAATATATATCGCCAAATCTCCTGTCCCTGAACCTACATCTATTATCTTTGCATTATTGCCGCATGACAGCGCCTCCTTCGCTGCTGCACGCCTCCACAATATGTCGTTCCCAAGACTGAAAACGTGATTCATTGTGTCATATTTCTCGTATATGTCAGAGAAAAGCCTGTTTATTTTTTCACTCATCTTGGCACCAGCCTAGACTCCGATAGGAAGAAATACTACCACCGCTTCTATCCACAGTACGTGTGTTATCATTGAAGCTATCAGACCATATTTGTAAGCTACCAGACTCGTAACCAATCCGACAAAGAAGGCAGATACGGCAAGTATTGGATTGAGAGTGAATAGATGAACTGCAGCATAGTACAATGTAGATATAAGCCATGGGGAGCCTTTCAGAATCTTGATTCGCTTCTCAGCAAAGCTCTGCACGCCTCCCCTCCAATATATCTCTTCAAAGATTCCAATGAAGATCAGTAGGATGCCCAGCACAAGCTTTGGGTTCTGCGCATAAAGCATGCTGTACACATCAAGAACAGAGCCTTTGGGTCCAACTATTGCGGATGCGAAGTAGCCAAAATAAAATATCAGGTAGAGTATGATCGCCGCTAGAATTCCTACAGTCAAAATTATATTAGGGCCAGAGCTTTTGGTGAACGGCAGAAATTTTCTGTATCTTAACAAAGATAGCACAGCGAGCAACAGGGTTGCAAAGAACATCGCGTAGACAAATACACTTTTAAATTCTATGAATACGATCGGCCAGAGTAAGACAGGCAACAGGAGATAAATTTTGTCGAATGTGTTTTTCATTTATAAAACCATCAAACCAGATAAGCGACTGAAAGGAGGACAAGGATAATCACAGTGCCCAATGTATTGATTCCCATGTATCTTTCGAACGACTTTGGATTCTTGTAGCTCTGAATGCCCTTGAATGTTTTGTAGATTATTGGTATGGTGAAGAACCCTATTATGAAGGTTAAGGGAAGCGCCTTCAGCAACATCCCAGATATCAGCAACGCGTATATCACAAGCTCGAAGAAGAGGTAGTAGTATGCTATGTTGCCTGACTTGCCTATTATTATAGCCCCATTCTTCCTCCCATATCTCTTGTCTACTACTTTATCGGGTATGCTGTTTACAAGAAGCGCTATTCCGCAAGGTATACCTGCTGATATCAGGGCGAATATTGCATTTCCTAAGTTGCTTGCGGAGCCATGCGCCACTATAAAACAGCCGAGTGCAATCAAGAAGAAGCTAGCCATCACCGTTAGCTCTGCAAGGAAAGGTATTCTTACAATATATTTTGCGTATGCGAATATCGCTATAGCGCCGATGATTATGATTGGGATTATTATCGGATAAAGATAGGCAAGGTAAATCCCTATAATGCCCGCAACGGCTACTGCGCCAAGTCCGATATAAAGAACGTTCCTCGGTTTTACGATTCCTTTGGTTAGCATTACGCTCCCACCACTGAACTTTGTATTCAGGCTCTCTTTGTCAAGCCCTGAAAGATAATCTATGTAATCGTCAAAGAGGTTTACAGAAATCTGCGTGAGAACAGCTCCGATAAGTGCAAGAGAAGCAAGAAACGCATTTACGCCCCCATAGTGGATTGCGGCGGATACCCCAACCAAACCAGAGAATAGGCTCATTAGCAGCGTTGGCTCGAATATCTCAGCTATGTAACCGTTTGCCATATTATCTATTCCCTTGCTTTATGTTTGTAAATATATAAAAAGTTCAGTTCGAACGAAAATCAACTAAGACTTAAACGAAATTTATATAAGGAAGAAATGTTATAACCCTAGCGTGGTTGGATGGCTGATTCTAAACAATTAAGCGAGATTAAAGGATCAATGGTGAGTACGATATACAACGGGGGCGCTGCTTCCATTGTGGATTTAATAATCATAGTTGTAGTAACGGCGTTTGGGGGAATATTTGGCAATTTAAACGGTCTTGCCATTGGTTTCATCGTTTCCTTGGTGCTCATACTCACGCTTTCAGTTAGGGTTATAAACGAATGGAATAGAATGCCGGTCCTTAGGCTTGGTAATTATGTGGGTATAATAGGCCCCGGATTCAGGTTGATAACACCCATAATCGAGACAACGCCATTCACTTTGGATTTAAGAGTTCTCAGCACAGCCTTCAACGCAGAGAAAACATTGACAAAGGACAACGTACCTGTAGACGTGGACGCAATTCTCTTCTGGCAGGTGCATGACCCTGAGAAATCAATATTGAATGTGCAGGACTACTACGGTTCTGTACTGCTTGCTTCTCAGACAGCTATGAGAGACATAATAGGAAAGAAGGAACTGTCACTTATGCTTGCTGGCAGAGACCTCATAGGAGAAGATATCCAGAAGCTTATACAAGACAGGATAAAGAACTGGGGCATAAATGCGATATCTGTCGAAATAAGGGACGTCAAGATACCTGAAGAGCTTCAGAACGCGATGGCAAAGGTCGCAACATCTGACAGGGAGAAGCAGGCAAGAGTGATATTAGCTGAGAGCGAGTCGCTTGCTGCTGACAAGATGCTTGAGGCTGCCCAGAAATACCACAAGGATCCTTACGCCATGCAGCTCAGGGCCCTCAACATGATGTACGAGATAAGCATAGGCGGAAAGAACGTGATGGTTTTCATACCAACAGAAAGCAGGGGCTTCAGCGTACCGACACCAATAGGAGTGATGGGCATCCAGGAAGCATTCAACAAGAGGGATTTTAGGGATTATACCAAAGGTAAGAAAAAAAGTAGAAGATAATTTGTGAGACTATGAAAGCTAAAGTAGAAACTTCCGGCGCTCCTAAAGCAACTGGCCCATTTTCGCAAGCGGTAGTTGAGGGAAATATGGTGTTCACATCTGGGCAGGTGCATCTCATGCCAGATGGAAAGCTTCTCGATGCGAGCATTGAGGAGCAGACGCACCAGATTATGAGAAATCTTAAGAGCATACTCGAAGCGGCGGGAGTAAGCTTCGCCAATGTCACTAAGGTGACGATCTACGTTACAGATATGTCGAACTACGGGAAAGTGAACGACGTGTATAAGACCTATTTTTCAGATCCTTTCCCAGCAAGAGAAGTTGTTTGCGTCAAAGAGTTGCCTGTAGGTGCAAGAATTGAGATCAGCATGATTGCCATAAAGCCTTAAGATTACTTAGAGTGAAAGTAAATTTTCTTTGCCTGCTTCCACACATCCCATGCTATAGCAAATGTGACTATTTCCTTTTCACTTCCATTCGTTGCGCGTTCTACTGTAATCTTATACTTGTATTTCATGTAATCCAAAAATTCTTTGTCGTATTCCACCATTCCATCCCTCTATAACAAATCGGTAATTATTTTGCTTCGCGTACTTCAGATAGAAATCGTGCTCCCCATCTTTCCATTAGTTGATTTCTCTTACATTCGCACCCAGATTATACCGCGTTTAGAAATATAAAAGGATACAGTGCAGTTCTAGCCGTGGCCGCACCCAGAGTTTTGGATAAGTTATTTACTAAGACCTTTTATTTTTTGCGAGTGATAACTTCTATGGTTTTATGGACAAGAATTCTCCTTTGATTGGAGTCATTGCAATTGTGATAATAATCTTGGCTGTTGGGGCTACTTTCATATACAATTTGCAAAGGCCGAGCAATCTTACCACGACTATCGAGACAACAATGCCTTTCAACAGCACGACCATACAGAGCACCACCACCATTTCAGCTCAGGCGTATACGCTCAACCTTACCAATTGCAACGTCACTTCGCTCGCTGATGAGGTGGCATTGGTTTGCAATTACACCTCTTCTATCCACTTTGACGCGTGGCACAATGCCAACACGAGTTTTACCGGCCCGTCTGGGAATCTGACAAGTTTATATAACAATGACGGAAACGGCTTCTATTTTCAGGACAATAGAGTTACGCTATTCATGGCGGATTACTACCAGACTCCATTGCCGGGCACGTATACTGTGGTTATAAGTTATCAGAACCAGCTTCTGGTTAAGAAAAACTTCACATTTAAAGGTGCCAACGTCTCCGTAGTCGATGCAAGGCCAAAAACCTTCAGTGACAGCTCCATTCCCAACCCCAGCGGCGGCGATGAAAAATATCTTGGCACGATAAACGTCACTGTGTACAACAGCGGCGACCTCCCAACATACATTGGAACGGTACAGGTGAACATCACAGGACCTGTTAGCCATGATATAGGAGATAGCTATATTCCCTATTGGATAATGCCACACTCATCTTATGTGGGCCCTACAGCCTCGCCCTATGCTTATCCGAGCGGGAGCTACACTATCAGCGTTGACCTTCTAAACTACTCAGGCACCTCTGTAGCTGCAAGTTCCTTCCCAATAAGTGTCCCATAATATCCGTGCATACCTGAAATGAAAAAGGAAGTGCAGTTTCTACACGTTCTTGCTCACTCATAGGACTCTAGCTCAAGCACTAGCTAATCTTAACCTTTTCCTCGGGGTCGCCCAGCTCTAAAATAGATTTTGGACTCGGCGGGAATCGCACCCGCGACCTTCCCGTTGCGAACGGGACGCTCTGCTACTGAGCCACGAGCCCGTAATTACTAGGAATACTTAAAAACTTATAAGGGAGTAGCATATATAGAACGTTCTATGGATACAAGAAAAGAGAAAATAACGAGGAAAATCTACAGTGAGGTGCTATCAAACATAAAGCCCAGCAAGCTTGAGATAGAGACATCAATATCTAGCGCAAACCAGATAATATCAAGGCTAAAGAAGATCGTACCGAAGAGTGTTGAGCTCGTCATAGTAGGATCGATAGCCAGAAGCACGAACCTGAAAGGGGACTCAGACGTAGATCTGTTCATGCTGTTCGACAGGAAGATGAGTGACAAGGAGATAAAGAAAAAGGGGATAGAGTACGCGAAGAAGATTGTTGATAAGAAGAAGAACGAAAGCTATGAGATAAAATATGCAGAACATCCTTATGCTAGACTGCACCTTAACGACGTTGGCATTAGGATAGATCTTGTACCAGCTTATAAGATAGGAAACATAGAGGAGATGGCCACTTCAGTTGACAGGACGCCTCTTCACACCAACTTCATAAACAATAACCTGAACGAGAGACAGAAAAACGAGGTAAGGATTCTAAAATATATGTTGAAAAACAACAACATCTATGGAGCAGAAGTCAAGACGAAAGGCTTTTCCGGATATCTTTGCGAATTGCTTATCTACCATCACAGTTCTTTGAATGCGCTTCTTGAGGGCGCTGCAGATTTCAAGTTGCCGATGTATATAAGCCCGAAAGAAAAGAGCACCAAGCCGAGCAAGGGAGTATTTGAAAAATTCAACTCGAAGTTCGTCGTGATAGACCCTGTAGATCAGAACAGGAACGTTGCGGCTGGAGTCTCGCTTGAGTCGTTGGCGAGATTCACAACATTGGCAAGAAAATTCGTAGACAAGCCAGATATAAAAATAATATACGGAGCCGGCTTCTCCTCTTCAGAGGCACACAAGAAGGTCATGGATTTTGTGAAGAAGGCAGACCTAAACATGTATATGATAACATTAAAGGTGCCGAACAAAAGTGAAGACATTGTATGGCCTCAGCTGAAGAAGGTCTCTGAGATCACAGCAGATATTATCAGAAGAATCGGTTTTCGTGTTTATCTTAGCGCGGTGTGGGTGAAAGCATCGAAAGGATTCATAATTTATCTAACTCCAAAAGAGTCCATGCAGACCACTGTTTTCAGCGGTCCGAGCGTGCTTTCGGACAAGAAAAACGTGAAGGCGTTTCTGAAGACACATGAAAAGGGAATTGGGATATTCTTGAATGATGACAAGTTGAGCGCAATCGGCTTCAGCAAATACAAGAACGCAGAGCAGGTATTGAAAGATGTGGTAAAGGGAACGCTCGTGAAAAGTCGCAAGGACATAAGCCTGAAGGGTGCGAAGCTTTTTGTAAACAAACTCCCTCGAGAGTATTCTGAGTTTGCACTCTTTGAGTTGAAGAACAAGTTCATAATGGATTAAAGCGCAAACCTACTATTTTTCTTTATTACTACCTTGAGCTCAGGAAGCAAATTTATTTCTGCTGTGCCCAATCTACCTTTTCCAGTTATTACATTTAGAATTTTGGTGTTCGCTGAACTACCTTTTAGGATTTCGTACACGTTCTTGTAGTTCACTCTTGACCTGAAGCCGCAGTAGTCAAGAGCCTCGCTTACTATATTGTCCCTGATCTTTTCAACAGGATATTTCCTCTCGAGAAGCCTTGCCTTTATAGTATTGAGATGGCTCCGGATCACTATCACTCTTGCTTTTGGTATGTTGAATTCGCACAGGATGTGCCCCTCAAGAATTATTATGCGGCTCTTGTCCTTTGCAAGCATCCTGAGAAGTATGCGACGAAGCTTGCCTAGATTCACAATCTTTGTGCCGAAGCGGTCCTTGCCACTGTATGCCTTGTAATCGTTTATGATCTTGGTGGTATCATATACGCTGCAGTCACTAAGCCTTTTCTTTATGCCATTGAGCATCGTAGTCTTGCCAACTCCAGGTGTTCCAGTTATTACGAAAATTCTTTGCATCAAAGCCCTGCCTCAATCGAGTCGAGCGCGTAGTTTATTTCGCTTTTGCCAACTTCTATATTGAAGAGGATACTGGTTGGAGGGTTTATAGTGAGGAGGTAGTTCTTGTTTCCAGAGAAGAGCCAAGTTCCAAGGTTGTATTCCTTGTATTGCGCAGATATGTCTGCAATATAATGTACCACCCCCACTAATCTGGTTATAAGGGTGTCGACAGTGTTGTCAAACTGATCTATTACTATATTTTCCTCGTTATCAGTGTCCCTCTCAATGCCAAAAGGTTTTACATAAGGTATGCCTGCAAACGAGGCCTTGTTCTTTATCAGGTCATTTATTCTATTGTAAAGCGTGTCTGCAGCCTTCAGCTCGTTCTCCAGCTCCTCCTGCTCAACCTTCAACTTGGTAGTTAAGGAACTAAAGAACTCTGTTATGTCGGCTCTCATGCCGATGAGTATCTGTTTTGCGTTATCCTTCCCCTTCAGGGCATTCGAGTCGTTGAGAATGTTGTAAAGGCTAACTCCATACCTGTCTCCAATCTTTTGGTCTATCGCGTTTACGTATTCCTGAGTGTCATCGCTTATATCGTAATTGTCAGCCATGGTTGCACCTTATATAATTTTTACGCCCTTTATTAATAAAGCTTTGCAAATGATGATTGATTGCTTACTTTCACAGATTCATGAGAGAATAAGCTATTCTTCTAAACGTCAATACTGCCATGCCGTATGCAGGTGGTAACCATATAGGTATGCCAAGAAATGATGGGTTAAAATACGCCCACACACCAAAGTGTGTAAATATTATTTCGGCTATCGGTCCCCCCTATCATCGACACGATATAACAATAAACGTCCTCTTTCTCGTGCCATAGCCACAGACTTAGCATACCTCCAAAAATGACCAGAACCGTGAGCATTAAGTTATTACGATAGACTAGGGAGATGACGGAGATAAGATATGCTACTAAACATATACTTAACAAGAAATCCTTCAACCAATTTTTTGTGCTCTTGGTAACCTTCATATAAATTACACCGTATCTAAGTCTATTATTAGAGCTGGTAAATAAATAAGAAGATATACATATTAATAAAACGACAAAGCCCAAATTGGAAGTGAATAAACCAATACAGGCTCCTTGTAGATTAGATGGTATATTCGATAAGTAAGTACACAATTATCTGCACTGCCGTGCTGTTCATAATTAGCACTTCGGCAGTACTTAGTGTCTACAATGTTAACGGCGTCGGATGGGACTTTTTATCTCGTTATCTAAATGGAAGAACACTTTCGAGCAGCTATTTTTACTCGCATCTTGATGTTTTCAACATAAAAATGCCCTTAAATGTAACCGTCTTGGGGAAAAACTACATAATCAACGTGCAGCCGTCTGTAGCCGTAAGCAATGGTATCTATTTCGATGATGTCTGGGATCCGCTACCCTCAGTTCTTATAGGAATATTCATAATATTTGCAAATGGGATGGCATTGCAGGCCTACCTTGTGTTTCTATTACTACTTCTTTTCTTTGCGTGTTATATTGCCGCGAAGAAGTTAGATATGAACCCGTTGCTTCTCTTGTCATTGGTAGTCGCACCGTACGTGATAAATTTTACCATCTTGTATAACGGAGGAGAGATTCTTGCACTAAGCTTCGCCATGATCACAATGGGATTTGTAGTAAAGAAGGATTACAAAGCAGGAATATTCATGGGCTTGACCTGTCTCGCCAAGTATGGCAGCCTTATCTTGTTTCCTATACTTCTACTTTTAGGAGATAGAAAAACAATCTTTAAGGCGATCCTCTTAGACATTCTTATAACGGCACCATGGCTTTTATTTAATTTCTTAATATACGGCAATCCTCTCCAAAGTTATCTGATACAGATTGCCGAAATACAGCCACAAAATAGTGGAGGATCGTTCTTCTCTATGCTGTCATCAATCATATGGTATCCGCTAATTGTGTTTGCGGTTTCTGCACTACTTCTCCTTTATCTTAAGCGCAGTCTTCCCAAAACTAGCAAAAAGCTGATCGAAGCTACAAAAAATCTCTTCAAAAACCAAAGAAATAGAATAGTATTTTCTTTCCTGGTTTTAGCATTCATCGGGTTTTGGTTTGTATACAACAACGCACAAGGCGCAATTAGGCTAGGGTATCTTGTCTATGGAAGCATGTCGATATTGGCGGCGGTCGCATTGAACGCTAAAGAGATAAAAAAGGTAAAAATAAATATCATAAAAAAGCGTTACGCTCTTGATCAAATACTACCGTACGTCGTGTTCGCGGTTACACTTATACTGCTTTGTATGTTGTATCTTAACTGGACGCAGATTCATTTTAACGTGCTACGGGTTTTGGGTTTCAAAAACCAAGAGTTTACACTTGCAGTAAGTGCTCTCCAGGCACATAACTTAAGTGGCTGCAGGATTGTCTCTAACGCGTGGCCTTACATGAACTTCTATAACGTAACTACGTATCCCCCATATCTCTGTAACTCTACCCGTGGAAAGAATGCCGATATTAGCATTCGAAAACGCAGGCGTCCAGAACTACTGCGTAGGAGGGATAAACAGCCTTACCGGAATGTCGCAAACCTTCAGCTATACAAACTTTTCAATATATCTGCCAAACAATTATACATGCATAAAATGAGCCAAAATTGATTATATGGAAGAGATTAAAGATAGGATAGAGAAAGACATAGGGAAATTTCATGAAAGTGTCAAAAGACTAGACAAAGTAAAGCTCGAAACTGGACAGAAGAAGATTGTAGAGCTTGCGAAGATGTACGCAAGCGACGCTGAATCATGGCTGAAGAAGGGCGACTTTTACACTTCATTTTCAAGCGTTGCGTACGCCCATGGACTGCTTGACGCTGTGCTGAAAATGAACAACATCTAGAGTGAACCAATGAAAGAAAAAATTGTTGAAGGTAGAGCGAAAATAAGGCTGAGTGACGGGGTTTTTTACAACCCTAAGATGAGAGAGCTGAGGGACATATCCGTGATGTTCCTAAAGGCATGCAAGATAGATCCGAAGGATGCGATGCTGGACAGCACCTCGGCTACGGGAGTGAGAGGGATAAGGTACGCTTTAGAGGTAAAAATCAGAAATGTCATGTTTTTAGACATGAATAGGGGCGCCTATCTAAACACGAAGCGGAACGTTTCCGAAAACAAGATCAAGGCTATTGTGCTAAACAAGAGCATACAGGAGTTTTGCAATACGACTGAAAGCAGGTTCGATTTCATAGATCTGGACCCTTTCGGGAGCCCGGCACCGAACATCTACGACCTGATGAAGGTGGTTAAAGAGGGTACGATGTTGATGGTGACGGCAACAGACATGGCAGTGTTGTGTGGTGCACACCCCAATGCGTGCCTAAAGATCTATGGTGCTAAACCCCTGCACGGAGAGCTTTGCCACGAGTCCGCGGTAAGGATATTGATAGGTTATGTTGCAAAGGCTGCTGCACAGTTCAACTTCGGGGTGGAGGTGAAGTTCGTGGTGGCGCACCAGCATTATATCAGGGTATTCTTAGGCCTGAGGCATGGCGCGGAGAGGGCTGTTTACAGCGTTAAACAGCTTGGATTTGGGAATTTCTGCGTTAAGTGCCACTGGTTTGGGTACTTGAGGGGATTGGTGCCGAAGCTTGGGACTGAATGCGAGAACTGCGGCAATCGGGTAGAGGGGTTTGGGCCGGTGTGGCTGGGAGGGCTCTACGACAAGAACTTGGTGAAAGAGATGCTTAGGGTAGGAAAGAGAGACAGGCTAATTGACAAAGATTCTGTGGAGCTTGTAGAGAGGATCAGTGAGGAGTACGACACGCCTTTCTTCTATTCGGTGCCCAAGCTCACCAAATCGCTGAAATTGGGTGGTGTCTCCCCAGACTCTGTGATTAAAGGATTGAATGGCTACGAAACAAGCAGGACCCAGTTTGACGGTTCTGGAATAAAGACAAACGCCGGAATCAAGATCGTCACGAAGGCGGTGAAGATGACTTTCAAACGCGCATAAGCTGCCTCTTCGACAGCTAATTTTTACAAAACAACAAAGTTCAATCGGTATTTTTTAAATAAAGTAACAATATATAAACCAGAAAAAGCATAGAAATATTAAATTTTAGGGCTGCTATGAACGACTTTAAAATCCACACGAATGACAACATACCATTTCTGGAGCTTATTCTGGCTTCTATTTTAGAAGCCTTTATCCCATCCCCAAACGGCGCACCTCAAAGTGCGCCTTATACTTATATAAAGTGAAAAAATGAACACAGGCAACCTTCTCAGAAATTTTAATTTCTTTGATAGGAACAGGAATAAGGTTAAAGAGGAATCGAAAAGGTATACCTGTTGGCTATGCAGCGGGGTGTTTGAAGATCCGATGGCCTACTTACTGCACATACGCCTGTGCAACATGAAGCATGGAAATTACAACTTCTCAATAAGCGAGCATGGGGAAAAGCAGGATAGTGAAAAGGCAGGCTTCAAGACATAATACTTAGGACGAATTTGATGGGGACACCGCAGAAAACGCTTACCGTATTCTTCAATGCTGGAGGGAAAGGAGCTGAGGCGAACCACATACGTTACGAAGGAGTACTTCAACTTTCTTACAGACGCGAAGCAGAGACGCCGCTTCAATTAATCATAGATTCAGAGCTATTACGCAGAAAGACACCTGAAGAGATCAAAAAGATGGAACAGCCAGGAGTGGAGATTATCAGCTCTGAGGAGGCTTTTATAAGAACCTTTGACATGCACGCAAACTTTCTCACTGTGCTGCCCTCCTTAAGCGAGGACCTTGAGGTTCACGTAGGTGGCATTAAGTTAGAAAAAGCGCCTATCGCTGTATCATTCGCTAAAGAGAAAAAAAGTCAGGACAAGGATACAATGAGTATGTGCGTCATAGAATTTGATACCGGCACAGTTATAGACCGGAATTTTGGAGGAGAGGCTTTCTGTGAAAGGTTCGGCGTTTTCAGCGACTTCAAGAAGAAAAGGAAGATAAGGACGGATAAGGCGACAAGAGACGACCCTGTTGGTATGTGGAGAGTGCTGATGATGAATGAAGAGGCCAATTTGGGAGAGCTAAGACACGAGGGTCCGGAAATCGATCAGTTATTTGTAGTAGGAGTACGTAATAAGGCAGAACGGTGCATTAACGCGCTGACGGGTAAAAAACCTCCCGCCTAACTCTCAAGGCAGAATAACGGTGCAGTTTCTCAACGCGATTGCGTCCTCCGCCTTTCTGATGTTCCCTATGACGGCTGTCCCTCTTGTTTTTCTTACAAAATCTATGCATGCCGCCAGCTTTGGCTTCATGCTTCCCTCCTCGAACTTCTCCCTGGTCATAAGTTTGGAAAGTGCACCAACCTTGATTCTTCCAAGCATCCTCTGATTCTTGCCTTTGAAGTCTAGGTAAACCCCGTCGACTTTAGTCAGTATAAATAACCTTTTAGCTGAGAGAGATCTTGCAAGAAGAGCTGATGTGTAATCCTTGTCTATAACTGCTTCCGCAAAGCGGTATCCTTCGCTCCTGTCTAGGAGGGGTATGCCCCCGCCCCCGCCGGCTATCACTATATACCTCTTTTTAAGCAGATACTGTATGCTATCTAGGTTAAGCACTTTCTTAGGCTTTGGAGATGCGACAACCCTGCGATAGCCTCCTATAAGGTGCTTCATCCTCAGGTTCCTCCCCTGAAGCCTCTTAGCCTCTGTGGAAGAGTAGAACCTTCCTATGGGTTTGCTAGGGTTCCTGAATGCCGGATCCTTCGCGTCCACCAGCACCTCAGTGAGCACCACCTCTATCTCTCTCTTTACCTTTCTTCTTTCGAAATAGTCTATCATCTGCCTTTCCAGCTCAAGCCCTATCTCCGCCTCTGTCTGGGCTGTGATTATGCCAAGGTTCCTGTGCTCAACACTTGCAAGCTCCCCTACCTGCGGACCGTTGCCGTGGGTGATCAAAAGGCTGCTAGAAGCGCTCAGCCTTTCTACTACCCTCAGCAGGCTTTCCACCCTTTTTAGGCCTTGTAACGCATTTCCTCCTATTGAGAGAACATTAAGCATTTTTGCACCTTTATAGCTAAAAATGTAATATTATTACATATTTAATACTCTATATTGCACTTTTAAAACAGAACAAATAAATACAAGTTTCGCTATAATATAAACAGGGGAAAGTATAATAAAATAGGTGTGGGGGATGGGGATGGAATATCTTGGGGAAGAGATAGTAGCGCCTGGCGGGGGAGCGATAGGCTTCAACCGAAAAGTGGCTGCCTCAGACGGCTTTGTCTACAAAGTGAGCGAAGCTGAGGAAAAGGACCTCAAGAACATGGTCGAGAACAGCTGCATGGCCTGCAACAGGCTCCTGGCAAAGGGGGAGATAAAGGTAGTGCCGCCTGAATACGTGCAGGAACGCGATCCATACGTACTGGAGGGCTTCGTGAAAAGGAGAGTACTATGCGTAGCCTGCTACGAAAAGATGACCTCGAGCACGAGGGAGAGGGTCAAGGCTAAGTACAAGAACGTAGGAAACGATCTGAGGGCCAGACTGGCGAAGAGTCTCTTCCAAGGCAGCTTAGCTAAGCGTTAAAAGAACGAATTCTTGAGAAAGCGATAGATTAACCAATGAGCTGTAGCTTTGCCTGATTTTCAGTGCTGCTTGAAGTATCTCGAATCAATTAGTATCATGTGATGGTCAGAATCGAAGCCAAGCGCTGACTTGAATGCGTCTGCGTCTATAGTTATAGTGCTGTCGGAGTAGGGATCATTTATGTAGAAGGTGTCCTTGTCGTAGCCCTTTACGACCACCCAATGTGGCGAGGATTCCAGATATGGATTGATGACCTTAGCGTCGATTAGAACAATAGGTATGTTCCTTGCCGAAAGCACCCTCTTTATGCCCTGCAAAGTGACCGTGCCCTGCTCTTCTGTGACGTTAAGCTGCCTTGCCTTCTCTCTTATCTCGTTGAAAGATGCTGTGAGCGTATCGAGGTTGACGTTCTCATATACGGCAAGCTTTCTCTCGTAACCCTCATCCTTAGCGTTGCTTATTATGCCGACCTTTGCGCCTCTCTTTGCTAGAGCGTACGCGAGCCCGTAGCGTGAGCCATGCCAGACGCTGCCGTTTACGGCCTCCTGCCATATGTCGAACTCCTGCTCTCTCTTGAGCTTGAATTCAGGATTTATGAACTTTAGAACCATCATTGCACATGCTGCAGAGCTAGTGAACTCCTCCGTCTGAGGGTAGTGAGGAACATCGAACATCACACTCTCCTTTATCTTCCCACTCTTAGCCCTTACTGCAGTCCTAGAAGAAGTAGACTTCCTCTGCTTTCTCTGTGGCTTTGCCCTTCTGTTGGCTGCGCTGCTCCTGCGCTTCGTTGCTACAGCCCTTTTTTGCTTCCTTGCCACTTTATTCACCATTATGCAGGGAGGGAGATTTGCTCAAATGTTTTGAACTCCCGCAGGCCTAAGCCAACAGATCTTGAGTCTGTCGCGTTTGACCAAGCTCCGCCATCCCTGCGCTTATCCTATAATCTTCAAGATTTAAACACTTTCAGTTTTCGCGGTAATACATTCATTTTCTTATATTTATACTTATCTAATTGATTGTACTCGAAAAGTGTTTATCTCTCAAAAACATATCTATTTTCACTATTTATAAGTGTTGAGTATATTTTTGTCTATATGGTTCGCATGGAAATAAAGCAAGTTGACGACGTCAGATTCAAGATAGAGAAGGTTAGCGGAACGCAGATGAAGACTGACGTGATGATCTACGCAACAAAGCAGATGCTTGAAAAGATGCAGGGAGACAGCACGCTTCAGCAGGCCTCAAATGCCGCAACGCTCCCTGGTATCGTCGGAAACGTCATGGTGATGCCTGACGGGCACCAGGGGTACGGGTTCCCTGTCGGCGGAGTTGTCGCATTCGATGCGAATGATGGGATAATTTCACCAGGTGCAGTTGGATTCGACATAAACTGCCTTCATCCAGATTCATGTGTATATGACTCGAACGGCGCTTGGCATAAGATAGCAGATCTTTTGGATGAAAATCCTTGTATACAAACCTTTGATATGCAAAAGTTACAAATCATCGATACTAAGCTTACTTTTTTCATGAAAAGACAATACACTGGAGAAATTCTTAAGGTAAGTACTGGCCTTGGTAGGGGGATACTTGCCACGCCAGATCATCCCATACTTACAGATAAGGGGATGATATTGGCTGGTAAGTTGAAAGTGGGGGACAAGATTATTACAACAGGTTTTGAAGGCATCGAATTTGTAAAGCCAATAGATAAGGTAATTCTCTCGGAGGAAAGGCTTATTACAGTATTAGGGGCTTTAGGAATCGGGAAGAAAGGAAATGCTTTGAAACAAGTATTAAACTTTCTAAGACAACTTGGACTTACCAATATAAGCACACGACATCCTAAACTGCCGATTCTGCTAAAGCTGCTCGGTTTTGTATTTGGGGATGGAACTATACCAGATACCAAAGGTGAGATTACATACACCACGTTTTATGGAGGACGTGAGAACTTGATGAAGGTTCAGGAAGACATATTTGCACTTGGGTTCAAATCGCACATAAACTACAGGAAACGACATAATAAGATAACCACTGTGTACGGGACCACCGAATTTGATTATGAGGAATATTCTCTGAATGTAGGTGCTGCAGCCTTTGGAGCACTTCTGGTGTGTCTAGGAGCTCCGTTGGGTAACAAAGCGACCCAGCGTTATAGAGTACCGGAATGGATAATTAATTCTGAAAATTGGCAGAAAAGACTTTTTCTTGCAGCATATTTTGGTGCGGAGCTTTCGAAACCTATGGCAAACAATGGATATAATTTCTCTGCCCCTGCATTTAGTGTCAACAAGCTTGAAGAACTTGGAGATAACGCTGTGGCTTTTCTGGGGGATATAAAAAGCATGTTAGATTCTTTTGGCATAGGGACCATACAACCTACCATCGTCAAAGGATATAGGTACAATGGTAAGAAGGGCATATCTGTAGGATTCAGGCTTGGCATTCTCTCAAACACAGATAACCTGATAAGATTTTTTGGCTCTGTTGGTTATGCATACAATATTGAAAAAGAAAGATTAGCAAGTCTTGCGTGCCTATATCTAACTCATCTGAAGAAGATAAGAGCTGAGCGAAACGAAGCAAGAAGTAAGGCGCTCGCAATGTTAAGATCTGGTGAGACTACTGTTTTGATATTAAAACAGCTTGGCAGCGACAATATCAGCAAAAGCTTCTTGGAACACACTTTATGGGGAAGAAGTGGGACTGCAAGGATATGGGGAGACGTCAAATTTGAGGATTTCTCAAGGAAGTTGGAAATAGGAAAAAGTGGTCTTACTTATGACGTGATCAGTAAAATAGAGAGCGTTGTTTACAATGGAAGTGTATTTGATATAACAGTAGATAACAAAAACCATAATTTTATCGCGAATGGTATTGTTGTGTCAAACTGCGGCGTCAGGCTGATAAAAACTAACCTCACAGAGAAGGAGGTAAGGCCGAAAATTGAGCAGCTGATGGACAGCTTATTTAAGAACGTGCCGAGCGGCGTCGGCAGCAGGCTGAGGATAGGTCTCACGCCAGCCGACATCGAAAAGGTGGCGGAGGATGGGGTTGCGTACATGGTGAAGAAGGGCTACGGTTTCGCTGACGACGTTGACAGAATAGAAGAGAACGGCGCTGTTCGGGGCGCTGACTTCAGCAAGATAAGCCAAATGGTGAAATCTAGAGGCTTGCACGAGCTCGGCACCCTGGGCGCGGGGAACCATTTCCTTGAGGTCCAGAAGATCGAGAAGATATTTGACGAAAAGATAGCTAAAGATTTCGGGCTTTTTGAGGGGCAGGCTGTGATAATGGTGCATACAGGATCTAGGGGTTTCGGCCACCAGATCTGCAGCGATTACCTTCGCTCCCTCCTTACTTATCAGCATGAAAACAACATCAACCTTATAGACCAGGAACTCAGCTATGCTAAGATAGGAAGCAAGGAGGCTGATGATTACCTTGGTGCGATGAACTGTGCGGTAAACTATGCGTTCACCAACAGACAGATAATAACCAACTCGATAAGGAAGAGTTTCGAGGAGGTTTTCTCGAAGAGCGCAGACGCTTTGGGAATGGAACTCCTGTACGACGTTGCGCACAACATCGCAAAGCACGAGGAACATATTTTCGAGGGAAAGAAGGTCAAGGTCTACGTACATAGGAAAGGAGCCACAAGAGCCTTCGCGAAGGGAAGCGACGGCGTGCCGAAGATTTACAGGAACGTGGGACAACCTGTGATAATACCAGGAAGCATGGGCACAGCAAGCTACGTGCTTGCAGGGAAAGAGGGAGCGATGAGAGAGACTTTCGGCTCTACGTGCCATGGATCTGGGAGGTTGATGTCGAGGCACCAGGCGCTACGCGACATACCCGCTTCAAGGACCTTTGAAGAGCTTGACAAGAAGAAGGTCATCGTAAGGATAAGGACAAGGAAGCTGATAAGTGAGGAGGCGGAGTGGGCTTACAAGAGTGTTGACGATGTGGTTGGCGTGGTAGAAAAAGCTGGCTTATCTAACATAGTTTCAAGGAACGTGCCGATGGGCGTAGCAAAAGGCTAAGGGCCTGCTCCATCGGTGCTTTTGTCTCTTAATATTTGGGGAAGCGATTTCCCGGAAGCTGTTTGTAATATTGCCACAATCTCCCAGAAGTTCGTTTTATGCTCTAGTTCTCCCTTTACATTGCTTCTTCCTGCTTCCTCGAGGTTCTTCAAAGCTTTCTTAGTGTCTTCTACTTCCCTTTCAACCGGGCTGTTTAACATGGCACGAAGATGACTGCTGTCACCAGTAATATACCATTCGATTATGGGATCGATGACATTGGGATGGAGGTCAAACTCCAAACCGCGCTCATGTATCTCTCTTCCAAGTCTCATGTACCACTCGCTGTTTCTAGACCACTTTTTACTCTCTTTTCGTTCAGTTCTTATTGCAACTTCTGCAGCCTGAAGAACTGATAGCCTGTTAATTCTCTCAGATAAAGCTACTGGATTCACTTCTAAGATGCTGGTTGTTAGTCCTTCTCTCATTAATCTTATTGCTTCCTGTGTTGCTTCCATAGCATCTGGATTTTCAACAATTCCCTTCGCTTCGGAATAGCCGATAGATACAGTATCTGGGTTAGATTCTGCGTCAAAATTCCATACGAATTCCATTCCTTCTTTTTTGCATCTACCGATTTTTAAGCTGTAAGTTTTATCAAAAGGATCAAATTTAGCTGATATAATATACCTGAGGGAGAAAGCTCCCTGTCCGATAGCAAATAACCTTGTGCTCTCGTCTTCTTTCTTAACTTGTAAAATTAAAATCTTTGTTGCGTACTCTTGATTCAATTGTGAAACTCTCTAGTTTTGCAGCAATCTCTTTAACCGTCACTCTTCCTCTGCTTCTTTTTTCTTGGTCATCATCCATTTTATCATCTAAAAATTACTGGAATTTGGGGACTAAAAATGTGTGCTAGATGTTTGGTTTACCAAAATTATACTCTCAAGGAACGTGCCGATGGGTGTTGCGAAAGACTGATTAAAGGACTTCCTGCACTCCCTGTATTCCTTCAAGCAGGCTCTTTGCTTTTGGCATGCTTACCCTTGAAAGAAGCTTGATCAGGAGGTTCTTCGCTTCATTTAGGTTGCCGTCAGAGGTAATGAACCTTGCATAGTAGTAGAAAGAGTTGACTATGCCCATATCTGTAAGCTGCTTCATAAATGTGAAGCTCCCCTTGCTGTGCATCGTAGAGGAATAAAGCATGCTTGCATAGACGCTCATCGCCCCGTTCGATGTCTCGTTGAGCACCTTAAGCGTTTGTCGCGCATCAGCCATCCTCTTCAGTCTGAACTCTGATAGGAACTTAACGAAGAGCCTTTGCTCATCGTGCTCGTTAGTCTGCAGCAACTTGTTTGCGCTATCGATTGCCTTATAGAGCATCTCCTTTGATTTGTAGAAGAACTGTATTCCGGCGCTGATGTTCTCTGCATTCGGTTCCCTGAAACCGGCAAGGTACTGGTAGTCTCTGTTAGTATACATGTAATCGGAATAGTTGTTGTAGAAGATACCAGCAACATAATCCATCTCTGGAGATTCTCTGATTGTTAAGAGCTTCTGCAATCCCTTCTCTGCATTTCCCCATTTCCCCTCGCCGATGCCTTTGCCCAATACGCTAAGAGCACTGTAAAAATCAGGGTAGCGTTGGAGCACTTCTTCAAGGCTGCTGATTCCGAGTTCGCAGAAATAGCAAAAGCCAAACTCTTGGTTGTAGGATGGTACTTTACTCCCGCAGAACTCGCACATAAACATCTGCTGCGGGCCATTTTTTAATATTTCCTGGTTTAGCTTATCCACGTAAAACAATATTATTCAGTAAAAAATCTTATTAACGTTTACTAAGCGCTACGAAAAGGTGCATCTTGTCGTACGAGCTGATATCTACCTTCTCAAGCACCTTGAACTCGCTTGAAACTTGCTTTAGGAACTCGTTGAAAACTTCGCTCGGCCTCCTTATACTGCTTATGCTTTGGGACTTTATCGCAACGTACGCAAATCCTCCAGTCTTCAACAAAGCAGCGTTTCTCAATAGTATCTCTGCCTGATCTGGAGAAGATACGTCTTGATATATCACGTCCACTTCTCCTATGTCGTCTTTGTACTTCTCAACTTCTCTGGCGTCATTAAGGAAAGGTATCATGTTTGACCTTTTTTCACAAACCTTTATCAGCTCGCGAAGGTTGCGCTCAGAGAGTTCTATAGCATAAACCACTCCACTCTCTTCGACTATATCGCTCACGTGGCTGGACGTAGTGCCTGTCGCGGCACCCAGGTAGAGCACTTTGGATTTTGGAATTATCTCTAGGTTTTTGAGCCCTTTCATTATGGCTGCGGAAAGCTTGCTCCTATACGGGTTCCACGATCTGTATTCCACTCCATCTACGTTTATCAAATCTTCATCATATACCCTCGTCCCCGGAACGAGATTCTTGGTAGCAAGCTTGCTGTCTATCTTGATTACGTTCGCGAATATTTCCTTGAATTCCATAAGAAATGACCACAATCAGCAGTAGAAGTTAGTAGAGTAAATTAATAAGTATCACATAAAATACTTTTAGTTTTTGCCTTTCGAATAGTATTAGGCGATGGGTGCAATGGTAGAGAACGTTGCTGTAACGAAGTTGATATTTGACATCTTCGATCTAGAGAAGAAAAAGATAAGCACAGAAGATTTTGTAACAAAATTTGGAGAGGAGCTGAAGCTGATCTTCGGTCTTGATGAGGTGGTGACCAAACTGGTAGATAAGGGCGCGACCCTGAAGTCTGCGGAAGAGTTTGCCATGAGCACCGCGAAGCCTTACATAGACAACAGACTCAGTGAATATTCAGATTTTGACGAGCTTGTTAACTACCACAATGTCGGATACAAGAGCTGCGCGATTCTGCCAATCTCTATCGAAGGGAAGAAGTTTGCAACAATAACCCTCCTTTCGAAAAATGAGGACAGGTTTGACAGCAACGTAACGAATGCCATATCAATAAGCACCGTGATACTCGGCTACCAGCTCCTAAGCAGGATGGAGTATGAGAAAAGCTTGAGCCTTGCTAAATATTTCGATGCGGCATTCAACAACCTCATTCCACAGATCCTCATAGATGGCAAAGGGACGGTGATAAAGGCGAACAAGAGCATGCTCAACCTATTCAGCTCAAGCACAAAGGAGCTTGCGGGAAGAAATGTGAATGAACTTTTCAATATCGACATGAACATGCTGCTTAGCTTAAGTAAAGGCCTTGCTGCGGAGGCAAAGATTGTCGGAGTGGAAGACAGAAGGTTCAGAGTCACCTCTAACAAGGTTAATGAAAATATACTCCACGCCTCTTTTTACGAGACCTCAGATCTCAAGCATTTAGAGGAGAGGGCGAAACTGCTCAAGTACAGCAACTCAGAAGGATTCATCATGATGGATAGGGAGAGCAAGATAATATGGGCCAGTGACAACATAGAAAAAATTCTGAGATGTCAAAAGGAGGCGCTGCTTGACAGAAAACTTCTAGACATAGTAGCCGAGAAGGAGAAGCTTAAGAAAGCAGTAGAAAACTTGGGAAACGACGTTTACACGGATTCGATCGAAGTAAACGTTGGAAACGGGATGTTCGTCAACGTGAAGGCATCCCTGTTCAAAAACGACCTCTACGGAATGTCGTGCATACTCTTGAACAACGTACTTGAGAGGTACTTCAAGAGCATAGAGAGTAATTTTGAGGAGCTTGTGAAGATGTCTGGCGATGCGATAATATTCATTGATCAGCTTGGCTACATAAAGCGCATGAACAGGAGCGCTGAGGAGATATTTGGGTATAAAGAAGCGGAGCTTGTAGGAACTCCTGCTTCTCTTATGTATAGTGAAAAGGACGCTGGAGAGAGGTTCATAAAGGCTTTGACAGTAGCAAAGAACGAAGGGATAATAAACAACATATATGCAGTAGTGAAGAAAAAGAAAGAGGACGAAACCGTTCCTTGCGATCAGAGCATAAGGAGTATTTTCGACGAGAATGGGGAGCTATCTGGGTACATAATAGTAAGCAGGGAGCTTGCCACTAAGAGAACGATGGAGCAGCTGCATAGAGACATAGAAGCGTATCAGCGTGACATAGAGACTGTGAAGAGAGAGAGCGACCTGAAGACGCAGTTCATCTACAACATATCTCATGATCTCAAGACGCCGATAACAAACATAAAGGGATTCTCGAAGTTGATTTACAATGAGAACTTTGGATCTCTGAATGAGGATCAGAGGGGATACATGAAGACGATACTGGACGAGTCGGACAGACTGACAGAACTAATTCAGCAGATGCTGGACGTTGCAAAGCTCTCTTCAGGAAAAGTAAAGCTTGAGCAGCAGCAGATAGACATGAAGAAACTTGGGGAAAACCCGAGCATAAAGTCTTTGGAGGAAGTGGCAAGGGGGAAGAGTTTGGAATTCTCATGGAACGTCGATTACAACGTGCCGGAGGTATTCGCAGACCCGAACAGGATAATACAGGTATTCGTCAACTTGCTTAGCAATGCGATAAAATTCACGGAGCACGGGGGGATACGGGTAAACATAACAAGAAAGGGGAAGAGCGTGATGTCAGAGGTCATCGACACTGGGATAGGGATAAGCAAGGAGGACCAGAAGAAACTATTCAGAAAATTCTACCAGGTGCAGAAGAAGGGCTTGACAAAGCAGGAGGGCAGCGGCACAGGCCTTGGCCTATCGATAGCAAAAGGGATAGTCAATCTTCACCAAGGGCGAATGGGCTTCAAATCGGAGCCTGGAAAGGGCAGCACATTCTGGTTCACTATACCAATATCTGGAAAGAAGAAGAGACAGAAGGAGCAGGAGCAAAGCAAAGTGGAGAAAACTTAATGACTTTTATCATGGAATGTACGCTCCGCAGTCGTTGTTGATGCCGCTTTGGAATGCGTAAGTGGTGTCCAGCTTCGCATATGTCTGATTGAAGAACACTAGCCCCTCAAATTTCTGAGAGATCACGCTGTTTGAAACAAGATTATATTGCACTATGAGTGCTGTACCAGTGGTCTCTGGAGATGGAGAGACTGTAGAGTAGGTAACATTGTAGACATTTGCGGAGAACTTCGATACGTTTAGGTTAATATTTGTTGGAGTGGTAAGGGTGGTGTTTTGGTAGGAGGCTGGGGCTGGAGGAAGGTAGCCGAATTGAGAAAGGAATGTTGAGTTGTAGACGCTCGGGGTGCACTGTACGTCCTTGATGTAGAGAGCCTTGTACTCTGCCATCAGTGTTCCGATAGGAGTGGAGTTTAACCCAGAAAGAACCTTCTGGTTTGCATTTACAGCTATTGTTGTTGTAGAAGTGGAACTGGATGGTATGGTTGAGGTCGTAGTGGATGCCGTGGCGTTTCCGGAGATCGGTACACTTGATGCGCCAGTTGATGGATTAATTACATTGACGTTACCGCTGACCTTTACATCAAGGCCTTGAAGGAGCGGCGTGAGACTGAATGTTGCCTGTGAGTTGGTGCTGGAAAATAGTGTTATGTGTATGTCTGCAACGCTGCCAGCCTTGCTGCTTATATTTGCAGAACCGCCGCCAGATAGTGTGATTGCTACTATGGGTTTTGTGAACACAGGCAATCCGCTAATGTAAAATGTTGCGCTAGAAGTCGATGAATTCTTCAGGAATATCGCATATGTTGTTGAGTTGTCTGGGAATGAGTAGAATATGGTACTGTTCTTGTTGATTGTGAAAGATTCCTGGGCACCAAGCTGATGCACCTGATTTAGAAAAACGCTCGAAACCACAAAATAGATTATGAGTATGGCTATAATCGCGATTATGATATGCACTAAACCTATCTTCATTCCCGGCTTTTTGGTCGGCATGCCCTTATTTGCTTGTGTCATTAGTTCACTTTATGCTACAGTATAAGTGTGTATACACATTTAATAATATTTCTAGCAAAATCAGCGAAAGCATATTATACTTTCCATGAGCATGCCTATTGGCGATCAAATGGACGAAGTAGAGAACTTCAAGTCCGAACTACTTGCTTTGATAAATGAAAGGCAGCAGATAACCTACAACGACCTTGCTGAATACTCATTTTCGAATGGGATAAGTGAAGACCTTCTGAAGAAAGGGTTAGACGAGCTGCAGAAGATAAACACCATAGCCTCAAGAAAGAGTGGTGGAATTCTCACATACTACATTCTGGAGGAGGACCATGATCTGAGGAAGATATTGATAGTGGAAGATGACAAGAACATAAACAAGCTCATGGCGCTCTCAGTCGGCAAGGGATTTGAGATAACCCAAGTATATGATGGGCTTGATGCGGTCAATAAGGCTAGGGAGATAAAACCAGACTTAATGATATTAGATCTGATGCTTCCCGGAATGGACGGATTAGATGTGTGTCAGACTATTAAGAAAGATCCCACATTAAGCAACACGATAGTGATAATCGTAAGCGCCATGGATGCGACCTCCAATAGGTTCAAGGGGATAAAGTACGGGGCGGACTATTACATAAAGAAGCCATTTGATCCAGAGGAACTGAGGGGCTTGGTAACAATATTCCTGAAGAAGAAAGGGAAGAGGTTCGATCCGCTTATCGATCTTCCTAACGAAGAAAAAATATCTGCCGCGCTGGAAAAGGCAGTACAGGACAGTGGAGAATATGAGATAGGCAGGCTTAGAGTAGAAGGGTTTGCTGACTTCGCGAGCTCATTTGGCGCGAACTCTGGAATTACGATACTGCGCCTGATATCGCAGCTGCTGCAGGACAAGGTGAAAGATAGAGGGAAAGTTTTTGTAGGATTCCTGAACAGTGACGACTTCGTGATAGCAGGAAACAGGGATGACGTAAAAAATGTGATCGAGCTAATAACTGAAGAATTCAACGCTGTCGTGTTATTCATATATCAGAGCGAGGGGTACAAACCAATAGAGAAAGGCATAGATGACATATATGCTGCGGACAGACCAAGGTTGAAGCTTTCATACACTTCGATACAAAAGAGTTCGATAATGGAGAAGAGGGCAGAGATACTCAAGAGCAAGCAGAGTGGAAAGGGAGTAGGATATTACACGTATGACGAACTTAGGAAGATGCTTGGGAGTGATAACCTTGACATAACGATAACAAGGGACGTTTCTGGAGTCAAGCTCTCTGTAGGAAAAGGGGATAACACAAAGCAGAAGTTATCTTCTTGACTTTTTGGCCTTTTTTGTCTTCTTCTTGTTGCTGCTCTTACGTATTTTTTTCCTCACAGACTTTCGCTGAGAGCTCATATTTCCTGAAAAGGATTCGTCGCTCTGTTGCTGGGCCTTAGTAAGTAGATCTATTATGTGAGATTCGTCAGCAGGTCTAGTTTCTCCGGCGCTGTCAAGCAGAGCCTGCTCTTCGACCCTCCCTCTTTCTACTATGTCGTCTATCTCCCTGGTCTTCCTAAGCTGCTCAATCTTCTTCTGGACTAAATACTTTCTACTTCTAGCCATCGTAATCAATTTATAATCAGTTAATGGGTAAAAATAGCTACAATAACCTATTTAAGTTTTGAATCAATAAGAGTGTATCTACATACAATCTGCTTTTTGATAAGATAATAAAAGGGGTGAGTGTCTGATGCCTAAGATACTTTGACTGCTATTCTTCCATATATTGTGTGAGGAAATCCTGTCTGCATCTCCGTGTAGTTCATGCCGATAGAACCAGTGAAAAGCGTACCAGAGATAAGAGAGTTGGCGACTCCGCCGGAGCTTAGGTAGCATTTCATGGTGAAAGTATAGTTTGACCCGATGGCCATGTACACCTGGCTGGCTGGCGGGATAGGTATAATCTTAACGGTTGTCGAGTTGGTGCTGCAGTTGTATCCGGTTACGTTCAGTCCAGAAGTGGTGGACTGCTGCAGATTAAGGGTGAGAACTCCATTGTTTGCTATGAAATAGCTTAGGCAGCTGAAACCTGCAGGGACTAGGCATTCCTGGCCTGCAAACTGACCTGGGTTGAATACGCCTAAGGCGAACATTGCAGCGAGAACAATTCCCATTATTAGCAAAGCCCAACCGTAGGTAGTCAGATACTCCATTGCACTTTGCAGCCTAAGCATTGAATCAAACGTATTTTAAAGATGTTATAGATATTTATTACTAATTATTAAGATAGGACTGGTTTTACATGAAATTTTACGTATACACGGATGGAGCGGCAAGGGGTAACCCTGGGAAGAGTGCTTCCGGGTTTCGCGTATTGGACGTAAAGCGTAGAGTAGTGCTGAAAAAGAGCTTCTACAACGGCATAAAGACAAACAACGTCGCCGAATACCTTGCGATCATCGCTGCGCTTAAGATCCTGATAGAGCAATATGGAAGTGGAAATGAAATTGAGCTTTTTTCTGATAGCGAGCTGGTCGTCAATCAGCTAAACCACAACTACAAGGTAAAGGACAAGAGGCTGAAGGAGTTGAACAAGGAAGCAACAGGTATTGCAGACAAGTTTTTGGCTTGCACTTTCAGAAACGTGCCGAGGGAGAACGAGAATATTTCAGAAGTTGATGGGAGATTAAACGAATTATTAGATAGCATTAAAAAGAATAAGAAGGATAATATAGTGGGTAGAGAATCCCAGAAGAAGCTTTTCTCATGATTTTATGGCAGAACCAACTCAACCTCCAAAGAAGTACGAGCCAAAGAACCCGCAGGCTAAGGAGCTGTACACTAAAGCGGGAGCGCTGTTTGAAGAGAACAAGTTTGATGAGGCAATAGAGAGCTACACTCAGGCTATAAGGATAGACTCAAACTACGCCAGCGCGTACTTCAACAGAGCGCTTGCATACGCAATACTTAACAAGTACGACGAGGCTATAAGCGACGCGCAGGTGGTGATGCGATTAGAGCCGGACAGCTACGATGCGCCTTATGTGATGGGCATAGTTGCGGAATACCAGAAGGACTACAACTTGGCAATGGACTGGTACGAGAAGTCCCTTGCAAAGAACCCAAATTACGAGCAGGCAAAGGCCAGGATGGAGCAGCTGCAGAACAAGATGACATACAGGAAGTGTACAGTGAAGGCAAAGCGAAGGTGCCGATAACCGAGGACACGGTGAGCCAGGAAGGACAGCTGAAGCAAGTCAAGTGGCACACGTCGAACATGACCTTCAAGGATGTGGTGGGGATGGACAAGGAGAAAAAGCTGATCTACGAGAATATCATACTTGCGATAAAGAAACCGGAGCTGCTCAGAGCGTATGGGAAGAAACTGGGTCTGGGCGTTTTGTTCTACGGTCCTCCAGGCTGTGGAAAAACATATTTTGTGAATGCGCATAGGTGGGGAAACGAAATCAAAGGTCATTATTGCAAGAATAAACGAGATCGTGGATATGTATGCTGGCAACACTGAAAAGAACATGCATGCGATCTTCGAGCAGGCGAGGAAGAACACTCCTTGTATCGTCTTCTTCGATGAGGTGGATGCGCTCGGTATGAAGAGGGAAGGTGGCTGGGGAGCAGCAGAGCTACATGCGAATGGCAGTAAACCAGTTCCTGCAGGAGATGGATGGTGTGGAGAAGAATCCTGAAGGAATTTTCGTGATAGGCGCCACGAACCAACCATGGGACATGGATCCTGCGCTGAAAAGAAGTGGAAGATTCGGTGAGGCGATTTACATCCCTCCGCCTGATTATAAGACACGAAAGCAGGCATTCATATACAATACAAGAAAGATGCCTCTCGGTAGGATAAACTTTGGAAGACTGGCAAGGGCTACGATAGGCTTTTCGCAGGCCGATATAGGAGAGATATGTGATAAAGCGGCTCTCATCCCTGCTGTTGAAGAAGACAGAACGGGTAGAAGGAGAAAGGTAAAGATGAAGGACTTCATTAAGATGGTCAAGACCCATGGAAACACCCTTGATGAGTGGTACGCGATGGTTAAGAAGGAGATAATCAGCAAGACTGAAACACAGATAGTGGATGGAAAGAAACAGGAGATAGTGAAGGAAGGCAAGCTTACAGCTGAAGAGAAGTCAAGATACAAGGCATTCATAAGCGATGTGAAGAAGAATTCTAGTTCTTACATTAGTTTCTACAAGAAAACGATAAGATGGTTCAGCGTCAACGTTTTTTAAGAAAGAGGCCTTGGCCGGGAATCGGACTCGGTCTAAAGGGTCCACAGCCCTTTGTGCAGCCATTACACTACCAAGGCCATATTTAATCATATCTCTACATCTTATTAAGTGTTAGCGAGCCTTTGTTTGCAGAAAGATGATAGTAACCGACTTCATTAACATATATGTTTATATTTATATGGTCATGTATAATATGATTAGTTTATTTAAATATATTTCTTATACGTAAGTATAATTCAAAATTTACGTTGATTTGTGGGGTAGAAGATGCATTTATAAAACTTAATGGAAGATGTATAACTATGGTAGGAAAGGAGAAGGAGAAAGATGAAATCTGGAAGGTAAGAAAATTACTAAGTAGACCTAATTATGCTGTTCTCAAGCTCCTGATGGAAAAGTCTCCACGAACTACCAGAGAACTTTATTCTATGCTTGGAAAGAAATTCACAAGGAAGACGCTTATTATAACGCTGCGCGACTTGTCGATGCAGCTGAACGTACTGCAGCCGACCCATATAAGAACTGATAGAGGTTATGGTCTTGGCTACAGCATAAACCCTAGGCTCAAAGACATAATAAAATCAGTAGAGAAGTTTGAGAGAACTGTAGAGGGGCTTACGGAGGATTAGATTATTTCTTGCTCACGTTTCCTATAGAAGTGTAGCCTTCTTTAATTGTTTTTGAGATGAGCTCTATTTGTAGCTCTTCGATAGGTAGCTTGGTGAGCTCATCCTGCACGAACTTGTCAAGCTCAATCATGTCTGCACATCTTATCTTGAGGACGTAGTTCCAGTTGCTCATTGGAATATAAACTGATTCGATTCCATCAAGATCTGACACTTTTTTCATCAGCTTCTCCATCTCACTTTTATCGAGGTTTTTCACTATTCTAAGATAAAGAAAAGCCTCTACGTTCTTACCTATCATCTTTGCGTCGATCTTGGTAGTGTGTCCGATTATTATCCCTTCTCTCTTCAGCACCTCTATCCTTCTGTAGACTGTTGCATTAGTAGAACCGAGGGCTTTTGCGATCCTTGTGAGCTTTGGTGCCAGCATCTCGCTGTCCTGCAGTAAGTTGAGGATTTTAAGGTCGAGCTGGTCGAGTTTCATAGAATTCATAGTGAATCCTTATTTTAAGATATATATAGGTTACTTGAAGATAAATCAAATGAGAAAATGGCAAATCAGATACCAATTATTGAAAAGAAATACTTCATAGCAGAAAGCATAGACGAGACGCCAGAGGTGCTAGTAATAAGATTCAGACCTGAGGACGGGAAGTCATCATACTTCGATCCTGGAATGTTTATGATGATATCTGGGCTAGATGCTGATGGAAAGAAATACGTTGCAAGAGCGTTCTCGATAGCCTCAGATCCCGCTTCGGAGAACATGGAGTTCTTCATAATAAAGGAGCCAACTCACGGAGAGCATATAGGCAGGTCGCACTTTGCAGACGCCAAAGTTGATGATCCATATCTATTGAAGGGACCGAATGGCCAATTTAGGTTCGATCCCACTAAAGACGGTAAGGTATTATTCATAGCCGGCGGCACTGGTCTCGCGCCTTTCATGTCGATGCTTAGACACATGAAAACCGTTGGCGCAAAGACAGATGTTGTCATGTTGTACAGCGTGAAATTCCCAACCGAAATAATACGGAATGCTGAACTCAATGACTTACTGAACAGCCTTAATATGAAGATGACTGTAACCGTTACAAGGCCTGCTCTTGGAGATGGATGGAGCGGGCAAACGGGACATATAGATGCTGCACTAATACAAAAATACGCGCCAGATATCGCAGAAAGAATGTGCTACATATGCGGACCGCTAACTTTCGTAAAGGCAGAAAAGGACGCGCTGGCATCGATTGGAATGAAGCCAGAAAGGATCAGCGCGGATGTATGGGGTTAATTACCCTTCTCTTACCCCAATTAAGTAAAGTATTATTGCCTTGGCCAATAGCTGCTTGTTCCTCGCCTGCTCGAATATGACGCTCTTCGGGCCATCCATGACTTCGGATGTTATCTCGTCTCCTCTATGTGCGGGCATGCAGTGCATTACTATTGCATCAGAGGCTGCATTCTCCAGGACGCTTGCGTTAAGTTGATAAGGTGCAAATAACTTTTCTCTGCGCGCCGCGTCAGTCTCTTCTCCCATGCTTACAAAAGAGTCGGTGTAAACCACATCTGCACCACTTACACCCTCTTCTATGTTGTTGTAGACTTTTGCTATTCCGAATTCACGTGCCTTTGCAAGATACTTGCTGTTAGGCAGGCATTCGAGAGGTCCAACTAGTGAAATTTCAACGCCTAGCTTTGTCGCAGCTAGCATGAGCGAGTTTGCGGTGTTGCTTGCTATATCACCAATGTATGCAATCTTAAGTTCCTGAAGATCTTTCTTGTACTGCTTTATTGTATACATGTCTGTGAGCGCCTGCGTTGGGTGCTCTAAGTTTGTTAGCGCATTTATAACTGGAATTGTGGCATGCTTGGCTATCTCGAGCAGGACATCGTGACTGAAGAGCCTTACGATTAAGATGTCAGCATAGCCGCTGAGCACCTTTGCCGTATCTGCCCACAACTCCCCCCTTGCTAGCTGTGAAGTCATTTCATCTATATATATGCCGTGTCCGCCCAATTGATCTACTGCGGTTTCGAAAGAGATTCTGGTTCTGGTTGATGGCTCTTCAAAAAGTAGCACCGCTGTGATTTCTTCTTTAAGCTTTATCTCGCTCTTCCCTTTTTTAATATCGTCTGCTATTTGGAATATCTCATCGATCTGGTCTTTTGATACATCATCGATGCCGAGCAAATTCATTTAGATCAACCGCCAAATATGTAACCGAAGCCACTCTCCCCTTTCGCCTGTTCCTCCTCTATTTCTTCTATTATCTTCTTTTCTAACTCTAGATCTACTCTCTCTAAACCCAAACCGCTTGCCTTTAGCTTCTTGTCTGCTTTTTCTAAAAATTCTTCCGAAGCGCTTATATAAAGATAGAGTTTGTTTCTGTCTAAATCCAAAGAAATACCGTCTTTTATCTTGTAATCCTGCCTGGCAAATATTATGTTTGCCATCTCGTCATTTTTCAACTTTGCGATTGCCTCTTCAGACTGCTTTTTCTTCGCTGTTATCTCCTGTTCCAATTCTGGATGCTGCTTTAGATATTTTGGATCATCCCATTCTTTTGGCATGGAAGGTATTAAGCTAGTATCAAGATAAGGGTCGTAGGATAGTATTTTTTGTAAGTCGCTCTTCTTTGAGGAGTCGCAGGTGTAGATTCTAGCTGACATCAAGAATCACTGCACAAGCCTTGCGTTGACGCTCCCTTCCCTTCCCGCCCTGTTTGTAACAACGGCCCTACCAAGCTCAGTTTCTATCACAGCGCCCTTGGTGATAATATTAAGCCTAGCGAAGTTTCTGTTGTCCTTCGACTCGGCTATACCATTAATCTTGACTTTTTTGTAACCGTCCTTTGTTAAGATGCTTGCGTACGCTGCATACTGAAGCTTCATGATCCTGCTTCCACCCCTCCTTCGCACAACCTTCGCTGTATTCTCGCTACCGAGTTTGGTCGCTATGAAGTACCCTCCAGCCTCAGACCTTTTCCTGCTCCTACCACTCACCTTAAGCTTTCCGCTGCCTGATAGCTTCCTTGCTGACTTCGTATGTAACTGCGCTCCAAACTGGCTCATTCCATCACTTAGAAATAGGCTTAAAATAAGTAAGCCCTATATTGTTATATTCGGAAAGTAATTTATTAATTGCTATGGCGATGCATGTGACAGATCCTTTACCTTTCAATCCCGAGAAGATCGGATATGCGTGTTTTACCTGTAGCTCAAGCAAAACGGTAGCAGATCTTGTCGATTCTGCTGCTAAATATTCAAGCGAGAGGAACTTCATTCAGCTATTTGATGATAAAAAGGAAGTGATTGAAGGGATTCTGCAGGCTTACCTTAACTCAGCCTTAAGATTTCAGGATAAGCTAATGCGAAGCAAGAGCATGGAAAAGGAGCTGATCCTGTTTGTTAGTGGTGAATCGAACATAACCAAGGCAATAGGGAAGATTGGAATAAAAAACCATAAGGACTTCATAGTGTTCAGCAGTGATAGAAAAGCGGCTCACCAATTCATGAATTCCAATAAAATAAAGGTTAGAAGGAACTGGAAGCTGAAATTCAGCTAAAGATTGCTCTCGTACTCGCTGTTAAGTATCTCAAATATCCTCTCAGCCTTCTTTTTGCCTATCTTCTCGACCTTCATGAGCTCCTTTGTGTCTGCATTTACTATGTTTTTTATGCTCTTGAAGTTGGCAAGCATGTTCTTAGCTAACTTTGTGCCCACTCCGGGTATGGAATTCAAGATTAGCAGCTGCCATTCATATTCTGAGTGCGCTTTCTTTAATCCAACAAGCCTTGGTTCCCTTTGCTTTCCATCTTGCTCCCTCTTTGCGATTGTTGCAAGTATGTCTGCGGTTTCAAGCGCATCGCTGGACCATATGACCTGTATCCCGTAATCAAGATAAACCGCAAGAATCGCACCCAAAATGACGTTTCCCGTAAGCCTGTAGCCTTCTCCGTTGTTTTCTATTATCACCATTGGCTTCTCAAAGCTGTTTTTCAGCCTGTCAAGCTGGTCAAAGAGCCTTGAATTGATTATCGATCCTTCCAAATCTGAGGTTGTCTTCCTTTCAACACACACTCTATCTGAAAGTATGTAGTCTCCAACAGGATTCTGTGCAAAAACTAATTCAATGCCGCTGTTCTGCAGCCCATCTATTATGTCTAGGTTCCTCTCCCTATTGTCAATTATGACCTTAGCCCCCTGCATAATATTAGTTGAATTCTCAATAAATATATTCCTTTATATCATATAATTAGATGGTGAAATGAAGACATTCAAGCAGGTTGCAATAGGAGAAAAAGAGGCGCCTAATGCGTTGGTAGATAATGAAGAGAGCGTTCTTGCAGAAGTTTTGAGAAGAACCGGATTCAAAGTAGAGGATGAGATATTTAGGGGTCTTTACTATTTTAAGAAAAAACAGGTTACTGGTAGCGTAATCTACAAAGGGGAGTATAGAAAAGGTCCTGCGGTGTTAAAGCTTCAAGGATTAAAACTTGAGGCTGGAGAGACAGAAATCATTGAGATATTTGAAAAACAGAATCGTAGCAAGAAAGTGCATGCACCTAGAATATTTGCAAAAGAGAAGTGGAGGCCAGAAAGAGGGTACGGATTTATCGTAGAAGAATATGTAGATGCACCACACATATACAACTTTCCATTTGCTACCAAGAAACAGATGTTAGAGTGGGGTAGATTTTACGAAGAATATAGAACAAAAGCAATAACTCGTCCTTGGATTAGAGAACCAAAAGTAGACACTTTAGCAGCAACAATTCAAGGTGTTTCCAATTGGGCGAGAAATGCTGAGTTAGAAAAGAGGATAAAACTTGAAGATTATGCACCTTATCTTATTAGATTCTACGATCTGGCCTCAAAATATGGCAGGGGCTTCCCGATCTCCTTCATGCACAGGGAGCTTACCAACGAGCATGTATTTAAGCTGCACAACGGTACCTACAGAGTTTTTTCGAATATTTTGTGGGGGTATAGGTTGCAATGGAGCGAATTATCGTACAATGTATGGCGCAGCCTTCTTGCAATAAGAGATAACAGTTACTCTTTTGGAGATTTGAAGAAATATGTTGAAGATTGGGTTGAAGTGTATAAACGAATTCCAATAACTAAGAAGGACAAGGACTTTGAGCAAAAAATTTATTACTTACTTCTAGAAAGAACTTTGGGGATACTCGTTGGAGATCTGGGTTTTGGAAATACCTGGGGTAAACCAGAAAATAAGAAATATCTGAGACATATGATTGAACTGCACCAACAGTTGTTTGATTATCTAGCTCAAAAATTAGAGACTAAATATCCTAAAACAGCAGAAGCACAAATTTATGTGCTAAAAAGAAAAGGTTAAATTTAATGGCACGAAGGCTTGGGAAGAGAAAACAGTCGAAAAGAAGCGACTACATGCTAAAGGAAGCAATAAAGATACGCGAGGGTGTTTTTGATGATAGGACGCTCCAAAGGCTCGGAAAGATGATCTCAAAGGGGATAATATCGAGCATTGAGTTCCCGATTTCTACTGGAAAAGAAGCCGATGTATACTTTGCATATGGTGGGGAGGCCCTAAATGAGGATTTTGTTGCTGTTAAGATCTTCCGCACTGAAACTTCAAGCTTCTTCAAAAGGACGGAGTACATGCTTGGAGATCCAAGATTCCCGAAGATAAACAGAAACATCAATTGGATAGTTACAGAATCGTGCAAGAAGGAGTTCGGAAACCTGAAGATTGCCGGCATGGCAAAGGTTCACGCTCCGGAGGCTTACTCTTTCTATGAAAACGTGCTTGCAATGGAATTCATAGGAGTAGATGGAAAAGTTGCACCGCAGCTTAAGAAAATAGAAATTAAAGATCCTAAAAAGGTCTTCAAGACAATAATAAACGACATAAAGAAGCTGTACGAAAACGAGCTCGTGCATGCGGACGTAAGCGAATACAATATCTTGATGAAGGGAGACGTGCCGTACATGATAGATTTCGGACAGGCTGTGATAACGCAACACCCGAACAGCTTAGAATTTCTAAAAAGAGACATCAGAAACATAACCGATTATTTCAATGATACGTATGATTTAGGGGAGGATACTGAAGAACTTTTTAGATACGTTACTACAAAGAAAATATAATTGAGTAATTTAAATTTAATTGTGGGAATAAATTATGCCTGCGTTGCGACCCGCGGCCACTTTACAGCTAATAGCTAAGGATGAGGATACTGCTTCTAACGTTTTAGGCTCTGCTGATGGACGAGAGAGATTGGTTAAAAGGATAGTCAGACATGCTGGACACCAAGAATTTTATGGTGAAGGAGATTCTGATAAATTACATAGCTTTTCTGAAAAGGTTGTTGTAGAAGCATTACTGAGCAACGGCGTGAGGGTATTTGTTGAACCAATAACTCTTATGGCGGGGCTCTCGGGTAGATCAATAACATTCGATTGCGCGACCAATTTATATTACGAAGATAGGATGATGGTTTTTGAGTATCATTCTCTTAGGAAGATGCAGAAGGATAAACCACTTCTTAAGATACTTAAATACTTTAGCAAACTTGTTGAAGTGAAGAAAAGGCATCCAGAAATATATTCTGGAATACATGTCAGACATGCATCCAAATTGGATAAAGGAAGATTTTGGACTCGATTATCCGAGTTTCTGCGATGGCTACGTCTTTGTTAGAGACGCCACCAAGAAAAGAGAAGAGTTTGTTAGATTAGTCGATGGGTTTAAGCACATGCAGCAAGTTAGAGTGGAGGAAGATAGGCTTCTTTGGAGAAAAAGCATAAGAGATATAGCAGTGAGAGAAGTCACTCTGCTGAAAAGGGACCTTGATTCAAGGGATCTTGAAGCCCTTCGCCATTAACTTGTCTTTGTCCATCAGGCTGTATCTCCATATTATATCTCCGCGCTCGTTGCTCTGCACAACCCATGGTTTAACTAAAACAACATCGCCTTCTTTTATCCAGAATCTTCTCTTTAGTCTTCCAGGAATAGTACATGTTCTTTCATTCCCATCAGAGCATGATACAAGGAAGTTTGAGGCGCCAGAAGCCCTAGTAACCTTTCCGATTACCTCACTGTCTCTGGGGAAGGGGGTTGAATATACAACATTCTTTTTTTGGTAAGCCATCTAATTCCTCAATAGTGTTTTATTGTGTATCTTGCTCCGCAAGCCTCGCAGACTATCGTAAGAAATCCTCTTGAGTAGGATACAACTTTTGTGTCAGGCTTGTGGCATTCCTTGCAGATTATGTAAGTCTCGAAGTATTTTTTAATCTTAGAATTTAGCGCGTCTGCGTTAACCTTTGCGCTTATTATCAATCTAGGGTCTTCTACACTGACGGGAGCTGCTAGCTCCTTAGTAAGGTACTTTGCTATCTCGCTCTTGTCCCTTCTTGCAACATCCACTATTTGGGAGAAGTTCTTTATCACCGTCTTCGTACCCTGGATGATGGTGTCTGCTACAGGTATCTTGAAGTCCACGGTTTCAGCAGACAAACTAGGCAACTTCGTAAATGCTCTGTCCAAAAGTTTTTCATACTCAGAATCCAGATTTAACACCTATGAATAATCGCTTTACTAATTAATAAATTATTCGATTTATAATCATATTATGACGAAAAGGGCTTTTATAGTCCACGGTTGGGAAGGATATCCTAAAGAGGCGTGGTTTCCTTGGCTCAAAAGGGAATTAGAAAAACGTGATTTTAAGGTAAAAGTGCCAGACATGCCAAATCCTAGTTACCCGCGAATAAATACTTGGGTAGGGCATCTTAAAAAAATTGTTCGATATGTTGATGATGATACTTATCTTATAGGACACAGTATAGGTGGACAAACCGTACTTCGTTATATACAGGGGCTCTCATACAATAAGAAAGTTGGAGGGGCGCTTCTGGTGGCGAGTTGGATAAATTTGAGAAAGGCTGCATTTGAAACAGACGAGGACAAAAAGATAGTTGAACCTTGGTTAACCAATCCATTAGATTGGGAAAGAATAGCGAATGGTGCTAGAAAATTTACAGCGATACTATCAGATAATGATCCTTATGTACCGATAGGGGTTGGAAAAATATTCAAAAAAGAATTAGGTGCTGAGATAATAATTGTGCATAATAAATTACATATGAATGGGGAATCTGGGGTAATAAAGTTACCAGAGGCGCTAAATGCAATTTTAAAAATTTCTGACAGTTAAGAAAAGCAGGCTTTGCATATGATTAAACATCTTTTATATGCCGACTTTAATGATTAATAAACTATATGTCCTTATTTGATAAGTGATGCCTTGCATATCTTAGTTTTTGGAGACAGTATGGCTTACGGGGCATGGGATCCTAAAGGAGGTTGGGTCGAAAAATTGAGAGAATATTTGACGAGGCGAACAATGTCTCGTCCTAAATGGACCTCGAATCCCGATTCTTGGGAGGAAGGATTCAACCTTGGTATAGCAGGTGAGACAACCGCTAATGTGAGAGAAAGATTTGAATCTGAAATTGATAGCAGAGTAGATATCGGAGATGAAACTATAATAATTTTTGAAGTAGGTAGTAATGATGCAGGTCACCTTCAAAAAAGATTTAGGGTCGAAAAAGATAAATTTAGAGAGAACATTGAATGGTTGATAGAAAAATCAAGAGTTTACACCAAAAAGATTATTTTTATTGGGTTGCTCCCTGTTGACGACATACATACAAATCCTGTGCCTTGGGGGAAGAAAGAAAAAGAATGCTACAAAAATTTTGATGCACAATATTACAACAGCTTACTTAGAATGATATGCCAAACGCAAAAGGTAATGTTCATTGATATGTTTGAAGAGTTTCGTAAGTTAAACTACAAGAAACTTCTTTATGATGGTTGCACCCAAACACCAAGGGACATGAATTAATGTTCAAAATAGTAAAAGATTATTTGATTAAAAACAAGCTGATTAAGGACTAATTTTATTCAAAAACGCTTAAAGCATCAATACTTAAATCCTGATTGCCATATCTATACTGCAGCAGTAAGGCTGGGAAGCTAGGGGTTTCCCTTACCGCAAATCCCCTTTGGCGGGCCGCATGCTGATGGAGTACTGTAGATGCATTCAGGGCCTAGGCGGAAACGTCGACGCCTTGCCTCTAGTGGTGGTCGTATATATGAACTGGGCCAGGCCGGAAGGAGCAACCCTAATTATATAGCCGAAGAGCTTTTGCTCCAGGCGTAAAAATGGCTATGCTCTGGAGATACAGGGCTGAGTTGAAGTCTAGATCACCCGCTTGCGTCTGCTCTGCAATTCCAGCCGCTGCTGTACTTTAGTGTGTATTGAATGAAAAATTTTGTTGATAAGATAGGTAACACGAAGTTGCACAAAGCGGCAGCTATGGGCAAAAGAACCATAGCACTGAAGCTTGCAAGAAATAGGAGAAATGTTAAAGCAAGGAACTCAGTAGGAAACACACCGCTTCATTTGGCGGTGAGAAAAGGACACGCAGAGATAGTAAAAATATTAATCAAGGCAGGAGCTAATATAAATTCGCAGAACATAGATGGCTATACCCCTTTGGAGTTTGCGGTTTATGATAACAGACCAGAAATTGCAGAGATTCTTTTGAAACATGGCGCAAAGGCAGACATAATAAATGCTCACGGATTTATTCTGTCGAAGATGCAAAATGGAGCCATAACAAGAAAATAGTGAAGATATTTAAGAAATACAAGCAGATGTAATTTGTGCTGGGTTCGCCTAATGGTAGGGCGGCAGGTTGCTAACCTGTTCGGTCGAAAGGCCTCTACGAGTTCGATTCTCGTACCCAGCGTTTGTATTTAACTGGAGATAAAATGCTAGTAATTGGGATAGAGAGCAGCGCACACACGTTCGGAGTTGGTATTGTGGATAATGGAAAGGTGCTTGCGAACGTGAAGAGCATGTACAAAATCGGTAACAAAGGGCTTATTCCTTCAAAAGTGGCTGAAACCCATGTGAAGAACGCTAGTTCAACAGTTAGACAGGCACTTGATGCCGCTGGAATAGAATTGAGAGACATTGAGGGAGTAGGGTATACGAGAGGTCCTGGGATGGGGCCTTGTCTGCAGGTTGGTGAGCTTACTGCGAAGACGCTTGCGAAAAAGCTTAATGTGAAAATAGCGCAGGTTAACCATGCGGTAGGGCATGCTGAGGTCACCAGGGGGCTTACGGGACTCAAAGATCCAATAATGCTTTACGTAAGCGGGGGAAATTCGCAAATACTAAAGTTGAAAAAGGAACCTTTCAAGCATTGGGCCATATTGGGGGAGACCTTTGACATAGGGGTCGGGAACATGCTTGACGCTTTTGCAAGGGAGCTCAAACTTATACCTTCGTGGGGATCAAGTGTTGCAAGATTAGCTAAGGAGGGGAAGTACGTACGCCTACCGTACACGGTCAAGGGGATGGATTTCTCGTTCACAGGCTTGCAAACCAGTGCAGTAAAGCTAATAGGTAAGGAAAAGAAGGAGGATTTATGCTATTCGATACAGGAAGTCGCATACTCGATGCTCTGCGAGGCAACAGAAAGGGCGTTATTGCTTACAAACAGCAAAGAGGTGGCTATGTGTGGGGGGGTTGCACAGAGCGAAAGGCTGAAGGAGATGCTAAAAGAGATGGCAAGAGAGCATAAGGCGAAGTACGGCTGTGCTCCTAACGAGTATAATGCTGATAATGGAGCAATGATAGCGTGGGTTGCTGAGTGCATGCTCAAGAAAGGGATGGATTCAAGGCTTGAGGATTGCGGAGTAGAGCAGAGATACAGAATAGATAGGGCGGAGGTCGCCTAGGTGTTGGTTTGAAGATAGTAAACGAAGGTGCTGAAGCAAAAATCTTTCTGACGAACGTTTTCGGGGAGAGAATGCTGATAAAGCACAGGTTTGAGAAGAGGTACAAGATAAAAGAGATAGACACCGAGTTCAGGGAGATGAGGACGAAGAAGGAGGCAAAGATAATGGGTATGCTCAAGGGAATTGGAGTTAACTCTCCAGAGATCTTTGCGGCAGGGAGATATTCCATATATATGGGAATTATCAAGGGAAAACTGCTTAAAGACTCGAAGGTTCCGCCATCTTTCTATAGAAAGATGGGTCTCCAGCTTGCTATAATGCACAACAACGACATTGTTCATGGAGACTTCACCCCTGCAAATATAATCGTATCGAATGGTAAGGTGGTTGTGATCGACTTTGGATTGGCAGACGTAACGAAAAGCATCGAGGACAAGGCAATAGATCTGCTGTTAATGAAAAGATCGATAAGTAAGAAAACTTACGCAAATTTCCTCAAGGCTTACGCTGAGAAATCTAAAGACTCGAAGATGATAGTGAATAGGCTTGCAGACATAGAGAAGAGAGGCAGGTACCAGATAAGGACGTTAGCGTAATTACTTTATCAAATAGTTCCAGCCGGGCCTCCAACCAGCATGCCCTTTGCGCCTCCAGTCTGTCTCGATCGCCTGCTTCCAGGTCTTATGATTTAATAGTACCTCAAAAGAAAGTTGGGGAGCTTGGTGAGCAATGATTGCGATGCTCTTCCCATCATAATTTTTCTTTAAGTAGTGGATGAAACTCCTAATTCTCTTTTCCACGTTTTTGTAACTCTCGCCATTTGGAAACTTTTTATTCAGCCATTTGAAGCGCCCCTTAGGCTTATCGACTAAGGATGAATCCATTCCCGCCATCTTCCCATAATTGCACTCCCTTAATCTTCTATCTCTGATTATCCTGTATCGATTTCCGAAAGCGGTTTTGGCGGTGTCATAAGCTCTTGAGAGGTCTGAAGAGAAAACAGCATCAAACTTTTTCTTCTTTGTAAGGCTTCGAAGTTCTATGGACTGCCTTTTTCCTAGCTTAGAAAGCTTCGTGTCGTACCATCCACCAAGCTTGTGCTGTTCGTTATACTCGCTAGTGCTGTGCACATAATAAGTAATTCTAATAGAATGCATCAAGGCACCTATCCGATGCTATCAAAGTTCGCCTACTCTACGCTTTTGCGCTCTCTTTATTCTTTTCCTCCTTTTCTTTACCCATTTCCAGCGCATTCTGCCCTTTTTCTTCCATTTTCTAGGAATGCTTCCCAAGTATAACACCTAAGGTAACTGTAAGATATATTTTATCTTCGTTAAATCTATATAAATAGCTATGCAATAGTAGATTCGCGGGAATTAGATGGATTTTTGGGAGGCTAAGAATGCAGAGACTTGTAAAAAAGGAGTTTGGCACTCGTAGGCTTGTGCTGAGCTCAAAGACCTCGGTGATCGCGTTAAACAGGCCAGCCACCTCTTTGTCAGCAATTGATATGAAAAGTAAGAACATAGATCTTAACAGTGTCAGCTTTTTTCAGCTTGATGAGATGGATGGGAGATATATAATAGCGAGAGACGTTACTTTTGATCTCCTGGCGTCATTGTACGATATAAATTCAAGATCTGCGGTCCTCCTTAGGGCGACATGGCCGCTTGACAGCGGGGATTTGGGCAAGATAAAGGCGATGATAGGAAAGCTAAGAAGACCCAGGATAGAGATGCGGGTCATAGGCTTGCAGAACGGCAACACGAACCTGATGAAGGTTGTTGACGAGCTCTATAATGCGGTCAAAGGCAGCCTGATAGAAGTTGACCTTTTTGGCAACCTGACAAGACATATCGCCATAGATCTGAATACAGGAATGAGTTACGACGTGCTTCTTGAGGATAGAATATACAGACCTGGAGAGCTTGCGAACAAGATTAAGGAAGAGGATTTCAAGAGCAAGCAGTCAAAGGTCAAATTCAAGTAGGTCCTCATAAACGTGACCTTTCTGCGTCTGTTTGCTGCTTTTTAATTTTATCGACGTTGCTGTGAAGCTTCCGAAGTCCTTAGTCGCGTTCTGATTGATGAGCTGAATAAGCCTCTGGCTTTCTCTAGGAGACCTAACTCTAGCTATCGTAACGTGAGGCACATACTCCTTTTTGACATTGAAGCCCTCTTTTAACAAGAAACCCAACATCTGGTTATGCAGCGATTCCAGTTCTTCCTCTCCCTTGATCACCTTTGCAAAGATCACCCGAAGCATTTTTGGTTCAAAGTAACCGAGACCACACATGGAGATTTCGAATTGTTTAGCCTTAATTGTCTCTCTTAGCCCCTTACCAAGCTGATCTACCTTTTGTTCGTTAACCTCTCCAAGGAAATGCAGCGTTATGTGCAGCTTCTCCTTGCTTTCCACGCTGACTCCATTAGATAAAAAGTCTTTAGACACGCTGTATATCTTTTCCCTTATCTCTTCGGGTACTTCGACAGCTATGAAGGTTCTCATGTAATGCACTTAGAATTAAATACGCTATCTGCTAATAAAATAATAGATTTTATGGTAAGCCTGGACGAGTTTCTAAAATTGGATCTGCGGGTAGGAAAAATAATAAGTGTTGAAGACCATGAAGGAACAAGAAAACCGATGTATAAAATAACTGTCGACTTGGGAAGTGAGGTTGGACAGAGGAACATAGTTGCTGGCATAAAGGGAGTCTATGCTAAAGAGGAACTTATTGGGAAATTAATAATATGTGTGACAAACCTGGACCCAAAGGAGATTGCAGGATACGTTTCAAATGGAATGATGCTTGCTGCGGAGGACAACGGCGTAATATCAATTCTTACAGGTAGATAAAGAAGTTGGTTTAGGAAGCAGGGTGAGATGATGGACCGCACGATAATTTGCATAGCAGGGTTGCCGGGTTCAGGGAAGACGATGGCTGCGAAGATACTAAGCAGAAAGGGGCTTAAGGTCGTTGAGATGGGGGATGTGATAAGACAGAGAATGAACAAAGAGCATGTCAATCCTAACGAAATTAGAAGCTACGTGATAAACATGCGCAGGAGGTATGGGAAAACGATTTTCGCAAGGAATACAATCAGCGCAGTAAGGAGAAGTGGGAAAGATAATGTGATAATAGCAGGACTGAGAAGCAAACAGGAGCTTGATCTTTTCAGAAATAAATTGAAGGGAGTCTATTTGTTAGCGCTTGTAGCGCCGATGAAGCTCAGATTTGAAAGGGTAAGGTACAGGAGAAATCATGAAAACATGAGTAACCTGAATAAGTTCAAGGAGAGGGAGGAGCAGGAGAAAACAGCGTACATACTAAACAGAAGAGAGAGCAAAAATGGAGCGTTGAAGCTGATAGAAATTGCGGATTTTGTAGTATATAACACTGGAAGCATAGCTGATTTGACCAGAAATCTGAACACTGTCTTGGGTGCAATTAGGGAAAGGAAGTAACGTATTAGTTTTTAAAGTTAAACGGCTCTATATCTTTGGTATGAATGAGAAGAGTAACCCTACTAATTAGCTGCTTGGCCTTGCTAGCCCTTTTCTTTTCAGCAAACGCCTCTTACGTACAGATAGAAGGACCTGTTTCTGGGAGATTGTACGACAACGGTAGTATATATATCGGAAAAGTGGGACCTGGAGAGAGCTTTTACGTGCTCGCATCTGCTACTACTACTAATGCAAGTGGTGCCTTAGTCAATCTTGGCTGGGACACGCTTGTGGCTGTCCAGAAGCCGCAGGGATGGTCAACTCAACCTTCTCCAAAATACCAAGACCCGATGAAAATAAAGATAACTGCTGACCCAAACGCACTTAACGGTACATATGAACTTGTACTAAGAGCGATAAACTTCGGTAATTATTCCAAGTTGGGCAACCTTACGTTTGACGTGTTTGTTAATGTGACTCCAAATGTCTTTGAGTCTAACGTGACCCCCACCAGCCTGAGTGTGGGTGTGGGACAGCCTGCAAACCTTTATGTAAACATAAACAATACTGGAGCATCTGACGATCCGTTCATAATAGACGCGATTGGACTGCCAGCATGGAACGTTTCTGACGAGGTGATTGCGCTCCACGGCACACAAAGCACATTTGTTTATCCTGTGCTCATCAACCAGCCAGGAGTTTATCATTTTAACTTAACAGTGAGCTCGGCAACAAGCCCGATGCTCCAAAAGGCTTACAACATAAAACTAGTAGCCCAGGCCAGCCTTCTGAACGACTACGGCGCTGTTGGTGAAGGCGCTTTGCTGTCCCCTATAATATACGAACCTGTTTATGCGGTGATGCTTTTCGCGAAATATGTTTATACTGCGATTTTTAAATGAGCTGAAAGGGGAATGAATGGCTAAGAAAAAGGACGGTGAAAGCAGTAAGCAACTGATGTATGTTAGAGTCAAGAGCATCGAGGATTTGGCTAGATCTGCGTGTAGGTTTGACTCAACAGCAAGCGAGCTGTTGGTAAGCAGATACAAAGGAAAACGCAGGCTGATTTCACTGCATGAAGACATAGATGCTTTGACCATTGCGCTGTATTATGAAGTAGAGAAGTCAGGAGAGCTGGTAAGATATTATTATGGGCAAGAGGAAAAGGAGAGCGCAAAATTTGTTGAAATTATAAACAGGCAGGAGCCTGACTGCTGCTACATCAACGTGCTTGACATAGACCTCTCGAAAATCAAGGAGCCTAAAAAGGTTGATGCAAAAAGTGTTGTAATCATAAAGGTGAACAAAGTAGACGATCTGGTAAAAGGATTGCTTAAGAGGTCGATGCGAAGGGAGTACATAGAGCACGCCTACGTTTTCCCATACAAAGGAGGCTTCATAATCGGGGCGTTTGACATAATAGAAGGCCTTTCTGACGACAAAAGGACATTTTATTACGCTATTTTGAACATCAAGACAAGTTCAAACTTCGCCAGATACGATTATGTTAACAATAAGTTTGATTTTTCAAACGAATTCGGAAATCATTCTTATATGTATGTGAAGATAATAAATCTCACAGAACCATTCAAATTTTTCAAAGTCTAATATTGCTGCCCGAATAGCTCAATGGCAGAGCGACTGGCTGTTAACCAGTAGGTTGCAGGTCCGATCCCTGCTTCGGGCGATTTTCGACGTCATACGTCGGTGGGTGAATCGAAATAAAAACACGCTTCACTCTTGTAAGAAGATCTTAAGTTCTCATTTGTTTATAAATGCTTAGAAGCGAACTAAAAACAAGTATTACTATAGTGAAGATAGTTGACCAGATCACATCTGAGCCTATTTCTTTGGGGTACGTATTAGATAATGGCGTCCAAAAATACCTCAAACCAACAATTCCAAATGCACTGTATAACAAACTCTTACCTGGGTACTTCCATCCTTCACCAAAATCCTTGAAATAATCAGCAAAGGCAGCTAATCCAACTACAATACCGAAGAATAAGATCAGAAGTGACATTGTTGAGGATATTGAAGGAATAGTCTTAGGGAAGGCATTAGCAAGTGCATTTATCAACTGTGTGAAGACATAGGTTAACATGGAATTTACGAGTGTTAATATTGGTAAGAAGAAACCTCCTTCTGCTATCGCTTCTAGATTTATTTCAGCTCCCATTAAAAGACATTTAATATTTATACAAGAAAATTCAATAGATTAACGATTGTATGGCTGGAAAAGCAGATATAGAAATAGCGAGATATAGCATGTACTCTAACTTGGGTATTGCCCTTTTGGCTGTAGGTGGAGTATTCGCGCAAATAAAGGGACTTGGGTTTTGGGCTCTTGCAGAAGTAGTGTGCGGATCGTTAGTTATATTAGGATCTATGTGGTTAATGAGCAGAGTTAAGCCAGATAGATAAACCCGAAAATCAAATGATATTCTTTGTGAAGACAGGTGTTATCTCTGGTGCTGCTTCGGGCGTTTTTCAGATTAATTTAAAGAAGAGCAATGAAAATCACAACTGATAATGTTTTTAGATTAATATGAGGTAAATACATATTTAATATGGGAAATAGGCGACCATCTTATCTTGTATTAACATTGGTAATACTGATAGTATCGTTAGGGGGTATCTTCTATCCAAGGTTCTTGGGAAATGTAGGAAATGCCAGAGTTCACAAGGTAGCTACAACTTTGCCAAATAACACAAAAAACGACCAGTCTAAGAATAATGTTTCGGTAGGTATTACAAAAACGTCGAACAATTCATCAGCTGTCAAAAATCTTTCTTTAAAGGATCCGGCAAAGAGTAAATTTGTTGTAAAGCATGTGATATTAATAATGCTGGAAAACAAGAACTGGTCGTATCTATTAAACAACAGCAGCCCAGATCCTTACATAAGAAATGTGCTAATACCGAATTACTCAACCTCTGAAGATTACTTTGGAATAACGCACCCATCGCTTCCAAATTATATCGCGATCATAGCTGGGAGTTTCATGAACGTAAAGAACAATACCATAGCTGAGGGTTCTCTAGCTTCCACAAACCTTGTAGACCTGATGTCAGCGCACAACATAACTTGGAAAGCTTACATGGAGTCCATGCCAGCCAGCAATACATTATGGTGCTCTAACGGCTTTCTTAATAGTAACGACCCTGGAGACGGACCTGGCTATGTTACAAAACTTAATCCCTTCATATTCTTCTCAGACATAATCAGCAACTACTCCAGATGCGAGAATATAATTCCATTAACGCAGTTAAATGAAGATCTTGCAAATAACCAGCTACCACAGTTTTCTTTCATAACCCCTAATGTAACTGATAACGGACATACTGTACCAGCTGACAACGTAACGACATGCCCTCCTTCTGGAACGAGATTGCAGTGCACGGATAAATGGCTAAGAGGATTTATGCCTGAGATAATAAATAGCAAAGAGTTTGCGAATTCTGTGATTTTCATAGTATGGGATGCTGCAAAGCCAAATAACGCTCCGAACCATACAATCATGATTATGGTCTCGCCTGATGCCAAACAGGGCTTCATAGAAAACACGATACTTTACACACACTATTCGGTGCTTGCAACAATCGAGAAGATCTACTCCTTGGGCACTCTGGGCAGAAATGACAACACTGCAAACTTAACTAGCGACATGTTTGTTGCAAACACAATACCATAGCCTTCTGACTGCAGCTTCCCATTAATAAGCGTCTCCTTTTAAGAGAAGATTTAGAGTGGAGGAGGAACGTTGAAGTCCTTTGGAGGAGTCTGGTTGTGCTCGTCATAGTAGTTCTGATACGCAACCTTTGTGCGCAGCTTGAGATCATAAGCGACCTTGACAAATATCATGGTTGCAATGAATATGGACCAGTATTTAAGCGGTGTGTTGTTTAGGAACTCGCTTGCTATAATGAGGCTTAGGCCGCCGATGAGCGCGACAAACCAGATTGTATAGAGCAGCGTGATCTTTCTTTTCAGCTCTTCATAGTCCCAGTGGAGCCTCATATCTAGGGGTACCTTCACCTTTTTGGTTGCCATGCTTATATATAAAACGATGTATTCTAAAACCTTATGTTAGCTTCTGCAGGTGTTTTTTTGAGCGCTATCAAGTATATACGGTAGAACTAAGAACCAGCTATGTTTTATTAATTGCTAGAAAAAGTGACCGCATGAAAACAATATATGAAGAGAGGCCTTGGGGACATTTTGAAAGGTTTACCCTGAACGAGCAGAGTACCGTGAAGCTCATCTATCTGAATAAGGGGCATAGACTAAGTTACCAGTACCACGACCACCGCTCTGAGTTCTGGAGAGTTGTGAAGGGAAAGATAAAAATTACGCTAAATGGGAAGGCTAAGATATTATCAGAGGGGGATACCACACTGATAACAAAGAAGATGAAGCATAGGATGGAGGGGCTCAAGGATTCGATAATATTGGAGATAGCGCGCGGGCACTTTAATGAGAAGGACAACGTGAGACTTCTGGACGACTACAGCAGAGCAAAGAAGTGAAACTTCTGCCAAACGTTTATATAATTCCAAATAGAATTTATGATGGGGGCATTTATGAGGTCTAATTGGATCCTTTCTCCAGAAGCGAGACAAAAACTAGTTGATGTAGGCTTGATGAGAAGAATAGAAGATACTAACGACAAACACGATTTTGATGTCTTAGGCTTCACTTATGAAGAGGATGTTGTTGGAGGCATACAGGATATGAGGAAGAGGGGGTTGTTTGATACAATCCCTGAAGGGGAGAGGCGCGCTTTCCTAAAGTCCCTGCAGGCAGCTTGGGGGAACAGAGAAAAAGCCTGTTATGTGGTAAAAAGATTGGATGGAGATCATGAAGTGGTAATGGACAACGAAGATTTTCTGCTTCTGTCTGGCTTGAGATCAAGTTTGTTCCTAAGTAAGGAGGAGTTGTTTGATTACAAGAGGTTTGGATTCTCAAGCGTAGGTGAATTTGCAGGTACTGTTGGGGCAGCAATTGAAGTTACTATGGGAAGAGGCCTTGACAGGGGTGCACCGGTCTGGCAAACGAAAAGGCCAGACGGAAGGGTTATAGCAAGCACAATAACAGGAGACGGCAACGGAGACTTTAGGATAATCCAAAGGGATCTTACACCGTACGAAACAAAGGACCCTTTAGGAAACAAGGTAATGTATAGGCCTGAAGATGACGTAGATAGGATGGGAGTGGCTGGAGACTGCGACGTGGAGGGGATATTCCTCTTCTCCGCCCTCAAATATATTGACCAGACGGGCCTAAAACCAAAGACACTTGAAAACGGGGCTGCTGAAACAATCAGTTGGGCTGCCGAGATTCTTCGTAAAAAAGGATTCTATGCGGAGAGCTTCGAAGGACCTGAAATTCGACACTTTTCACTTATAGCTGGATGGCCTTTCCCCTACCCCGGCTAGATGCTAACTACGAGACAAAGGAGAATCTTTCATATAAAATACCAACGCACTCTGGAGGGGATTATGGGGTATACATAGGCCCTAACAAGGAGCTTGTGATAGCATACGTCGATCAGAAAACCGGAAAACCAGTGGAAATTAAGCATGGGGCCAGCTTTCTGCCAGAGGATATGGACGATGTGATTAAGGGAGCGCTTTACCAGGCTTGCGCTGGTTTGGGTAGGACTCAGGGAAGGGAGCTTATAGAGATCCTTCAATACGTTGCCTCTCCACAATTCCAAGAGGATAAGGCCAAACTTGAAGAGGAATTGGCGAAAGGCGCTTAGCCACCTATCTTGAACATCTTTGTGCCGCACACCGGACATTTTCCTGTTGCAGCTGGTCTTCCATTCTTCATGGTAACGTGCTCCATGTCTTTCATCTCTCTCTTCTGCTTGCATTTAACGCAATATGCTTCCATAAATTACACCGAATATATGTGCTAAGTCCAATATAAATATCCTTCGAATAGAGAGACTTTAGTCTAATTTAGATACAAATTTTGAGATGATTGCCGCAACTTCATCCTGGTGACCAGAAAATCTGTGCGTAGCGCCCTTGATTATGTGCGATTCGAAAACTTTCGAATTTGACTTCTTTTTTAGTATCTTTAGGTATTGTTCCACAGGCTTCATCGCACCCTCATCCTTGCTCCCAAAGATTACAAGCAAGGGTGTCTTAATCTTGCTAAATTCCTTAAGTTCTCCATCGAAGTTGAATAGCCGCGCTTCAATATTTCTAAGGTCTGCAACAGACAAAAATCTATTGGGGGTAGCGTCTTCAGTGAAATCGAGCATATAACCTTTCCCTTTTGCAACAAGCCTCTTTGCTTCTTTTACAGTTTCACTGAATTTTTTGCGAAGTATCCGACCCTTCCACTGATTATAATCGTCTCCTGGAGCAATCAAAGCAAGCCCTACGACGCTCTTGTCATTTTTCTTTAACTGATAGTAAGTTATCTTCTGACTGCCGCTGCTATGGCCGCTAAGCACGAATCTCTTGAACCCCGTCTCTCTCAAGCACCTTATTGCTCCTTCTATGTCTAACGCGGCTTCTTCAAACTTCTCTACTTCTGTCCCGCCCCTAATTCTGAGCCTTTTACCACCAACAGCTCTAGTGAGAATTGTGAGATTGTCATGCCCTCTGGTGTTAATAGTGAAGATTGCAGTCTTCCTCTTGCTTAACCCCTTGATTAACTTTAAAGCAAGTTCACGGGTAGAAATTAGAACCCCACCCATGCACATGGATTACGCATATCTTGGCATTTTTTGGCCTGACAAGAAAACCGTCTAGAATAATGCCATCTCGCGTCTTGAATTGGAGAAATTCTCCTTTTATGTGTTCATACATGCATTCAAACCTGGTTTATATCATCGCCATCCTCCATTATGTCAAGAAGTTGGCCTTGGCCTAGTCCAGAAGGAAACTCATCGAATTTTACCACTACGAAGGGGTCCTCTTCACCCACTATTGTAGCTGGCCATATCTTGCCAGCCTTATCAACATACCTTGCCCTCCTGCCAACGAGAGCGGAAAGCTCGACTGCTGAAGAGGGCGTAGCAAGAAGGTTATCTCTGTTCAACGATGTTACTATCGCGCTTATCATAAAATCATTCTTTGAGTATTAAATATTTGTACAGAAGTGCAGCTACGACTGCCCCAATTATCGGTCCAATCCAGTAAACATACCAATTAGTTAAGTAGAGTGAGGCTATTGCAGGGCCCATCGCCCTTGCCGGGTTCATTGCTGCTCCTGTGAAGGGCCCTCCAGCCAAAACGTCAACCGTTACAGCCAATCCGATTCCGAATCCGGCTATTTTAGGGGCCCTAGAGTCGACTGCTGTGCCAAAAACAGCAATAACAAGTATGAATGTCATAACTGCTTCAAAGATTATGCCTTGTATCACTCCAACTCCCGCACCCAGAGACGGAGCGCCGTAATGCACCGCAAGTCCAGCGGATGTTGGATATAGCCCCACAAGAAACAGCCCTGCAATAATTGCACCGATCAGCTGTGCGACTATGTAGATTGCTGCGTTATATGCAGAAATCCTGCGTGTGAACAGCATGCCAAGCGTCACGGCTGGGTTTATGTGCCCTCCAGAGATGTTCATCGCGATGGAGACTGCCAAAGCAAGCCCGATGCCATTTGCAAGAGCTATTATGAGTAAAGCGGGATATGTGGATGAGATGAACTGAGTAGCGATGACCGCTCCAGCACCTACAAAAACAAACAGAAACGCTCCTACGGCTTCTGCGATAGCCTTCTGAATTATGGTAGCTCCTTTTGGCATGATGATCTATTATCTAATGCGAATCTCGATATTTATAATTTTCTGTACAATAATTGACTGACAAAGCGTTTTTGTCATGGGCCCGTAACTCAGCTTGGCCAGAGTGAGAGGCTTTTAACCTCCAAGTCGTGGGTCCAAATCCCACCGGGCCCATAAGTACGGCATATTTTTATTGCTTAAGTTGAGATGATATACTGACTGGTGCTCAGATGCTCGACAAGATAAAGCTAGAGAAAGCGAAAAAGCTTCGAGAGATGGGGGTGAACCCTTACCCTTACTCCTACGACCAGAAGCACCACGCAGAGGAGATAAAGGAGCATTTCAGCAAGATGGAGGGCAAAGAGGCAAGCGTCGCCGGAAGAATAGTTGGAATGCGAAAAATGGGGGGATTGTACTTCGCAGATCTGTTGGATGGCACGGGAAAGATTCAGCTTTTGCTCAAATCAGATGTGGTTGATAATGATTCTGGAGAGGTTCTGAACCTGTTGGATATAGGGGACCTTGTTGGCGCTGAAGGGAAGATTGTAAAGACAAAGAAAGGGGAGATAAGTATCGAGGTAAAGAAGTTAAAAATGCTAGCCAAGTCTCTTAGATTTCTTCCAGAAAAGTTCCATGGGCTGAAAGATATCGAGCTTAGATACAGGAAGAGGTATTTAGATTTGATAACGAATCCTGAGGCTAGAAGGATATTTATCACAAGGGCAAGGGTTACCGAATACATAAGGCGCTTCTTAAATGATCGCGGATATCTGGAGGTAGAAACTCCTATTTTGCAACCAATATATGGTGGAGGAACGGCTAAACCTTTTGTTACCCACCATAACTTTCTTGACTCGCAGATGTACCTTAGGATAGCTGATGAGCTTTATCTGAAAAGACTTATCATAGGTGGTTTTGAGCGGGTCTATGAGATAGCAAAAGATTTCAGAAATGAAGCAGTGGATGCGACGCATAACCCAGAGTTCACTATGGTTGAGTTCTACGAAGCCTACGGAGACTATAACACCTATGCAAAACTATTGGAGGAGCTATACAGTGGGCTGGCTAAAGAGATAACTGGTAGCTACGAAGTAATGTATCAAGGAAGAAAGCTAAACTTCAAACCTCCATTCAAGAGATTGCTTCTTGTAGATGAAGTAAAGAAGAAATCTGGGATAGATATTTCCACGATGACAGATGAGAGCGCTAAGAGAATTGCTGAGAAGGAGAAGCTGGACATACCAATAAAGAATGCTGTTCACGTTGCTGATGCCCTATTTGACAAATATGTGCAACCAGAGTTATGGGATCCCACTTTTGTTATGGACTACCCGGGTTACATGTGCTCTCTTGTAAAAGATAAGAGAGATAATCCGAAGTTGAGTGAGAGATTCGAGCTATTCATAATTGGAAAGGAGCTAGGGAACTGCTACTCTGAGCTTACAGATCCCATTGAGCAGAAAAAGAAATTTGAAGAACAGGAAAAAGAGAGAAAAGCAGGAGATTATGAAGCACCTCCCATAGACGAAGACTTCATCGAGGCTATGGAGTACGGAATGCCGCCAACTGCAGGATATGGAGTGAGTATAGATAGGATAGTTATGATACTTGCAGATCTTCCTTCTTTAAAAGAGACTATACTGTTCCCAACCGTCAAGCCAGAGAAAAAGGACTCCGAATGAACTTAGTCTATTGGATTTTAATAATGCTCAGAGTAAATTATATGTGCCAAGGTGGCGGAATCTGGTAACGCGTGCGCCTGGAAATTTTATCCTGCAAGCGCATGGCCGCAAGGCCTTTAGGGTTCAAATCCCTACCTTGGCGTATCGGTTAAACAGTTTTCATAGTCTAACAGCTTCGTGAAAAAAGCGCGCCAATATACAAACATATAATCAACCTTTATTAATGCAAAAAGCAACCTGGATATGATACTTATGCCTAATTTGAAAGAACTTTGGAAACAACGAGGAGCAGAGCTTGGATTTTTATATTTCAAGCTCCCGGTTTATAATTTTATTAACAATAAAACAGAAGCTGAAGCTTTTGCAAAGGAGATAAGAGACAAAACTGGATTGAGAGCGAAAGTAAAATGGGATAGGCCCATGGAGGGAAATTTAATCGAAGCCAAAAGAAACTTCCTGAACCGTCTACTACTTTATCAACATGATGATGGTTTTATCTTAAATAGGCAGTCTCAGCTTATGTCTACCCTCCCACCATTTTGGATCAGCAGATGGGATATGGCCCAGAGTGTGATAAGATATACATCATTAGGCCAACGGCTCCTCAACTCTACAGGGATGAAGTCAGAGAGAGTAGTTCAGCAAGAGCTTGAGGCTCTTACGCCTTTGGCTAGAAAATATTGATTAAATGAGATCTTGAAAAATCCTATTTTTCATACAACGTTGGCTCTACCAAAAGATTTTTAATTGCTGAGAGGCATATGTATACTACATATTCTCAGGTTAGATTTTCTAACCGTGAGCGCTAATGCTCTGAGTGTGTTAATGGCAGACGAAAAGCAAGAGAAACAGGAGAAGCAAGAGAAGCAAGAGAAGCAGCCGAGCCCGCAGAAGAAGGAGGAGACAAGCATAATCAGAATATCTGGAAAGGACATCAGCGGCAGCTACAAGATCCAGAAAGCGCTCAATCAGGTCAAGGGGATAGGCCTGAACCTCGCTAACGCCATCGCTATTGTCGCCGAGCAGCGTTACAAGATAAGCAGGGATTCTAGGATAGGAGCGCTTAGCGAAGAGCAAATAGCGGATTTAGAAAAAATAATAAAATCACCAGGAAGTGAGGGGATACCTTCGTTCATGTTTAACAGGAGAAGGGACTTTGATACCAACACAGACATTCATCTTGTGGGCAGCGACCTTTTGGTGAGAACCAGACAGGATATTGAAGCTGACATAAGGAACCAGACCTGGCGCGGATTCAGGCACCAGTACAGGCAGAAAGTGAGGGGGCAGAAGACCAGATCAACTGGAAGAACTGGCGAGACAATCGGAGTCATGAAGAAGACTGTAGAGGCTGCGGAGAAGGCCGCGAGGGCACCAGCGAAGGAGGGTGGAGGTGCTGCTGCAGCTGCTGCAAAGCCAGCGGCAGAGGAGAAGAAGTGAGCGAATGGGAACGCCGAAGAAACTGCGAAAGAAGTACGACAAACCGACACTCATGTGGGACAGACAGAGGATAGAGGAGCAGCACAAGCTTATTGAGAATTATGGCCTAAGGAACCTAAAGGAGGTATGGATTGCAGAGAGTGAGCTGAGAAGAATAAGGAGAAACGTAAGAGAGGTTCTATCTGGTAGGGCGAGCGAACAGGTAGGAAAGGAGATAATAACAAGACTCGCGAGATACAGCATCGTTGGAACCAACGCAACGCTTGATGATCTTCTGATTATCGACCTTGATTCTATATTGAAAAGGAGGCTGCAAACTATAGTCGTGAACAAAGGTCTGGCAAAGAGCATGGGGCAGGCAAGGCAGCTAATAACGCATGGGTTCATATCGATAAACGGAAGGAGGGTAAAATCGCCGGGATACCTGGTTGCGGCTTCGGAAGAGAATAAGATTGGTTTCTATAAGCCAATAAATCTCTCAAGCCCACAGCCGGTTGCACCGAAGCAAGAGGCAGCAAGGGCAGAAGGTGGAGAACAACAGGTAGAAGTTAAGAAGGAGTGATATTTATGGCAGGAAAGAAAGAGAAAACGGCACCAAAGAAACAGCCAGAGCAGGCAAAAGCAGAAGAGAAGAAGGTAAAGAAGAGTGGTGCTGAACTTGAGGCTGAAGTCGCTGCAGCGACTGCGAAGTTCAAGCCGAAGGGAACCAGATGGGGCGTTGCGCACATCTACGCTTCCAAGAACGATACCATAATCACGCTTACGGACCTTTCTGGAGCCGAAACTATAGCTGTGGGGAGCGGTGGGATGGTTGTTGATGCTGATCATGAAGAGGGAACACCCTATGCTGCGATGCAGGCTGCCTACAAGGTGGCAACGAAGGCAATAGAGAAGGGAGTAACCCACATAAACATTAAGATAAGGGCCCCTGGAGGGCACGGCGCGAAGACGCCAGGAGCTGGTGCTCAGGCTGTTGTAAGGGCGCTTGCAAGGAGCGGTTTCAGGATAGGAAGCATAGAGGACGCCACACCGATGCCTACGGACACGACAAAGAGGCCTGGGGGCAGAAGGGGAAGAAGAGTATAGTTAACTTATCTCAGCACAGGCGCCTGATATGCGTCTGATTTCTTAAGGACCTCAGCTTTTGCAGCTCTTGATATCGCGCTTATTTCCCTAATTACTTGGATAAGATTCTGTAGTTGTGTAGGAACCTTTTCCCCTTCTATGAACAAGGAGAGCCTATTATGTAGCGTATTGAAGGTCCCAACTCTCGCTTCGATCTCTTCCTCGCTGCAATAGCCAAAACCGCTAACATCTTTATCGTATATTATACCAAGCGAGCCGCCCCTTCTATTCCGAAAAGACGAACACCAAGAGTAGTGAGTATGAACTCTTCTTTCTTGTCTTGCGAATTAGTGAATAGACCATTCTTTCTAAAGACCTCTTTTATTGAAAAGTACCTTTTAGAGTGACCTTCAAGGTATAAGTCAAGTCTTTCGCCTTCTTTAGGCACTTGTATGTAAAGAGGGATCTCTGCGTGCACTAGACGCACTAGACCTTCGTGGAATTTATTCTCGACTGTCTTTACGTCTTCGTATCCTTCAGCTACAAGCGCCTTTGCGAGCTGTTCGCATGCAGTTTCAATCGCGCTTTTTCTGATCTTTATTGCTGATAAAAATTTCATAATCTTAATTGCTTTGGATCCTATTTATAGATTAATCCTGTTTTTGTTTTAAGATGTAAGAATACGAGTTAAGATCACTAAGACTAATGGGACGCTAAAGTTGTCATCTACCTTTATTGGAAGGCTCTCTACTATGGCGCCAAGCAGAGCAATAACGAATACTACCTTGCCCACGAAGAAGTATCCGATTGCAGAGACTGCGATAAAATACACAACAAGCCCCAATATGCTCTTGCCATTGTTATAGGGCAACTTAGGTGAACTGAAGTTCACTCCAGCGATGGTTGCAAGGGAATCTGCGATGAATATCGCGATGAGGATTGTCACTATGTAGGCGCTGTTGCTTAGGAAGCCGATAACCATGAGGGTGCCAAGCGCAAGGAAGATCGCACCTTCTCCGAATTTGGTGTATTCCCGTTCGTACTCCATCATCTTCTTCGATAGTTTCCCCTTCTTTGCAACATGGACGTAATCCACAACTAGATAACCCAAAAGAATCAGAAGGATTGCAAAGATCTCTGCGTCCAATTTGGTGGTTAAGTAGAATAGAGAGATTATCACCAGGCCAAGCAGTATCTGAAATATGTCTCTACTGGTCTCGAGGCGCCTGTCAGTCTTGCCTGGTCTGCCAGAGTAGAGGCTCTTAGTTTCAGAGAGCATGCCGAAGAGCATTGCCTGAGCTACAATTGCAATTGGGAGCGTCAGCAGGCAAAGCAGGAAGTAGAAAAAGCCTAGCACAATCGCTGTAGGACCGTCATTCGATCCGTAAGTGAATGCCACACTATCGAATACTACGATTATGGAGATGAAGAGTGCAGGATTCGCGCCTTGATATACGGATGCGACTAAGCCAATAAGCATGAAGCCAACAAGAGGGAGCAGCTCGCTGGACTTATTGCTCTTCGCGAACCTGTAGAGCAGCATGGTGAATGCGATGAAACAAAGCAGTGGGGTGAGAAGTTGTATCGTGAGAACACCTCATGCTGCGTATATAATCCAAGCTGCAATTATAAACCCTGCTGATATTACGAATGGCGCGATGTGCTTGAGTGTCCTGATCATTTCCTTGCTCGCCTTCGTTATGTCCCTTTCTGCATTCTCTCCCCATACTCTGAAGTCCTTTACCACGAAGGAACCGTTGTAGAAGTTAACATTTTCTAGATTGTGCTGCGCGACGTTCACCAGGGCGTCCACTATTGGAAGGAGCTTTGCTGTGGTTGTGTACCTTCCAAGCACATTGCTGCTAGGCAGGGCTATTGAGTTCACTGAATGTGTGTCTGTTGTGTAGACCTCAATCTGCATCTTGTGCTTCCTTTTCACATAATTTATTATCTCGTTCCTTAAGCCAGGAAGCATGTTGTTAGCATCGAAATAAAGCATGCCAAACCTCTTCCCGCCAAACTCAAATATGCAAAAAGAAGCGTAGCCTTTTCCCATGTCCTTTGGATTGTTGAGCAATCCACTTATCTTCTGCTGAGAAGATCCAAACTTGAGCTTTTTCATTCTCTTGCCATCTGGCATAACACTCTTTATTACATTCTGATACATCAGCACATACTTGCTGCCAGAGTATACGCCTCTCAGTTCATCTTCGCTGGCTGATTCAAACCTCGAGTTGTGGGCGTCTATGATAATCGAATTTGGATTCCTTTTCAGCACAATTCTCTTGAAGTAGTCCCCAACATCGTAGTGTATGTCTTCGGTGACAAGTGGGGCCTTCGTTAGTGTTATAATGTTCATTCCGTTTATGTTAAGGTTTATTGCTTTGCACGGGCCATTTGCGCCTCTGTATATGGCGCCAGATGCTGGGGTGAATTGGCTGGACTTCAAGGAGTCTATGTAATTGGCTATATTCTTTGAGAGCTTGTAAACTTGTGAACTGCTGACTGGGTTGTGCGCTATGTTAACTGGGCCGTGAAGCATTATCGCGTTGGTCTTGTACTTGTTGTGAATGAAGTCTGCAATGTGTTCTGTGGCTATTCCGCCACCGAAGCCGGAGAACGGGCCGTAGTGAATGTCTGGGTTGATGAAGATTGCCTTGTATTTGCCCGCCTTATTCCTCATGGCGAGCACGTCAACGCTTATGTTCTTCTTCTCACCGAAGCTCATGCTATCGCTGCCTGCTGGCGTTATGTCGTAGAGCCACTGGTTGATCATTATCGTGAATACCCTGACTCCACTCACGTTCACTAGTTTCTTGAACGGTCTGTCTACCATGTAAAGGAATACGTAACCCATGACAAGGAAGATTGCCATGCCAGCGTAGAGCTTTATCAGCACTGTAGATACTGGGAGGGTTATATTGAGTATGTAGCGATCTATTGGGATGTAGAAAAGAATGTTAAGAGTAGGTTGGATAAGTGGTATGAAGACGCCGCCCCTTCTTTGTATTATGAACTTCCCTATCACGAGCCAGTAGCTGTATATGCTCGCGTTGCCGAGCAGCAGGATGACATATGAGATCGTGGCGTTGCCGAATGTGCTGAAGAACGCACTTGCTATTATTATGAAAAGGGAGTAGATGAGCACACTCACAAGCGTCGCGAACATGAGATGCTTCATCTTTATGTTCGTCTTCAGCAGCTTTATCATACCAGCTGCGAGTACGGCGGGTAGACTTACAACAAGCAGTCCAGAGCTAGCACCGTAGACTATTAACTGATCGAAGTTGGAGATCAGTATCGAATGGTGCACGAAAGCAGTGGATATCACCCCGGTGAACACACCCATCAGCAGCAATACAATTGACTGCAGGCCAAGCTCCGGTGCCTCGCTTGCAAAATAGTTAGTATAGTGAAATAAATCCCTTTTCTCATCAGGCATAGAAACACTTTATTTTCCGAACCTTCTTTGTCTCTTACTATAGTCGAACACCGCCTTTCTCAAGTCGTTCCTAGTGAAATCTGGCCATAGTTTGTCTGAGAAATAGAACTCCGCATACCCTATTTGCCATGGTAGGAAATCGGATAATCTTTCCTCGCTAGACGTCCTGATTACGAGGTCGACGTCAGGCACTGAAGAGGATATTAAGAGTTTTTTGAAGGTGCTGCTGCTCAGGTCATACAGCCTTCCCATTTTTAGCACCCTCTTTGCATACTCCTTTGCTGCATGCATAACGTCATCCCTTCCGCCGTACCCTATTAGCATGTTTATCACTCCAGAAGTGTTTTTGGAGGTCTTGTTTTCAAGTGTGTGAAGAGTCGAGTAGAGTCCTGCTGGGAGAAGTCTCGTGTTTCCTATGATCCTGAACTTTGTGTTGAGATCGGTCAACTGATTTAGGATCCCGGGGTCGCTTGCAGCTTTCTTGTAGAGGTTGAAAAGCATATTTATCTCTATTCTGTCCCTCTTGAAGTTCTCAGTTGAGAAAGCCCACACGTTGATGTTTTGCACGCCATAATCCAGGCACCATTTGCTGAAGTCTATGAACTTCTGCACACCGAGTTGGTACCCGTTTAGGAGTGAAAGGCTGTTCCTTTTTGACCACCTTCTGTTGCCGTCAGGTATGAGACCGATTACCTTTGGTGCATTTTTAATTTTCATAGTAGATCAGTTTTAGGCTCCAGCACGCTGCTGTAGATAATATAATTCATATAGGATTAAAGATTTAAATACCACCGAAAGCTTCTTTTGATAGCCCGTCTGTCATGTTTTGTGGTTGATTGCATATTTTACAAAATATAAAAATTTTATTAATATTTTTCAAATTTTGGATGGGTTTAAGAAGATTATAAACAAAATGAGTAGTGTGAAGATTCGTCTTTATGGTTATATATTGATGATAGCGACGCTATTGTTAGCTTCAAGCACGCCGATAGCGTACAAGTTCGCAAGCGGCATATCCGCATTAGAGCTGCTCTTCTTTGTGTCTCTGACAGGCACGGTGTTCTCTGGAGTTTTGGTGCTAGTGAAGGGCAAGCAGAAGAACGTGGTCGAATACTTCACCAAACCAAGGCAGTTTGCCGCGATGGCGATAGTTGGGATTTTAACATTCACATTCCTGTCCTTTACACTCAGCTACGCTGCACACTACGTTAGTGCCGCAATGATTGGGATCGTGTACAGGACATGGCCACTGATGCTGATAGCGATAGCTCCTTTCATAATAAGAGAGAAGATAACCAGATGGGACGCGCTGGCGGTGCTAGTTGGATTCTCTGGGCTCTTCGCAACTTTGATTGGCAATACATCAATAAGCATACCGCTGGTGGCTATTCCGTTCGTGGTGCTCCTTCTGCTTGGCGCTTTCGGAGACGCGATAGCGAGTGCGGTGCAGAAGCGCTACAACTACGAGATGTACAGCTCACTGTTCGCATATAACGTGATTTCGTTTGCCATATTTCTGCCTTTAACTTTTTACTTCCATGCGATACAGCTATCAGGCCTCTCAACGACCACACTGTACGCAATAGCCTTCCTTGGTGTGGTGCAAAACGTCATGCTCACGTTCTTCTTCGTTGTTACCTTGAGGACCGTAAAGACTTCGCTTCTCGGCAACGTGCTGATCTCAGCACCTTTCGTTACCATGATGCTTGGTTATGCGCTTCTCGGAGAGCCAATTGAGCCATACTATATAGTGATAGCAGTGAGCGTAGTCATCGGGGTGGTTATACAAAGACTTGCACCAAAGACCACCACATACCTAAGCAAAAACAAAGATAAATCGAAAAGGCCTGGCTTCCTGTTGTACGACGTAAGCAGCGCTTTCGCGAATACGGAGAACGCGATGATATATGACGTCTTGAAAGGAAGCGGAAGGGCGCTCGCATTCTGCAAGAGGATTGAGGGTGCTGATCAGCTTGCCGCGCACCACAAGATAGTAGAAGAAGAGAACAAGGCAGCGAAGAATTGTATAATATTTACAAACAAGATGCAAAACGTCAAGCCGCCGCTTAATGAAGAGATTGCTTTCATTAAGGACATAATGGGGTACGGTGATCAGGATCTTCTTGTAGTAGGAGTTGGGGATCCAGAACCTGTAGAAAAGAGCCTTTACAACATATACAAGTTTAATGGCGCTACTTGACCTCTGACGGCCACAAGACAGTGTTGTAGCTCGCTTTCATGTCGATGTTCCTTATCGGCATCATACCGACTATCACCTTGTCTATGACGCCCACCTCCGCTTTTGGAGAGTCCTCCTTGTAGGCAAGCAAATGTGCCTTCACACTATTGCGCATACCCTCTTTATAGTCGCCGTAGCACGCTGCGGTAAAGGATCTGTCGCTGCCGCTTACAGACCACATTATTGGGAACTCACTAACAACCGGAAACTCGGGGGTCTCCTTCCAGTACATCGTCCTTCTTTCCTTGTTAATCCTGTCTATGACTCCCTCTCTTATCGTGTAACTGACGAAGAAGGTTATTATGTGCTTCAAAGGAGACTTTGTTACGAGGGTCGTGTACCTCTTTATTACGTTTTCTCCCTCCATCTTTTTCAGATAGTATCTGGCGAGATTTTCGCTCATCCCCGTGCTTCTTCCTAACTCCCTGATGCTTATCCTAGAATTCTTGTTTAGCTGCAGCATTATCTTTTTGTATATCGGATCAATCTCTATCTTGTCTATCCCCTTGTCCGTGAGGGGTATAAAACCAAGGTGCATGACGCTTATTTCAGAGGACCTTATCGATACCCCATATTTCGAGAGTTGTATGTCAAGCGCGGTCTCCCATTTCAGGTATTCGACTGGGCTTTGACATGTTGCAAAGACAAGCATGTCGTAGTCTCCTTTGGTCGTAGCGGCAAATTGGGCTATGCCGCTGTTGAAGAACATCAGCGCGATCTCGTTTGGCATCGGCCTCTTGTCAAAGCTGATCCTTAGCACATGAAGGTTGTCAAAGCCTATGTTCTTGTAGTTCGGCTCTATCGTGTAGTATAACCCAAGCTCTCTTTCCAGGGTCTCGATATGCTTGACTACAGTGTATCTTGAGATGCCAAGCTTGCCAGCTATTTCAGTCGATGTTGTCCTCGCGTTGGTGCATAGCTCCCTGAGTATCTTCCTGGAGAGGACATCTATCATAATACCATATCCAACCATGAGTTTTTATTCTAAACTCTCTCTATCTTTTACAAAACCACAAAGAATTCTGTTTATTTTTTAAAAAAGAAACATATATTTAAACCAGTTTAATCATAGTAATTCCAAAGAGGGTTGGCGTTTTTTAGAGATTAAGGACTTGTTCTTAAATCCCTATCCCCATCTGCCTTCCCTCTTCCCATTTATTTTAACTTTTCCTAAAATTCAGCAGGAGCCAGAGGGCTCCAGTTATTTATAAATAACTAACAGCAGTAGTGATATACAGATCGTCTATGAGGTTTGTATGGTAAACACAAACACCCGAGAGTACAAAGTACTGCAAACTGTCTTAGCCCCAGATGAGAAGGTAGGCGTCGAGATCTTCGAGCATAAGTTAGGCGGCGCGCAATTTTTATCACCAGCTCATGTCTATGCGACTGACCGCAGGATAATTATAATAAGGGACAGCGCGGTCAAGAACTACAGGAAGATAAAAATAATAAACTATAACAGGATAACAGAGGTTAAACTAGACCGCGGATTTCATTATTGTAAGCTTCATTTCGGCATACAAGGGGAAGAGGTTGAGAAAGACGAGAGCAAAACCTGGGTTTATGGGATAAACTACGAAGAGGGCATGAATTTTATCCGTTACATAAACCAGTTTGACGTAAAGCCATCGGTCGATATCACTAATTGAGGGATTTCTCCTATGAAACTAAGGCGCGCAGGAAAGAGAGACGAGATGCTCGACGTTGTAAACGAGAAAGACGAGATTGTAGGTAAGGTATTAAGAAGCGTTGTTCATCAAAATGGCCTATTGCACCGAGTGGTGCATGTCATAATTTTCAACAAGAATAACGAGATACTATTGCCTCTTCGCTCAGCTACAAAAAGCGTATTCCCTAACACTTACGACTGTTCCATATCAGAACACGTCTTATCTGGCGAAGAACCAATAAAAGCACTAAGAAGGGGGCTAAGGGAGGAGTTGGATATCAGAGGTAAGGGAGCAAAGCTGTTAGATAGATATGTCGCAGACTACTCGACTCCGGAATACAATACCCTCTCATATCTCTACGAACTTAGATTTGGGGGTAGAGTAAGAGTGGATCCAAAAGAGGTTAGCAGAGCTGAATACCTTCCAGCTGCGAAGATTCTGCATATGCTGAGAGAGAAGGACGTGCAGTTCGCTCCATGGACGAGAGAGTTGCTACGAGCGTTTTTTGGCCTGCCAAACAAATTGAAGAAAGTGAGATGAAATGCAGATTAGAAAATATGTAGATTCTGATTATCCAGAAGTAGCACAGATCTGGAAACGCTGCTTCTCAAAGGAGCGCAGGCCGATAGACTCAAGGGAGGCTCTGAGGCGTGTTGTCCAGAGGGCCCCAGGCTTGTTCTTGGTTGCAGAGGAAAATGGCAAGATAGTAGGGACCTGTCATGGGCACTTATGATGGAAGGCAGGTTGCCATACATAGGATGGCGGTCCTCCCAGAAAAGCAGAAAAAAGGCATTGGAAGAAAGCTACTGAAAGAGCTTATGCCTAAGATAAGGAAGTTGCGCCCCACCGAAGTTTTCCTTAATTCGACACCCAAAAAGTATGTTGTTCGTCTGTACGAAAGCGTTGGATTAACAAAACAGAATATAATTCCAATGAGAATGAAAATTGACTGATGCTAGTGACCAAATAGAAGAAGAAACAGAAGAGAAATAACCTATATAAACCTTGTTCTACATAGTATATGCTGGTGCCTTTATGGCCGGCTAAGCTTCTAGAGGAAGTACTCGAGAGCTGATTTTTTGCTTGATGAAATGTACATTACCTAGAGGGTATGCCAACCATTTTGCATTTGTGACGTCGATGGTTATTCGACTGAGTTGAGGAGAAGTGAGCTTGTTAATTTAAGCCACCTAGTGGATGGCTTGGCTCTGGTAGCGATGAAGGTCGTGGCAAGCTGCGAAAAGCCTGGGGTAGACGCAAGTCAGTCTTTGAACCCAGGATTACCGAATCGTACACCATGAATAGTGGTGTGAGCATACGCGGGGAATTGAAACATCTTAGTACCCGCAGGAGAAGAAAGCAATAGCGATACCGCTAGTAACGCGAGTGAACGCGGCGTAGGGCATACCGAATCCCCCCTTGCAAAAGGGGCGGAGATGTGGCGCAACTTTTAGACCTGTTGCATAGTCGAATGTTTTGGAAAAAACGGCCATAGAGAGTGACAGCCTCGTAGGCGATAGCAATTGGTTGTGTTGCATAGAGTAGTTCGGCCTTAATTCGTCGAGCGAATATGGGAGCATTAAATTCCAACCCTAAATATTGACCAGAGACCGATAGCGAACAAGTAGTGCGAACGAAAGCTGAAAAGCACCCACACGCGTGGGAGTGAAAGAGATCTGAAACTAGGTGGTTACAAGAAGATACGGTGCGGAAGGAATGAAGCGTATGGAAGCGAAGCTTTGAAAAAAGCAAGCGACATGCGTCACCAGTATCGTATCCTTCTTCTTGAAGCAAGAGCCAGGGAGTGTACTTTAGTGGCAAGGCATTTTATGCCGAAGTGAAAGCGAGTGTACGCAAGCAATGAGGTACAGCGCACGAAAGTGCGTAAGTCACTAATTTACGACCCGAAGCCTTTGTGATCTACGCGCGGCCAAGGCGAAGCGGTGTTGATGCATCGTGGAGGCCTGCAACCTGTCATGGCATGTCCTGTTGGGTGAGCTGCGGGTAGGGGCGATAGACCTATCGAACAAGGCAATAGCGGGTCCCCTCTGAAGTATCTATAGGATAGCTCCGGGCGAGCTTGCACATGCGGTAGAGCGACCGATTAGAAAGCACGGAGCCGAAAGGCTCCACTTTCCCGTCAAACTCCGAATGCATGTGCTGCGTAGACCCCGGGAGTCGGGCGCATTGGGTAAGCTAGTGCGCCGAGACCGTAAAGACGGTGAATAAGGTTAAGGTCCCTAAATCCTAGTTAAGTGCATCAAACGAGGGCGAAATCGTAGACAGTCGGGAGGTAGGCTCAGAAGCAGCCATCCTTTAAAAAACGCGTCATAGCGTACCGATTGAGATTTTGCTCTCCGAAGATGGACGGGGCTAAACTAGGTACCGAGACCCTATCGTCGAGAGACGAGTAAGAGGGCGTGCTACACGGCTAGAAGCTTGGTCATGAGATCAAGTGGACTGTGTAGCAGAGAAAATCCTGGTGTAAGTAATATCATATAATTGTGAGAATCAATTACCCCGGAAGCACAAGGTTTTCCTCGCAATGATTGTCAGCGGGGAGTTAGTCGGTCCTAAGAGCTAAGCCAATCACTCTAGCTCAAAAGGGAAGTCAGTTAATATTCTGACGCTTAGTACGTAGGCGTGGTAACACAAGGTTGATTTCTGACGCCTGAGGATAGATCTGTAAAGAAGTGCAACTGGCCATGGAGTCTCATTATGAGGAGAAATGGCTAAATGAACTAAAATGATCGAATTCTTGGGCCCGTGAAAAGGGAATCAACAACGATCGTGCTAATCCGTACCTAGAACCAGTACAGGTGCTGCTGGCTGAAAAGGCCAAGGGGTGTGGGAAGAATCAAGGTTAGGGAAATCGGCAAAATAGTGGCGTATGTTTTCTAAAAGCCATGTCTGCGCTGAGTAAGCGCAGATTGCAATAACTAGGGGGAGCGACTGTTTATCAAAAACACAACTCACCGCACAGCCGTAAGGCTTAGTACAGTGGGTGACGCCTGCTCACCGCTAGTACGCGAAACCCCGTTTCAACGGGACAAAGCGCTAGCAAAGAGCGGGAGTAACTCTGACTCTCTTTAGGTAGCGTAATACCTCGTCACTTAATAGGTGACTTGCATGAAGGGCGTAACGACTCCCCCACTGTCCCAATCTTGAATCCGGTGAACTCACTGCGCGGTGAATATGCCGCGTCCTTTCAGTGGGAAATGAAGTCTCCATGAAGCTTGACTATAACCTGTTGTTGTTGTGCTGCGGATGTCACATAGAGTAATTGGGAGCGTCGAACTCTGGTCTTCGGGTCAGGGGGAGCGAAAGTGTAACACCAATTTACATTTGCTGCGCAACTAACCTCGAAAGGGAACAGCAGCAGGCGGATAGTTAGACTGGGCGGTTGCTTTCGATAAGGAAACGAAAGTAACCAATGCTCTGCTTAGTCGGGTTGGAAACCCGACGTTAAGTATAAAGGCAAATGCAGGGCTGACTGTGTGTCGAAAAGCGTGGCACGCAGACTGGAAACAGCGGCTTAATGAACCTTGGAAGCCTTTTAATGAGGCTCCACGCTATTAAATAAGTTACTCTGGAGGTAACCGGTTCGTGGCGGGTGAGAGTTCACATCGACCCCGCCGTTTGATACATCGATATGGTCCCGGGTCATCCTGGTGGTGCAGGAGCCACCAAGGGCTGGACTGCTCGTCCATTAAAGACCCACGCGAGATGAGTTCAGTACGTCGCGAGACAGTACGGTAATATCTACTGAAAGTGTTAATGTCAGAGGATAAGATGTTTTTAGTACGAGAGGAACGAAACATCGGCGCCTCTAGTATACCGGTTGTTTATAGCATTGCCGGGTAGCCACGCGCTAAGCGAATAAGACCTGAAAGCATCTAAGGTCGAAGTCGTATCCGAAACGAGACATTTAGGGTGGTCATAGTACATGACTTTGATAGGGTGGGCGTGTAAGCAGGGAGCTTCGGCGACTTGTGAGCGCACCGCTACTAAATCCTAACTAACAAGCTCAACTTCTCCATATTTTTCTATAGATACAAATACAAGATAGTATTTACGCTTTTTTTTCCTTTGTTTCTAAAGATTATACGCTGAATAAAAATTGTATTTACATGCTGACTGAGTATATTATATTGATCGATATGGTGGCATTTGGACAAAAGCAAGCGGTTGAAAAATCGCGAGTAGATAGGACTTCATTAGTCAGTTCAATAGATGTTGTTATCAGTTATCTGTCAAAATCTCCAACTAGACGCTTTTTTGAATATCCAATACCGCCGAAAACGAATACAATTTTAGCGAGACATGATCTTAATGAGAGAGTTGTATTAGCACATTTAATTATTACTTCAGCAATCAATGCAAACTTAATTGATAATAATTCTGCTGGTAAACTTGTTGAGATTAATCAGTACATATCAGAATTGGCCAAAAGAAAAAATTGGCCAGCAGAACATGTCAAGATCGGAACGGTTTCTGCTGTTACTATGACGCACATAGCAGATAGCAATACGAAACCAGATTTTAAAGCTGCAGTGGATGATTTTTACAATCAATACACCTCAATTTTAAATCCTTTAAGAATCAACCTAGAAACAAGAGGAGGACATCTAAATCTTATCAGGAGAAGTGCTGTAGAGTTTTATATTAAAGATATGAAAGGATTAGAATTACTTAGATCCAACTCTAATATTACACCAAAAAAGATAAGTGATACAGAGGTACTTATATTGTTACTTAGAAAATCATCATTGACAGACTGGTTCTTTTTTAGGAACGTCTAGACTTCTTGGTTCAACCAATAGTACTAAATCCTAACTAACAAGCTCAACTTCTCCACCTTTTTTGAGAACTAGCATTCTATTGTCTTGACGCCTACTTTTCTAGCTATCTCAGCTTGGTGTTTGTCACACGTGACTAATTCGTATCCTTCCCTCATTGCAGCAGCAATAAACAACGAGTCATAGATTGAGATGTCATATTTCTGTGCTATTTCAAAGGCCTTATCTAAGCTCTTTTTCTGCTCTACGAATCTAAAGATGCTCGGATAGCGTTTCAGTATTTGCATGGCTATGCCAAGCTTAAATTCGTTTCTTCTTACTTTCTTTAAAAGAGCGCTACCAAGTTCTTTCATGGATAGCTCTATACTTATTGGCGTATATAGATATTCCTTAACACTCTCCCAACCCGGTTCTTCAGAGAAAAACTTCACAATTACGGAGGAATCAATGAGTTTCATATCTATCTTCTCTAATTGACTCTACCGCAAAGCCAGCCTTTGAAGGCTTTGAGTATTTTTTAATCAATTTTTCAATCTTGTCTACGGTCTTTTTAGCATTGGCTTTCCAGGCTAAATTCTCCAAATATTCTCTGGCTTTTTTGGAGCTATTTATACCTAAATTTTGAAGACGTCTAGAAGTGCCTTTTCTTATCCTTATACTTATTACCTCACTTTCCATGAATAACTTTTGTAATATAGATATATAAACATTTCTGTTTACATTTTTGTATTACTTAATTCTGCGACTTGTGAGCGCACCGCTACTAAATCTTAACTAAAAAGCTCAACTTCTCCATATTTTTGTTTTTAAGATTCTCAGCGATAGCTTTATCTAAGAAAAACAAAGATAGAGAAATATATTTAAAGAGGATATGAGAGATAGTTTTGATTGTATGATAAGAATGATTGGATGGAATTCAGTAAGAGTTAGACCATTCAGCGAAATTTTCAGGAGAATTGAGAGCGTTAGTGGTGAGGAAACAAAGCTCAAAACCAACACACCACTTGAAAAGAAAAAGGACAGGACACAGCAGGCAATCGAATTCATTAATCTCGCATACTCGTATTTAAAGGAACAGTAAATTTCTAGTAACTTTTTTACTCGTTAGCCAGACGACGAAGTGATTAGACAATAGCTATAGCGTCGGACAACCCTTAAAAGGGGGTGTAGATAAGAGGGATGCATGCAAAGAGTAGGGAGCCTGAGCAATGTCATAGAGATATGGGACTTTGAAGGCCCATTGAGAGATTTAGATGATAGGATAAGCGAGGCTCTGCCAGAACTAATTAGGAAGCATGACACTCTTAGGAAAGGGGCGATAAATGCCTTATTTGCCATAGGAGACATAACAAATGCGGGCAAGGGCATCATAGCCAGGGAGGTAAATGGAAATGGGGTACGGCTCAAACCAGGATCAATGAAGGTATTTAGAGCGCACCAGGCAGAAGGTGCGACGATGGTCATATCGACACACAACGGTCATTCCAAAAAAATAGAAGAGATAATGCTGAAAAATGGCGTGAAAGTGTCTGTGAGACACTGCGGCCCAGGAGAAAAGGCTGGTCTTCAAAAAGAACTCAAGGCAGAGAATCCGGGAAAAGATGTTATTTCAATAAACGACAGCACAAAGGAGATTGTTTACGACGTTGCACACGGTTTGCGTCGTAAGTCGATATTCTTTAAAGATAGCCATAACTCTATCCCTGCTTTAATTATGCGGGCTTTGGGCGTGGTAAAAGTGGCGTCAGAAGAAGAGCTAGACTCTACGATAAGAAGTGTGGCAAGAGCATGATCTGTTTCCTAAACTTCACGGCGACTTAAGTTTTTTCCTCCAACAGCAGCTCAGCGCTATGCGCTCTTTCTTGTGCAAACCCTACCTCTGCTATCGCATTGATACTTAAGGTAAGGTCATACATCAAGTTGTATCTGAAAGGCTCGAGCTTCATTGTTTTCATTTTCTTTAATATTGCTTCAGCCATCTTAAACGCCTCATTCATGCTTTCTCTATTCCCTCCGAGAGCAGAGATGCTTAATTCGAGCTGTTTTTGGTTTTCCCTTAGCAAACTCTCTATCTTTGACAAGTCCGCTTTCGATAGCCTCTGTAGCGTGTCTCCAACCAACTCAAGATATTCTATTGGTCTTAGATAGATGTACATGTTCTTTGGTTTGACGGCATTTAGGTACCTTATGCCAAAGAGATAAAACCTGTTTATAAGTTCCTCTGTCTCCGGCACAGCTTCATATCTTTTAGCGAGGATATCTTTGAACTCTTCCGACACGAGCAGTCTGAGTCTAGAAATTATTTTCTTTATCGATACTTCTCTCATATTGGTTATGTCTTCCAACACTACGTCATTTTTTGATCTGCTGGTTATTTCAAAACCTACATAAAATCTTCTTACCCTGTTCTCGATCTCTTTTGTCTCTTTTTGTGTCAGTCCCTCTTTAGAATACAACCTTAGTTTTGTTGTGCCGTACATGTAATGGAAGCCTATCAGCCTGCCAATGAACGTCATATCGTGCGTCACCAGCGCCTCCTCTGCTTCGGATTTTGGCATCTCTTTGGTTGTGATGATCATGTCCCCTCCTTCATTTTCTGCTATGTTAATCATGCTGCTAGCCGCCAGGCCGTTCCTATCCGCCCATTTCTTCGGTATAACAAAAGCCAGGCTGCTTCCGCCAAACTTAAACAAACGTTTCTCCATGAAAATCACTATATTGTATATACGTAATATCCAAGAAATATATATAAATAGATTTCCGATTGCCTTTTTGGCATGATAGTAAATGCCGAAGTTGAAGGATGGAAGCGGTAGTACTTTGTGGAGGATTTGGAACACGAATTGAGCCTATAGGTCTCTTCTTCCCAAAGGCCCTTTTACCGATAAAGGGGAGACCTATTTTAGACTATATTGTAAGCCAGATTGATGGTATAAAGGAAGTAGATAGGATTATCATATCAACAAACAAAAAGTTCCTGGACCAATTTACTTATTATATAACAGCAAAGAAGGCGCTTGGGTTAAAGAAACAGATAGATTTGGTTGTAGAGCCTTCAATGCAAAATGATGAGAAGTTTGGATCAGTGAAGGGATTAGCTTACGCAATAGAAAAGATGAAAATAAATTCTGATATATTAAGTATCTCAGGAGACAACTTTTATGATTTCGACCTTGAGATGCTGCTGAAGCACTTTCATGAAAACCGCAAGACTACCATTGCTCTTTATGATATAAAATCATTGAAGGAAGCAAAAAAATACGGAGTTGTGAAGCTTGATGGAAAAAGGATGATTGAATTTGAAGAAAAGCCGAAGAGCCCAAAATCAACCATTGTTAGCACCGGGATTTACATCTATCCGAAGGAAAACTTAAACCTATTTAATTTGTATTTACAGGAAAAAAAGATTAGTGATGCTTACGGTGACTTCATAAAGTGGCATCTCAAAAAGAAAGAGGTGGATGGGATACGGTTTAACGGAGGTTATGGAAGGTGGTTTGACATAGGCACCTTAGAGACTTATAAGAAAGTTTATGATATGGCAAATGAAACAGAATGATGCTTAAGAATATCTCATTCTCTTCGGATAACTAACTTTGCAAGAAATATATATAAATAGTTGGTGCACTCCTTTAGATTTGACAACGAAACAGGAGCATAGCTATTAGAAAAATTAAAGGTATGAGATTTTATAGATCATTCTTGATCCACAGGTCTCAGAATAAGTGATGCGGCCTGTTCTAGTTCTTCTACAGTTACTTCTCCTTCTAACATTTTCTGCATCCAGTGTTTGGTGTTGGCTTTGTATCTACTTATGATAGTTTCGAGAGCCTCTTGTACACTCTGATCCTCTAGCGCAACCTGTAACCCATGTGCTTTCTGAGATTTTATTCTTATTCCGTTATAAAAAGTTCCGGCTGGAGGCATTCCTTCCATGAGCAACATGGTCTCAAATCTCCTTCTTACATCTGGTCCTAAACCGCTTCCCTGTTTCTTTTCTTTTCTTACTCGCGCTTCAGTTATAACTTGAGTGGCTAACTGTATGAGTTCTGCATCGAGTACGTCGTCTACCCTCTCTAATATTAGTGGAAGAAAGTCTACCCTAACGCTATCTTTCCTATTCACTTCAGCCAGATATTCTTTATAAGGGCTATCATGCTTGCCGAAGCCTAGGTCTTTTGCTATTTTATTTCTATAATCAACGCTTCTTAGCATTCCTGGTGCATCTTTTTCTAACCTAAACATATAATCAGATTTATTCTCTTTTTAGGGTATTTAAACATATTTCAGGTTTTGTTTTTGATGGTTTTGTCGAGCTATTCGACTAGTTTTGCGCCACATTTGCTGCAGAACTGAGCGCCTGCATTCTGCTTAGTCCCACATTTTGTACAATAAGTGTAAGCACCTATAGCTTTGTCAGTTTGCTCTGCGCTCGGCTCTTCACCTTCCGCTACATCCTCCAACTCCTCCAATTTCTTGTTTATGCAGTCTGCAAGCTCTTGAGCGTCCGAATTCTTCAATCCGTCTATCTCACCCTCCTGTTTGCCGTTCTTGAGAAGCCCTTGGTCTTTATCATAACCTTGGACTCTTACAAAAACCGTTGAAGTAACTATCCCACGCTCAAGCCTCACACTAGATATCTGCTTGTATGGTATGACCTCATAGTCGGTTCGTAACGTGAGTGAGGCTCTATTCATTATTATGAGCCTCTTATTGGTGGCTAATACAGAAGTAGGAATTATAATAGATCCACCAAGAAGTGGGTTTAGCCTTTGCCTTACTGTAGCTTCAACTTGTTCATCAGGCCAGAGAATGTCCTTTGCAGCTTTTACGTCATTCTGATCTATAGCCATCTTATCACGATATTATAACACTGTTAACTTATAATAGATTATTTGTTTGTTAAGTTTGAAAGGTAGTCAGAAACCGTCCTTTTGTTTGTTTTTTATTGCATAGCCAAGCGCATCGATGCCTTTTTCATTTTTAATCCGTGGGTCGGCATTCTTGCTTATCAAATACAACACAATATCTATCTTACCCTTTTCCGAAGCATACATCAGCGATGTTTTGCCATAATTATTCTTAATATTTACATCGAAACCAAGACTTTCAACTAGGAAAGATATTATTCTGGCACTGCTTGATGTGCATGCTTCTAGGAGGGCGTCGTTGCCTAGTTTGTTTTTTACCTTAACGTCTTTCATTATTTTAGAAAGATAAACTACGGTATCATAGCTGCTCCCAACCACCGCTAGTATGAATAGGTTGTTTCCATTATTATCGACATATTTGGTACTCGCACCGCGTTCTATTAAGTATTTTACAACAGCAAAACGGCCGCTCTTTGAAGCCAGCATCAGTGCTGTGAGGTTGTTTGCCTCTTTTTCGTCGATCGACGCACCTTTATTTACAAGGAGTTCAACTAATTCCAACTTTCCATTCTCAGCGACCTCCATGAGCGTCGTATATCCTTGCTTATTCTTTGCATTGACATTGATGTTTTTTGATATTGAGTAGTCTATTATGTTCATCTTGTCGCTGTACGATGCGTACATCAGTGCCGTGTTGCCCTCGTCATCGGTGAGGTTTATGTCTGTCCCTTGTTCAATTAACTCTCTGAATCGATCGACATCTCCGCTGAATGCACAGTCAAAGAATTCTTTCTTTGTGTCTTCAGAAACATCTTGCATGACATTTTTACAGGTTTGAGTAATATAAAGATTGCATTTAGTGCCGAAACAAACACTTAGGTATAAATTGCTTGTAAGAGTAGAATATTCGGTGTTTATTTGGCAAATAAAGAAAATGGTGTGTCTTATATGGCAATAATACTATCGGTATTGGCAATTTTATCGGTGGTCTTTCTTATTTCTTATGGAGGGAAACAGACATCAACGGCAACTGTTCCAGGAAGGTATATAACGCTCACAGCAAGCGGTGTGGCTTACGGCTCCCCAACTCAGGGGCTCGTTTATCTTTTCGTAAACGCAACTGCAAACAACTCTTCTACTGCATTGCAGAACATGGAATCGATAGTCTCTGCATTAAATTCTAGCATAATGCCTTATCTAAATGGGAATGTAAGTGAGATAAAGACAGAATCTTACTCTGTGTTTAAGGTATACAACTCCACAAACTGGGAGGCGTCAGAAGTAATAAGCGTGACCCTGCCAAACATCTCTAATACAAATCGGGTTATTGGGGTGCTTGGGGGCATTGGTGGTGTTGGGGTACAGTCGAGTACAGGCACAACTCTCACCTTCACAGTTCCAAAGTCTATTAAAGCAGGCGTTGCAGAATGCAGAGCAGAACGCAACGACACAAGCTCAGGTAATTGCAGGAACGCTACCACTACAAATCCAAAACATAACCATAGAAGGGTATCCAATATACTACCCGCTTGGTATCTCGAGTGGATCTGCGATTTCAGGTGGTGGAGGGTACAACTCTGGCTTCTTTTCTGGCACTACCGCTGTTATTAGAAGCGTGTACATAACTTATAAGATTGTTGGATAAATTGCATAATGGGGCTGCAATGAAGGACAAGATAGGGAGACACATCTCTGGGAACATTGATTTTGCTGCAGATATTGCAAGAAGCATAGGATGCAATTCAATGCAGATTTTCATAGGTAGCCCATCCCAATGGCATGTAAAAGAAATTGCAAAAGAGGAGGCAGAACTTTTTCGAAATAAGTGCACTGAGAAAGAGGTAAGCCCTGTAGTAGTGCATATGCCCTACCTTCCTAATTTTGCGTCGCCAAACAAAATCAACTATGAAAAATCAATTAATAGCCTGAAATCTAATGTTGAAAGATGCAACCTATTGAATGCGGAATACCTTGTGATGCATCTTGGGAGCAGCATGGGAACCCCGAAGCAGGGGGGCATTAAAAGGGTTGCGAATGCCGTAAGCTCAGTAATTGACGAGGTTAAATACTCAGTTCTTTTGGAGAACCAGTCAGGGAATAAAAATAGCGTTGGGGCAGAAATTGAGGATCTAGTAGAAATAAAAAAGCGGATAGGGAGCAAAAAGGTAGGATATTGCATTGACACTTGCCATGCGTTTGCTGCAGGATATGACATAAGAGATGAGGAGGTTTTAGACGAGATGAACAGCGTGTTGAACTTCGATGAAGTCAGCGTGATACATGCAAACGATTCGCAATTTGATTTAAATTTGCACAAGGACAGACATGAAAATATAGGAAAGGGGTACATAGGAAAAGAAGGCTTTAAGACGTTCCTGAATTACAGAAGCATTAAGACGAAGCCTATATTAATGGAAACAAAGACGGATAGGAAGACTCCAGACAAATCTGAGATAGACCTTGTGAGGAGCTTGATAAAATAAGACGTATTATATTTTCATTATGATGTACCTTTGGAAACCCCGCCCTTCGCTTTTGCCTTCTTTATTATAAAATAGGCTAAGGCACTTGTCACCCAAGCAATTATCAATCCGACTCCAACTCCACGAAAATATGCAGAATCTATGAGATGCCCTACTAAAAAGAGTATTATACTTGCAATTAACTCCCATACTATGAGTATTCGTATGAGCGTCTCATAGCTCAACTGGCTTCGCCATGTTCTTATTTTATCCATATTTTTCATCTTTTACACATACTATTCTGAAATACCCTGCTCTTTAGTGCGTGTTCTTTATTTCAGCTTTTCGTAAACCCGTTTTATCTCCCCACCTATGTCTGGTATAAAGCTGTAGTTTTTGATTTCATCCTCGTTTATCCAAGTGTAGCTTTTGGCCTCAGGTAGAAGGGTTATCTTTACATCCTTTGCATCCTGATCGATTAAGGCATAGAAACTCAATATGAACCTCTTATACGATTTTGCATAAAGAGAGCAAAAGAAATGCAAGTTTTCTGCATTTATTTTCATTCCGACTTCTTCAGAGAGTTCCCGCATCACGTTATATTCAGCTGGATAATAACACACGTCATCAGCCCTAGTGAAATCTCCATCAATATCTTGCAACTTACCTCCAGGGACGGTCCACATGTTTGGAAATGACTTTTTCTCACTTCTTTGCACGATCAAAGCCTTCCTATCTTTCGAGATTACAATAATTGTTGAGCTTATACCAAATTCACCAGATTCCATTTATACACAAGAAATATGTAGTATAAACTATTATTTAAAAACATTATAATGGGCAGAAGCATCGTATTCTTCCGAAATAGTAGTATATAAATTACTGAGCTTTCAAATGTATATTACTTGATTTCGGGGGTATTTCTATGTTTGAATTGAAGATAGATAACGCGAAATATTGGAGAGATTGTGTAGAGGCTATTGTGAACCTTGTTGAGGAAGGCTCATTTAGCATAACGAAGGAAGGAATAACTCTGAAAGCGATGGATCCGAGTGGCATAAGCATGGTCTCTTTTGTGATGCCGAGCAAGGCTTTTTCTAAGTTCAACGTTGACAAGAATGCTACAGGTAGGCTTGAACCTCGATAACCTAAACAAGGTACTAGCAAGCACAAGGGACAACGAGGCACTTGTCATGAAAGAAAATGAAGGAAGGTTTCATCTGGAATTCATAGGTCCAAACAGCAGGAGAAGGTACAAACTGCCTATGATTGAGGTAAGAAAGAATGTTGAAAAGGAGCCGAACGTTGATTTCGACGTTGTTGGAGAACTTTCTGGCGAGCCCCTAAAGGTGATGATCAAGGACGCGAGCATAATGTCCTCGTACATTTCGTTCAAGGCGGCAAAGGACCAGTTCTCGATAAGCGCGAGAGGGGATTCGGGAGAACTTGAGGAGAGTTACGACATTGATGGAACAAACATAAGGAAGCTTAACTCAAAGGCAAATGCTGATGCGGTGTTTAACCTGCAATATCTTGAGAATATGGTAAGAGCATGTCCTATTGGCAACCAGATAAACGTTGCGATAAAGAGCAACGAGCCGCTTAAGATAAGCTACAACATTGGGGATGCAACTCTAACGTATTATCTTGCACCGTACATGGAGAGCTGATATTATGAAAGTAGCAGTAATGTCAGATTCGCATGATAATTTTGCTGGTCTTAGAGCTGCTTTATCCAAAATTAAGGAGAAGGGCTGCAATACAATTATATTCCTAGGAGATTTCTGCGCCCCTTCTAGCTTCAGACTAATAGCTGGAGCGAAGCTGCCTCTTTATTTCATATTTGGTAATGTTGATGGAGAACAGATGCAGATCGCGAGAGAGGCTGCAAAGATGAATAACGTTACGTTTGAGAGGGATTTTCTGGAATTCACGCTTGCAGGCAAGAAGATAGCTATATGCCACAAGGACGATTTCGCTTATGCCCTGGCTTTCACTGGCAAGTATGATGTAGTTTTCCACGGGCATACGCATGAGCAGAGGAATGAGATGGTAGGCAAGACTCTGCTTGCAAATCCAGGCGCTGTTGGTGGAGACAATCCGCACTCTTTTGCAATATACGATACCGATACTAATAAAGTTGAATTTGTAGAAGTATAAGTATGCAAGACACTTCTCCCCTTGACTTCGGATACAAGTACCCTTTTTCTTCTGAAGCGCGAGAAATTGTTAAGTCGCTGAACAGCAAGAAAATAGAAGAGAGATACCTAAATGCTGGGATACTGCGTGTGCAGGAGGCTATGAGGAACGGCAGAATAGAGTTTTCGCAGGCAAGGAGCAATGAGACAAAGCTCACGTATGTGGTAAGCTACATATATGCTAGGATGCTGATAAGCGCAGTTGTTGGAAACACTGGAAATCTGTACCTTCTGCAGAGGTACGCTGTGGCTGAGGCTAGGAGGGTTGGAGAGGCGCTTCAGAATGAGAGCGCGCCTGTGCTAAAGAAAGCATGCGAAGACCTTAAGATAAACGCAAAGACTATAGACAATGAGAATTTCTTGGTGTCTTTCTATGATTACGTGAACTTCGCGCCCAGCATGAGGGATTACGCGCTCATACATCAAAATTTGAAGAATGGAGTCGTATACATACAGAGAAGCAAGCTGATTAGAGTGGTAGAGGAAGCTGTTAAGAGACGCATAGCGAGCGGCTTACCTATAGATTACGCGAGGCTTCCTAAGGAGATAGTAAGCAGTGTGAAGAGGATAAGCCTGCCAAAGAGACAGATAAGCGTTACAGGAAGCGGGAGAGGCACAGATTGGATTGAAAAGTTGCTAGACACTCCCATACCAGACTTCAGGCACAGAAGCGTTAATCTGATACTAGCCCCGTACCTTGTCAACATAAAGAAGATGAGTGAGGAGGAGGCCGTTAAGACAATAATGGCTTACATAGAAAAATGCAAACAGCTGAACCCGAATACGCAGATAACAGAGCAGTACGTGAAGTACCAATGCAGTTACGCGAAAAGAAAGGGATTGAGACCTTATTCATTAGTTAGAGCAAAAGCGCTAATAGGGAATATTTTTGATTTTAACAGTGTAAAATAATAAGGAGGTGATTTATTGGGTGAAGTATGTCACGTCTGCGGTGCCCCTGCGTCCTATACCTGTAGGATGTGCGGACAACATGTATGTCACATGCACTATCATGAGTTAAATGGAACATGCACCTCATGCGGTACTGGAACAAAGTATTTGTAATATGCTGAAGTGAACAACATATGAGTGATATTAAGACGCTGTGTCACATCTGCGGAAAGATCGCGAGCCATGTGTGCAAACTTTGCGGGAAACAGGTTTGCGAAGAACATTATGACCAGAAAACTGGAATTTGTAGCTCATGCAGTAGAGGGAGGAAGCTTATCCACAAGACTTGAAAAATCTTTTGCTGCAGTGCCTGGAGGGAACACCTTTGCGTTTGGAGCCTCAACCGGAAGGCCGATGTCCTTTGAGATGCGCAGTAACTCTGAAGTATCAACAATCCTTGCAGTAAACAGCTCGACGAATTCCACGTTTGCGATTGTAGCTTTCTTTATGAAGAAGGTGAGCTGCGTGCGCATGCCACTCCTCACTACAAGTATCTTTATGCTACCATTCTGTATCGCTTGTTTTGCATTTGGTGTAAGTTCCATTTAATCCTGTATAGTCTTAGAAAGAAGAATACGGGCCGTACTTTCTCCATATAGTATAAATAGCAAAAATATTTAATAGGCACATGGAAACCAGCAAGGAGGAGAAAAAGATACTAAAACTTTTGAAGAAACTGGCAGTAAAAATGCCGAAGTTTCCTGATGGAAGGATTGATTATCATGGTTCAAAAACCGCGGTGGTTGTCACTGCATTTCTTTTATACAAAGATAAAATTCTTTTATTAAAGAGGAGCGATAAAGTTTATACAGATAAAGAAAAATGGGACGCTTTGACTGGTTATGTTGATGTAATAAGACCATTTAGAGAGGAAGCATTGGAGGAGATGAGAGAAGAAACTGGAATTAAAGATAATGTGATAAATTCAGTTACTTCTGGAAAGCCTTTCAGGTTCTTTGAAAAGCAATATAACCGAACTTGGGTTGTTTGCCCAGTGCTCATAAAGTTGTCAAAGAAACCAAAAGTTACCTTAAATAAAGAAAATGATGCATACAAATGGGTAAGAAAGTCAGAGATACATAAATATGACATTGTTGCAAAGCTTACCAAGAGTTTGAAGAACGCTTTTATAACGTAATTTCACCCTAGATAAAACTATAATAATGCTAATATGATATGTTAAACCATGATGTCAGACTACCTAGCGATCGCGGTCTTTGGACTCTTGGCGCTCTTCGTGCCTGCCACAATGCTGTTCGCAATGCGAATGCTAAGGCCGCGAACTAAGCAGAACGCCGTTAAGCTACTAAACTACGAAAGTGCAGAGGAATCGATAGGGACGCACAAGGATATCACCAACGAGTACCTTCATTACTTCCCACTTTATCTTGGCTTCGAGTTTACGGTGATAGTTCTCATAGCCTGGGCTTACGTTTTCAACGTCTCACTAGTAAAGACAAACGTCATCATAATGGCTTTGCCGGCTGCTGCATTTGTATTTTCTTTGTTTGCGCTGATGATCGCAAAGAGGAAGGAGATTGAGGTTTAGGTCATGGAGGAGGTTTATAGTAAAGAAGAGTCTCTTGATGCGAAAAAGGAGATGGACAAGCTTGTCGCAGATTCACTTAAGGAAAGGAAGATGCCTGTTAATGCGATGTTCACTAAGCTTTCGGAGATAACAAAAGCTATAGCGAACGATACAATCAGATGGGGGAGGAAGAACTCACTCTGGCCGATGCAGTTCGGCCTTGCATGCTGCGCCATAGAGCTTATGGATTTTGGATCTGCAAGAATAGACGCAGAGAGAGGAGGATATCTTCTTTTTAGAGGCACGCCTAGGCAGAACGACGTCATGGTGGTCGCTGGCTGGGTTACAAAGACAATGGTACCTGAAGTAAAGAGGCTTTATGAGCAGATGGCGGAACCGAAGTATGTCATAGCTTACGGAGAGTGTGCGACGTGCGGTGGACCGTGGTGGGAGAGTTACAACATAATCAAAGGCATAGATCAAGTGCTCCCTGTGGACATCTACGTTGCCGGATGCCCTCCGAGGCCGGAAAATCTCTTTGCAGCGCTGATGAAACTGCAGGATAAGATAGGTGGTAAGATTGTTGAAGATAAAGCCTGACACTCTTTTAGAGACGCTTGAGGGTAAGAAGCGTGAGGGTTACAACTATCTGGTGAAGATAACCGCCACAGATTATGTCGATCATATTGAGGTCATTTACATAATCAGAAACTTAGAAAATGCGGCAGAGGAAGTGGTAAAACTTGATCTCCCGAGCGAGGAACCACACCTCTCTACAATCATAAAAGTCTACGAGGCTGCCGATTGGTATGAAAGAGAGCTAAGCGAGATGTTCGGCATAGAAATAGATGGGAGGAAGGCGAGGAGGCTGTTGCTTGAAAAGTGGGATGGTAAGACCCCGCCGTTAAGGAAGAGTTATATTTGGGGAAGCAAATACGAAGGGAGAGATGAAGATATTAATGGAGACTAAGATAAACGTAGGCCCGGTTCATCCAAGCACCCATGGAGTGCTCAGGCTTGTCGTAACCCTTGATGGGGACACCGTAAAGGAGGTCGAACCACATATCGGGTTCCTGCATAGGGGAGTCGAGAAGCTTGTAGAGACTAGGATGTTTATGCAGAGTCCTTCCTACATGGAGAAACTAGATTACGTAGCTCCTCTTTCATACGATGAATTATACGTTTCAACAGTAGAGCAAGCGCTTGGAATAGAAGTTAAAGAGAAAGCTCAGTATGTGAGGGTCGTACAGCTCGAGCTGCAGAGGATTGCAAGCCACCTACTTTGGTTGGGAACTACGCTGAATGACATAGGCCAGCTGTTCACTGTTTTCATGTGGGCCTTCAAGGATAGGGACATGGTCCTAAGGCTGTTGGAGGAGGCAACGGGGGGAAGGATGTTTTACGTGAACATGAGATTAGGCGGCCTGAATAGAGATCTTCCAGAGAGCTTTGACAAAAGAGCGTACGGCGTTCTCGACTACCTTGAACAGAGGATAAAGGAGTATGAAAGTTATCTTGAGAGCAATCCTGTATTCAACGAGAGACTCAAGGGTGTAGGCGTACTTAGCAAGGAGAGGGCGATAAGCATGGGAGTAACCGGACCTGTGCTACGAGCTTCTGGCGTGGATTATGACGCAAGAAGCAAGACTCCTTATTACGTATACGATAAGCTGAGATTCAGACCCCAGGTGGAGATAAAGGGAGACTGTTATGCAAGGTACAAGGTGAGAATGAACGAGATTAAGGAGAGCATAAGGGTTGTGAGGGACGCATTGCAGGCAATGCCGGATGGTGACGCACTGGGCCTCCCGATTAGGTTGATAGGCCAGATCCCAAAGGTCAAGGAGGTGACTGTAAGAAGGGAGATGCCAAGGGGCGAAGGAGTTATGTATATGGTTGCTGCGGAGCAAAGGCCTTACAGGCTCTCGATAAGAGCACCCTGCTTCATAAATTTCGCGCTTATGCAGACTTTACCAAAGGGGCACAGGTATGCGGACCTTTTCTCTATACTTGCAAGCCTTGATGTTGTCGTTGCAGACATAGATAGATGATAATATGACTCTTATCAGCTCAGCAATAAGCCTTCTCATATTCGGGATAATTATAATTGTCTGGATAAGCGTGTTCGACTACCTGTTCGGCTGGTTTGAGAGGAAGGCGATTGCAAGGGTGCAGGGAAGGCACGGGCCTACAAGGGTGGGCAGCTATGGACTGCTGCAGAACCTCGCAGATTTCATCAAACTCTTCTCCAAGGAGAACATAATACCAGCAAACGCAAACAGATACCTGATGATGATTAGCCTGCCAGTGATCGCAGCGATAACCATCTTTCTCATCGAGATACTTCCTTTCTCCCCAAGTATGTTTGGAGTTGACCTTAGCCTTGGGCTCCTTCTCGCATTCGTGCTCCTCTCGTTCGTTCCGATCATAATATTCGTAGCTGGGTGGGCTAGCGGCAACAAGTTCTCATCCATAGGCGCGCAGAGATCTGTGATACTGCTTGTGAGCTACGAGATCCCGGTCTTTATAATAATTGTCACTCTGGCAATAGCTGCGCATGGTTTCAGTTTCATCCAGATAGTGAACGCGCAGTCGAAGTTGTGGTTTGGCGCAATGATGCCCATAGGTCTGATAGTCTTCTTCATCGCCATGCTCGCTGAGTTCGAAAGGCCGCCGTTTGACTTGAAGGAAGCTGATTCAGAACTGATTGCAGGATGGCTGACCGACATAAGCGCCCCGCTTTATGGGATAGCGCTGTTCGTTGATTACACGAGGATATTCCTTGGCAGCATGCTGATAACGATACTCTTCCTTGGTGGATGGACGGGGCCGATACTGCCTCCTCTGGCATGGTTGCTGATAAAAGTGTTTTTGGTTGCGTTCTTTGTTGTTTTTGTCAGAGCCACAATGCCGAGAATGAGGATAGATAGGATATTGAGACTTGGTTGGAACTACATGATACCTTTATCGATATTGAACCTTGTATTAGTGTATTTAATTGTTGCTAATGTAATATAGCCTTGATATGGAGAATCCTATTTCGCCTCTTGCTAAAAGCATGCAGAAAAGCTTACAGAAGAGCTTTACTCTCGAATATCCGGATGATAGAGAGGCGCTTCCTGACAACTACAGGGGGATACACAGGCTTGATATGAAGACATGCATAAGCTGCAGCGCATGCGAAAGGATATGCCCTAATCAGACTATAACGATGGTAAATGTTGGCACTTCGGTGGGTGAGTCCAAGAAGATGCCGCAACTCAACATAGAGAGATGTCTGTTCTGCGCCCTGTGTGAGGAAGTATGCCCTACAAAGTGCCTTGTGCTCACGAAGAACACTGATCTTGAAGCTTATGATAGGAGGAGTTTTGTTAAGAGGCCCGAAGATCTAGAGTGAGTATGTGCTTTCGCTTCTGATATTCATATTGCTCGTCATGGTAGGACTCTTTGCCGCGATGGAGATCTTCATCGAGAAAGATCTGTTCAAGGCCGCTCTTGGGCTTGCCTTCGTCTTTCTGAGCAGCTCTGGTTTGATCCTGCTTCTAAGTCAGCCTCTAATCGCTCTTTTCCAACTGCTAATTCTTGTTGGGGGACTTTCCACATACCTGATAGTTGCAGTTGCTTCGGAGAGGCACGCTGACTTTGCGCACACCAATATGCTGGTCCTCGGAGTGAGTTTTGTACTGTTTGGAGGGGTGTTGCTTTACGCAGTGGTGTTGCATCCGTATCCTAGTTTTGCTTCGGGTGCTAGTGTAGGACAGAGTATCAGCCTTTCAATCACACAGTATTACCCTCTCATTTACGCAATGGTGTTTCTGCTCTTCTCCGTTGCGATCGGAAGCGTTTTGCTCATAAGAAGAGTGGTTAAGATAGTGGTATGATGTTGCCTTTGATATACTTCCTTATTGCAAGCGTCTCGTTCCTAGCTCTTGGGATCTCTGGAGTCATATCTACGCGCCATTTTGTTGTGGTGATACTTTCAATAGAGCTAATATTTGCAGGCAGCATCATTGCGCTTGTTGGATATTTTGGTTATCTTCCTGTTGTTGATGGCTCTTTCTTCACTATGCTCCTTAGCATATGGACTGTGGCTATGGTCGAGATAATAGGGTTGATCGCATTTTACACATACATGCGAAACAAGGTTGTCGACTTTGACCTGAAGAAGTTGACTCAGTTGAAGGGATAGGATGATAAACATATTATTCGGTTTGTTGCCCGTTCTGCTGGGCATATCTGTAGTTGCGCTGCTGAAAGAGGACTCTAAACTGATAAAACCAATAGCGGTAGCTGCGGGCGCACTGCCGTTACTTATCTTCATCGCTTCGATGAGTCAGATAGGAACTGTAATCAGCTATGACTGGTTCAGCATACAGGGGCTCATCTTCCCAATAACAGTGAGCCTGCTTCCTCTCAATGCGCTGCTGTTCTTCCTAGTGTCCCTCATCGCACCGTTGGTGCTCGTATACTCAAACGGTTTCATGGACCTGCTTTATGAAAACAAGAGGTTCTATGCACAACTTTTGGCTTTTGAGGCTGCGATGCTTCTATTTTCAGTCTCAGGAAACTTCATCTTGTTATTTGTGGCGTGGGAATTCCTGAGTATTACCAGTTACCTTCTGATAGGCTTTTGGAATAATAAGGAGAGCGCGGCGAGAGCTGCAAGAGAAACTATAACCATGATCTTCATAGGGGACATCGCGCTACTCGCATGCATAGTTCTTCTTTTCCATGCTTATCAGACTCTTGACTTCGGTCTCCTGATAAGCATCATAACCACAAGCAGCCTGAGCAGTGTAGGTTCTATTGCGTTTTTGCTGCTTGCAATAGCGATATTCACGAAATCTGCGCAGTTTCCTTTCCACGAATGGCTGCCTGCTGCAATGGAAGGGCCAACTCCAGTTTCAGCATTCCTACACTCATCGACTATGGTAAAAGCAGGGGTTTTCGTTGTGATAATACTTTACCCTCTTCTTCAAGTTGCGCGCCTGCTCCCCATAATAGCGGCAGTAGGCGCAATCACTGTGATAATTGGCGTAGGCAACGCGTTGGGCGGAAGGCACATCAAGAAGGTGCTCGCTTATTCGACCGTGGAAGAGCTTGGACTGATGCTGTTCGCATTGGGAATTGGCGCGTACGCTCCGGCTGTGTTTTTCTTCTTCGCCCAGACTTTTTACAAGGCTCTGCTGTTCTTCTACGCCGGGGCTTTGATCAAGGTGAATGGAACCGAGAACCTTGATGAGATGAAAGAGGCGAGACATAACAGGCTTCTGCTTTTCAGCGGGCTTTTCGGAGTATTGGCTCTTGCCGGCTTTGTGCCGTTTAGCGGATTCTTCGCGAACATATTCTTGGAGGGAGGAGCGTACGGTTGGTTCGTGCTCGGGTTCATGCTAATCATAGACATTGGAGTAAGCTTATTGATACTAAGATGGTTCTTCATACCAGCACAGAAAACAACTGCGCCTAGCAAGAGAACTAAGATGCATGTGGCTTATGACACCTTACCAAAGAGCATGTTGTATCCTATGGCTGTGCTTGCTGTTGCCTGTCTAATCTCAGGGTTCCTATACTCAAATGTTGGTGCACTAATTTCTTCGATGGGTAATTATGGATACGATATAAGTGGGACGTTAGTTTTAGGGGGTATATGGATGATGTTGGTTGAGACTGTTGTGGTGCTGATCGGGGCCGTGTTTGCATATAGACTGTATAACGTCCAAAAAAACAGAAACCCAACTGCGAGGGGAGCGATAACCAACATATTTCTAAACAATTCAAACATCACCGAATCGGGATATACACTTGTAAGCAGCTTCGGCTACTACTTTGCGGGACTCTTTGAGATGATTGATGTGGAGATAAACGAAACTCTAGATAATGTAGGAAAAGTTATCTCGATGCTAGGGGGCAATGTCAGGAGAGTAGAGACCGGGTCAGTGAATATTTACGCTTTGATGATGATAATTGGTCTGCTCTGTTTGATCCTGTTCGTGGTGATTGGATAATGTTACTGTTTAGCATCTTGTTGCTTCTTGGCGCCGCTTTGACAGTATTGAACATAATTATCATAACGATAAACAAGAAGTTTGAATTTCCGTATACTGTTTTGATGCTGTTTCTGATGAGCCTGCTGCTCGCATACATGTTCTATTCAAATTCCATAGGGATTTCATTTGGTATTTTTATAGTCAGTCCGTTTTCTCTGTTCTTTGCGTTCTTGTTTACTGTTGGGGTGCTGTTAGTCAACCTCCTTGGATACGAACGCACTGCGCATTATTCCATCTTTGCGCTCATGAGCTCCGTAGCTCTCGTTGGTATGTATCTTGTTGCGTTCGCAAACTCCCTGATTAGCATTTTCATAGGCTTGGAGATGGTGAGCATCCCCACAATATTTGCAATACTGTTAAGCAAGAAGGTGGCGATAGAGGCGAGCGTGAAACTTTTTATCCTTTCTGCGGTCTCTATCGCACTGTTCTCCTTCGGAATGGTATTGGTGTTTGGAGCAACAGGAACGGCCATGCTTTCTAATAACACAGGAGTTGGATATCTGATGCTTCTAGCTATGGTGGTATTAATAGCGGCTATTGGTTTCGAGGCCTCCCTATTCCCGTTCAATCTGTGGATACCTGATGTTTACCAGGGCGCTGCGAGCTACGTCACAGCTATGCTTGGAGGGATAAACAAGAACGTTGGTTTCCTTGCGCTCATGCAGGTTCTCCTTGTTCTGTTCATACCATACAGGTCGCAGTTTACGATGATACTGTACATACTGGCCATACTTACAATGTTTTATGGCAACCTTGCGGCGCTTGCACAGAAAAACGTGAAGAGGATCATAGCTTATTCTTCGATAGCGCAGGCGGGATACATTACTATTGGGCTGGCGGTATCAACTTCCTACTCAATTGAAGCGATGCTCTTCCAGATTGCCATACACATGCTAATGTTCATCGGAGCGATGGGAGTGATCCTGTTCATGGAAAGCAAGAACAGAAACGAGATAAATGAGTATATAGGTATGAACAAGGAAAATACCTTGCTTGCTGCGTGCTTTACGATAATAATGATATCGCTGATAGGCACACCATTCACAGCTGGCTTCATTGGAAAGTTCTTGCTCTTCTCTAGCGCAGTATACGGCGGATTCTTATTCTTGGCACTGATTGCTATCTTTAATAGCATAATCTCAGTCTACTACTACCTTAAGATAATCGCTGCAATGTACACGAACAAAGTAGGGGTAGAGTACCTGAAGGTACGTTGGAACATCATGGCAACTGTTGTAATCTGCACGTTCTTGATAATTCTTTTCGGGGTATACCCAAACGTTCTCATAGATGTGGCTAAGGCTGCGAGCGTGTATATAATATAATTAGATGCTCAGCGCTCCCCATATCTTGCTAGGAAGGCAAGATATCTTCCCACAACAAATGAGGGGGCGGAAGGTTTTGTCTGTTTTATGAGCTTTGCTATATCATCTGTATTTATCTTGTCCTTCGATGGATCTGAGATATTGTTTTCCAGCGCTTCGAGCTTTGCCTGTCTGCATATGTTTGCTATGTCAGCCCCTGTGTATCCGGGAGTCAGATCGGCAAGCTTTCCATAATCTATGTCGCTTGCTACCGGCGCTTTCTTTAGGTTGAACTCGAATATCTTTGCTCTGTCATCCCTAGTGGGCGGGCCTGCGTATATTATCTTGTCGAACCTCCCTGGTCTTATCAATGCAAGGTCAAGCGCATCTGGTCTGTTAGTTGCTGCAACTAGGACTATGTTATATTGCGCCTTTATCCCATCCAACTGCTCTAAGAATTCGCCGGTGAGCTGTACTCCGAGCTCGCTAGCAGTGTCCCTTGTTGGTACAACTGAATCTATCTCATCAACAAAGATAATTGCTGGAGGGTTCTCCTTTGCTCTATCGAATGCGGTCTTTATCATTTCAACCGCCCTTTCAAATCCGTACCTTACCAGCTCAGCCCCTGATATCATTATAATGTGCACGTCCCCTAGTTCGCTAGCCACGGCTCTCATTAACATCGTCTTTCCTGTTCCTGGAGGCCCAAAAAGAAGTATACCTTTTATGTTTCTTACATCATATTTCTTGATCAGCTCTGGGTGTAGGATTGGAAGCTCTACAGCTTCATAGAGCGCCTTCTTCGCGTCGTCAAGACCCATTACTTCGTCTATCTTAATCTTCTCCCCTTCGTCTTTGATGTCCTCCTTTCTTGACCTTCTTTCGTAGTCCATCTTGAATGTATTGTATTGGTCAATCTGAGCTAAGGTAGTTGAAGGCTTGGTGTTTTTTATTACGCGAACTACATCTGCCATATTTATCTGCAGCACTTTGTTCTTCGTAGAAGCTTCTTCTGCCACTTCTCTGGCAACCTCCTCGCACACGTTCTTTATATCAGCGCCAGTGTATCTTTCAGTTATTTCTGCGAGCTTCTGCACGTTAAGTTCGTCACTGATTGGGAGTTTCTTTAGGTAATATTGGAATATCTTCTTCCTGCCGCTCGCGTCAGGTGGTGGTATGTATATTATTTTGTCGAATCGGCCTGGTCTCATGATGCTGGTGTCAAGAAGTTGGGGGGAGTTCGTGGCGCCTACTATTACTACGCTCTCTATTTTCTGGAAGCCATCCATCTCGCTTAGCAGTGTGGATAGAATCTGCCTTCCAGTCTCGCTTTCCTGCAGCTCTCTGCTTCCTGCTATGCCATCTATCTCATCGAAGAAAAGTATTGAAGGTGCGTGTTTCTTGGCTGTTGCGAATATCCTAGCAATCATCTGTGCACTTGCTCCAGGATATGGAGATAAGATCTGTGAGGTCTTTACGTAAAAGAACCCGGCCCTTAGCTCATTGGCAAGCGCTCTCATGATATATGTCTTTCCAGATCCTGGAGGGCCAAACAGAAGTATCCCTTTTGCAGTCTTAATATTGTATGCGCCCGCAAGCTCCCTCTTCTCGATTGGGGCCAAGATAGCTTCTTTGAGCTCTGCTTTTGTCTCTTCGTAGTCTGCCACATCATCAAGGGTTTCCTTGGTACCTGTAGTGAGATCCTCAAATGCCTCTCCGAACTTGCTCCTAAAGTCCTGCTTCATCACATCGAGGGCACGGACAACAGTCACTTCATTGAACTCGAGAAACAGTATTGCAACAGGAGCGATAATAAAACTTGCAAGTACCAAAATGCTATAACCGGTGCCAATGATATAGGAAGTGCCTAGGTAACCTAGAGGTATGAATATGCTGAACAGGCTTGCCTCTGCCCCCTTGTATTTTGACCTACTCTTTATCGCATGGTTGCTTATGGTGAAGGCAGTAAACATCCATATTAGGATTTGAACCAGCACTAAAGGCCCACTGGAGATTAGAGGTGGCAAAACAACAAGATAGAGCCTGTTCGTTATTCCGCTGATTACTGCGTAGCTTGTAAACTTGTTGTATGCAAGCGAGGTTCCGCTAAGGAAGTTTGAGAGTGAAAGTGGACTAAGCCCTTCGGGAATTAGGAATTGAGCGTACTTCGTCGCATTGATTACGTTAAAAGACTTTGAAGGGTTATAGGTTATGCTTCCGTGATTCGGAAGGCCTGTAAATCCGGATACCGCACAAACGACCAAAACAGTTATTATCGCGGCTACAATCCCTCTCCTAAGTCCAACAGTAAGAATGGTGAGCACGAATGTCGGTATCTCAAGAACATATCCAAGAACTGAAAATGGAAGAACCAGCATCGCATAGATGAAAGTTATCGTCCTATAGTGTTTGTATCCCAAAAACAGGGCGACGCTCATGAAGATGGTAAAAAGCCATGCAAGCAAAGGCGCCTGGTAAAGAAACATTGGAAATGTCTCGAAAAGGAGCAACATGAGACCAATGGCTGGCTGGAATAAAGCAACAGCGAAGGTCAAGACTATCAGAACCATTAATATCGGGATGGGAAAGAAAGGTAGCGCTATCGCAACGCTGATCAGCGCGAAAGTCGATACGAGAGCATCTGGAAAGTGCTCAGTTGAGAAGAAGCTCTTAAGCATGTCCTTGAACTTATACATGAAAAGAGGGGTTAGATTGTATTTTTCGACGGATTTAACTACCTTCGGTTTCTCGCTGAAAGAGATTTTGCCCTTCTTTTTCTTCCCGCTGCTCTGCAGGTTTTTGTTTGAAGGATCACTAGGGGTCTCCGCCATAGTATGATTTGAAAATTTAAGATATATTAATATTAACCTTAATGAGATAATTACCAATTACCCGTCGTAGCTCAATGGTAGAGCGCGCGCCTGTAGTTTGTAAGCTGACTGCAAAGCGGTCAGAAAGCGTGAGGTTGCTGGTTCGAATCTGGCCGACGGGAATCTAACAGTGACGCAGAAGGATTTAATTAGGAGTAAAGTCAGATATCTATAGTGCCTCGGTAGTGTAGTGGTCCAGCATACGAGCCTGTCACGCTTGTGACCCGGGTTCAAATCCCGGCCGAGGCGAATGTTAGTTAGGAACCTTTATATAAGCTTGAGCTTGAATAGGATTGATTTTATGGATGATGATCTATCTAAATATAGGCTGTGGCTTGGTCTCATTGCTTTTTGTATTGGCTTGGTGATGCTGTTTAATTTGGGCAACCTTTTAGGTAATAATTATAACCCTACGGGAGCTGATCTAGCTGTAAGAATTTTCATAGAGATTGTGGTTGTAGTGCTGATCTTTGGTGGTCTAATCTTGATGGTTATGAGTGTTAAATCTGAAAATAAAGTTAAAGCATCGAAATAAAACTTACGCTTGATTATATGAATGCAAAGCTTGCTGCTATAGGAGTCTTTGCTTTCGTTGTAGGCTTTGTATTCTTTATAAACCTAGGAAATATTTTTCCTTCAGGGGCTTATCCACCAGGAGGTGGTTACCTTCTGTCAGTGATTTTGTTTGAATTCATTATGACCATGTGTATATTTGGTGGGGGAATACTTTTACTAAGAGAATCAAATATCCACGCTTCATTGGGTCTGGTTGCAATAATCATAATAGTTATTATTGTAATTTTCTTCTTCATTTTCTCGTTAGGAACATTTAGTGGTAGTACACTTTGAGTTGATTTGAGATGGCAAACTTGAAATTTGCAGTTCTGGGATTCTTCGCCTTCGCGATAGGACTAGTGCTGATATTTAACTCAAATCTTTTCATAAAATCTTTACAGACTCTTTGTGGTTACCCACCATTTAATGCTACCCCTATTTTAATTTCTAATATGTTTTATGAAATTGTAGTTGGGCTGCTACTGCTTGGGGGGCTTGTTGCTCTTCTTGGTAACCTTACTAACCTTTCTAGTAATGTTCGCAACAAAAAATCTGGTACAAATCCTTTTACAGTCATAGTTGCTGTTGGAATCATCATAGTTCTTTTGTTCACTTTGTTTTCCACTGGGGTCTTTCGTGGAGGTGCGACCATTGGCGCAGCTTGCATCTCATCACCTGGGTTCCTTTGTACAGGGATGGCTTTTAATAATCAGGCACCAAATAGGTTGTCAATTACTTTGGGGCAGGATACGGGAACTTCAATTTACAACGTTGAACTAGTTTGTGCGGGGAGATCAACAGACAAAGGGATGCCTTATGTGCTGAACACGTCAGATTCATTTAGCATAATAAGTTCAAATGGAAACGCATCGCACAATTATAATATACTCGGAACTGACAAATCTCTAACTCTTGTTAACGGTCAGACAATACAAATACATAACCTTACTTGCTATTATGCTACTGGCACCATTGTTGGTAAACCGAATCCTGCTCCGATAGGGACAGCTTATTGTGGTGGGATCTGGATGAACTACACTACAGGTGCTGGAAAGCCAGGAACATCAAATCCTTGGGTGACTCAGAGAATTGCTTCTATAATCACAAAAGTAGTATGATTGTTATATTGCGCTATTATTTTCTTTTCTTGATTGCCCATCTGCAAACTAGCAGTATAACAAATACAAGAATTGTCCATATTACTGAATCAGAGAAAAAGGCACTCCAGGTCACAGAATATAGATTCAGATTACTAGAGGGGCCACAGCAAGAACCTTGACCCAACCAAGGAGTAGGATAGCCATAAAAGACAACGCCAGCTGGAGAGAATAAAACGATAAGTTTGGCAGTGGCTAAGGTTATAACAACACCTATCCAAAAAGAGATCATTGCAGCTAGTATAATGGCTGCACCACGTTTCATGTGTTAACCTCCGTCTCCTCCAGTTTCCATTTCCTCTCGCCTTTATCCGCTGTCTCCCATTCGTACCACATCTTAAATATTAACCGTCATCACTTAGACCCATCGAATCGCCTTATCCTTCAGTTCCAGCTCCCATGTTTACACCTTTATCCTTGATCTCCTGGATCCATAACATCACTAAATATTACCCTTCACTTCCACTCATAATATCACATTTTAAATATTAACCTCCGCTTCCAATTCCCATGTTTACACCTTTATCCTTGACTTGGCTCCATAACGTCATCTTCAAAATGACCTCTCTGATAAAACTTAAATACCTTCGCACAAGATTCGGCATGCAAAACGGTTTCATAAGCCCGAAATTCTGAGCAGAACTCCTGGCAATATGCCTAGCAGTATCGCAAAGATGATGAGGAACAGACCAGTATAGATTACCTCTTTTCCTACAACATCGTAAAGTTCGCTCGGGTGCTTTGCTGTAAAGAAGATCTTCTCTAGCACCCAGAAGAAGTAAGCCGCGACTATTACTATTGCTGATATCGCAATAAGTCCAGTTAGGCCAAATGTGGAAAACGCCCCGATGAATATGAGCAAGTCTGAGACGAAGCCTGTAGTTAGCGGCAGTCCAATTACCGTCAAGACGCCGAACAAGAAGATGTAAGAGAGCTTTGGTGCAAACTCTATGACCCCTTTCAATCTGTTGATTATTAGAGTGCCATAAACCTTGTCCAATGTGCCCGCAACAAGGAACAATATTGATATTGCGATGCCGTGACTTAGCATGCCGTATAGAGCGCCTGCAGTTCCATACTGGTTTATCGCTGCTATCCCAATCGCAATTATGCCCATGTCAACAATGCTTGTATACGCGATCATCCTCTTCAGCTGCGTCTGCCTCAGCGCAACCAAAGCGCCGTATATCGCTGAGAAGCCGAATATTAACGCTAGTAGCATTGCGTAGTGCACAGCAATTGGCACCATGAGAAACATTAGTATCAGACCGTAGCCGCCGAACTTAAGCAAGACTCCAGCCAGTATCATGCTTCCTGTTGTAGGGGCTTCTGTATGCGCATCAGGAAGCCAGCTGTGGAATGGGAATACTGGCATCTTGATCATGAAAGCCACAAGTAGAAGCACCATGATCACCCCCTGAGTGGCTACTGGTATGGTGCCTGCATTCTGCTCTATCATGAATATGTTGAAGGAATGAGGAGTGGCGTAGAAGTAGAGCATCATTATCCCTATGAGAAGAAGAAGGCTTGATATTATTGAATAAATTATAAACTTTATGGCGGCGTACCTCCTATCGTAGCCACCGTAAATGAAGATTATGAAGAACATCAGTACCTCAGCAATCTCCCAAAAAAGATAGAACAGGAATAGGTTACCTGAAAGGAACACACCGAAAGAAGCTGCCTCAGACAGCATGAAAATGAAGTTGTAGATCTTCGCATTTTTACTTATGAAATACTTTCCGACCAGCGAGCAAGCGAAGAATACTATCGAAGTCATTACTACAAGTATCAGGCTGATGTTTGTGAGCTGCAGACTTATGTCGACGTTTATCTGGCTGATGTAAATGTGCGAAAAATTCAGAGAGGCAAGTCCATTTTGATTCGCAAAATATACCGCCAGAAATGTGAGCAAGAGAGTGATTAGAGAGGCGATGAGAGCTACGTAATGAGTCTTGTCTTCGCTAAGGAATATTATCGGGAATATCGCCAGGAATGGAATCAGGATTAATAATGGAAGTAACGGAAACATCTTCACACTCAAATTATTGGAAATTCCAGTTCAGATTAAGCTATGCAATCACAATATTTAAGCATGTCCGTCAGCCATGGGTTTAAGCAAGAAATGTTTAATAAATTAAATTTTCTTTACTTTCAGTAAAAATAAATTGCGTATGTTTTAAAAACTTGCTATGCTCAATGATATTGGGTGGTGGGATGTACTCGAACAACAGGTCTCTGCTCGTGAACGATGTGATGAGCTTTCCTGTAGTCACGGCAAAAGAGAAGGAGGGGATAGAGAAGATCGCGCAAAAAATGTACAGGCACAGGATAAGCGGCGTGGTCGTAGTAAATAAGTTGAATGCACCAGTTGGGATAATAACCGAAGGAGACATAGTACGAAGGCTCCTCACAAAGAAGAGGCGTATGTTGTTCTTCTCGAAGGCTGCTCACGTAATGAGCAGGCACGTGATTACGATAAACAAGGAGATGAAGATAGAGGAAGCTGCGAAATACATGGTAAAAAACAGGGTGAAGAGGTTGTGTGTCGTCGATGACATGAACAGAGTAATAGGCATGCTAACTGATAACGACATAATGAAGAACTCCAGCTACCTTATCGACGTGCTAAACGAGATAATAGAAACAGGTTACATAAAAGAAGAAGAGATGGGAATTAAAGTCTGATTATGAGGCATCGATGCTGCTTTCCGGAAACCCTAGTTGAACCAAAGCCTTTCTTACCGCATCCTTGTGGTCTCCCTGCAGCTCTATGACGCCATTCTTTGAGGTGCCTCCGCAGGCTAGTATGTGTTTGAGATCTTTGGTCGTCTTAATAAGCTCTTCCCCAGTGAGCCCCTCCACTATAGTCATGTATTTGTCAAACTTCTTCTTCTCCTTGTAGACTTTAATCTTTCTACTAGTCTCCCTGTCTAAAACATCACAAACGCAAAGCTCCTTCGGAAGGCCGCACTTAGGGCAGATCTCTGCCATTACTGCTTCACACCTCTCTCCTTAAGGAGTGTAAGAATTTGAGCTACAGTCCTGCGCATTTCTCTTACCTTTACTTTCTTGCTTGATACGCCGGTTGAGGCTATCTTCCTCTTCTCTATCCCCAAATCGAAGCGTAGCTCACCTAGTTTTGCTGTTAAGGCTTCACTTGAGAGCAGACGCAGATCTTTAGGATGCATATCAATCATTTTCTAATTTTTCAAATATATAAGGTTATGTATGATTTTTGATTTATTGAGCGGCTGCGATGCTTTTCGGCAGAGCTACCTGCTTGACTTGCCTGTCAGGAAATACGGTGCCAGGCTGCACTATGCTCACCTTTATCCCTATTGCGCCATATTTAGGCAAGGCGACTATGTGAGCGGTATCAACGAACTTAGTCGTATCTCCCGCCTTTGGTAGGTAGCCAAGCCTGAGTTTTATCTGCCTTGTCTTAGCGCCCTTTGCCGCAAGCTTGCCGGTTGCGACAATCTCTGCTCCGAGAGCCCCTTCCATCATTATGTCTCTAAGCACTGAGTGAAGCAGGCTTCTTGCATTGGCTCCTCGCTCAAGTGAGTTAGCTATGTACTTGCCAACAAGCCTGGGCTCAAGCCTCTGATTTACCACCTCAGATACGCTTATCTGAGGATTTTCAATGTGGAACTTGTTCTTCAGGGTCTCTGTGAGGGAGTCTATTGTCTCCCCACCCCTGCCTATAACCCTACCAGGGGTTGTGACGTAAACTGTTATCCTAGTAAGCATAGGAGTCTTCTGTATGTCTACCCTTGAGAAGCCCGCCCTTGCAAGCTGCTTCTCTAGATATCTGCGATATTCTGTACTTAATTATTGAATCTTCCAAAAACTTTCTCTCTATAACCATGATTTCACATCTCAGACTGTGCCTTCTCCGCTATTTTCGCTTCTTTTGCCTCCTTTACCTTTCTTTCCTCAGATTTATCTGTCTGAGCCTCTTCCTTCTTCTCCTCTTTCTTCTCTGTCTTCTTCTCAGCTGCTTTTTCAGGTTTCTTCTCAGTTGCCTTCGCCTTCTTCTCCTCCTTTTTTGACTCCTTCTTCGCTTCCTTTGTCTGTGGCGCTTTTTGTTGCTTTACTTGAACTACTTTCTGCTCTGCCTTCTTCTTTATGAAGTATTTCATGTTCTTAGTCAACTGTCCTTCATTACCTTCTCCTAGAACTATCTCCACTTTGCACAGCTCTATGTCGCTGTGCATTATTGCGCTCCTGCCGTACATTCCTCTGCCCCATGCAAGCGAACCTTGGGATGGGGTCCTGCTGATCGTCTGCACCTTGTTAGCAGAAGCGTGGATTATCACCATATCCTCTGGCATAGCCCTGCCTTTGCTTTCAGCATTGCTCATCGCGTTTACCAGAACGGCCCTCACTTCTTTTGATGCCTTTATTGGATATGATCCTTTCTTACCTCCAAGTTCGTGCCTTGCTCCCATGTACTTGCTGTACCTCGGGAAGAGTATCGGCATCTGCATGCTTATGACTCCATCCAGAACATCCAAAGCCTTCGAAGCTTTCATGTACCTTATTGCGTTGCAAACCATCGATAGCTGCTTGTAGCTGGCGTTGATCTCGCTTCCTTTCGCCTTTATGAAGTCCCCTGGGATATTGAAAGAGTATCCTGTCATTATTTCACCGCCAAGAACTTGCTACCCCTTGTAGCCCTTATTCCAGGTGCTGAGTGCACTACTCGCTTTGTAGAGAATGCGTAGTCTCCGAGCCTGTGGCCGAGCATCTCCGGCCTTATCTCTATCTGCTTGAACTCCTTGCCGTTGTGTACCGCAAAACTCATACCAATCCATGATGGAAGTATCAACGCTTCCCTTATCTGTGTCTTTATCACCTTTTTTGTCTCCGCTCGCCTTAACTTTCTCTACTCTTGCGATCAACTCCTTGTATCTTATGCCCATTCTTTTCATTGCCCTCTTCTGTCTTGATTTTAGCAGTTTTGCGAAATCATCTACACTTAGCTTCTGCAACTCCTCGGTTGTCTTTCCTCTAAAAGTGAATATCCTACCATGATGTTACCTCTTCCTTCTCCCCACCCTGCTTGCTGCGATGTGTCCAACCTTTGCTCCTGGAGGGGCGTTCCTTGAGACCATGCTTGACGCACCCTTGTGGTGCTGCTTGCCTCCGAATGGGTGGTCTACTGGGTTTGACTTGACTCCTCTGTTTCCAGGCCAATAAGAGTTTATCGCGTGTTTTATGTAAAAGTTCTTGCCAGCCTTCATTATTGGCTGCATCTCCATGCCACCGCCAGCAATTACCCCAATCTCAGCCCTGCACATGTTATTTATGTCGACTGATTGCTTCGAAGGAAGGTTTATCGTTGTTGTGAAATCTTTGTGTGAGACAACAGTGGCGAAGTTTCCTGCAGCTCCTTACCAATTTTCCTCCATCTCCTGGAGTAACTTCAATGTTGTATATTGGCATCCCCTCAGGAATCTTATTTACAGTAAGCACGCTGCCCAAACCAACTTGCGCAGCAGGACCCTCCTGTATCTTGTCGCCGATCTTGATGCCTTCTGGAGCGATGAACGCTCTGTCTGACATCTCATCATTTCTTACAAGCATAATTGGGGCTGTGTGCCCTGGATCGTCTATGAATTCTATTACCTCAGAAACTGCTTTCCCGTTCTGGATGAGAGGCCCAAACTTTATGTCGGTTTTTGCATGGTTGACTGGCTTCTTAAAGGCTGGGCTACCCTTTCCGCGCCTTTGCATATGAAGTTTCTTACCCATTCAAATCACACCAGCTTCAGCTTCAGGGCTATCTCGCTAGCCTTGAACTGTGGAGCTATTTTTATGAACGCCTTCTTGATATTCTGCGGCGTCCTTGCAGTTGAGATGTCTGCAACCTTTACTTTGAAGATCGACTCGAACTCTTTCTTGATCTCGCTCTTTGTAGCCCTTGAGTCGACTACATATACTATCAGGTTGTTTCTCTCAATCATGTTTATTGCCTTTTCTGTAGCTATTGGATACATTAATACTGCCATAATCACAACCTCGCTTTATCAATCAGCTCCTGCACACCCTGCAACGAAGACTCGCTCCAGATGGACACCCTTGGCATCGCGCCTGGTGCAAGATTTTCGACTCGCAGATCGCTGACATTCCTAACGTCGACTCCTGGGATATTCCTTCCTGCCTTGCCGACCTTTGCGTCATTCTTGACTACTATAAGCACACTTTTTCTGAACCGCCTCATCCTTGCATATCTCCTAAGCCCCTTCCTTATCTTTGGATCGTGAGACCTCTCTATTTCTTCCTTTAGTCCTAAGCCTATGAGTATCTTAATTAACTCCTTTGTCTTCGACACGTTTTCTATGGCGTCAACCATTATGATTGGAAGAGTTTCCTCTTTCACTGCATGCTTTGCCTTTATCAATTCATCTTTAGAAGTTCCTGCGACAGCAGATTCAAGCGCCTTCCTATACTCCCTGACGTTGATATTTTCTATTATTTTCTTCTCGATCTTGTGGGGATGCGCCCTTCTTCCCTTTGTTGCAGAAGGAATCCTTCTAACGTCTCCCATTCCCCCTCCAGCTAGCTTCTGCCTTGGTCTTATCGCTTGTCCTGTGTGCCTTCCAGCTCTGTAGACACCATATTCTCCTACGTAAACTGCAGTAGTGTTGAGACCAGCCATCAGAGAATGCGCCTGTGGCTGATACCTTAGGCTCTGTTCTGCGAGCAGTGCTCTTCTTACTAAATCTATCCTGAAATCTTTTGTGAAAGCTTGCGGTAACTCTACCTTCTTCGCCGTCTTTCCATCAAGTTGGTAGAGATTAGCTTCCATATTAAGACCCCTGCTTTGATTCAACTGAAACATAAGTCAACTGAGGCTTCTTTACCTGCGACTTGTTCCTTACTGCTTTTCTTATTCTTACGAGCCTCTTTGCTGTTCCAGGAATCGAACCTTCAAGTATAATGTAGTCATTTGTCACGTTTCCGTACTTAAGAATACCACCCTTGACATTCACTGTGTTGACATCATTTGAGCTTCCGACCTTTATCACTCTCTTGTTGAGCTCTGTCCTGTAGTTGAAGCCTAAGTGTCCCGCCATTGGGACTGTAAACATGACTTTTGGAGGGTGGAATGCACCTAGAGTACCGACGTGCCTTATCTTCTGGGTGTTCTTGTGAGGCATCTTTGCGACACCAAGTCTCTTCACAGGGCCTGCCCATCCCTTACCTTTACTCACACTGGTAACGTCGATATATTCTCCATCAGATATGACATCTTTAATCTTGAGCTCCTTTCCGAGCCACTTCTCTAAGAATGCGACCTTATCGGCAACAGTATTGCCACCGATCTGCATCTCAAATCTCAATGTCCTCTTGTTTCCAAAATTCAAATTTGAAGCGTCAAGAAAAGCGAGGCATGTGGCGTCGTTGAAGGCACTTAAGTCCTTCTTTATCCCTTCAAGCTTTTCCACACCATTTTCTGTCTTCTTTATTCCGAGTTTCGCTGCCAAGTCCTTTGCGTAGAACTCTTTTGCTGGTTCGTTGTAGCCTTTGTTTGAATATAATCTGATGCCGTAAACATGGACTCTAGGCACTTCGAGAATCGTCGCGGGTCTGATAATTTCGCTGCCCTTCGAGCTTGCCTCAGAGTCGTCTATTATCCCAACGTGTGTCATGCCCACCTTGAAGGCGACTATCCCAGAGAATGATGGCTCTGCTAACTTCGGCCATGTCCTGACCCTTGGCATTATTCTCTTGGCCCTTCTATGGGGCCAAAATTCCATGGAGCCTCTTCTCATACTAGTCATCCACTTTTTAAGTAGAAAATGACGCAAAATGGAGAGTAACGACTGATGCTATCGTAATTATTTCTCGACTTATATTTATAAGGATATCGCTATTAGTGGAACTGCCTGAAATAAACGAAAATCTGAACAATGTATTTATAGAATGGAAAAGATACTTCCTTTGTGATATGATGATATTCGCTGTGCGCAAAGAGGATGGAGAAGGACAGTCTAAAGGGCATATGTATGATTACAAGAAAGAAGAGGTAATCTCCATAGGACAGTCTAAAGGGCATATGTATGATTACAAGAAAGAAGAGGTAATCTCCATATGTGGGGGGACAATAGAAACCTTTGTAGATATTAATAACAAGTTTAAGGTTTTTGTAATACATCCTGCAATAGACGCACCTTCGAAGGTAAGGTTCTCAGTTTTGGGTATTGGTGTGTATGACTCTGGAAGAGTTGGTTATTACAATGTTGTAGATAAATTAGGCGATGATGACGACGTTCTGATGCAGCTTAATGCTGCGCCGCTGATGGCTTCAGATGTCTCCAGAGGAGACCTACTTAGTAAAACATGCAGGGCAGAAGATGTAAAGAAGCTAGTAATTGAGCTAGTGCGCGCTACCCAAAAATTAGATAGAAGGATATATGGAGAGGATTACGATCTAACGGTAAACGCACTGACCCTGTTCTAATCGGTTAGTTTTTCAACGTCGCTTATAACCCTAAACTGCTTCATGAAGCTGTTTATCGTTGATATGAGCGCAACTGGGTCGTCAGCCTCAATCTCTATCGAAATATTGCCGCCTTTCTTACTCAGCTTAGCACTACTTCTCTTGAAGTCTACCTTTTTGTCCATCACGCTGAAGAAATCGCCAGCCTTGTTTCCAAGCTCAAATCTTATCGATGCCTTATACACTTGATTACCCCTTTGTCTTCTTGTCTATTACGAATTTTTCCCCATAGATTTTCCATGATGGCCTGAAGTTCTCAGAATTCTCGATTGCAACCTTTATCTCAGAGACTTCTGCCATGGTTATTTTGGTGTTTTTTGGTTTTATCTGAGAAAGAAAAGACTCCAAATTCTTTACATCGCCTTCAACAAATATCTCCACAGGTACCGTCGCCAAGGTTTCTTACTGTCCCTTTTATGTTGTTGTACCTTGCTACGAGTCTTATGAAATTCCTGTATCCTACACTTTGGACCTTTCCTTTAACAAGAACCCGTGCCTTCATCGTCTACCTACCTTTCTATTCTTCTATTTCTACTTCTCACGCTTGGCCTGTTTATCGAGTGTCCGAAGCTCTTCTCAATTATCCCTCTGTGCTTTCTCCCAGAGCTTGTAAGCCCTCTGTAAACCCTGTTCCTTTGCGAGAGCACCTGTGCATATTCTCGGTCGTTGGTAATGCTTGGGTTTTCTCTGTCTATAAGTATGGTCTCATAGAACTTGAACATTCCGTCTTCTCCAACAAAATAGGAATTGAGCACTTCACAGTTCTTGTACTTCCTTGCAGCTCTCTCTTCTGCTCTTGACTGAAGTGACTTTGCATAAGCGTAGAATCTTCCGTATTTTGATGGTTTTCTCCCCCTAACTGGCTTTTCCCTCTTCGTGAGCCCCTTCCTTAGCCTAACCCTTACGACTACTACTCCTGGTTTGGCTCTGTATCCAAGTTCTCTAGCTCTAGATAGGTTTGTCGGACCTTGCACTCTAACGATCGCTTCTCCGCGTCTCCAGTCGATGAGCCTGTTCTTCATAACCTCATTTCTTTCCCTGTATGAAGCCTGAAGGCTCTGTTTGATGTATTTGTATGCTCCCATGCGTTAGCACCTTAGGAACAGCTAAAGCTGATAATTATGACTATATTAGATGTCAAAGGCTATAAAAGCATTTCTTCTTTATTTTCTGTAACCCTTTATTTTCGCGTAGCCTTTTAGATAAAGGTATATCCCAACATAAGCTGGAAGAACTATCTCCTTGTTGTCATATGGACCATAACTCTTTCCATTCATCACAAGTGGATTTATAGAGTTAGCAATTACTTTCATCTCACCTTCTTTGAATGCTATCGCATCCTTGAAAGGATCGAACGCTTCGAACTCTGCCCTCGATTTGAGCTTCTTTGCGACAAGACCAGTATCTCCGTGTATAGTGTTTGGAAGTCTTAATAGATGGGTTATGTCACTAGTTACGTTTTTGTCTATCTTATCACTCTGGATTATTGCCTGTCTACTCACTAGCTTTGACCAGAACTCATCTTTCTTCTTAATGTAAACCATATCCCAGTTGCCGCTCCTTATCCCAAGCTCAATAAGAGATTTCTTCTCGTGCAGTTTCTTCGCGGTTAATCTATCTACACCAAGTTCCGCAAGCTTCTCTGGACTTGAGTCGAGTGCCTCGATCGCACCCCTTGCTATTTTTCCTCCCCAACCCATATCATCTGGTTTTGGGCCGAGAAGCTTTGTACCTCTCTGCCCTGCAGTTGGAAAGAATTCAGAAAACTCTAGTCCGTTTCCAGAGATATAATCGCTTATCGCCTTTCTTGCATTGCCGTCAAGTTTTGAGACGTCTTCAGTGTCTATGTGAATATGGTACCCTCTATTGCCGCTGAAGTTCACAGATATATCTTTCTCCGAAAACCCGAAGTCAGGAACCAAAAAGTTATCTATAAGCTTCAGAACTTCTTTTTTAACTTCAGTAAGGCAGTTCTCGCAGACCCACCCTTTGCCGTGGACATTCTGACATGATATGTCCATCTCAGTGGCGTCCAGATCAAACACTAGTTCTGCCCCCAACATCTCCTTCTTCTCCATGGGCCTTGCGTCTGGGAACTTATAGAAGGCCTGAGAGCAAGAAACAGAAGCTGGAGGATTCTTCACAAGGTATTCATGTAGTGCTTTATCTGTTGGAAACGCCATGTGCCTTACTGCCACCTTTGACTCCAACGTACCAAAACCAAATTCTCTTTGAGAGATATTTCTTGGTTCAATATTAGTGTGGCTAGTGTAGTACTCACTTATCAACCTTTTAACCAGTTCTTGTGGAGTCACCAACAAAACACCCTTTGAAAGAAATATCTATTTCAAATATAAAAAGCGATATCTAGATAGAAGGAATAAAAGGATTGATTCTCAAAGCTTACTGATGGACGAGGTAAAGCAGGTTATACTGGTTAGGAAGGACCTCAAGATGAGCGAAGGCAAGATGGCTGCTCAGGTGGCCCACGCTTCAGTTATGAGTTACATGGAGGCATCTAAGAAAGACGAGAAGGTAACCAGACAATGGCTAGACTCTGGTCAAAAGAAGATAGTGATAGGGGTTGAAAACGAAGAGGCCCTTTTAAAATTTTATAAGGCGTTCAAGCATGAGGCTGTTCCTTGCGCGATAGTGAACGATGCTGGTTTGACGCAGCTACCTGCTGGAACTACCACTACAGTTGGTATAGGCCCTGATTTTGCTACGAAGATAGACCGTTTCACAAAAGGATTGAAGCTCTTATAGCAAAACCTATCACTTAAGATTCTTTAAGTCGCTTATTTTATGGATTCTTAGAGATCGCCTAAGTATATCAGTACTCCATTTTTTTGCCTTTTTCAGATCAACATTTCTGCTACTTATTTTTACCTCATTCACCTTCTTTTTCTTGTTGAAATGCACGGTGCAAACGTAATCGTCGTCCCAAATTCCAAAATCAAGTTCATCTGTCTTGTTTCTAATATCCTCTACTTTGCAGGCATAAACTTTGACTCCTGACTCCAAATCTAGTTTGATTTGCTTTAGAAGCACTTTTCTCTTTAAATCGTTTAGACTATCGAATACAAAGATTCTTACAAAATTTCTCGTTCTTTTTGCTGCCTTTCTGGCCTCTTCCATATAGATTGACTGAGTGTCCCAGAACTTCAGGCCAGTATAGAAGGTCGCAAATCCGCTTCTCTTTAAATTCCTGAAGTGAAATATTCCTTCCGCGAAAACTTCGTTTGGGTTAAGATAAACAACTTCTTCAGTCTGTCCTTTGATGTATGGGACAGCAAATAACTCTCTTCTGTGCGCAAGGAACTTCTGATATAATGAGAGGTCTATCCTTGTTTTACATAATTCCAAGACTAATGGAAATTCATTTAGGTTTATCTCGCTGTTCATGTGTTCTGCTCCTCGAACTAAAATTGGTGAGCTGCTCATCTTCTCTGCAAATTCCAATGAGTGTTTACCATCAACATACGGATCGTTATTTGAGTATAAGACATAAGAAGTCGGTATGAGTTTTTAAGCTTTTTCCAATCAAAATCTGTCTTGTAAAAGGTTTTGTTTACAATGTCAACTTTCCAATTTCCAAGAGAGTCAAGAAAAGGAGAGACGAATATAGCACTGTCTAGTTTTATCCCGTATTTCTCAACGACGTGCAAAATGAAAAGCGGTCCGAGAGAGTGCCCTACGAAACATAGTTTTTCGCCTTTTTTGAATCCTTTCATGATTTTTTCAAAAACTCGAAACCAATTCTTCAATAATTGTTTCTTCGGCTTAAAATTCTTACCTGCTTTGAGCATTTCACCCCAATCATCAGTAGGAAAAGTAGGTACAACCACTGTTTGTTCGAGATTTGTTAGAGTTTCTTTTAGTTGTGGAAACCAGTTCCCATCAGGACTTCCGAAAGCACCATGAAAGACTACGAATTTCATACAAGAAACTTAAAAGCTTCAAATATTTAGATTCATAGGCGGATTGGAGTTAACCAATCAGCAAATTTCTCATTTCTCCCACGTACAATTTTATCAAATTCCTCTTTGAGCTGTGCAGTAACTGGACCAATAGTGCCGTCTCCTATTTTTGTGGTATCTATGAGTGGTATGTGTGCTACCTGTATCGCCGTTCCTGCAAAGAAGACTTCATCCGATTCCTCTTTGAGTTCTTCTGGAGTTATTTCTCTTTCTTCAACTGTGAACCCTAGATCTTTTGCAATTTTTATTACAGAATCTCTGGTTATCCCTTTCAATATACGGTCTGTAGGTGGAGTTATTAGTCTACTATCCACAACACAAAATATATTTTCTCCAGGACCCTCTGCGACAACCTCATCACCATGAGTAAGCATTATCGCTTCGTCAAATCCGGCTCTTGAGGCTTCATCTGTTCCCAAACCTGAATTACCATAGTTCGTAGTTGCCTTCGCGTTTTGTGGCAGTACATCATTTGGTGGCCTTCTCCAAGAAGAGATCATCGTAGTAACACCTTTTTCATCTTGCCCAGGCACGTAAATCTTTGGCGGCGTCTCAGAAATAGAAAGACTGATTATCTTGCCTGCCAACTTTATTCCTATACCAGCTTGTGGAAAGCCAGCAAATGGCCTTAAGTACGCCGCTGGTAAACCGTTTTGTTTTACTGTAGCGATAGTAGCTTCAATAATTTGGGCTCTATCAAAACCTAGCTTTCTATGATAAACATTCGCGCTGTTTATCAATCTATCAGTATGCTCTGGTAGTCTAAAGAGTGCAGAAAGCCCATTTATCCTTTCTCCATCCTCGGTATACTGCTGATATGCCCTTTCACCCTCAAAAATGCCATCTCCGTATTGTACCATATGAGCAAGTACTGGTACGACTACCGTTTCTTGATCTTCGAATTCTCCATCTACCCAGGTTTTGAGCATACAATCTCCAAGAAGAATTAAGACCTTGGATATAAAAATTTAATGTAGATGTTTGTTGTAAGATGTTAAATGTATGTTAGCCAATCATTGAATTCCTCGTTTTCTCCAGAAGTCATCTCATAGAATTTCTCTTCGAGCATTTTTGTTATAGGTCCTGGCTTCCCTTTGCAGATTTTTCTGGAGTCAACGCTCACAATTGGGGTGATTTCCGCAGCGGTGCCGGTGAAGAAGACTTCATCTGCAGTATACAGCTCCTCTTTATGAATATTTCTCTCTTCTACTTCTAACCCAGCGCTCTCCGCTATCTTTATTACAGTATCCCGTGTTATCCCAAGAAGTATGTCGGCGTCTTTTGAAGGAGTTACTAATTTTCCATCTTCCACTAGAAATATGTTCTCTCCAGGACCCTCTGCAACATATCCGTCTGTGGAAAGCAATATCGCCTCGTCTGCGCCTGAATTTTTAGCGTCTATAGAAGCTATTATCGAATTGAGGTAGTTTCCACTCGCTTTGGCTTCTGGGGGTAGTATTGATGAGTTGAATCTCTGCCAGGAAGAAACCTTGCATTTTATGCCTTTTTGCTTACCTGCAAAATAGTTTCCGAAAGGAACGGTAAAGATTGCGACGCTTACCTTCTTTCCAGTCGTGTCCAAGCCTATGCGTTGGTCGTTGTAAAATGCGAATGGCCTAATGTAAGCAGCTTTGAGTTTGTTCTTTTTGAGAGTGTTTAGTATGGCATCGAAAATTTGCTTCTTGCTGAATTTAAGATCCATTTCATAAATCTCAGCGCTGCGGAAAAACCTATCTACATGTTCTTTTAGCCTGAATACTGCCCCTCCGTTCTTTATCTGATAGCATCTGATACCTTCAAAGATACCGCTCCCATATTGCAGAGAATGAGTTAGTATGTGCACGTTTGCGTCTTCGAATTTCTTGAAACGTCCGTCAACCCAGGCGTATTGTTGCATATTGTAAGTAACGAAGCATAAAAATTTAAAGATAAGACAGTCAGAAGCTGGCGTACGCTAGGTGGATATGGTCATGGGCCCCCGCAAAGAGAATACTAATAGCTATTGAGAGCACCAAAACCTGACTGTTCTATCCCCATCCCTGCCGTCAGCGCTGCCTTTTGTGAAAGTCTTGTTCGCAGTATTTCCACTCCTTTTCGCGTCAAGCATAACGGTTTGCCTTCATCCCCTTTCTCAGCAAAGTCTACCACCGCACTTTTCTTCAGCTTCTTCAGGTTGTACCACACGCTACTCTTTGAAAATCCATATTTTTCGTAAAGATACTCTACGAAGCTTGTTGCGGTTGTGATGTGGTCGTATCCTATCTCAGCTAGTATGATCTCGTCTTTGCTAAAGCTAGCTGGAGAAGCAATTGAATTTCTTATATACTCGGTATATATTTCGCGCATAGGAACCACCAATCAAAATCAGAAGACTTTTTGGCCCTAAGCGCCAAACAATGAGTTATTATCTATGCAACTTGTGTACTTCGTAATAACCAAAGGCTGCCTTATATGCCAAGTTATGGTTATTTTCCGTTGCATAACAGACTCACTGCTCTGAATACCTAATTCTATTTTGAGTAGCACTAGTTCTTAAACCTTTTCTACTAATCGTCAGTTGCAATGATTATTTTTCTCTTGGATTAAGGATTTTTCTGACAAACCTTAATATTATTTAAGATATGAGATAGATAAGGCAGAAGACTTATGGTTCAGATAAGAAAGCTTAGATGGGACGATTTTGAAGATTTTTGTGATAACGAACGTTCTTACAGTAAGGAACTAGAAAATGATTCTAATTTTGGGATAGGCACCTATAGAAAAAAGCTTAAAGAAGTAGATTTAGTAGATAGTTTTTCGATGATGTATAAAAATACTTTATCAAAAAATTCAATAGTGCTTATTGCGGTGGTTGATGGGCATATGGTCGGAATATGTCATCTTGATTCTAACGTATTTATTGAGGCGCCACACGTCGCAAATCTTGGATATTCTGTGATTAAGAAGTATAGAAGGAAGGGAATTGCAACCGCTCTTATAAAGGAGATTCTTAAACAGGCACGGGATAAGTATGAGATAATTGTAGCAGGATTCTTTGCAAACAACAAGGCATCTAGGAAGCTATTGCAGAGATTTGGCTTTAAGAGATGGGCATTTGGTCCAAAATTTGTCAAGAGGGGAAAGATTTATCTTGATAATGAAATGATGTATCTAAATATTAAAAAATGAGGATTTCAATGATCGGACTTTCTAGCAGCATGGTCTCTTTTGATATGGTAAGAGTAGCGCTAGTCTTACTTGTAGCTATAGTTTACGCTGCTTTTGATCTTTTCAACAAAAGGGATATTCCTAACAGCGTCGCATATGCAAGCATAGCCATAGGGTTTGTATCTCTAATCTTCATGCAAAGTCAGCTAATTCAGTTTGATCTGCTTGTGGCAATCATAGTTGGCGCGCTTTCTTACGTTTTATATAAAATAGGACAGCTTGGAGCAGGAGATGGATATGAATTTGTGAGTATCTCTCTTCTTTTACCAATACAGCCTGCCGCATACTTCGTTGCAACTGCACAACTTGCCCTTCCATTCATACTTTCAGTATTCATTGCTACAGGATACGTGGCTGTTGTGGCTGTCCCGATATACTACTTATTGATTAAAAGAAGAAAAAAGAGTGGCATACGTACGAAGAAATGTATCAGCAGGCTTGTGAATGCGCTGACGATAATACTTTCGTACTCTGTGTTGGAGATGGTTTTGATACACTTTTTAAGTTTCAGCATCGTTTCGTTTGTGTTGGTAGCAATCTTGGCTGTACCTTCAGCCATCACTATGTATTACAGGGACGAAATAAGCCTGCAGATGGTTTCAGACATTTATCCAAGGCAGTTAGAAGAAGGAGATTTCATAGCGACAAACTTCATGGACAACAAACAGCTCAAATACTTCATTGCTAAGTATAAAGGGTTTGGAAGGCTAGCTACATCTCAGCTTATAAGTGAGATGAAAAAAGAAAAAAAGAAGATTCCTGTTTACAGCGAGGCGGTTCCGCTTGCTACAATAACGCTTATAGGTGTCGCAATTTCGCTCCTTTTTGGAAATATACTATTGAACATCATATGAAATACTCCTAGATTTATATATAGATATTGAGAAGTATTTTTGGTGTTTTTGTGAGGCATGCTAGACCACATATACAGAAGTTCTGGAGGTTCCAGAATAGGAGAACCATAGGGCTGAGTATGTCGCTTATTGGCATAATTTATAGCATAGGACTAGTTTTCACAGTCATATTGAACCAGTACTTCGTGATCAATGTCTACAATATAATAACTATGTGGGGGGTCCTTTTCATCATAGCAATATTGGCAGTTATAGGAAGCATTGCAGACTCTCATAAGAAGACTGCAAAGCTGCTGAATTACAAAGAGCACATGAAACATTCGAAGAACATAAGCCTGTTTTTGATAGCGCTTGTGTTTGGTGCGATTCTCTTAATCATGCCAATTATTCTGATACCAGCACAAGCTGGATTGTGGGTTCTGTTTAGTGTAGGGGGTATCCTCATGCTTATATACGTGCTTATTGGCGTAATCTTTGGTTATGGATATCATGAAGTGGGATTCGCTGCATTATTTATATGGTTAGCATTTCTGATAGGCGCCTTTTCCCTTTCTAGAATCTATTATCAAAATACACCTGTGTTTGACTCTCTTGCCTTCCTGCTAACCTCGATCACAATAATAACTGTTTTCTCTATAACTGGGGTATTCATGCTGCATAGAGCATCGGAGGAGTTCTTGGAAGAGTTCAAGAAGATAAACAAGATTAAAAGTTAGCTTCTTCAAGTATGCTGTCAAGGAGCTCGCCTTCGGATTCTATGAGTTCTAATCTTTTTCTGCTTATTATTGATAACCCATGAAGACTCTTGCTATTTGATTTACCTATGAAGAAAGGATAGTTCCCTTGGAAGGTATTTGCAAAATCTTTGAGTATCTCCGCTCTCTTTGCTAGGGTTCTTGAGTTTGCATGAAGCTCACTTATCTCATATATGTTGTTTTTCTTTGCTATTATGTTGAAAGGTGCGCTAATCACTCTTGCCGAATGCATCTTAATCCCTGTAAAGGCGTTGTATTTCACGTTGTACTTCAATATTGTGCTTTCCTCAAACCTAAATCTTTCTCCAAAGATGTTCTCCGCTTTCTCCACAGTCTTCTTTGCAAGATAACCTCCGCTTTTTTCATGGTGGTATATGGTGTCTTTTGATACCCCAAGCATGGTTGCGAGCTTTGCTGCAGTAAGGTTGTTGAGTTTTCTTAAATACTTTAACTTAGTGCCATCGATGCTGATCTTTGCGCCGACAGATTTGGAGGCTATTACAGGATATGCCCCAGATAAGGCCAGCTTGAATGCATCATAGGAGAAGCATTTTACTCCAAAACGTTCGTATACCATGTCCTTTCCCATGAGCCCATTGTTTGATAATACTCCAATTACCATAGGCTCGGCACCGAAAAGGGCTGCGATCTTATTAAGGTCATCAATAGTCTGCGCATTTATCGAGTCGATGTTGTATATTGATTTTATTGCGAGAGTGTTGTTTTTGCCTTGAGCGAGAATATCTATGGAAGAATGCATGCCTTCTATCAAAACCGCGCGGTAACCTATTTCTTCTAACCAATCGCATATCTTCTTTGCAAGATTTACCTTTTTCATGTTTTATACCATTCTGATATTTGTTAGTCCTATAAACAGCATGAAGATTCCAAATACAAATAATATAAACGCAGAGATATAATTTATCCATTTTGGTTCGTAATACTTCTTTGTTCTATATACGAAGATTGGGAAGAAGAGAACCCAGAAAAGAATCCCCGTAAATAACCCAAATATTGAAAAGATTTTGAGTTGTATGAGTAGGAAAATACCTACAGTAAGCCACCAGGCTATTTGAAATGGATTAGAAATTCCAATAGTAAGCCCAAGAAGATAATTTGCGTGCATGCTTGTATTTTTGGGCTTTTGCACTTTAAGAGTTTTGTAAGCTAAATAAAACATTATAACACTGCCAATCAAATAGACATAGTAAACCAAATAAGTGGGAATCGCTTTTGAAAACAAGAAAGTTAACAGCATTAGAATGAAATCTGCAGTCATGGCTCCAAAGCCAACACTTGTTCCATGCAAGTTTGATTTCACTGATTCTCTAACCATTATTGCTGTAATTGGGCCAGGAGGCGCTGTTAGGGAAAGCCCCAGTATTATGCCTGAGATAAATGAAGCGATTAAACTAATCATAGAATCCTGATTGCTCCCATCGGGATTCGAACCCGAGTTGCGGGGTTGAAAGCCCTGCGTCCTTGGCCGGACTAGACGATGGGAGCACAATAAAGATATCCTATTAACATTATATAAAGCATTTCCCGCTTTTGTATTCGTAACTTTATTGAGTTTATATAGTTTTCTAGCCTAAGTAAATATGGGGATTAGATGCCTCTTTCTGATCGAGATATTAAGGAGTATATAAAGAAAGGGAAGATAAAGATAGAGCCGTGCGACTTAGGCAAACAGCTCGCACCAGTGGGGATAGATCTGCGGCTAGGAGACAAGTTCAGGGTTTTTGATACGTCGCATAGAACACACGTTGATCTTGCAACAGAGAATTTTGATGTAGATACGAAACTTATAGATCTAAAGAAAGGAGAAACCTTCGTTTTGCATCCTGGAGAATTCGTGCTGGGAATGACAGAGGAAACAGTGGAGCTCTCTGATGATATATGCGCAAAGATTGATGGAAGATCTAGTCTTGGAAGGCTTGGTATAATTGTCCATTCAACTGCAGGACATGTTGATCCTGGATGGAAAGGCAAACTGACCCTTGAGATAAGTAACATTGGAAAATTGCCAATTGAATTAATTCCAGGAATGAGATTCTGTTGCTTAAGATTCGAAGACCTTTCTTCTCCTGCAGAACATCCTTACAGAGGTAAATACTTAGGAAGCAGGACTCCAGTCTCATCGAAGATTGGAGAGGAATTTAGCAGTAAGGAACAGGCTCGCCTAGCTGAGAAATAACCAATACATTTTGTGCTAAACCTGCTTCTCCATTTTTTCTGTTGTAACCCTTCCACCCTGCCACTGACCACGATACTTGTTTGCACTTCCTTTTATTAGATAAAATTGTGCATGTACAATCCTTGCTCCCATCTCAATTTTTACCGGGACTGGGCCGTAGTTCTTTATGCTGAATATTAAGCCGCCCTTGTAGCCTGGTGCGGCGTTCCAAGTTCGTATATTTAGTCCAGATCTGACTGTCGTGCCTCTTGGTTTTAGGTTTACTGTGATGTCTTCTGGTAAATTCAAGACCTCTATGGTCTTTCCGAGGTAGAAATCATCAGGATTTATTGTGTAGGCGTTTACTTTGCTTTCTTCGAATTTACAAACAAGTTCTATTTCTGGGGTTTTTCTCTCTTCTATCCCTAAAAATGCCTCCCCTTTTATCTTGTAGAGCTCGCCTATACGCAAATCGTAACCAGCTCCCTCTGGATTTGTTAACTCACGCTCTGAGAGATTTTCCACTAGCTTTTTTTCATTCACTAGTTTTTTGAGTTCATCGGTTCCTATTATCATGTTGTCACCTTTGCTCCTCTTTCCTTTTCTTTATTATCTAAGGCAGCAAGTTTTGCGTCTGTCCTTCTCTCACTATCTAACCTTGGAAGGGCGTACTCGTTCATATCTACTAACGCATCTTCTATAAGTATTGGATGGATCGGTTCTATCTGTCTTTTCATCTCCTGCGCTAATCTCCTGTAATCGATATGACCTTGTTTTGATGATCTGAGCTCTGTAAAGTGGTAAACTTCTCTTAGATTGAGTTTCAGGTAGAAACGTATATAGAAGGACCTAGGAACTGCATACTGTGCCTGAACTGGCATCTCTTGGGCTATTTGTACGTGCACACCTGCTGCACGCCTCATCAGTCCTTTATATTCTCTATCAAGACTCACAAATTCTAATTCTGAAGGAGTGCCGAAACCAAGAGCAGTGGTAAGCCTCTGTTTCTGCTGTGTGAGTTGTCTGTGTCTGTGTATGTCTCTGTAAGGACCGTAGCCGGTTACAAATTCGAAGGTATAGTATAGATTTTCAAGAGCTCTGCCTGGTTTATCCCTCCTGTTTCTTCTCTTTGAGAGATAACTCTTAACCAGTGCTTTCTTCTCGTCTTTAGACATCGTACTTACTCGCGCTTTTAGCTCGCCAAGTGGGGCATTTGAATACTCGAAAGCCATAGCCGCCAGAACATCGTTCTCTCCATCTTTTTCATAGCTTACAAGTTTGAGATATGGCTGTGATTCGGTGACGGGAGGCATTTGAATATTACTTGAAACAAAACTAGCGACTTGTTCTCTAGTCCCAACTAAGTATTCTGATAACTGGGCTCTCTTTACGAAGGTTGGAATTACTTTTCTGAGCTCTTCGTGTATTGCAGCTCCAATTTCAACCGCCTCAGGCAATTCCGAAGAATACAGATTTATTAGAAGATGTTCGTAGGCCCGACCATTTCCATTTAGGCCAATGTTGGTTAATCTTGATGCTGGAAGCATATTTTTCAGGATATCACAAGCCTTCGCCCTTATTGCACTTTCATAAGCGCGGTCCGTAGTACCCTCCGTCCTTGGGTTTACTTCTTTAATATAAGATTGAACCAGAGGAATCCATTTTGCATAAGTGTCAAATAGCTCATCCATCATATTTTCATAGAGTCCTGAAAATCTAGACCCCATTATCCTTTTGTCTCTGTACCAAAGATATTTTCCGTCTACTTTCTTATCTTGTACCAGATACCTAGCTGACTTCTCAATTGGTGAGATACCTACTCTAACGTCAGTTAGCATGTCTCCACCAAGGCTTGACATGAATTCACATGCCACATGAGCGTTTACAAGCTCTGCTGGGGTCTCGTCTCCGAATTCTATTACAACTCTCTCAGCGAGCTCGTCTGCCTTTTTCAAGTTTAGAGCATCTGTTAACTCTTTTTGGGGAGCGGCATCTCGTATAAGTCCGAGCAGGGCTTTATCTGCTAGAAATTCATCAAGAAGAAGTCGCCTTACACCCTTCTCAGATCTACTGTATCTGGTGAAAAGAGCTCCTTTGATGATTTCTGGTAAGTTGGTGAGAGCGAAAATATGCTTATCAGTATTAGTGAAGAATGGTCTGACTAGCTCCTTTTCTTCTTCAGAAAGGTTTATAGGAAATTCATATGACATAGGATCTTCTCTTTTAGGTGTATTCTAACTCGTTATGGCCCCAACCAGATAGATATTGCAGCAAGGGATTATAATATTATCATAGATGTTTGTTTAGATAATCAAAAAGCTAATCTAGCAAAAGCTAGGTTTGTGAAAAATAAGAAGAAAAAGAAATTAAAAAATTATCTAGTAAGATCGTTTACTTCTTCTCTAGAGGCCGCGCTCGCCTGGTTTGATCCTGTTGTTGATGAAACAAGCACTACGTCTCCAACGTTCTTTACGTTCTTGTAGAGTATGCTCTTCTGCATCAGTACAGACTTTACGTCTCCCTTTGCATTCTTCCAAGGAACCATGAGCAGCCTGCTTATCTCTCCGTGCTCGAGGTCGACTATAACGTCCTGAACATCTCCGAGGAAAGATCCATTATCACTGTAGATATCCATGTGGTATATGTCAGATATTTTCATTTTATCGCCTGTTTATAATCTATACTTATACATTTATAAAGTTTCTACAATAGTGGAAGCAAACTTTGACAATATTTTGACAGTTGGTTAAGGTTGCATCCAATCAATTTCATAATACTCATGCTTACTCTTTGGAAGCTCTATCCTTCTGACTTTGTAATAAGTCACTGCAGTTTCTCTGTCTACTATGGCCAGTATGAGCTCGAGCTTCCTGTTCGCAGCGTCCTTTATGGCTCCAGAAAGCTCTGCTCCGCCAATATACTCCTCTTCACTTAGGGAAAGCATCGCATACTTTGGTGAACTCTTCTTTGGCACTTCAGCTTCACCACCCTTCCTGTGGTACAATATGAAATCTATTTTCATGCTCTTCTCCTTAACCTTTCCAGGTATTGCTAGAATGAAGGTTTTTCTTACAGAGTGCGCAACCCTTATTGCCCTGGCCCATTCTGAGATAAGGAGCTTTGAGCTCTTTGGAAACACGTGTATCACGTGCCTTGAATGCACCCAGTTGCTTCCTTTTATCGGCCTCGCACCTGGGAAATAGACCCTGAAATGGGTGCCAAACTTGAAGCCTGTCTTGATTACATATCCGTGTTCTCTCCAGTCCTTGTAAACTTCGTAAAGTTGTAGAAAATCGTTTCTCCTTGTCTTTGCCGTCTTTACAAGCATGCTTTTTGTAGAATTTTGCAGCGTTAACTTCCTTTTTTCCATTAGGAAGAGAGTTTCAAAGGCGTCGAGTTTGTTGAACTGTCCGTGTCCTTCAACTTTATAAGTGCCATACTGCCCAAACCACAGATTATCGTAGATGCGCTTCCCTTGTGACTTGTCTTCGACTACTGAAATGAGGTCAGATGGAAAGAAAAGTGCAGTCATTTTGTATTTTGAGAGATTGATTTTACTATTTGGATATTTTTTAATCGAGTTTCTGTCTGGTTTGACATACTTAAAAGATGGGTTCTTTATCACCAATCCCCTATCCCTCCAGTCCTTGAACGTGAAATATCTTGCCATGAGTTTCTGTTTTGATTTGAACCTTCCAGCAAGCTCGCTAAATGAGACGCTTCTCCCTTTGGAAAAGCATTCTGCGTTCCTGACATCGAGCATGTAGAGCGCCTCTTCAGGGTCAAGAAATAGTTTTTTACCGCGGATCTCTCCGAAAGAAGCATTTTTGAGGATTTCTTTCGTTGATGGGTCTGAGGTGCTGATGGAATTGCCATTTAGATCAAAAATTAGAGGCATGCAAATCATAAGTATTATGAGCAGAAATATTAATAGATGGCTAACATTATATAACGAGAGTAATAAGAGTGCTGAAATTCTTGAATGATCCTATGAACCCGCAAGCTTCTTCACAGAACGAGATGAATGTGGACAGTTATAAGGGAGGTATCAAGAAAACTCAAAGAACCATTTTGGTAATATTAGCGGCAAGCGTTATCGTTTTTCTAGCAATAGCGGTAATAGCGGTGGGCAATGAAGGTTTTAGCTTATTTGCTTCAGAGATAAGTTCGATAAATCTCTCGTACTACGCGCTTGCGCTGCTCTGTGTGTTCGCCAGCGATCTGATAGGGTTCCCGAAATGGCAGATGTTCATAAAAAAACTTCAAATTAAGATAGATTGGAAAAAGAACCTTCCAATTTATCTCTCGATGTTCACGATGGACATAACGCCCGGAAGATGGGGTAGGGCAGCGATTTCTTATACGGTAAACAAGGTTACTGGCGCGAAGTTTGCGCAAATATTTCCTGCGGTGGTCGCAGACATATTAACAGACTTCCTCGGATTTATCGTTATTGCCCTGACATCAGCATTTTTGGTACACAAATACGCGATCATCTCAATAGTGATTAGCATACTGCTTCTCATTCCATTCATTTTCATCTACATACGCGCCCCTTTTGATTACATAAGGAGGAGGTTCAGAAAAGTAAAGATATTGCATAGGATTTTTGATGTAGGCAACATGTACTTCAAAAACAGCAGATATCTTGACTTTGGGACTTATGTATATGCTATGATTTTTACCATACCCGCAATGCTCCTTAATGGGCTTGCGCTGTATTTGGTGATACTGAGTGTTGGAATTCACCTGAGCTTTGCCTTTTTCCCCACGATACTTTTCATCTATACCTCCTCATTCTTGATAGGCATGGTAACTGGGGTTCCTGGGACTCTTGGGGTTACAGATGCGGCACTGTTAAGTTATCTCACTGCCTTCTTCCCGATGTTCGGAATCACTTTCGGAATAGCCTCTGTGATAACTATATTCTTTAGGATTGCAAACATATGGTTTGTTGAGGGGATGAGTTCGTTATTCTTCCTTTATACGCTCAGGTACTGGAAAACAGATCAGGTAATCAAACGAACTTACTGAGGGCTTCTACCTCTGCAAAGTTCAGTTTTGCTGGGAAAATTAGACTCAGCGTCTTATCTAGAAACTCCTTAAGCACCTCTTTGTTCATCTCGTCTATGGCCACATAGTGAATACTTTGATTGACTTTACCAACATTGCCGAGAATTAGAATCTTTGTTTCCTTTTTTATGAGATTACGACCTGTTGATTCATCTGCTTTATGCAGAAATTGGATCGCTTCTACGAGAGTCATTCTCTTTCTATTTTTATAGTCGTAGTCAAGCAGTATCAGAGTGTGTTGATTATTGTTGAAATTTTGTGCAATTACGTCAATGAATGACACTGGTTTGTACTTGTCTGTCCAGAAAGGTATGGTGGTCGTGGGTCCGAACCTATATATGTCAAGCCCACTCTCTCCGATTGCAGCTGAAAATATGGAAACACAGTGCATTATCTCATATTTTATCCCAAGTTTCTTCGCCGTATCGAGGATTGTGTGGTGTGTAGTTGCGATTAACGGGTCTCCGGGGACCAATATCACAATGTTTTCGCTTTTCGCTTTTTCTATCGTCTTTGCTGCGTTCTCTTCGAGATCAGAGCGTTCCAAAAGCTCTGGTTCCTTGCCAAAAGCGCTGTTCATACTCTTTAGCTCTTCGTCAGGTATGAAATTTGTATACTGATCTAGGAAAAGCCTGCTAGACTTGCCTATTGTGTCCATACCCCTAGCTGATATATCCCCAATTCCTAAACCTATTCCAACTAGATAGAGCATGCTAAAACCTCATAGCGTTCGCCAACTCACTGATTTTGGCCTCTTTATCTCTTTCTTTACTACGCTGCTTGAAACCAGAACTCCATTAACACCCAGAGCCAGCGCTGCAGTGACATCATCAGCTTTCGTTATTCCTGCGCCGCAGAGTATCTTTCCTCTGAAGCCAAGCCTACGTAATACATTTACCGTTTCTAATATCAGTCCTGATTTGGCTTTAGATACGGAAACCCCTGTCCCTATCAGCTCCTTCGGCTCTATCGCGATGTAATCCGGACGGAAGCTGGCGACGATTTCTGCTTCTCTAGCGTTTTCTACGCAGACACAGACCTTTAGCCCAGCACTCCTGCACCTATCAACAAGATCTTTCAGTTTTTTAGGATCTATCCTCGCTTCGCTGTGATTCAGGAGCGTGCCCGCAACCAATGCACCCCTGACTGATTCTGGGATAACGGCACCGGTACTTTGGCCGATTTCTTCGCCTGTGACCCCCTGGCTGAACACGGGAATTTGTACTTCGGCTGCGATGAACGCTAAAAAGGGAGTTGGAGGGGCTATGATTATCTCCACTTTCGTATCTTCGCTTACTCTTTGGGCAGCTAATGCAAGTGCCAGGGTTCCTGAGCCAAGCATTTCCTCATAATTCTTAAGATTTAGAATAAGTGTATTACTCGCAAAACGTTTCATTTAATTCAGTTCTTGATGCCTTCTGTGGTAAGCTTGATTATGCATTCGCCCTCAGGCATGTTTGGCGAATCGACAAGCCTGACAATCCTCTTGTCCTCCTTACCTTTCCTTATGTACAGCCTCGTGGTCGCCGCGTGGGCGAGTATGTTACCACCTATTGGTGTTGTTGGGTCTCCAAATAGTATTGCTGGATTGTCCATTACCTGGTTGGTTATGTAAACAGCCAGATTGTAAGTATCTGCTAAGCTCTGCAGCTTGTGTATGTGCATGTTCAGCTTCCCCTGGCGTTCGTTGAGCGCCCCCCTGCCGATGTATTCAGCCCTGAATAGCGAGGTTATCGAGTCAACTATTATGAGCTTGATGTTCTTCTCCTTTATCAGCTTGTCAGCCCTCTCTATGGAGAGTATCTGCTGGTCTGAGTTGAGCGCCCTTACCACGAATATGTTGTCAAGAATCTTCTTTGGGTCTAAGCCTGCAGCCTTTGCTATCTGTTCTATCCTTTCCGGCCTGAAGGTTCCTTCAGTGTCTACAAAAAGAGCATTGCCATCCAGACCCCCTTTTTCCTTGGGTAACTGCACGTTAACGCACAACTGGAAGCCTATCTGACTCTTTCCAGCGGCAAATCTACCATAAACTTCTGTTATCCCGTCTGTCTCAACCCCACCTCCAAGCAGCTCGTCAAGGTCCTTTGAGCCTGTGGGTATCCTCCCAAGCGCCTTTCTCTTCTCGTATGCCGCTTCCCCGGTCACAAAACTCAGGGTGGTGGCCTGCTTTGCTGCCTCAATAGCCTGCTTTGCTGCATCCGCCTTGAGCCCTCCTATCTCCGAAAGGTCTGCAGCCACAGCTGTGGCTATCTTGTCAAGAGTGTCATACCCAGCGTCGCGAAGCTTCTGGGCTATGGTGGACCCTACACCGGGCAGGTCTTCTAACTCCTTTATTCCTTTTTCTCTAGCCATGTAGCCCCCAATTAGTGATATTATATCGCTGGATAGAATATTAAACCTTATCAGTGTACCGGTAACGCCGACATGATTTGAACCTATGAAAGCTTAGTTTTTATCTTGAGAAAGGTTTAAAGGTTTGAGTGCAGAAGTCAAATTAAGACCAGTTGGATGAGAAATTGATGACAAGAGTAGCAGATATGCTCAGTGCTAAGGTAACAAAATCAGGAAGAGGCCAGTGCATTCGCATGCACTGGCAAGGCGACCAGTTTAACCCTTCCTACAGTAGAGAACCCGTAGTAATATTTACAAAGGAAGGTTTAAGAACGTTTCTAAATAGTGGAATATTTCATTTAGATGGAAGATAAAATGCCGAATGTTCTGACGCTAAACAAGGAGGGGATCATGGTAGCGTGCGTGCTCGGGCTGCTGCTGCTTCTCTTTGGCAGCGACAAGGGTTTATTCTTCCTGGCTGTGATGCTTTGGTTCCTTGTACTCTCAGCTGTGGTCACTGAGTTGGGGAGGAGGAGGAAGGAGACCATAGGCGTCTTTGAGAAGGCTAGGGGGTGGAGGAACGTCATTGCAAACGGCATAATACCTCTTTTTATCGCTGCTCTCTACTTCTTCAACCTAAGATCTGGGGTCATCCTGAACAGCAACATATTGATAGTATCATACGTAGCGAGCGTTGCCGCAATAACCTCTGACAAGTTCGCCAGCGAGCTTGGGGTCCTGAACGGCAAGCCCACAATGCTGCTAACCTTGAAGAAGGTGAAGCAGGGAGTATCTGGAGGGGTAACTGGACTAGGGCTGATCGCAGGCATCCTTGGCTCTTTGCTTATAGGGGCGACGCTTATCACTAACGGACAGTTTGCATTTTATCTAGAAGTTGTAGCTGTTGGGGCCTTTTTGGGTAACCTGGCAGACTCTGCTCTAGGTTATTATGAAGAAAAAGGAATAGGAAACAAATTCACTTCTAACATAGTCTGCGCATTCGTAGGCTGGCTTGTTAGCTTGGTTTTACTTATAGTGCTGTTATAAGCTTGTTAGACCGCCAAAGTCTGCTACATTCTTTTCTATATCTTTGAGCAGCGCATTTGCCTCTTTCGCAGCATCTGGGTCTTTTGACTTAAGATGATTTGCTACGAAGAATGTGGCTATATAGACAGCCCTTTTGATTGAAGGAGCTACAAGCCTTAGCGCATTTGCAGAAGGTAGGCTCTCTGGAGCCGCTCTGTATGCAAGCTTGACCTCCTCTGAGTCTGGCGGACTCCCGAAAAGTGTTATGAACGACGCACTCGTATTTAGTTGATATGCAGTCTCCACAGCAAGGGCATCCACTTGGTTTTCTTCCATTTCTGGTACTTTTACGGTTGGCATTTTGTCACCTATAATTTTTATTTTTACACATTACACGGGTTTTATGTTCTGGTTAAAGATTTGAACTCTTTTTCAATTTTCTCTAAATCGTCGAGTTCGTCTCCTAGGAAGACCTTCAACTTATAGTCAGCAATTAGTTTTCTGGCCTGCTCTGTTATGTTACCACTCAGGCAGACAATAGATGTAGACACACCAGTATCTATCTTCTTGATACCTGTCTTGAGCACCTCAACTTCGCCAAGCTGGTCGTAGACATCAAAAGCAAATAAGTTCTGGCCATCTGTAGCAAGATAGTCAAATGAATGCATGACTCCAGATTTTCCAGCCAGAGTTGGAGATGGCCCTGCTTTCTGCCAACCCATCTTAGCTGCAATAGCATCAAAGCGTGAAGCTTCTCTTTCTCTCATTTTATCACGATATAATTGATTTTCTTTCTTTATAAACATTCACTAATGGTTGTTTTCCTTCTATTTACTGGAGCTCTGTGGTTGGAGCTGGCCTTTGGACTAGCTGAAGGGGTTCTCTCTTTGCGCAGTAGGCTCTTGAATATTCTAGAAGCTTCTTTTTGTTGAACTCGTAGTCGTTGTTTAACAACTCTAAGAGACCTTTCAAAGTGCCTTCTTTGCTTCCAGCAGAATCGCCTACCAGCCAGATTTCTATGTGTGCTAACCTATACTTGTCTTGTAGATTTATCTCCAAAACCATCGTATACAAAGCTGTCAGCAAATTGAGTCGAATTTCCTCCAAGATACTTTTCTAACACTCTATCTATACCTTCCTCGCCCGCCTTATTTACTTCTTCTGCGAATTCGCCCACCACCTTTGAGAAGTCGCCTACCATCCCTTTGAGATATTTATCTTGAGTAGATTCTCTTTGAAGCTCTGGATTTGAGCTTTCTACACTATGGATCTTCATAAAATAATCTGTGAAGTAGTACCTTCCGAATGTTAACCCGAAGGCCTCGTTTGCGGCCCTTGAGACATCTATCTCGATTTGGTTTGTTGTAAGTGGCATGTAAACGAGTCCATTTCTGTCAAGCCACCAGTGAGAATATTCGTGAGCACCGGCAATTATCGAATCGGCAGTACCTGGTTTCAGGTCTTGGTCGGTTTCGATCTGATCAGTTCCTGGCATGTATTTGGCAAGCTGAACGACTTTCCTTCTGCCAAGCTCGTCTCTTTTTGGGTTCAAATCAATGATTATTATGTCTGGTTCGTCCTTGCCATTGGTGTCGGTTGCTGTTTTAATTCCCGTCGCCTGCTCGATTGCTTTCTTCATTTTAGGGAATTCGAACGCTAACTCTGCGGTTGCAACGCTCCTAAATGAACTGATTACAGAAGAGTTGAATAAAGCATCATAACTTTTTGTAGATTGGTCGACCCCAACAAAGGTTCTAGGGTAGGTTTTTAACTCCATAACTTTCACTAAAATTACTCATTTTTTCTTTATAAAGGTTGTCTAGTATACGTTTCTTCAACAAATAGCTAACTTAAAGGGTTTTAATATTTTGACAAAAGCTAAATAGGAGGATTACAATAATCCTAATAGTGCATGGGATGGAGACAATGAAACCTAGACTTTTACTTACTTCTAATGGGATAGAAGCTGAAGAGGTAAAAGGGACGTTTTTGGAAGGCTTAAGAAAAAGTCCAGCGGAAGCTACGGTTGCGTTTATAACCACTGCTGCCTGGGGCAAGCAGAGGAGTGTAGAATGGACTGAAACGTTCCTCGGAGGGTATAAAAAACAACTCGTGAAAGTCGGAATAAAGACGGCAAACATTAAAGAGATAGATTTGAAGGGAATGAAAAGAGAGAGACTAGAGAAGGAGTTGGAGGAGAGGGACGTGATCTTTGTCGCTCCTGGTGACACCTTCTACCTCTTATTACACGCAAGGAAGAGTAAGTTTGATGAGATATTGCCAAAGTTGCTTAAAAAGGGTAAATTGTACGTCGGCGTCAGTGCGGGAAGTTATATTGTAGGCCCTAATATAGAACAAGCGAAATGGAAAGGACACCTCCATACTAATTGGGTGAAGCTTAAGAACTTGAAAGGTTTAGGACAGGTGCCGTTTTTATTATCAGCGCACTTCAAGGATGACCTGAAAGAAACTATACAGACAGGGGCAAGAACAACAAAACTACCTGTAGTAGCAATAAGCGACGGACAGGCAGTTTGGGTTGAAGGAAATAAGCGGTTTGTTGTTGGTTATGGCTCATATCTGCTGCTTAACGGTTTTGTTGAGAAAGTCTGATGCGAGTGCCGGGATTTGAACCCGGGTTATAGCCTTTTTCCTTATTTAATGGGAAGGCCATGTCCTACCAGGCTAGACTACACTCGCTCAATAGGATTTAGCATCTCCAGATAAAAAGACTTATCTTATGTAAGTTAGGTTTTCAGGGCTAGGCGCAGGGGCTTCCCTCTTGTTGAGCTCTTCGATGGTCTTGAGCATCTTTTCAGTCTCCTTCCTGATCTTGTCTATGTTAGCAAGATCGACTTTTAGGTTAAGATGCTTCACTAATATCTCTAGCACTGCCTTTGCTGCGTTCGCGTCTACGTCCAGCAATCCTGTCTCCCCCATCAGACAGGTTGCATCTATCTTGTACTTCTTGGCAAATGCAAGAATCAGGCCAGCTGACCCCCATATCATCCCAGAAGCTTGACCGAACACGACTCCCCTATCAATTAATGCCTTCTGCAGAGCCTTATTTGTAGTCACTGCAAAGACCCTTGGGTTCTGTATATACTGGTTGCTTGCATTGTATCCGCCGATCGTGTATATCTGCTTGCCCTTAAACTTCTTGAAGAACTTGACTACCTTCTCGTTGACGTCATACTGCCCTTCTGAAGACAGCGCCTGAACGTCACCAATTAGCACGATTATGTCATTGATGTTCTTGCCCTTTGCTGGATTCTTCCAGTAGTAGAACCTGTTGCTCACAAGCCTTACTCCACCGTTCTTGAGCATCACCACCTGGTGGGGAAAATGTGATGAGTAAAGAGTACCAAGTTTCTGCATCTTAAGCTGGTTTTTCAGGTGCTCCCCAACTAGACTTCCAACGTTGCCTATCCCTGGGAGGCCCACTAACATTATCGGATTCCTCAAAACCACTTTCTTGTAATATATTTGCGAGCCTTTCATCATCTACACCTTATCTTTCTTCATACTCAATGTGGAATTTGGTATCTTTTCGAGTATTATTTTTGCCTTGCTTATCTTTTCCTCCGCCTGCAGGTAACTTTCGCCTTGAGAGGAGAGGTGGTACCTTGGAGCCCCAAGGTAGTTAACATTAACACCAAGTTTTTCTATGTCCCCGAAGTTCTTTTTCAGCAATCCAATGCCCTCTTTAGTGTTATAGATAATGAGTTCTGCAATGTAAGATACGATATAAACTTTGGGCTTTATGTTCTTGGAGACGACCTCCTTCAGCGCCTCTATGAATTTGCTGTCAATCTTTAAATCCTTGAAAGGGTCACCACCCTCAGAGAGGATGTTTATGACATCATTGTAAGAAGGATATTTCTTTGAGATTTCGGCAATTATCTTTGGTCTTTCTGTAGGCTGAACGCCTGCCTTAGTCATAGCCTGGGTGTAGAAGTTTTCAGCTCTCTTTTCGAAGTTGAAATCGTTAATCTTGTCTTTCTCCTCCTTCTTCGTGACCTTCTTAAGGGAGACGTCTATCGCTTTCTTCTCCTTGTCTATGAACACGACTTTCGCGACGCTTCTCTGTCCCTCTTTGATAAATTCGTGGATATTCTTGATCCAGCCTGACGCCACTTCCTTTATTGGGAGGTACGCGTCGACACTCTTGTATTCTATCAGCTCACAATATGCTCCGAAGGGCATCACTTTCTTTATCCTTACAAGAACAAGTTCGCCGACTATCGGGGATTCTTTTTGCACTATCATAATTTCAACGCTTTATCTCAAGCTTTTTCTTCGTCCTGTTTCCGTACACTCTCTCTATCTTCTTGCCACACTCTTTACATTCCAGGAGCGCCTTCTGCCTCTTAGATAGCTTCTTTACTGGGGTCTTAGCTTTCACCTTACCTACGTACCCTTTTATCTTTCTCTCGTGCCTTCTATTGCCTAAGCTCATCCCTCTACTAGGGTTTGCTGGCTTCGGTGACACGATACTTTTCACAACATGCAGTGTGTGCTTGTTGCAATAAGGGCAGTAAGTCATTATCTCTTTTTCTATCTTCATATAACCACTATACTATTTCTCCAAGTTTGTTGTTGAGTAGAAATTCAACCTCGTTTGCATTTGCAACCTCTATGACCTGGTTCTGTTTAAAAGGCCCGACCTTCCCTCCGTTTGGCATCATCAGTTCAGGCAATTCTGAGAGTATCCTGACCCTCTTAATCTTTTCTTCACTGCTTCCGGTGCCGTCCAACAAGGATCTGATTCTGTTATAAAGCACCTCTTCCTCTTCTGGGATTTGTGAAGGTAGTTGTTTATTATACGCCAAATATATTAATAGCTTCTGCACTCTCCTCTCCTTCAAACTCGTTAGCAGTTTCTTGAAGTTCGCGGCTCTTTGGTCGTCTCCCTGTAACCCCTCTTTTAGGTACTCTTCTGCTTTCTTGTAAAAGTCCTTTGGAAGAGAAACAATCTCTCCTGTTCTTTTTTCGTTTTGCAAGGAATTGAAAAGTCCTTCAGTAGTAATCTCCATTTATAATTAATCACCATCAAAAACATAAATAAGTATACCCTTTGTTTCCACTATTTTTTCTACATATAAAATTCCGTATTTATGGAATTTAATAGTATTATTTATTTTATATTATTATAAAAGAGCATGAATACTGGAAGTATGGGGTAGTAAGTGTATAGCGAGGGGCGGAATTCCAGATAATTATTTATCTTTTGGACCACCGATCTCCGGGTTTCCCAATAGTAAATAAATACTATTATGAGCCCGGCGGGTACTCCAGGCTACCCTACCTCGCTTCAAATTATATTATCATAGAACTAGATTATAATAGCTTCCCTTCCTGCTTGACTACAAGGCCAACAACGTCCGCCTTGTCTACCCTCTTCATTGAGGCTCCGCAGTCATCACATTTGAAGCTCATTCCAAATGCGGTTTCAAACGGAAATATTGTCTTCTGCTCCGAGTAGCACTTTTCGCATAGGAAGAAATCATTGCAACCGTCAGGTATCTTATAAGAACCCTGCCCGCTCTTCGCAAGCAAGTCGCTTCTCATCTCCTCAAGCTTATTAGCGTCTATATACCACTTGAAGGTAAGCCAACCCCTACTATCTTTATTCACGTTGTATCTAGCTACTCCATAAGTATTGAGCATGTTCAGCATGCGCCTTACCTCATTTATCTTTATGTCGAGCTTTTGCGCAATCAGATCGTCTGTCTGGGGTGTGGCTAGCAGCGTTATTATCTCCTTTGCCCTCTTCCCAATCCCTCTAGCAACATAATTTGAGAAGTTTTCATCGTTCATAGCCTCTGAAATGGTTGTGAAATCTGCGACGTTTGCAATGCTTGGAATGACTTCCTTCTGTACCTTCTTGCTTATTATCCTCTCTTTAGTAATCTTCTTCGCAACGACCATAATTTTTGGCTTGCTGTGCACCTTAGTCCTCACCTTTACTACTCTCTTTATGTTCTTTTTATGTATAACTTTCCTAGAAATCGCCCTTTTATGCTGCGCTCTCCTAAGTGGAATATGCTTTTTTATCTTTCTTTTAGCTGCCTTAACGTGAGGTTTAGCCTTTTTGGTTTTCATAGGTTCACTGGAAGAGGTCCTTTTACACTAAAATTATGCACATTGTGGTATAAATAGGTTATTCTTTGTTTGTTTCTGATAACCAAAAATAACACCAAAATATCTGATTTTATGGGCTCGGTGGGATTTGAACCCACGACTTGCTGGTTAAGAGCCAGCCACTCTGACCAATCTGAGTTACGAGCCCAAATGAGTGTTATCTCTTTTTGTTTGCAAACTTAATAATTGTATCCTTAAGCTGCGTCCCCTTCTCCTCAAGCTCGTATCTTATATTTACAACAGGTTTCTTTATGCTAAGTACCCTGCTTAAATCTATAGGGCTAGCAGAAATAACAGAATCGCATGGGGTGCGGTTTATAGTGTTATTTAAATCAGAAATCTCTCTCTTACTATACCCCACCGCAGGCAGTATCTTCTTAAGTCTAGGGTATTTGATGTGAGTCTCCTTTATTATACCAACAGCATACTTCTCAGCATCTACTATCTCTTTAGCTCCATATTTCTTTGCGGCGACTGTCGCAGCACCGAACCGCATGCCACCATGAGTGACTGTAGGCCCATCCTCCATCACCAACACACGCTTACCTCTGATCAAATCTTCTCTATCTGCGCTTATTACAGAGTTTGCCAAGATAACCATCGCATCCTTATTTATCATGTACAGATCCCTCCTTACTCTATCAACCTCCCTTTTGGTTGCGTTGTTCACCTTGTTTATTATCAGTATATCTGCCATCCTTGCAACGATCTCTCCAGGATAATAAGTGAGCTCGTCTCCAGCTCTCAATGGGTCTGCAACTGTTATCATCAGGTCCGGTTTTATGAATGGGGCATCGTTGTTGCCTCCGTCCCATATTATTATGTCCGCCTCTTTCTCTGCTCTTCGCAGGATCTTCTCGTAATCTACTCCAGCATAAACGATGGTTTTGTTTCTGATGTGCGGCTCGTAGTCCTCCCTCTCTTCAATTGTCGTCTTGTATCTATCAAGGTCGCTAATTTTTGCGTACCTTTCAACTACCTCCTCCTTAAGATCCCCGTATGGCATTGGATGGCGTATTGCAACTGGTTTTAGCCCAGCACTCTTTATGACTTTTGCAATGAATCTAGAAACCTGGCTCTTCCCACATCCAGTCCTGACCGCGCAAACTGCGATCACAGGTTTCCTAGACTTCAACATCGTATGCTCAGGGGAAACAAGCCAGAAATCCGCCCCATGCGCATTTGATATGCTTGCCTTGTGCATAACTTCTACATCTGGTAGGTCGCTGTAAGCCTGCACGCAGATATCAACGTGTAGCCTGTCTATGAGCTCCTCAAGCCTTGCCTCGCTGAATATCGGCACACCATTCTTGTACAGCTTTCCTGAGAGCTGCTTCGGGTAAATCCTCTTCTCTATGAATGGAATCTGGTTTGCGGTGAAGGCTACAACCTCATATTCTTTATTGTCTCTGAAAAGAGTATTAAAATTGTGAAAGTCCCTCCCTGCTGCTCCTATGATTATAACTCGTTTTCTATCGCTCATGATACCTAACTTTCATTCAAGTTTATTAATCCTTTCCAAAACCAGAGTTACTTCTTTTTACCCATAGGCTTGATGTATTCAAAGTAGAACATCGCAGGGATCATAGCAGCCCAAACACCAAGCAGCACATCTCCAGCAAGCCTTATTATGATACCAAGGTATGGTATGAGCCCGAGTAATGATATTACAATGCTCAATATGGTGCTCACTATACCAACAATAATAAAGAAAACTAGTATAGTCACAAAGTTCTTCTTACCAATATCAATACTTCTTTTCAACGCTTCTATAACCCCAGCATCTTCAAGGATAACTACTACCGGAGCCTGGTAGAACATTACGCTCATGATAACTACAGCTATAACCAACAGGATGAAGAATGCAAGCACGCTCGCCACCAACGATACGAATGTAGAAATTCCTGGAGAGGTGCCAGAAGCAAAGGAAGAGGCATAAGTTGACATTACATTGTTTATTACCCCAGGGACTCCAGTTATAAATACGAGTATCAATATCACGACCGCATATATTATTAGAATTAATATATTCAGCGCAATAAGCTTCAGTGCCCTGTTTTTTGCCGTATCCCACGCACCGCCAAGGGAAATAGTTTTACCTGAAAGCCCCTGCCTTGCTAGGTCTATGTACATCCCCTGCATAAATGCGCCACCTATTAAGGCTACTATCAAAATCCCTAAGACCAACGGCACAAAAACAGATAAGAGGTTACTGATGGATGGTGTTCCTGTAGTAAATAATGAAGACGCTCCAGCGCTTACTGCTCCAACAGTCACAAGAGCAAGAATAACTGACACTATTATTATTAGAATAAGAAAAGCGAGAAAAGGAACAACAATAATCGGGTGTTCCTTAAGTACCTTAAACGAGTTTGCCAAAGGAGCTGTAAATCCCATAACAATACTAAATATCCAAGCTTTATATTTCTTTTCATTTTTCTAATAGAGATTTAGCACTGATATGAAATAAACTGAAAAAATTCATAAATCGTACAAAACTAAGAAACCTTTTTAAGCTGTAAACGCTATACTTGCTTATATGAAAATAAAAAGTTCTAAAACAATTCTGGTTGCTGGAGTAATAATTGTTTTGTTAGCGCTGATAATTTGGATTATAATATATAATCTTCCTCAATATCCTCCTGGAACGGCTGCTTACAAACCAGTTTTCGACCAAAAATGGACCAACAATTCAAAATACACTTACTCCTTCAATCTCAATACAGATCACTTCCCGACCTCTGTCTCATATGAAGAATTGCCTTCAATGGGACAAAACGTCACATACGGAATGTTTTCAACACCTCTTGGCCTGCTTTATACTCTTCAAGGTAAAAATTATACAAAATTCAATGTCGCTTTTAATTATCAAGTAACCTCAAATAGTAATTATTCCGGACTGGCTAACACTTATGTTACGATTAGTTTCTATGGGGCTGACAGCACAACTCCAGATATAAATTACACCCAAGTGCTTAGTTCCAGCAGCAGTGAAGTTACTTTCAATTCTGTCTATTATTATCCAAAATATTCTACGCCCCCATACACAAAATACAATTATAACGGCTTCAACATACTGATTTACACAAAGAACAACCTTCCTTCATACGCTGATGAAAAGGTTCAGATAAGTAATCTTGTGGTAACTTTCACTTAAACGCTTTCTAATTAGCTCTTTTCCTACCTTTATAATAATTGTTACGAGTTTGTTTTTAATTATTTTTGATTGGAAATCGAGGTCATTTTTACGACGTCAAAACACTCACCAAAGGTTTATAAAGATTGGATTACATATTACTATTGAAGGACCCAGTTAGATATTATGCCAGATATCAAAGATGAGTATAACGCATCAAAAATCTTGGTACTTGAAGGGCCGCAAGGCATAAGGAGAAGGCCCGGAATGTATATCGGTTCCACAGGCACCGGAGGAGTAGTGCATCTTCTGTATGAAGTGGTAGATAACGCTATTGACGAAGCTTTAGCTGGCTACTGCAAGAACATAAACATAAAGTTATGGGAAGAGGGAAATGCAAACGTCGCTGAAATCAGTGACGATGGAAGAGGCATACCAATAGACATAATGCCAAAGTACAACAAGAGTGCTTTAGAAATAATAATGACCACCCTTCACAAAGGAGCGAAGTTCAACAGCGATGTTTACAAGATCTCTGGTGGTCTTCATGGTGTAGGGCTCACTGTAGTAAACGCTCTTTCTGAGTTCGTAGAAGTGACCGTCAAAAAGGACGGCAGCATCTACAAGCAGACCTTTGGTAGGGGCGTTGCCACATCAGATCTGCAAAAAATAGGAGAGACGAAAGAAACAGGCACCACAATAAAGTTCAAGCCAGACATAGAGATCTTCCCTTCTCCTGTGTTTGATTCTGCGCTGATAAAGGAAAGGTTGCGATACACGTCATATCTCAATCCTAAACTAAAAATAAAATTAATAGACGACAGATTCAATCTTCATGAGGAAGAACTCTATTACTCTGAAAATGGACTAAAAGATTTCATCACATTCCTTAACAAGGATGCTCAGTCGCTTACTCCAATCATCAACATAAAGAAAAAGGAGGATACGACAACGCTCGAATTTGCGATCCAATATGTGAATTCTTACGATGAAAAGCTCGACTCCTTTGTAAATAACATAAAAACAGATGAAGGAGGCACGCACGTAGTAGGTTTCCATTCTGGACTTTCAAGGGCAGTGCTGAATTACATATCAAAGAGCAAGAATGGCAAATCAGATGTCAAGGTCACTGGAGAGGATGTAAAGGAGGGGCTAACGGCCATCGTAAGCATTTTAATGCAGAATCCAGAGTTTGAGGGGCAAACAAAGGAGAAGCTCGGCAATACTACAATAAAGAACATGGTAGAGAGCCTTGTTTATTCATCTCTTTCAAGATATCTTGAAGAACATCCTGCAGATGCAAGGTTTATAGTAGAAAAGGCTACAAACGCCGCATTGGCAAGAGAAAGTGCGAGGAGAGCAAGGGAGTTAGTCAGAAAGAAGAATATATTCGAAGGAGCGGTCCTTCCTGGGAAGCTTGCGGACTGCATAGAGTCTGATCCTGACAAGACTGAGATATTCATAGTTGAAGGACCAAGCGCTGGTGGATCAAGCAAACAGGGCAGGAACAAGAACATACAAGCGATACTCCCGCTAAGGGGCAAGATACTAAATGTAGAAAAGGCGAGTGTGGAGAGGATGTTCGACAACGCTGAGATAAAGGCGATGGTCACCGCCTTCGGCACAGGCATAAATGAGACGTTCAACGCTGAAAATGTCAGGTACAAAAAGATAATCCTGATGACGGACGCTGATGTTGACGGCAGCCACATCCGAACGCTGTTACTCACTTTTCTTTATAGGTACATGAAAAAATTGATTGATTTGGGATATGTATACATCGTGCAACCCCCACTTTATAAAGTCTCTAAAGGCAAGACATCTTACTATTGCTATGACGATGTGCAGCTAACTCAAAGGCTGCAGGAGCTCGGTGCGAGACTCTGGGGTACAGAGATACAAGGGCCTTGGAGAGATGAATGCGGAACAACTTTGGGAGACTACGATGGATCCAGAGAAAAGATTCCTCAAGAGGGTCACCATATCTGATGCCGAGCGCGCAAACAAGCTTTTTGAGATACTTATGGGCATTGATGTCCCACAAAGGAGGAAGTTCCTGCATGAGCATGCGGAAGAAGTCGGTTTCCTAGATGTATGATCCTATGCCAACAACAAACGTCCTACTAGAAGACGAACTTCAGCGCAGTTTCATAGACTACGCCATGAGCGTTATCATAGCAAGAGCGATCCCCGAAGCAAGGGACGGTTTAAAGCCAGTCCAAAGAAGAATTCTCTACTCGATGTACAACAACAATAACGTTCACAGCCAGCCAACAAAGAAAAGCGCCAAGATTGTCGGAGACGTTATGGGTAAGTACCACCCGCATGGCGACGCACCAATCTACGAGGCTCTTGTAAGGATGGCGCAAGACTTTTCGTTCAATCATCTTTTGGTGGAGGGGCAAGGAAATTTCGGTTCTGTGGACGGCGACCCGCCTGCCGCCATGAGATATACTGAAGTCAGGCTTACAAGGCTGGCAGAGGAGCTGTTAAACGACATAGAGAAAGAGACTGTTGAGTTTGTCCCAAACTTTGACAACACCGAAAAGGAGCCATTGGTCTTAGCATCAAAGATACCAAATCTTTTGGTGAATGGTGCCTCAGGGATAGCAGTTGGTGTCAGCACAAGCATTCCCCCACACAACTTAGGCGAGGTGTGCGATGCTATCACATATGTGCTTGACAACAAGGAAGCGGTGGTAACAGACATATTAAAAATAATAAAGGGCCCCGATTTTCCGACAGGAGGGATAGCGATAATGTCGCAGAACAGCCAAAGCGGTTACATAAATGGGAGAGGGCAGCTGACCGTAAGAGCGAAACTGGAAAAGGACGAGAAGAAGAACAGGATAGTCGTAAAAGAGATACCTTACAATGTCAACAAGTCCCAACTCATACAAAACATCGCAGAACTGGTTAGGGATAAGAGAATTCTTGGAATAAGGGACATAAGAGACGAGAGCGACAAGAACGGAGTTTCGATCGTCATTGAGCTCAAGCAGGACGCAAACGCAGACCAGACGATAAACCTGCTTTACAGGCACACACAGATGGAGATAACGTTCCCTCTGATAAACCTTGCAATAGTCGGAAAGAGCTTGAAGAGCTTCAACATACTCCAGCTGATAAGCACGTTCATAGACCACCGAAGGGACGTGGTTCTGAAAAGGAGCAAATACGAGTTAGCTAAGGCGCAGGACGAGCTGCATCTTGTTGAAGGACTGCTTATTGCAATGCAAAACATAGACAGCATCGTGAAGAGCATCAAGGAAAGCGAAAACACGAGTGACGCTAGGTCTAAGCTGATCTCCAAGTTCAACCTGTCCGAGAAGCAGGCAAACGCAATCCTTGACATGAAGCTTGGAAGGCTAACGCATCTTGAGGAGAACTCCCTTAACAAGCAGAAAGACAGCCTCCAAAAAGATGTAACCTACTACACTGGAGTGGTAAACAGCCCAGCGAAGATCGACGGGATAATAAAGGAAGAGACAGCAGACATGAAGAAAAAATACAGCAGAGCAAGAAGGACAGAGATTGTGTATACTGAAGAGCCGCTTGACATAAAGGACGAAGACATGATCAGCAACGAGAAAGTCAGTGTCATACTCACCAACACCGGCTATGTGAAGAAGATGAACATGTCCACTTACAAAGAGCAGGGAAGAGGAGGCAAGGGTATAATCTCCATAAATCTCAAGGAGGGGGATTATGTCAAGCAGATCGTAACCTGCGAAAACAAGGACCATCTCATATGCATTTCTAATGTTGGGAAGGCATACTGCCTCAAGGCGTACAATATACCAGAAGGCAGCAGGTACTCGGAAGGCAAGGCGATAGTGAACCTTCTCAACCTTAAAGATGAAAACATAATGGTAATTCTGAACATAAAGGACTTCCAGAACTCAAAGATTGCGTTCCTAACCGCAAAAGGGGTCATAAAGAAGGTTGATGCAACCCTATTCTCAAACCCTAGAGCTAACGGAGTAAGAGCGATAACCCTTAATGATGGAGACAGCATTGCAGACGTCATAGTTTACTCAAAAGAACAATACCTTCTTGTTATCACGAAGAACGGCAAAGCGATAAGGTTCAAGGAATCGGATCTTAGGCTTATAGGTAGAACAGCAATGGGCGTCAGAGGCATACGGCTGTCTAAAGACGATGTTGCAAGGAACATCATAGCTGCAAACAATGCAGGAAGCGTGCTTTCAGTGACCGAGAAGGGGTATGGCAAGCTGACCGACATCGCAAAATACAGGATTCAAAACCGCGGAGGAGGCGGAGTCATCAACATTAAGGTATCTGAGAAAAATGGAAGGGTGGCGAAGAGCCTCTTTGTCGAAGGAAGCGCAAACGTAATCCTAATAAATTCATCTGGGGTCAGCATAACAGTTCCAGTCGCATCAATAAGAATAACAGGAAGATCCGCATCTGGGGTGAGACTGATGAAACTCGAATCTGGGGTGAAAGTGGTGGACGCACGACTCATATCAAATTTGGAAGCCCCAATTCCAACACCAGTTTGAGAAAAACTCACCTACCAATCCAGTATTTCTTATTCTTGATAAACGTCTTTTGAGCGTTTATGAGATCTATCAAGAAGAACTTCGTGTCCTTTCTTAACATCTTGAGTATTCTCGCTGCAGTTTTGTTTCCTACACCATATGTTGCAAGAGCAAGCAACGCTCTACTTCCATAAGCCTCCACCAAACTCGCACTTGCAAGCGCCTCAGCATAAATAATTGTCTCACTCTTCTTCAATCTCATGTTCTGCTTCCTCTTTTCTATGACTGGAACGTATTCCTCTGAGTAAATCGCAATCATCGGACTCATGCAAAACGGGCACGTTACTTTCTCTTTCTCTCCAACTTCAGCAATTTTCTTGCTAAACAATCCTCCACAGTATGTGCACATAAGCTCAGCCTTCTTATTCATCAGACCTTCTGCAAACTGCTCTATCTCAGCGCTGCTCGGCGCCAATGCACTGATAAGCTCTCTGTAGAAATATGCGGACTTCAGGATCTCATTTGTTAATGGTGAACCATAAGTCTTGTGCAGATCTACCCTAACCTTTTTCTCTTTGAGTCTTTTTTGCAGAAGCTTCAGTTCAGTGATGTTGAAGTAATTCTCCCTAAGGTCCCTGATTGTCTCCTCATATATTGGGGAATCCTTGTAGAAATTGATGAGCTTCGTTGCGACATTCTTAGTTATTGTTGCCTTTCGTTCGATGACCCCAAACAACTTCGCAGTCTGCACGAACTTATACCTGAAAAGCTCGAAGCCGATTAGAAATCCCATATTTGAAACAAGCTTCTCCAAGTCATAGTCCTTAAACGATTCAAAGACCCTCTTTATGTCAGGAACCTTTCCATAGTTGTCGTATTCTAGTATGATGGCGTAAGCTGTCGACCTTGTGATTATGTTCCTTCCGGTGTTGGACATCGCAAGCATCCCGATCACCCTTGCCAGAAGATCATTCGCCCGTTTGCCAAGCGCTGTGTAAATTACCGCCCTGTTCTCCAGTTCTTCAACCACCAGTGCGCTCTCATCTACGCTAAAGTGCTTTGCCTGTTCTATCACAAGCTCCAGAACACTCGCGTAAGCATTTTCATCTATAAACTCCTTGAAATGCTCAATGTTCTTCTGATCTAGGAGGCTGAACGCAAAACGCGCCACTTCTCTTGATACTGGAATGTCCTCTCCATCCCAGTCTGGTATCGCCGCATCAATCTCTGCGCTTGGCTCTACATAGATAGTCTGTTCGTCTATGCTCACCACCTTCCAAACGAGGCCTTTCGTTATGAAAGTTGTGCCTTCTTCTATGTTGTAAACAAACTCTTCATCTAGGCTTGAGATTATCTTGTTTGTTGACACGTTCTTTACTAGGAACTTTATCGCGTCAGGTATGACGCTTATGTTCTCTATCATGTACCCCCTTGCCCTGCCCCCCACCAGTACCCTCTTTCCATCATATCTTATGAGTCTCTGCTCATCACCAAACTTTAGCAATTTTTCTATTTCGCTATCTCGCATGTCCGCATAATTTGCGGAGCCCTTAATTATTTCCTTCAGTTTTTCTACATCGATTTGCTTGTACTCCAATGAGATGTCTGATATCTGGTTCAGTAGCACATCGTATGCATTCTTCTGCATACCCTTCTTCTCAAGAATGTGCTCCTTTGAGAGCGCTATTATCGCCGTGGATTCCACCGCGTCAATGACACTTGCAACTATTATCCTCCCCTTCGCTGTCTCTTTTTCAGTGTGCCCGCTCCTCCCTACTCTTTGCACCATCCTAGTAACCTGCCTTGGAGATCCATACTGAATCACTAGGTCTATCTTTCCTATGTCGATGCCAAGCTCTAGTGAGCTCGTCGCAATAATGCTCTTTACCTTACCCTCCTTGAAAGAGTTCTCTGTTGCTATCCTCTCCTCTTTATCAAGAGAGCTGTGGTGAACTGCTATAGATCCAAAAGGTTCCAGTTTCTCGTAATAAAGCAGCTTATTTCCAATCGATTCCACTATCTGCCTTGTGTTTGCAAAAAGCAGAGTCGCTTGGGAACCTCTGATAAGGTTTGCAATATGTTCAATCCTAGCTAGTGCCTCCTTGTCCAAGCTGAACTTCTCAATGAATGCGCTGTGTTCCTGTGTGGGTCTCTTTGGCATCTCCACCTTGACTAGCATCTTCTTTACTTCGTCAACCCCCACAATCTTGCACAGCCTCGTATTACATAAGAATGATGCCGCTGTTTCAATGTCTCCAATTGTGGCGCTTATCCCTATCCTTTGGAAGTTTCCTGCAACCGCTGAAAGGCGTTCAAGAGCTACTGAAAGCTGAGCTCCGCGTTTGTTGTAATAAAGTTCATGAATCTCGTCCACTATGACGCACTTTACGTTTTTGAGCGCAATATAGATGTATTTTGTCAAAAGGAGGCTCTGGAGTGTCTCTGGTGTAGTTATGAGTATTGTAGGAGGATGTTTTGACTGCTTTACTCTTTCAGATTGTGGCGTGTCTCCATGCCTTACCTCCACGGTTATCCCAAATTTGTTGCATAGTTGCTTCAATCTCTTAAGGAGATCCCTGTTCAAAGCGCGCAGTGGGGTTATGTAAATAAGACTTATCGGTCCCTGAAACTCACCGTTTGATATCCTCTTAAGTATTGGCAGCAGTGCGGCTTCAGTCTTTCCACTGCCTGGGGCTGAAGTTATTATGCAGTTCTCCCCACTTTCGATTATTGGAATTGCTTTCTCCTGTATCTTTGTAAAACTCTTGAATTCATCGAGAAATGACGAATAAACGTCTATCAAACAACCACTAACCCCCTGGTAATATTATGGTCGCATTCCCTACAAATACATTGCTTAAGTTGGCATGCGTGTAGTTTGTCCACAAATTGAGCGTAAGTTTCAATGGGATACCACTTATTATAGAATCGTTGTTGTAGCAGCTTAGGCTAACGTTAAACTCTTTTTCGCTAGCGATACTCTCTTTTACCACATTTTGTACGAATCCTCCAACTTTATAGCAGCCCATGCTGTTCAGGGTGATTGTGCTGTTTAACTTATTTGTCACACCAATGTCTAAAGTTCCATTTTTGTAGTTTAAGTAACTGCAGCCTAAATTGCTCCCTAAGTTGCAGCTGCTAACTAATCCTGTGTTGAAAGATATGGAAGCTCCCTTAAGTTTGAAATTTGCTATCAAAGCCTCAGCAATTAGATCTGCGGCTGAAATGTTTGCTTGAGTGCTATTGACCAGCGCAAAAACGTCAGCAGTTTCGTTTCCTATGTAAGCGGTGGTCTCAGTGAATTCGGCACCAAATTCTGGTAATGTAAATGTGTTGCAGAAACTTATGTTGTCATAGCTTTCAATAGTTCCGTAACATATGCCATTCCCTACCCCTGTGCTAATCCTTGGCATGAAGAAAGCATTTGAACTGTTAAATATTGAAGAATAACTCTCGCTCCCAATTGAGATAGAGTTGAAACTCCCGAGAACAGGTAAAGTTGCTCACGTGCACTTTGTTGTATATCGTATTATTTGAAAGATAACCACTAACGTTCAACTTATTTCCAGACTCATTTAGAATTGTTGCGCAAGTAACTGTGGAATTCTGGTAAAGCAGCGTCTTTATCCATCCTTCCTGATACCATCCACAAAGTGTCGTTGAGTTATCTATCTTTATCTGGCTTGAGCTTGCTCCATCAAAGGTGAAGTTTGTTATGCTATAATCTTTTGCTGCAGCGGCAGCAGCAAGTACACTTGGAGATATAGACCCAGAAAACCAAACCGAATCTGCAAAACCTCCGTTTCCATAGCTTGCATAAGCAGCGACCATATTGTTCAGATAACTTTGAGTTATGTTTAATACTGAAAATAGGAACTTGTCCTGCGAAGGAATTGGCGTAAATACACCTATACTATAATTGCTGGAAATATAACTTGCTAAAATAAACGCCTTCGCCCCTAAGTTATCGTCTTCATAATTTACCACGTTGCCAGAAGGCAAGAGATTGTATGGTGTAGGCGCTTCCGGTTTAGTTATTAAAACTGTGGTGCTATTCTTAGCCAAAGCTCTGTTACTTACCTGATACAATTTTTCAGGGTCTGCCACTACAGTGATATTAAACGTTCCAGCAGAGTCTGGTGTAAAGTTAAACGGTATATATGCAACTTTCCCTACAGGTATAGTTAAAGAGTATGCGGTGTTCTTCGATCCGTTTATGTAAACTTGGACAGGGATCCTGCTTACTCCACTTCCTCCAGTATTCTTAACAAGTATAGGCAGGGTTATTCTCTGATACGGATACGCTGTTGACAGCTGACTTCCACTGCTAAGATTTATGAATAAACTTACTGGCTGAGTGTGGTAGAATTTGACATATACAGTTAATACGATGAGAGTAAGTATCAGCACTATCCAAAATATTGATTCTTTATCCACAAGATCACTGTTGTTTATTCTTCAGCTCATTTATAGCTTCAGTTACCTTCTGTGCAATCTGCTTGTACTCTTCCGAAAACAGCATAGACACCCACGTGTTTGCATCGTATCTGTCCCCCACACTCGGTGGCTTAAGATAAAATTTTCCTTTACCTGTTCTCAACTAAACCCAATTTTTTCATTCTCAGCAAATGATACCTCAATGTCTTTTCATTCATTTGCTCCCATTTTTCGCTGATGTATCTTTCTAAATCATCATATGTCGGGTCCTGCTGCTTTGTGAACTGGAAGTTCATGAGCGCGTCTAGCACTGCAACCGCGCTCAGCCTGGATTCCCCTGGGTTTATCACTCCAAGTGACAACGCGAGCCATCTTGCTATAGAGCGCCTGGTCTCTAGCACTTCTTTAGTGAGTCGCAAATTTCTGATGGTCATCTCTTTCTCTATAAGCTCTGCTTCATTCAACTCCATTCGATCAAAACACTTACTATACTCAAATTAAATTATTTAAATACAGAGGGAGTAATTTGGAACGCTTTAAATATATAATACTAGCTAAATAAGCTTATGCCTGAAGTAGAAGCAAAACTTGAGCTGTCCCCTCAAAAAATAAAGCCATTTGCATTCAAAGAGCTTGATCTAGTTCTAACCGTGAATACGAAAGATGAAGGCAAATATTGGTTAGAATGTGTTTTCAATGTGCCAGCTCCCCTCTCGCTGGCTCCAGATAAGGTCCTAGATACAGGCAAGATCTTACTTGGTATTCTTGATAAAAATAATAGCAAAGAAAAGAAAGTAAAGATATTTGCCGCAAATGACGTATACCCAGAGACTTACAAAATCAAGGTAACGTTATTCATCTACGATAGCGATGGAGCAATAGCAGAAAGACGAGAGTATTCTCAGGAACTCGAATGCAGTGAAGAAGATGCCAAAATACTACAAAATTTATGATGATAAGGAGATCGTTTTTCTTACTGTAGATGAGAGCGGTTCCTATATAATAAAAGATGTGGCAGGACGCAAGGTTTTCCTTTCTAAATATCAAGTGAAGCTCATGAAGTTGGGCGTTGAGAGCCTGGCGAAAGAGCTTTTGAAAGATAACGACGCAACTAAAATCCACATAGAAGAGATCAAACCAGATAAGTAACAGTGATATATTTTTGCATATAAACTCATATTGATTAAATGGCAGATTCAAACCAAGACAAGGCTTCAGCGCAAGACGTCGAAAAGCTGATTAGAGATTATCAAATAGTTCAGGAGCAGCTTAGGTCATTTACCATGCAGGCAGAGCAGCTGCAAGTCCAAAAGAGCGAGCTAGACACTGCGAAGGAAGAAGTGACAAAGGCAACTCACAGCGTTTACGTCTCTATAGGGAGTGTAATAATAGAGACAAATAAGGAAGAGGCGCTGAAAAACATAGCAGATAAGAGCGAGACTGTCACCGTAAGGCTGCAATCTACCACAAAACAACTCAATGAGCTCAAAGCAAAAGAAAAGCAACTCAGAGAAAAGATCACTCAAATATCAAACCAGATGCAGCAGTGATGTTGTGTCTAAAAAATTAAGTTTTCAGGATCTCATCAATTTTCTTAGGGCTAACAAAGACAAAAAGTTCCTCATAACATTTCACTCCATGGGGGACAGGGACGGAGTCGGATCGGCCATCGCTTTGAAAAATTATCTTACAAAATCAACGATATCTACTCCAGATTATATAACGAACAGCTCGAAGAGGATGATACAGGAGCTAAGCACCAGGATTGACATAACAAACGCGTTTCCTTCTGACGTTGAAGGCATAATAGCTCTAGATGCAAACAACTTGGAAGCTCTTGGGTCTTTTAGGGAAAAAATCTTAGCTTCTGGAAAGAATCTGCTGTTTATTGACCATCATCTCGTTCAATCAGATGAAGAGAAGAATGCCACGCAGTTTAACGATGAGAATTACAACTCCACTGCAAGCATAATCTACGAAGTCCTCACAAATCTTGGAGCAAGCATAGACAACGATGCAGCCCTTGCGCTCATCAATGGAATAATCTCTGACTCTTCCGAATTCCATAACATGACTTCGAAGACGTTCAAACAGCTGTCAGAGTTGTTAGAAAAGACAAAGCTAAAATATTCTGAGATACTATTCAGATTCAACGAAATCGTCCCAGTGGAAAATAGATATAGCACGTTTAGAGATATGAGTGAAGCGAAAGCGGAAATTGTATCTAGATATCTGTTAGTTTATGGGAAATCCTCTATGCATGCAAACATAGCTGCGGACGCCGCCATAAAGCTTGGCGCAGACGCGGCCATCTTCTGGATGGAAAACGACAAGGAAGTTTCGATATCTGGGAGGCTAAAGCCATCTTTAGAGAACAAACTATCAATCCACCTTGGCAAAATCATGCGAGAAGTAGCTCCGATAATAGGTGGAAATGGTGGCGGGCATCCTTCCGCCGCAGGTGCATATGGCCCAAATAAGGGCGAGTTGCAGAAGGCGCTTAATCTTATCTTAGAAAGGATTAGACAGAAAATGGGGTAAACTAATAATAGTTTAAGTGCACAAATAATATCACTTAACTGATGCTTATGAGGGTTGCAATACTTTCAGATTTTCACATAGGCTACGAGCGATTTTCCGAAGACGCGTATAAGCAGGCTGAAGAGGCGCTTGAGAAGGCAGCTTCTCTAGCCGACGTCCTGATAATACCCGGAGACATATTCGACATGCGAAACCCCAAGCCAGAAGTCTTGGCTCAGGGCATAAACCTTTTCAGGAATATCGCAAAAAGGAAATGGAACGCTCGCGTCACTTCCTATCTGGGTAGCAAGAGGATATACACAGACGTACCGATCATAGCTATACCAGGCACTCACGAAAGAAAGGCGCGCGATATGGAAGATCCAGTACAGCTCCTCAGTCTCGCCGGGCTTGTCATAAACGGTAGTGACTCCACAGTGGAAGTTGATAATGGCACTGATAGGATAGCCATCTTCTCCCTTGGCGGACTGTCTGAAGAGAAGGTTAAAGAGACGCTGAACCTCCTAAACCCACAACCAGTTAAGGATATTTTCAACATCTTCATGTTTCACCAGTCTGTGTATGAACTTCTCCCATTCAGTAAGGATTTCATTCATTTTGACGACTTACCTAAAGGCTTTGACCTGTATGTTGACGGGCATATCCACAATAGGTACGAATCAAAGGTTTACGGCAAACCTTTTCTTGTCCCGGGCAGCACTGTGCTCACGCAGCTCAAAGACGGAGAGCAGGAGCAAAAGGGGTTCTACATATTCGATACGAATACCAAAAAATACGAGTATGTAAACATCAATTCCAGAAAATTTGTCGTTAAAAAGGTTAAGGTGGATGGTAAAGATATTTCGAAGATAAATGCAGATGTCGTTGAAGTCATTGAGGATACAATAAAACGCATAGAAACAAAGCCAATAATCAGGATAGTTCTAGAGGGAGAGCTGAAGCAAGGTTACAAGCAGGTTGACATAGATATCTTGGCGCTTATCAAAAAATACGAAGGCAAGGCGATAATTGAGATAAGTAAGGGCAACGTCGAAGACAAGGAATCGCAGATGGAAATAGATGCCATAAGAAAAGGAGCTTTTGAAAACATGTCAATAAAAGACTACGGAATGAGCATCTTCCTGGAGAAGCTGAAGGCGACGAACTACAGCCTTTCAAAGAACCCCGCAGAGCTATTCGAAGCTCTTAGTTCTGACCAAAAGAAAGAGAAGATAATAAGCGACATGATGAGCGAGCTGTTCAAAGATTAATCTACTATCCTTTTCTTGAACTTTGCATACTTCAGCAGTTCTGCGAGCGAGTTCGCCGCTGCCTCTGGATCGTCGTACACAGGGAGACCAGCACTTTCCATCATCGTTTTCTGCATCTGTGTGTAATCAGAGCCTATGCTTACCACCACCATAGGCTTGTCTATATTCTCCTTATAATGCACAAGCTTCGCAGCCACATTAGAATCAGCCCCGGGAGTCTGGAAAAGTGCAATCACTATTATCATATCAACATTTGAGTCTTTCAATACATTATCAAGCGCCGCGTCGTATCTTGCTTCGTCAGCATCTCCAGCCATGTCAAGAGGATTCTTTATGTTTACTATCGCCGGCATCACCTTTCTTAAGACCCTCTTGGTCTCTTCGGAATATTCTGCTAGAGTTAAGCCACACGTATACACTGCATCAGCCGCAAGAACGCCTGTGCCCCCTCCATTTGTTATTATTGCGACCCTGTTTCCGTTTGGAAGCGGCTCTGAAGCCAATACTTTTGCAAAATATATCAGATCACTGATGTCCTTTGCCATAGAGAAGCCGAACTGTCTGAATACCGCTTCATAAGCCTCGTTGCTTCCCGCAAGCGAAGCTGTATGCGACATTGCCGCAGCTGCGCCAGCCTCCGTAATTCCACCTTTGATTATAACAACAGGCTTAGTCTTCGTGATCTTCTTTGCGACCTCAATGAACTTGCCTCCATTTTTCACTCCTTCTATGTACATTATGATAACTTTTGTTTCGTCATCGTGCATCAGGTATTCTAATATGTCTGCTTCATCCACATGCGCCGCATTGCCATATGATATGAATTTTGAAAGTCCGAATCCTTCCTTCGCAATCAGGTCAAGGACTGTGCTGCCAACAGCCCCACTCTGTGAAACGAAGCTCACGCCACCTATTCTAGGCTTGCTAAGCTTGTAAGTCGGAAGGAAGAGAGTATCGTTTCTGACTCTTGGATCCATGACTCCTAAGCAGTTGGGCCCTAGCGTCGGCATGTTGTACTTCTTAGCTATCTGTGTAAGTCTGTCCTGCAGTTCCTTCTCCCCAATCTCTGCAAATCCGCCGCTTACCACCACCGCAGTCTTCACATGTGCCTTTCCGCACTCTTCAAGCACGTCAGGAACTATTGGTGCAGGTACTGCGATGACCCCAAGATCTATGTCCTTCTTTATGTCAAGCACACTCTTGTAAGTCTTCAGGCCAAGTATCGGTTCCCCACTCTTGTTTACCGGATAAAGTTTCCCTGCATATCCTCCATCAATGTAATTGTTCAAAATTATGTGTCCAACCTTGTCTGGATCTCTTGAAGCGCCTATGATAGCAACACTTTTAGGCTTCAGCATCGATCTCAAATCCATTCTCTCTTCCAAGTCAGCACCTACCTTATCACTCTTATATCAACAACATCGTACCCGTCTTCCCGCAGTATCACTGGGTTAAGGTCAAGCTCGTTTATCTTTTTCTCCTCTATCAACTTTGAAACCTTCATGAGCAAGCTGACCAGAACCCCATCAAGTTTTCCATTGTACGTTACGACCTTCTTCGACTTAAGCTGGTTGACCATCTCCTCTGCGTCAAACCTGGTTATCGGGCAAACGCGAAGTGCAAAGTCTCTGAAAGTCTCTACGTAAATTCCTCCTAAGCCTATCAAGATGAGTTTTCCAAACTGGCTGTCTTCCCTACCTCCAACTATTACCTCTATCCCACCCTTAGCCATCTTCTGTGCTAGTATTTTGTATGGAGAAAACTTCTTTGCTTTTGCATTCAGCTCCTTGAATGCACTTACAATCTCCTCTTTTCTAGACAAGCTTACTTTCACTAGCCCCGCTTTGCTCTTATGAATCGCCTTGCCTGAAATAGCCTTAAGCACTATACTTTCCTTTCCAGCAAATCTTACTGCTTCGTCAGAGCTCTTAACATATCTACTCTCAACACTGTTTATCTTGTAAGACCTGAGAAGCTTTGCAGCTTCGACATAGTCGACCAATCGCATTCAATCTAACCTATCTTCTTGAAATAAACAAGTGCCGCAACAACAACTATTATGACTATTATAGTTACTATTGTTCGTATGCCTACCCCATTCTTCTTCAAGTTCGCCTGCACTGATACTCCTCCTTTCTCTTCCTTCTGTTTCATGTTTAAAAGCTTGAAATTTTCCTGTATCTCTTTCGTCACCACCTCCTTCTTCTTTTGCATATCACTCTTCTGCGCCATAGGCATTGGTGCGGATTCTCCTGGATTCATCTTTATCTTAAGGAAGCCTCCTTCAGTGAGAAGCAGATCGACGTTCCCGTTCTTTAACTCATATATGATGAAATTTTGTTTGTAGAGCTTATAGATATGCAAGGCTACGTCCTTATTTCTCAAATTGAGCGCCTCAACAAGCTCTGTTGGCGTTCTCTTTCCTGTTGAAAGCTGTTCAAGTATCTCAGTATCCAGGTTGTCAAAAGGTTCCACTCCCTTAGTTTCGGCTTCTGCCAGCAGGTTCTTCCCCACCTGGGTTATGATTATGGCATTCGGCCCAGGGTAGTCGCTGGAGAACTCAATAAGTCCTTTCTGCTTCAGAGATCCCGCGATAAATGACGCATCAAAGAAGCTTGCGTTTATCAGCCCCCCAAGTTTTTCCATCGGGGTATCTGGCGTCAGCTTCATGAGCACTGCAATATCCAAGAAATTTATATCCTCTACCGCCATCCAATCATTTTTCCAAAGCCAAAGATATTAATAAGTAAATAACTAAAAGGATTATTCAAGTTGGTCGTGATTCCTCTGGAAATTCAATTTCTTGGCGGCGCTAGCGAGGTAGGCCGCCAGGCATTTCTATTAAAGGACAGCAAAAACATCTTGCTCGATTATGGAATAAAGGTCAATAATAAGATCGAGTACCCGCTCCTTCCAGGAAGGGTCGATGCATGCATCCTTAGCCACGCGCACCTGGATCACAGTGGGGCATTTCCCACTTTATATCAATCAAGCTTTCCCGTAAGCTTTGGGACAAGGCCAACTCTCGAGCTGAGCGAACTTCTGATTGAAGACTCAATGGGCATAGCGAAGAAGCAGAACATAAAGCCGAAGTTCTCAAAGAGGCAGCTCAAAGACTTCATGAACAAGTACGTCTGGTACAGTTACGGCTCCCAGATAGATTTTGGCGAGTATAACATAACCCTATACGATGCAGGGCACATAACCGGCAGCTCAGTGACGCTTATAGAGAAGAAGAAAACGGGCAAGAGACTTGTTTATACAGGAGACTTCAAGCTCGAACCTCAGTTCCTTCAAGGAAGCGCAGACATAGTGAAGAGCGACATACTGATAATAGAGTCGACTTATGCAACCAGAGAACACCCTGACAGGGATAAAATAATAAGAGATTTCGTAGCTGATGTAAGGGCAACGACTGAAGAAGGGGGGACAGCATTGATTCCATGCTTCGCTGTGGGGAGGGCGCAGGAGATAATCGCCCTTCTTTACAAGAACAATCTGATGGATTACACTTACATGGATGGAATGGCGAGGAAGGCGACAGAAGTGGTGATGCGCCATCCAGAATTCACCAGGAACGAACCGTTGCTCATGAGTGCGATGAAGAGTGTTATCTGGGTAAATGCCAAGCACGATAAGATATCTGCGCTGAACGGACCAAGCATCATAGTGACCACGGCCGGGATGCTCAACGGCGGCCCAGTTCTCAACTACATAACTAAGATTAATCCAAAATCGCGCATAATGCTCACGGGCTATCAGGTTGAAGGGACGAATGGCAGGAAGCTTCTTGAAGGCCGCCCGATAACGATAGAAAACAGGAAGTATTCAATAAAGAATCCAGTTTCGTACTACGACTTCTCAGCGCATTCCGGCAAAACAGATCTCCATGAATATGTTAAAGGAAGCAGTCCTGAGAAAGTGTTCTGCGTTCATGGGGACCAAGAGAATACGCAAGAGTTTGCAGAGTCTCTCAAACTGGAAGGATTCGACGCATACGCTCCAAAACTCGGGGAAAGGGTGCAAATAGAATTCTGATATAAAATGCCCTCTTTAACAAAACATTCTGAATAGTATTTTATAATTTAGAAGCGTTTTTTAAACGAGCATATGATAGTCTATAATCAAGACAGCTTCAACAATTTCATTCTGGATAATAAAGTTGTGAGCATTTCTTTAAGCCCATGGATTCTCTCTTCTGGTAGGCCCTCTCATTTTTATGCTGATTGGAGGCCTCCATCAAATAGAGTGCGATTCGTAGATGAAGTAACTGATAATGTGATAAGTTTTGTAGATCAACATGGGCTTAAACCAGATTGCTATTTTGGCGTCGCCGCAGGAGCTACAAAGTTTAGTCTGTTTTCACAGTTCAAATTTGCAAAATCTCGTCCAGATTATGAATCTAGAGATTACCTGCTCCCTATGGATAGAGAAATAGAAAAAGATCATGGTGCGGTTGCTGCTAGGTCATTTGTGGGCGCTCCAAAAGGAAAGACGATAATAATAGAAGATGGAGTTACGACTGCAATGTCTACCTTAAAGAAATGTGCTGCTTTAAGAGAGCTAGGGGGAGTAGAAGTTATCGCAGTAATAACACTTACAGACAGAAGTCAGCTTACCCCTATTCCAGGTGAAGAAGATGGACTCGTTTCTGCCTTTTCTGAAGTTTATGAAAAGGTTGCAGGCAAAAAATATCAAGAAGCTACAAGCGTAAAGAAGATGTTTGAGGGTGTAGGAATCCCATATTATGAATTATCAGAGGCATCAGTGTTCTTACCGATGTTAGCTTTGCGCGACAGACCAAATAATGATATTCTAGGCCGCCTTGATGAGGAGTTCAAACATTATGGAGCTGTCAAGCTCGACTTAGTGGGCTTGGTGAGAGCAGCAGACAAGGCAACGGAAAGAACAAAATTATTCAGGTAATGAAATGAGAACCAAATATTTTGTAGAAAAATTAGAAAAATCAGCGGAAAAAAGTGGATCCAGAATTATCTTGGCACCAGATACTGATAATTTTAATAAAATGTTTGATATAGTGTATGAATACGGAGACAGGTTTGCTGCATTAAAGCTTCATCTTGCATATTTGTGGGATTGGGGGATAAGTGGGAGAGGATTCACTCGCCTGATTAGAAAAGGCTATGGTGGTGTAAATCGAAGAACACCATTGATATTGGATCCAAAATTAGCAGATGTAGATAGAACAAATGCAAAACATGCAAGAACTTATTTTGCCCAAGGCTTTGATTGCCTAATAATTCATGGAGTCCCTGGAAGAACTTCTGTAGCTGCGCCGCTACATATAGCTGACGAGTACAAAAAGGGTATTCTTCTTGTCACTGCTATGACAACGCAGGACAGTCTCTTCAACACTTCTCTGGTAAAAGCATTATCAGCTATCGCAAAAAGGCTTGATGTCGATGGAGTCATAGCTCCAGGCAACAAATATGAAATACTTAAGTTAGTAAGGAAGAGTGTTGGAAAAGACATGAAGATTCTCTCACCAGGAATAGGCGCCGCACAAGGAGGAGATGTCACAAGAGCAATAATGGCTGGTGCAGATTATGTTATTGTAGGAGACTCAATAATAAATTCAAAGAAACCTGGAGATACTATCGATGAACTAACTCAGAAGATAAGTGCTGCTCTGAGAGATAGAGAAAAGGAAGGCAGATAATTATTTTGAAAAAGACTTCAGCGCCTCAAGAACTTCATCATCATGGCCATCGACTTTCACTGGTGAAAACACTTTCACAACCTTCCCCTTTTTGTTTATTATGAAAGTGGATCTTATTGTACCAAATCCCAGCTTTCCAAAGATGCTTTTCTTGCCATAAACCCCATAAGCGTCCAAAACCTTTCTTTCTGGATCCGCCAATAGTAAGAAGTTTAACTTGTACTTGCTCTTGAATTTGTTGTGCGAATCTAGAGTATTATCACTTACTCCAACGACCTCAGCCCCAAGCTTTTTCATTTCGCTCGTAGCGTCTCTGAAGTTGCACGCCTCCCTTGTGCAGCCCGGCGTGTCGTCCTTTGGATAGAAATATAAAACAAGATATTTGCCTTTAAATTCGCTCAGCTGGTGCTCTTTACCATCAGTTCCAAATAGTTTGAATTCTGGTGCGGCTGTGCCTTCCGCGATCGGCATTACATCGAGCCTTCGTCAACGCTTTCGAAGTCTTCATCATCTTCGGAAGCTTTCTTCTTCGATTCGCCTCCAGCTCCCTTCTCAAGCACCTCAATCTTTCCGAATTTTCCTGCAGAAAGCTGTGGAGTGCCCCTAAATTCGCTCACATAACCATTTGTGACCTTTATCTTATCTCCTTCGTTGATGCTCTCTGCGTCCTTGCCCCAAAGCGACATTGCTATGGTCCCAGAATCATCCTTAAGAGTGACGTTTGCGACGTTCAGCCTCTTTCCATACTTGGTTACAACTTCTCTTGGCTCTTGTTTTGCAGCAACTACCGCTTCTATGGTAACGTTAGTAGCGCCTGCCCTAAGCTCACTTATTTTCATTAGCTCACCTAACTAGTAAGTTATACAATACCACATGAATAATTATAATAATCTTTGTATGCTCTCGGTATTCTATCATATATACTTTTACATACCATATCTTGTTGCCTATTTGTGATCTATATGACTGAGGGTGGAGAGTATAATCCTGAGAACATTAGCAAGGAGAAGATGCACCCATCATTCATGAATGTGCTTGCACAAAGGGAGGAAGTAAAGAAAAAGCTCTCAAACATCAAGTACAGGATAGGCGTTTACAGCGCAAAGGGAGGGGTTGGGAAGACCACCGTTTCTGTCAACATCGCTTATACACTCAGTCAGATGGGATACAAAGTCGGTCTCCTAGATGCAGACATAGATTGCCCTAATGTGACCTTTTTTGTGGGGCACAAAGAGGTTGCAATGCAGGACTATCCACTTCATCCTATAGAGAAAAAAGGGGTGAAAATTATTTCTACTGCGATGTTCTTTGACGATTCTGGCAAGCCGATAATATGGAGAGGTCCAATATTGGTGAAAATGCTCAAGGAATTCTTTTCAAGCACTGAATGGGGAAATCTAGACTATCTTATAGTAGATCTCCCTCCCGGGACAAGCGACGCGCCGCTTTCCATAATGCAGCTACTTCCTATGGATGGGTTTATCTTGGTAACAACGCCTCAACATATCGCGGCAATAAACACAATAAAGTCAGGCACTATGATTAAGAGGTTCGGAATCTCATTGCTTGGAGTTATAGAAAATATGTCAGACGGGAGCAAAAAGGGAGCAAAGGAAGTATCAGAGGCACTTGGGTGCAGAGTTCTAGGAGAAATAAGAGCCGATCCTAGACTGAACAACTTCAGCGACGCAGGTAGAATACCAGTTTTAGAAGACAAGGAATTCAAAGAAGCATTTATAAATATCGTTAAGAAATTCATAAATTGAAAGGGGGATTTGATGTCGGAACCATTTGCAGACTTATTGAAGGAATCCATCATCTTCAAGAACAGGGACGCTTTATCCCCTCACTATATGCCAGACACTCTTCTTTTCAGGACAACTCAGATAAACAGCATAGTGAAGGCGCTCACCCCATCACTCAAAGGAGACAGGGGGAGAAACGTCTTCATATACGGCAAGACTGGTACTGGGAAGACATCATGCGTGAAGTATGTTATAGAGGAAGTAAAGAAGTTGCCTACCGTACGCGCAAGAATCTCTTATATCAACTGCAGGATATACAACTCAAGATATAAAGTGCTCAGCAAGATAATCAGCGACCACCTTCCGACATATGCAAAGAGAGGCTTCGGCCTTGTTGACATATATGAGAAGCTGATAAGTTGGATAGAAGAAGATGGGAAGGTGCTGATAGTGGTCCTTGACGAGATAGACCTTGTCAAGGATCTGGACGACCTTGTCTACACACTCAGCAGGGCCAACGGGGACATAAAGTCTGGGGGCATAACAATAATGGGTGTTTCAAACAGGATATCTTTCAAGGATGAGTTAGATCCGAGGAGTCTGTCAACTTTATACGAAACTGAGCTTGTTTTCCCACCGTACAACTCGAAGGAGCTGCTCGGCATACTCGAACAGAGAGTAAGCTTGGGGCTCAAGCCAGGAATGGTTGACACTTCTGCCCTTTCGCTCGCTGCGGCCAAGGCTGCAAGTGAGAGCGGCGACGCAAGATTCGCGCTCAAGATAGTATCAAGGGCAGCAGAGATTGTAGAGGACAAGCACCTTCCAAAGCTCACAACCATGGAAGTTGAAGAGGCTTCAAAGGCTGCAGAAGAGGATGTGGCTTATGAGCTGGTCAGCACCCTTCCTGAGCATCAGAAGCTTGTGATATATGCTATAGCGCTACTTACGCTCCAAGGAAGCAGGTACAAGAAGCTCACAGAAGGCACAGAGGCCTATCTGTTCAGCGGAGAGGTATACGAAAAGTATGTTTCGATATCAAACTCGCTTCACAAGGACCCAAAGAGTTCAAGATGGTACAGAAAATACATATCAGATCTGAACATGCAGGGTCTGATAACCACATACGAGTCTGGCAAGGGGATAAGAGGCCACACCAAGCTGATTAAACTCTCATATCCACCTGAGAAAATAAAGAACACCGTTGAGAAGGGGATGTCCAAGGAGAGCGAAGAACCCGCAAGCGATAAGTGATTAAATGCAATATTTTGACATCACTTCGCTCCATGAGCCAGTTGATGCCTCATTGGCAAAGAGGCTCGGCTTCAAGAAAATATTCAATATAGGCAGCGAGATCGACCTTCTGGAGTTCGATGATGAGCAGAAAAGGCCTTTCATAGTCAACACTCAAAATCCAAGCCTATTTCACAAGCTTCTTGGATCAAGCAAGGCAATCGGTTTGCTCGCTGACGATCCAGATAGCATTCAGAAGCTAATTCCAAAGATCAAAGACAGCGATAAGCTGATAGTGTTCAATGCAAACTACCTGATATCTCCTGAGATGAACAGACAGTCAAGAATATACAAGACAAGGAAGATCTTCAGAATCGCCCACAACATGAAGCTAAAGACAGCTATGGTGTCTCTTGCAAAGGGCCCCAACTACCTCCTATCATCGCTGCAAATGGTAGAGGTAGCAAAACTAATAACCAGAGACGAGAAAAGCGCAAAGCAGATGCTTTCGCAAATAGGTGAAAGATTATGATATTCAAGAGGAAAAATAGGTATATTTTGATCGAAGCCTCTTCTCCAATCGACCTCTCTGACAGGAGAATTTTCGAGGCTGCTGCAACGAAGCTCAAGACTTACCTTGGGGAACAGGTTTTCATAGAATCAAATCCTCAGATTATTTCAAAGCTTGACGAAAAGAACTTCATAATGAAGGTCACCAGGGGCACTGAGAAGCAGATATTTCTCGCGCTTTCGTTCCTCAAGGGGATAAACGACAAGGAGATCGGATTCTACACAATAAAGACTTCAGGTACCGTGAGAACCATCAAGGAGTATTTTGCCTCTTATAGAAGGCAGAAATCTTAAAGATCAAGTGGTCTGTTTCTTTTTTGATTTCTCAAACTGATTGATGACTCTCTCGACAATCATCTTCATGAATTTTTCATAACTCTCTTCTAAGAATTTATCATATACAGCATCCTCATCTTCTGGCGGCACTCTAAATTCTGTCGCATAATATGTTGCATAATAAAGGTCATCTTTGCCCTCTATCTCCTTTTTGAACTCAGGCGTATTTTCATATTCAAGTAGTAGCTTTCCTATAGCCACGACATCCTCAGGAGTCAGGTTCGGGTCTACGGCTTTAATAAATCCAACCCTCGCAGTTGCCCTTTCTTTTGCCATTTCGGTCAGGGTATCGCTGATGTCAGTTTCTCCATCCTCGCTAACAGTCTTTCCATCCCGCTTCAGCTGTCCAAAATGCCAACTATCAAGTATAACTTTTGTAAGCTCTTCAATTTCGTCCACAGAATCAATTTAACCTTATCTTTACATCTATTTAACCGTTTTCCAAATCTTTTCCTTTCCTTACAATGATTTAGAAAGGTTGCTAGGAGAGTGTAGAGCTGATTCTAGAGAAAACCTCATTTCAAGCAAAAGTATATAATTATAAATGCCATAAATTATCTATTGTGTTTTTATCTTTTGACACTAAATTCTCTTTAACGGTGAAATAATGTATCCAAATGTACAAGCGTATGACAGAGGTGTAATGTTCAACCCAGATGGAAGGCTGTTCCAAGTAGAATACGCCAAGGAAGCAGTGAGGAAGGGCGCTACTTCGCTAGGGATCACAGCTATTGACGGTGTAGTTTTCGTTGCACATAAGAACATAAACGACCCTCTTGCTGTCTCAAGCACTATCCAAAAAGTCTTCAAAGTCGACGCGCACATAGGCGCAACATACAGCGGCATGGTATCCGACGGTCTTCACATAATAAACATGGCGAGGCAAACAGCGCAGAACCACAGGCTGGTATATGGAGAAGTGAAGTCTGTAGAGGCCCTGGCAAAGGAGATTTCTGCTTACATGATGCAAGCGACGCAGTACGGCGGGCTAAGGCCTTACGCTGTGTCTGTCCTACTTGGTGGCTACGATGGCACCCCAAGGCTGTTCGAGATTGAACCAGGTGCATCATTCCTAGGCTACAAGGCTGATGCGATAGGCATCGGCAAGAAGATCGCCACAGAGATGCTTCTCAAGGAATACCATGACAAGATGAAGCTGGAGGAAGCCACAGACTTAGGTGTCAAGATACTCAAAAAGGTGAATGAAGGAAAGTTGACTAATGAAAATGTCGACATAGGCTACATTCGTGTTGGGGGAGAATACACGATGTTGAGCCAGGCCGAACTTTCAAAATACGTTTAACTAATCATCTTAGTCTCGAGGAGATTTATGTCTTCTAAAACAGTGATAGCAAAATACACCATAAATGGGGAGCCATTTGAAATTTTCGTAGATTCAGAGATGGCTTATGAATACATAAGTGGAAAAAGAACGGACGTGATGTCCGTCCTACAGGCTGAGGAGATATTCAAGGACGCGAACAAAGGAGAAAGACAGACTCAGGAAAAGATAAAGAAGGCATTCAACACAGACGACCTGGCGAAGGTTGTCGAGATCATACTGAAGAAGGGAAATGTCCCAATAACTACAGAGCAAAGAAACAAGCTTCTTGAAGAGAAGAGAAGGCAGATCATCATGACAATATCAAGAAACTCAATAGACCCAAGGACGAACGCGCCTCATCCAGCACAGAGGATCGAAAATGCAATGAACGAGGCGAAAGTATCAATAGATCCATTCAAGAGCGCAACAGAACAAATAGATCCGATACTAAAGAAGATAAACATGATTCTGCCAATAAAGTTCGCAGTAGTGAAGATCGAAGTTACGATACCAGCAGATTCGGCCAACAGGTGCTACGGCCTGCTCAAGCAGTATGGGCTAAAATCTGAGGCATGGCTCCCGAACGGCTCGCTGTTTGCCTCGGTTGAGTTTCCTGCTGGGCTGCAATCAGAGTTCTTTGATAAGCTCAATAAGATCACACATGGTAATTCTACTACAAAAATAATAGGAGTTTAATATGGGAAAAATAGTTGTTCCGGGAGAAATGCTTGCGGAAAGGCCGCTGAGAATCGAGAATACTTTCACTGATAACGGCAAGACGTACTCTACAGTACTTGGCATGTACGATGACGCTAAGGGAACCCTAATACCACTGCAGGGGCTGTGGTACCCAAGAAGGGACGACGTTGTGATTGGGATAATAGACGAGGCAAGACTCAGCAGCTACAGTGTGGACCTGAATGCCCCATACAAGGGCATACTGATTGCGAAGTTCATAGAAGACAGGTTACAAAGGGGGGATGTTGTTGAGACATCCGTAAAGCTTCTAGATGAAACCAAGACCGCAGTGCTTTCAAGGCCTAAGAAGCTGCTTGGGGGTAAGATAATAGAGGTAAGCCCATCAAAGGTCGGACGCATAATAGGCAGCGGCAACACGATGCTTAACCAGTTGAAGGACAGCACAAACTCGATAATAATTGTCGGAATGAACGGAAGAGTTTGGGTTAAGGGTGGAAACACCGCACTTGCCATCAAGGCAATACTCCAAATACAGGAGGAGGCACATACAAAAGGCCTCACGGACAGGATAAAAGCGCTGCTTGAAAGCGAAAAAGAGCGCAAGAGCACACAAGGTAGTTAAAATGGGATCTAGTTTAAACAAACCAGAGCTTATCATAAATGGTAAGAGAAGTGATGGAAGGAAGTTCGACGAGCTAAGGAAAATAAAGATCGAGGCGAACGTCATAAAGAACGCAGCAGGTTCTGCTTATCTTGAATGGGGCAACAACAAAGTTCTTGCTGCAGTTTACGGGCCTAAGGAAGCGCTGCCAAAGCACACCCAGGATCCGGAGAAGGCTGTGGTAAAATGTAGGTACCTTATGGCCCCGTTCTCTTCACTTGAAGAGCATGGAAGGGCGGGCCCAAACAGGAGGGCAACCGAGATATCCAAGGTGACCAAAGAGGTATTTGAAAAAGTTGTGCTTATAGAAGATTTCCCAGGCAGCGAGATAGAGATATTCATAGAGGTTCTGCAGAGCGACGGAGGTACAAGGGCAGCGGGGATAACCGCAGCAGCGGTTGCGATGGCTGCATCAGGCATACCAATGACAGACCTGCCTTATGCTGTTTCAGCTGGCAAGGCGGACGACCAGATAATCTTAGACCTAAATAAGGATGAGGACAACTACTCTGATGCAGACATGCCGGTCGCGGTAGGTCCTAGGAACAACGAGATACTCTTGCTACAGATGGACGGCGAATTTACCAAAGAGGAGTACAAGAAAGCGATATCAATGATACTGAGTGCTGGTGCAATAATCACGAAGCTCCAAAAAGATGCCTTGAAGAAGCCATATGAGGAGACGATGAAGAAGTACGAATAGGTGAAGAGATGAGACAACCAATAAAAGCCGTAAGGGGCGAATATGTGAAAGAGCTGCTGAATAGGGGTATTAGAGATGATTCTAGAGATTTCTACCAATACAGGAATATAACGATACAAAAGGGGTTCATTCCAAATGCTGAGGGATCCGCACAGGTCGATCTTGGCAACACAAGAGTGCTTGCAGGAATAAAGATGGATGTTGGGACTCCTATGCCTGACAAGCCTAATGAAGGGAATCTGATGGTTGCAGCTGAACTGCTTCCACTTGCGTCAGCCGAGTTTGACACAGGGCCTCCAAGCCCCGAATCGATAGAGCTCGCGAGAGTTGTTGACAGAGGGATTCGCGCAGCTAACATGATAGACATGCCCTCATTGTTCATTGAAGAAGAGAAAGTGTGGTCTGTGTTCATTGATGTGTATATTCTGAACTACGATGGGAACCTTTTCGACGCTTCAACTCTAGCTGCGGTTGCGGCGCTTACAAACACAAGAATGCCAAAATACGAGGATGAAAAGGTAGTAAGGACAGGCAAGCTCGACAACCTTAAGATCGGCAACATCGTAACCTCTTGCACGTACGCAAAACTGGACGATAAGATAATCCTCGATCCAGACGGCGCAGAAGAGGGCATAATGGACGGAAGGATAACGATAGCAAACGACGAGAATTACATAAGGGCGATGCAGAAGGGGCTTTCAGGATCATTCGCGCCCTTAGAGATTGACCGCCTGATAGACAAGAGCTTCGAAAAGTCTAAAGAGTTAAGAGATATAATATCCAATAGCAAGTGATACTAATGGCAAATTCAAGCATAAGGTACGGCGTAAGTCTCAGAAAGAGATACGAATCAATTCGTGCTGAAAAGAAGAAGAGGTACAAGTGCGATGTATGCGGCAAGGAAGCAGTCAAAAGGGTAGGAACAGGGATATGGAAGTGCAGGCACTGCGGGGCAACGTTCGCAGGAGGCGCATACACCATGAAGACAGCTACTGGAGATACATTCAATAGGATAATCAATCAGTTTGGAGGTGCATGAGATGACCGAAACAGTGATAAGTTACCAACCAGCGAAGGAGCTGATAGTGCATGATGTCATAAGGTTAGATAAAGAAGACATGCTCAGGAGGAACGTTACGCCAAACGGCAACATGCCGCTTTACTGGTGTGATGGAATACTCTATGGGTTCGTTTCCCTACCGCTTACAGACAAGATGGTAGACGAGATTCTGAAGGGAAGGATACATTGGCTTGAGGTGCAGTACTCTGAGATGCCAAAGTTTGTGCCAATGTTATCATTGAATGAAGATGAATACAAGGCCACGATGAACTTCAGGATTATAGATACGACCAAGTTTGACCTGCATAGAGAGTTCATCGCTTGGTTGAAGAAGAAAATCAAATGATTATGGTTGATTAGAATGGGATACGTTTGTTTGCACTGTGGGAAGAAGGTTAAGCAGATCACTAATTTTATAAGGTGTCCATACTGCGGATACAGAGTATTAGCAAAGGAGAGATCCTCAATAGCTAGGGAATCCTCAACAGATTAGGATTAGATTTATTCTGCAACTAGCTGCTTACTTGTTGCTAACTATAATAGTCTGAGAGACACTCTTAACCCTTCTGTAGAGTATGCTGTTCTTGAGAAGGGATTCTCTCATGTTCTCACTCTTTGCAAGGTTCTCTATCCTTGTGAGAAGCAGATGCGAAACTTCCCCACTGTCCATGTTAAGTACAACTTCCTTAACCTCCCCAAGAATGCTTCCTGTGGAAGTTATTATTCTTTTTCCGTACAAGTCCCCTACACTAATTGTCATTTAATCACTTACTTACTCTAATCAATGTTATTCTCTTGGAAGCAAAAATTCTTATTATGTTCTCCTTTAGCTCGTTGACGAACGTCTTTTCGTCAGCATCTTTCTTCTTTGCTTCGTCCAATTCGAACAGGTCAAGGTTGCTCTTTACCAGTTTCGTTAAATATGGGTTGCTCATTGAGTAAAATTTCTTCTTGCATTTAATGCATACAAAGAGCGGCACCACCGGCACATCAATGATCTTATTTGACTCTACCAAATCAAGTTCTCTTTTTATACTTCTTGATTTGCAGCTATCACATTCTGCGTTAACTACAACATGCATATATCCTTCTACTTTTTTCACTACAAACTCTTCAGAGCCAAGATAAGCCTTAAGGTTTTCTACTCCTTCTCCTTTTCTGCTGTAAATCTGGTCTAGAAGCTCCCCATCCACGCTAAATTTTGAAAGCAGCACACCCTTCGCTGTTTTTTCTGCCAAAACAAATGCATTACCAGAGTCAGTCAGATCTGTTCTAAGCCTACCATCGCCGCTATCGAACACGTTCAACACAAGCTCACTCGTTATTCATTATATACTTTAAGATATCCTCTTTCGTTATCTTGCTTCTTCCGTCTTTTTTAGCATTCCTGACGGCAAATTTAGATATTGTTTTAGCCTTCCCCTCCAATATTTTCGCAAGGGCGCTTGCGGCATCATTTGTCATGTTCACTTTCGCATGCTCCTTGACAAATCTTTTTATCGAATCATTTGATATCCTCGTCATATGCTCGCCTTTTATCTTGTTTATTCAATTCAGAACTCAAGATCATCATCACTAATCAGAAAAGATCTCATCACAGTTCTATTTATGCAGAAACTATATTTTAAACGCTTCGCTTAAAATTTTAGTGCTAAGTTGTCACATAATTGCTTATCGTACCCGTAAAGGCGACATTGTTGGTTGTTGCATTCCAATTATCTCCAGAATAATCATTTGCATTTCCATTAAGTGGCCACCAACCAACAAGATTATTTAAATCGAGTGGGGCTCCGCCCATTCCTTCTCTGTAAAGCGTCGTAATAGTGTTTTGAGAGAGTGAGGTGTTGTATATCTGCACGTTTACTATGACGCCATTGAAGGTGTAAGGGGGGCCTAATCCTGAAGCGCTTCCAATTTGCAATGGTGCAACAGCTTCGTTTTGTAGACCACTAGCAGACGCCACCGCTGTACAATTAGTTGCGTCCACGCACACGTTCAAATACATCCCGTTATAAGTGCCAGAAAGCATGTGCCAATTGTTGAAGTGCAATACTGTATTGCTATCTAAAGCTTGGACGAGCCCCGCGCTAGGCTTTGTCCTAATTCCAAACTCTGCATTTCCAAGATTGGTGATCAATAACCCGTCCCCAAGCGTAGTGCTCAAGACAATCACCGGAGTACCTCCCGATACGAAATTAACTGGATAAACCCAAACGATCTCCGTTACCTGCGTCCCAGTTACTGGAAAAATTCTATTTGTAACTATGTTACTGCTGTACCCATTCATAAATGGAACTAATGCGGGCAGTAGTCCGAAGCAGGTGCCCGATATTGAAATACCAAGAGTGGAGTTCGGCCCATTAGGTCTAATAACCTGGCACGCCCCAGGTTGCGACCTAGGAGCTGTGGTTAAGCTGCTAAAGACGCCAAGTTTATAGAGGCTCAATAGCGCCACGATAAGGATTATTATAGCCCAGCTGTAGGTGCTGAGATATTCCAACGCACTCTGCGCAGACCTTCCTCGCTTTAGAAACATGATCTTATTACGTCTCTTACCATTTTAATAGTTATCTCACAAAAAAATGAGTAATGAATTATATACTTATTCATGCGTAAAATATTCTTTGGTGATTATTCTGTCAGTTAAAGACATTACTATAAAGGAGTTCGAAAATGAGGTTTTAAAATCAAAATCCCCAGTATTTGTCGACTTCTGGGCCGAATGGTGTGGGCCGTGCAGGGTCTTCTCTCCAATTGTTGAGGAGATTTCAACTGAATATGAAAAGAAGATGAAGTTCTTCAAGCTTAACGTGGATGACAACCCAGAGGTTGCTGAGAAGTACAACGTAATGAGCATACCAACCGCTATTCTATTCGAAAAAGGGGAGGTCAAGGCTATGACTATAGGTGCTGTTCCAAAGGAAAATCTTAAAAGCTGGCTAAATTCTAATATATGAGTAGGCAGGTATTGCTGCCCACAATGCTTAAATATCAGCTAAGTCGTAAAATATTTATACAATAGTGAGTGTGATGGCTAGCCAACACGAGCAGTACTGTTTCAACGAGAAACAGGTGCTATTGGATAACAGAAAGATAGAAGGATTAAGGCTAGTACTACTTAAAGCATTAAACAAAAATCAAATCCTAATACTTTTCAATATAAACAGCGTAGATAATATAACGTATCTACTTAGCAGAATGTCTAAGGGATCAGGCATACCTCTCTCTACACTTAAGTTGAACGCAAAAATTCTGAGAAAGCTCGATATCATAACATTCTCAAACGGCTCTCCAGTAACAGTCACCCCTACAGGCAGTCTCATACTACAGATCATCAACTCCTCTAAAATTGTTAGTGATAATAATGCAAAAAAGAAGTAAACTAGAGAAAAGTAACCTAAGCTTTACGACTCCGTTTAAGGAATTGCTCAGGTTGTATGAAAATGACGACATTACACTCAAGCAATATGAAGAGCTTGTGTGCGATTGCTCTAGCAACTATGGATAATTTAAGTGATAGAATATGGAAGGTGAAAAAAAATGGGATTAGTGAGCTTAAGTAATAATAATCTGTCCATCAAATATAATTTAGAGACCATGCCTGTTTCACAGCCAAGAGGCGTTAGAGACTTCAGTCCCAGCGAAGCAATTTCTAGGAAATGGGCAATAGATGTAATAGAAGAAGTGTACAAGAGGTTCGGTTTTTACCCAATAGATACTCCCGCGCTCGAGACTATAGAAGTGCTGAATGCGAAGGCTTACGGCGAAGAAACAACTAAGAATATATTCAAAATAGCGGACGATGATTCCGCACTAAGATTTGATCTAACTGTGCCGCTTGCAAGATACATGGCTATGAACAAAGATATGCCCCTTCCATTCAAAAGATATCAGATCGGCTATGCGTGGCGCAGGGATGAGCCACAGAAGATGAGATATAGAGAGTTTGTGCAAGCGGATGTGGACATAGTTGGAGGAGAAAAGATCTATAGCGATGCGGAGGTGATCGCCGCCACTGCTCTCGCAATAGAAGAACTCGGGATAAGAAATTATAGAATACTCTTGAACAGCAGAAAGCTGCTCGAAAAGATATTAGATAATTTTGGGGTCGACCAAAAGAAGAGCGCGGAAGCAATAAGTGTTATAGACAAGCTGGCGAAGATAGGAGAAGAGGAGTGCGTCTCTCAATTGAATAAGATTGTAGGAGATGACCGGGTCGCATCAAAGATAATAGAGTTCATACAAAGCGAGAGTGGCAACGATAAAAAAATAGAGGAACTAAGCGCAAACATCAAAAATGCAAAGGAGGAAACAGAAGAGACAAACCTGTTACTTTCGCTGCTTGAGCAGTACGGGATAGTTGACAAAGTGAAGATTGACCTGTCCCTTGCAAGAGGTTTCGCTTACTATACTGGTTTTGTATGGGAATTTGTGGTGGTGGAAGGAGACAAACAGCTTCCAAGCATTGCAGGGGGCGGAAGGTATGACAATCTGCTCGAACTCTATACTAAAAAATCACTTCCAGCTGTAGGTTCATCGATAGGATTAGACAGGATAATGGACGTATTGAAAGAAAAGCCGCTCATTCGTACTTACGCAAAGCTTTTCGTAGCTTATATTGGAGAGGAGAACGCACCTCCAGCGCTGAGCCTGGCAAACAAGGCAAGAAGCGCAGGCATATATACAGATCTGAATATAACAAAGAGAAATATAACAAAGCAGCTAGAGTACGCAAACTCGCTGAAGTTCAAGTATGTTGCAATAATAGGAAAACAGGAAATGGCGATGAAAAAGGTTAAGCTCAGAAATCTGATCAGCGGAAATGAAGACATGTTAAGCATCGATGAGGTGCTTGACATAGTAAAGAAAGATGATTAAATGGCAAAGAGTGAAGTAGAAGAAACCACAAAGAAAGCGATCGAGAATGGAGGATACTTAGTCAAGCTCTATTTTGACATGCATAGCGACAAACAGGAGGAGCTGCAGCCCCTAATGACCGACTTAGTTAGCAATAAACTTCTAAAAGAACAAGGAATAATCTACTGCTTCGGTGCTGTTGACGAACCGATAAAAGTGAAGGACATGTACTCGACAAGTGCCGTTCTGACTGTGCTCTTTAGAGATCTCGGAGCATTGATAAGCGTGATCTTCAACTACGTTCCAGCAGGCCTCGAGATAATAAAGCCTGAAAGGGAGGTGCAGATCAAGACCTCTGAGCTCCAATCGATACTGTTAGGTCTCTCCCAAGTTTCAACAGATTACTCTGAATATATACTCAGCAGAGTGCTAACAAGCGAAGACTTCGCGAAGGTAGAGGCAGATCTCAAAAGCAGAATGGAACTCGGCAAACGCCTCATGAGCAAGAAGGACGAAGATGAATCCAAAGGAAAATAGTCTATTTAGCAAGGCCCCTTAAGAAGAATCTCTTAACCACTAGGCTTGGCCTATCCATGTCCCCATATTTCCCTAAGAAGCTGTCAAATCCTGTTCCTTTCACGATTTTTGCAACACTTTCAAGGTTCTTACCATTCATTGAGGTGTAAAGCTTGTAGAAGAACGAGTGTAGGATTATCTCTTTGTCAAACTCCTTCCTCCAATCTTTTTCGTATCTCTTGAGCCTTACGTTTGCCTGCATATGCTTCCTTATTGTTTCTGCCGCGAGCACGGCACCGTTTCCCCCAAAGATTATCCCACCGCCAGTGGTAGGTTTCACCTGTCCCGCAGCATCTCCCACTAGGAGAACCTCCTTCTGTTCGTCGACAAACCTCTTTCTCAAGCCCATGGGTATGATACTCGCACCTTCCGTGATGATCTTGCTTCTCTTTACAATGTTTTCGACCTCTTTAAATTTGAGAAATCTTTCGAAGGTTTTCTTGCTGTTTCCGTATCTTGAGTCTATCCCGACCCCTATCTCTGCTATATCCTTCGAATTAGGGCATATCCACCCGAAGAAACCGGGGAAAACTTCCCTGTCGAAAAAGAGATCGACCATTCCAGGATTCTCAAAACCGCTGCATTCGTACTCCGCCCTGTATGTCAGTATGTGCTTTTCTATTGGAGGAAAACTGAAATGTCTTGCCACAACAGACACTACTCCATCCGCACCCACGATAATTCTCTCTCTATGTAGTTCATCAAGCGCTTTCCCATCAATTTTAGATCCAACTTTCACTTCTGCGCCTGATTTTTCAGCCCTTTCGTAGCAGATTTCGTTGAGCTTCAGCCTGTCAAGAACTTTCGCAACCTGTTTTTGCGACTTCACATCTACGCTCTCATTTCCAACATGGAGCCTTGCCCCGTACAAAGTATTCGTGATAGCCTTCGAGTAATCAAATCCAAGAGTGCTTAGGCCGCTTATCGAAAGTATACCTGAAGCATTGATAGGATAGCCAGGTTTCTTCTTTTGGTCGTACACTGCGGTTCTAATTCCGGAGCTAGCAAGGCGTTCGGCAGCTATCAAGCCAGAGGTGCCCGCACCGATCACAGCGACGCTATCTTTCATATGAAAACCTTCAAAACCTGTAGCAATTTAAATACTTAGTGTTATAAAGTTAAATAAAGTAGTGTATTCATGGCTCTTCTTGTCATAGCAATAATCGCATTACTTTGTATAATAGCCCCGGGGTTATCGTTAGCGTTCGCACTTCTGCGAAATACGAAGTTGAACAAATTCGAAATAGCCACCATAGGTTTCATCTTCGGACTCATATTCCCTCCGACGATGACCTGGCTAGAGTCATATCTTATAAACTACGTCCATTTCTTCGCTTTTTCTCTCACTCTTTACATATGCAACGTAATATTTTTGACTATTCTGGGCCTTGTGCTTACCGTATTGCAGGGAGGATCGTCTCTCGATGCAATTAAACCATTCCTAGGCATGCAAAAGGTATCCGCAGCCGCAGCTCAGCCAGCTGAACATCCTCATACAGATCCAGAAGCGGTGAAGCTGCCGGCAAAGTCTAACTTGCATTTCGTCTGGTATATTCTATTCGGACTCATGATGCTTTCTTTCCTAACAAGGATGGTAAGCATAGGAATAGCTCCGAAATTCTTTGAGTTCGATCCGTATTTTGACATGCAGAGCACTGAATACATTCTGGTGCATGGCTACCAGATCCTTTACGACCATTCCGCATGGCCCACCATAATTGCAGGCAGTCCGCACAGGATAGAGCCGATAGTTCCATATCTGGAATCTTTCTGGTACGACCTTGCTAATACTCTTCAATATCACTACAGCAATGCGATAAACACTACACTGCTAAGCGATGTTGGCAGCTTTTACCCTCCCATAACTGCCGCTCTTCTTGTTTTCATCGTCTTCATGTTCCTCTACCACGAGTATGGGGAGTTTCCAGCGATAATCGGTGCGGCCTTGGCCTCCGCAATGCCAGCTCTGGTGACCACATTCATCGCAGGCGAGCAGCTCGTTGAGCCTTGGGGCATAATGTCCCTGTTCTTCTTCTACGCAGCGTATCTGCTTGCAGTCAACAACATGAAAGAGAAGAGGTTTGCAATACTCGCAGGTTTGGCCTTTGTATCCACATTTCTTGGGGCCCACTACTACACTGTAGACGCAGGCGTGCTTGCCATATACATTCTGATACAGGGCATGATATTCGTGTTCAGGAAGCATGAGACGAAGGACTTCTACATCATGAACTCCATAATAATAGCGATAATAGCTATCTTCTACGTAGTCTTTGCGCCTTACGGCAGCGTACTTTCCAACAGGATACCAGCATTACTCGGGGTGCCAATCATCATCGGATTCCCTCTATTTGCAATGATATTCGTGCTGATCTTTGAATGGATCCCGAAGCTGGCGCACCGCAACAAGATTGTGTTCCAGAAGCTCGACTTCAACACTTACGTAGAGTGGTTCATCGCCCTAATAGTCATCTCAGTATTGCTTATGACCTTCACATCTCTTGGAGAACCTCTGCACAAATACATACAACTGAGCACACACTTCACTACAGCGTCAATTCCTCTTTTCGCTACGGTCCAAGAATACGCTCCAACTGGTTTCTTGTATGACTTCGGCTCCGCAGGTTTTGGGAGAATAGGAACAAGCATCTTCGGAATTGACATAATCGTATGGATGGTTCTCATTCTTTTCACAGTACTTGCCATACTCGCAATGTACTACAGGAACTCAAAGGTTGGCGTGCTTTCACTTGCTGCAATATGGCCGCTGGCAATAGCAGGAATGATAGAAGTGAAGTACCTCCCTCACTTTGGAGTTGGATACATACTGGCAATAGGCGCGATAATTGGGGAGCTCATGATACTTATTGAGCAGAAGTTCGATTTCAAGAACCTGAAGAACGTGGTTCCAAAGCTGGATCTCAAGAATACTCAAATCCTAGTGATATTTGCCATCAGCATCCTCGCGGTTCTTGTAGAATCTTACATTTATGTCAACATAGCACTTGCAGTGGCTAACCCAAACTGCAACAGTCTCGTATCTTCCGGAAACAGCATCGGCTATACCCTCTACTGCCAGACAAGTCCCTCAGTCTTGGTTAAGTGCAGCTGCATGGATGCGGGCTAACGTCGGGCCGTACGCTCCAAGGATTCTGTCATGGTGGGATTATGGTGACTGGATAAACTGGTTCGGAAACAGCAACGCAGTGCTAAGGGGAGACAACGCGGTAGCCACATCAGACTACGGGACTGCAGCTCATTTCGTACTAAGTCAGCGTGACGGTTATAATGCTACAACTCTGGGCAAGTACATGAACAGCATTCAAGCGAAATACACACTCTTCGATGACCAGTTGATGCAGAAATGGGGTGCCCTCGACTTCCTTGCTTGCGTCAATGCCAACCAAACCAGCCTTTCGTTCGCAGAGCAACAGGGACAGGCACAGGGCAAGCCGTATCTCTTAGGCAATTCGCAATGCGAGCTCAATCATGACCCAGTTTACGCGCTGGTCTCTGCAGACACCAACCAGATAACCAGCTTCTGCAACCTGAACACTACCAACGCCACGACACTTAGAACGTATCTTCTTGTGGGATCCAACTTATACAACGTAACCTCTCCATCGAGTCTAACTCCAACAACCTACTGCGTGTCAGAGTCGATCTTCTCAAACAATCCTCCACCTTACGCACCAATATACAATTCCAACGGCACAGTGACCAACGCGATAATTATACCGAACACAGAGTTCTTCTACGGATTAGCACCAATCAGCGGGCAGCCTTATGCTGACTTCCTCGTGGTTTATCTTCCTAACGGTCCGAACGACACGATAACAAATGCTCCAACACTCTTCTACAACTCCACTTACTACAAGGGCTTCTTCTTTGGAAAGCTCGATGGATTTACGTTAGTTTATCCAAAGAACTTCACAGGAATCAACTACATCTCGAGCTTCAATCCGGTAATGATATTCCAATACAATAACTACACTGGTGGAAATCCTTACGTTACTCCTAAGCTCGGTTTTGTAAATAACAACTACACGGTGCCAGGGTGATCCTGTGAAGGCAATAATAACCCAGCCATATCTGATTTTGAAAGGCGGAGCGGAGGAGGTAGTGCTTAGGATAGCAAAGCACTACGACGCCAAGATACTTACCCTAGAATACGACAAGGGGAGGACCTTCGAAGAGTTCAAGGACGTTGACATAGAGATCCTGAACAAGAAGATACCTCTCTCAAAGATGCTCCCCTACAGGGCGTCTCAAGGCATGAGGGCAGGCTATTCATTCTACTACTACAAGATCAAGGATGACTACGACTTCCTGAACGCACACACCTCACCTAGTGAGTGGATAAGGCACCTTAACTCAAGACTGCTCTGGTACTGCCACACGCCAATAAGAGAGGTTTACGATTTATATACGTTCAGGCAGAAGAACAGGTCTTACAAAGAAAAACTCCTATACTTCTCTTTCACTAGCGCTTACAAGCTTCTCTCGAAGAGCGTGATAAACAAGATAGAGCACATAGCCACCAACAGCAACAACACTCATGACAGGATTAAGAAATATTTTGGAAGGGATGCAACAATCATCAACCCAGGAATCGATGTCAAGGAGTTCACGAATAAGGGGGACGGAAAGTACTTCTTATACCACACGAGGTTCTACCCTAACAAGAGGCAGGACTACGTTGTGGAGGCTTTTGCAAAGTTCCAGAAGAAGATGAAGAAGCAGAACTACAGGCTGATACTTTCAGGTTCGATATCAAACGATAAGGAGCACCTGGCCTACGTCCAGAAACTGAAGGACATGAAAGTCAAGAACGTGGTATTCAAGTTCAACATAAGCGAGGAGGAGAAGAGAAAGCTCTACGCAAACACGACCGCGATGCTATTTGCGGCTGTTAACGAGGACTTCGGCATAGTGCCGCTGGAGGCGATGGCGAGCTCAAAGCCTGTGATATCCGTGAAAGAGGGCGGCCCGATGGAAACAATAATGGACGGAAAGACGGGTTTCCTGGTCGATTCCACAACGCAGATGGCAGAGAAGATGAAGTTCCTAGTTGAGCACAAGGACATAGCAGAGAAAATGGGCAAGGAGGCAAGGAAGCACGTAGAAAAGAACTACTCATGGGAAAAGTTCTTCGAAAAATTCGACAAGCTCGCGAGAGAAGTAAGCAAGAAATAAGAATCAGGCGAATTACTGCGATATCACATATTTTGAGATTACCTTCGCAGCTATTGCAAGCACCTTCTTTATGTTTTCTTCAGTGTTAGAACCTGTGCAGATAAGTTTCCCGTTCTTGAACAATATTATGACGGCCTTTCCTGTTCCTGGTGCCTCCTTTATCCTGTAAATGGCTCCTGGGAACTGCTCCGGCTCGTAGTCAACCTCCTTCACATTCTTTGAAAGCGCATACAGATCTATCGTTGCGTGCAGATCTGATCTCACAACAATGTTTTGTATCTCTATCTTAGGGTGAGTGTTAAGCTCCCTCTTTACGTCCTTCTTTACTTCCTTCTTTACCTCTTTCTTTACTTCCTTTGAAGCCATGAAATCATATAGCTTATAGTGACAAAGACTTTAAATACCATCGTTGTACACTCTAAAAGATGTCGACTAATAATGGGTACAAATCTTCAGTTACAGTATAAATAACCTGAAAATTACAGTTCTATTGATTAAATGACTTTTAATTTAAAAAACTATAGAGAGGGAGAGGATTCTGACATGTGGTTAGCACACCTAGAAACTTCGGACGATATTCATAAATCGGTACTTCTTGATAATGTTCTTAAAGATTTCAGAGCTGCCCCTCAAGGTGAAAAAGAGGCGGCATTTGCAGAGATGTTGCCTTTCATAAGAGTGGTAGCAACTAAAGGTGCTGTTGAATGTTCAATAGAAGACCGCTATAGTCTAAGAGAGTTTGACGCTTGGTTCAAAGCTGCCTTTAAGAAAGCAGCAAGAACACCATTGGAAACCGAGAGTGGAATATTAGAAAATTGGGCAGTGGGCCATGTAGGTTTTGCTCTCAACTCTGAGGCTAGGCCTACTGGCTTAGACGTTACAGAAGGAAATGAAGGAAACGTCCACTACGTAGTTACAAAAACTGTCTCCACTATGCTGATGGAGGAAACAGCGTTCAATGTCGAAGGCATGCTCAACTCTGAAGGAAGGGCATACCTAAGATCACTCGGAGCTAAGCTTGGAGGTCAAGATGCACCAAATTCATTATACTTCGGTGCGGTAAAACCAGTAGAAATAGAGGGTTCAACATGTTACATTGCAGGAGGAAGTTGCCTCTTTAATTACGAAAATCCCAAGGTAAAAGAATGGATGGAGAAAACGGTATTGCTATCCACTCCAGTTGACAAGTTTGCTTTCGCAGCTGTAGCAGAGAAACAAATAGCTGAAATTGTTGTAACTTATCTAAAAGAAGGGCGTAGAGCTACTTTTGATTTTCCAATTAAACCCCATAAGGTAACTGAAACGTTAGAACTGATGAGCCTTCTTCACTGAAGTTTACCATCTAAGGTGCATATTCTGTCAAATGCCGAGAAAGCAGTCACTCAAGATAGAGCAGCGCTGTGGAAATTAAGGAGGGACCAAACCACCCAAGCCGTTAGGCGGCTCTACGATAACCTTTATGCAAATGCTACTCTTCGATTGGATAGAGAAGCAAGACCTGAAATTCTTTCTGCACGGGATATAATTGGGAATGGAGCAGGCAAGAGAGCAATAGATTTAGGTTGTGGCTTAGGCGATGAAGCAATCTTTTTAGCTAGGCGCGGGGTTCTCTGTTATCGGAATTGATCTCTCCCTGACAGCAATTGTACAGGCTACTAGGGTTGCGAGGAAAGTCGGTGTGAAGGCTGAATTTCATGTTGCAAATGTAGTAGAAGGCATAAGAAACATTAAGGGTATAAACGGAAAATACGACGTAATCTTGGCGCTTCGTATGTTTCATCAAATAGGGGTGCTGTACGGCGATTTATCTATGACCAATGAAGAAAAGAGGAAATTACTTGCTGACATAATGGAGAGTACAAAGGAAGGCGGACTTAATATCTTATCATTATTCACTAGAATTCCAGATGAGGAGCAGAAAAATATGGTCGAGATGGTATTTGAGCAAGGCATGAAAGAAGAGTATAAAAAGGCTGGTTGGAAAATAGTAAAATTCAGCGAAGATCCAAAAGAAAATTCACAGCTTATCATAGCCAAAAAGCCCGTTTAAATCAACTATAGCATATGCTGTGGTCTATTTCAGAAAGCTTTATAAGATTGAGCGGAACAAATATATATGAGTCTATACCAATAAAAAATACATTAGCTTTGGGGAGCTTTTTATACTAAATAAAATGGTGAAATTATGGCAGAAAATCAAAGTGGACAATATGTGATCTTACCTGAAGGAGCATCAAGAATACTCGGAAGGGACGCACAGAGAACCAACATAGCGGTTGCTTACGCAGTTGCAAACGTCGTGAAAACGACACTTGGTCCGAAGGGAATGGACAAGATGCTTGTCAGTGAGCTAGGAGACATCGTGATAACGAACGATGGTGCGACAATTCTAGAAGAGATGAATGTCGAACATCCTATAGCAAGAATAATGGTGGAGATAGCAAAGACCCAAGACAAGGAGGTCGGGGACGGAACAACGACGGCTGTAATAATGGCTGGCGAGCTGCTCAAGGCGGCTGGAACGCTCATCGAACAGGGAGTGCACCCAACCACGATAATCAAGGGTTACAAGATGGCGGCAGAGAAGGCAAAAGAGATACTGTTCGAGAATTCTGATAACCTTTCAATTGACGACGAAGACAAGCTTGAGAAGATTGCTTTGATCGCGATGGCTTCAAAGAACATCGGAAGCGAAAACACAAAGAAGTACCTTTCAAAGCTTGTAATCCAGGCAATCAAGCAGGTCGCAATCCAGGAAGGTAATAAGATAACTATCGACCACGACTTCGTCAAGCTGGAGAAGAAGGAGGGTGGGAGCATTGAAGACACCCAGTTCATCAACGGAATCCTTGTAGACAAGGAGATTGCGCACCCTGGCATGCCAAAGATGATCAAGAATGCAAAGATCGCTCTTCTGGACGTTGCTCTTGAAATAGAGAAGACAGAGACAGACGCCAGAATAGAGATAACATCACCAGACCAGATGCAGGCTTTCCTAGCTCAAGAGGAAAAGATGCTGAAGGAGATGGTGGACAAGATAACAAAGAGCGGAGCTCAGGTAGTCTTCATACAGAAGGGAATAGACGATGTTGCCCAGCACTACCTATCAAAGGCGGGAATCACAGCAGTAAGAAGAGTGAAGAAGAGCACGATGGAAAGTCTTGCAAAGGCAACCGGCGCAAGGCTCGTTACGAGTCTTGATGACCTTTCACCTTCTGATCTCGGATTTGCGGGAATGGTAGAAGAGAAGAAGGTCGCTGGAGAACAGATGGTCTTCGTAGAGAAGTGCAAGGATCCGAAGAGCGTCACAATCTTCGCAAGAGGTTCGACCCCACAGGTCGTGAACGAGGTCGAAAGATCGCTCACGGACGTTATAGGGGCGCTTTCAAGCGCAATAGAAGTGGGCAAGTACGTGATAGGCGGAGGCAGCATCGAGGTCGACATAGCAAACGGCCTTAGGGCTTACTCGAGCGATGTTGGGGGCAAGGAGCAGCTTGCAATAGGTGCTTTCGCAGACGCTATAGAGGTTGTTCCTAAGACTCTTGCAGAGAGTGCAGGAATGGACTCCATTGATACCCTAGTGCAGCTCAGGAACAAGCACAAGAACAAGCAGGGCAGGGTCTACGGAGTTGATATCTACCACGACACTATAAGCGACATGGAGAAGGCTGGAGTCATCGAACCTTTGAAGGTGAAGCAGCAGGCGATATCAAGTGCAAGCGAGGCTGCAGAGATAATCCTTAGGATAGATGACATGATAAGCTCCAAGTCCAGAGGTGGCGGAGGGCCACCTGGAGGTCCTGGAGGCATGCCTGGAATGGGTGAGGAATGATAACATGATAAAAAACATATCTGTGGTCGCCTTCTATGTATCAAACAGGAGGAATTCTGCAAAGTGGTTCAGGGAGAAGTTAGGCTTCAAGGTTGTGGACAACTACGGCCACTGGTTGACAGTGGCTCCTAAGTCCGCAAGAAAGGGTACGGTAACCCTTCATTTATGTGAGACCAAGAAGAGCAAGCTTGAACCAGGAAATACAGGCATATCCTTCACCGTGGACAACCTTGACAAGAGCTACAAGGAGATGACTAAGAAAGGAGTAAAGTTCACGAAGGCTCCGAGAGATGAAGGTTGGGGCAAGTACGCGATGATAAGAGATCCGGACGGCAACGAATTCTGGCTGTTCGAATAACTCTTTTTTATACTTTCCCTGCAATACCTGATAAGTCTGGTCTGATGGCAAAATTAGTGATAGTAGCTGGCACTCCGGGTGCTGGGAAGTCTTCAGTAGTCGACGAGCTCTCTAAATCTTATAATGTATTCGGTGTTGGGCCAGAAATGTTGAAGATAGGGAAAAAATTAGGAGTTGTAAACGACCAAGACAAAATAAGATATCTAAATTCAAAGAAAACTGCGAAAATCAAGAAAATAGTGATGCAAGAGCTAAGAAAAATCGCAAAAAACACTATAATCGATACCCCCGCCTCGATAAGAAACAGGAATAACAGATACCTCCCTGGGTTTACTGTTGATGAGATAAAGTCGCTTAGGGGAGTGCAGGCTATAATCTATATAGACGCAAAGGCTGAGGAGATACTCAAAAGAAGAAGGAAAGACAAATCAAGAACAAGGGATCCTGACACAGTTGATGACATAAACGAGCAGAGAGATGTTAACATTGCACTGTTAACGACGTACTCAGTGCTTTTCCAGGTGCCTGCTTACATAATAAGAAATTCTGAAGGATCTATTTCAACAACTATAAAAGAAGCAAAAAATATAGTAAAAGAAGCATTCGGGTGATTTTTTTGTCATTAATAGAATTCGAATTGATTGCACTTGGCATAATTTATCCAATCATCGCGCTCTTCATGCAAAGGAAACTAAGCGACATAGACAAGATGTACGACCTGCAGGAAACTATGAATGAGAAGCAGAAGAAGAGTATGGAGATGCAGAAGGCGCTACAACAGAAGCGCAAGGAGCACCTAGAACTTTCAAAAAAAGAGGGGGTGGCCACATATGAACTTCAGAGGCTGGAAGACGACATAAAGCAGGCAGAGATAATAGTAAAACAAGAGTTCGACAAGATGCAAAAGGAGACGATGAACATGATGCCCGAGATGATGAGATACCAACTCAAGGCGCTTGTAGTGCTCACACTACTCTCCATCGTCGTGTATTTCTGGTTCATACCATACGCTTTTGCCGGTCCTGCGGGAAAAGCGACGTTCACAATGTTCAACTTCAGCTACAAATCCCTCTTTTTCTGGACTGCTTTCATAACAGGCTTGTTAGTAACCTTGGTTGTTAGGCAGTATGACATGAGAAGGAGAAAGAAAATGAAGGCACAGAAGGCAGCGCAGCAATAGTCTTTTATATTTGTATAGAGTAAATCACCTTTACTCGGTGTTTAAATTGCCAAAGCCAGCTTATAGGTCAAGCAGCTACAGGAGACTAGACAGAGTCACTCCTAAGAAGAGGCACGTCTTACACTTTAAGAGACGCGTTTCATCTTTCCCCCACTGTGGAATATGTAGAAGGGAACTTAACGGCATATCGATAAAGAGAAGCGCGAAGGGAGGCAGCCTCAGGAGCAATTCTAGGATATTTGGCGGAGTGCTTTGCGCCTCGTGTACCGCCGATGTAGTGAAGCTTGCAAGCAGGATAGAAAACGGAGAGATGAAACTCAATGACATAGGCGTTAAGCAAAAGGGATACGTGCTGCAAATGATCGCGCATTAGTGTTTCCATGATAATCTGCATATCCGGATACACCGGTTCTGGAAAAACTTTCATAGCTGAGAGGATTGCTAAGGTATTAAAGATTCGGCACATATCACACTCTTACAAGAATTACACTTCCGCAGACAAGGATTTCTTCACAGTTCAAAAAAATGCAGACAAGAATTTCGCTAAGAAGTTCGATAAGATGGTGATTGAGGAATCTCATAAGGGAGACTGTGTTGTCTCCACATGGCTTGGGCCATGGCTCATCAAGGACTCCACCCTAAATGTCTGGCTGGAGGCAAGCCTTAAGGAAAGAGCAAAAAGGAAGGCCAATGTACTGCGCATGTCATACAAGAAAGCCATGGAGTACGTAAAGAAAAAGGATAGAATGACAAAGAAGCATTTCAAGGACGCTTACAATATAAACATAGAAGACAGGGAGAGGTTCGATCTCCAAATCAACTCGGAAAAGCTGAAAATAGATCAGATAATTTCAATAATTGCGTTTCTCTCTTTGGAAAAAGAAGGAAAGAAGTTTGGTTGAGGCGCCCTCAGGGTTGGTGTAGCTGCTTAGCTAACAGGCTCATAATAACAGCCTTTTATAAACGAATATAGCATCAAGTATTTAAAGAGAAAAATGCATAATTTAAGTGTGAGAAGATGGAAGAAAGTACTGATAGAACTGAGATAACAGTTGGTGGTAAAAAATACAAAGCGAAGGACTACTTAGAATCGCCTCCCTCTGGGCCTAGCGCTGGTGAACTGCCTGCAGTGCGTGATGCTGCTTCTAAACTTGATATGGGCGCATACGCTGGGAAGAGTGATTCGGAACTTAGACATTCTGGCGGATGGTAAAGTTTCTTTCCTCAAAGTGAAAGCGCAGTAACTTGACAGAAGTATTTATAAATTGCTAATTTTATAAAGAACTATGCAACCAATAGAGAAGATTCTTTCTAAGCGACAGCAATCAGAGCTGGTCACGGCAATAAAGGGAAGGGGAGAGATACCTGTAAAGTTCAGTTACATTGCAGAGGGGGCGAAGCACTGGGACGAGATTGCAAAGAAAAGAGTTGTTGCAAGCAGCTCGGTAAGCAATCTTGAAACCAAACTTCTGGATTCAAGAAGCAAATACATAGTTGAGACATTCGAGAAAGCAAAGAAAATAAACCTCGTTGATTTGGGGTGTGGGAACGGAGATCCTGTCTATCGTATAATGCAGGAAATGCAAAAACTAAAAATACCTTTCAGGTACGTACCCATAGACATAAGCCGGGCAATGCTTGACCTTGCATCTGAAAGAAACAAGCGCAGGATAAAGGGTCTTGAAGTTGTTCCAATAATGCTGGATTTTGAGAGTGGAAGCTTTCCAGACCAAATATATGATATTTCAGAAGGTGGATACTCTAATTTAATGCTGCTTCTCGGCAACACACTCGGTAATATGCCAAATATTGGAGGACTGCTTACAAATATCAGAGATTCGATGAGTTCAGACGACTTCTTGGTTATAGGAATGCAGCTTATAAACTATTCAAAAGTTGATCTTATGCTCGCCCACTATACTAGCGAGGAAATGGGTGACTTGCTTTACTACATACCGGAACTTATTGGCATTAATAGAAAGCAATGTGGGTGGAATGCTTTCTGGAATGAGAGGATGGGGCGCGTTGAAATCAGGATGAAACTGCTTGAGGATGTGAAAGTACACATAGGAAAAGAGCACTTCACCTTGGAAAAGGGGGAAAGCATCTTGCTTGATCGTTCAGCTAAGTTTACAGAATCCAGATTTGTCAGCGAATTGTGGAATGTAGGCTTTAGGACCGAACTTTTAACCGCAAGCCCCGACGAATTCTATGCGATCTCAATGGTGCAGCCAACCAGGTATGCTGGTGAATGAAGATAAGAGAAGCTAGTATTTTAAACCAGTTGATTATATTCGAGCAAAACCGACTGATGTCTAATCAATAAATACCTGTTCATACTAAATAAATTGATGATTTCCATGGCGTTAATCGAAGTAGGAAGAGTTTGCATAAAGAAGTTCGGAAGGGACGCGGGCAGCAGAGCTGTGATAACAAAAGTCCAAGGGAAGGGTTTCGTCAGCATACTTACCTCGGTGAGAAACAAGGAAAGGAGATGCAACGTGAAGCACCTTGAGTTCCTCAGTGAGAAAGTGGATCCAACCAACAAGCAGCAGCTTGCGCAGGCGCTGGAACTTGACACCTCTAAGATAAAGTAATCAAAACAAAAAATCAGGGTAAATTTAAATACGGGGAAACCTTATTTTAATTATGTACCTAAGACAAGCAGTAAAAGACACCAAGCTGATTACAAAAGGGCAGTTTTACAAATTGTTAGATGCATTTGGCCAGCCGTTAAGAGCTGAGTATTACCCGCGTGAACAAGCACTCGTCTTCATTTTATTTACAACCAATGATAAAGCATCCCCAGAAAGAGCGTCTCAGGTTGCAAGAGAATTACGTGGCGTAGGCCTTGAATTGTCATTAGAAGGATGCGTTCGGTACGAAAATAGCGAGGAAGTCAACTTAAAGGTAAGAAACGTCTCTCCAGAAGCGGCATTGGCATTGAACGACATATACAGAGGCATGATGGACGCAGAACTAATGCGAGAGAAAACTAGACTCAGGTATACGAAGGCCGTCTTCGATTGCTCCTTCTATGGCCCCGAAGATAAGGGAGAAGTCCGAATGATCACAAAAGACTACGCTTTGCTGCACCCAGATATAATCTCCAGAATCGAAGAAGAATTTTCGATAAAGAGGCCGGTAGGTTTCTTCCACCACACAGACATTCTAAACATATCTCTTGAACGTTTTCTAGAGATGCTCAGGGAACATAAAAAGTATCAGCTTTACACTGCACAAAACTTCTCTCTTGAAACAGGTAATTTCAGAAGTGAAAATTTTGCATATCTGGGATATTCTGATTTGCATGGAGTTCTCCAAGTAAAACTGCGTCAGGAAAAAATCTCTGATACACTAAGAGATAAACTTTTGGAGAACGGATTTGTCTTTACAATAACCCAGAGAGCTGTCCAGCAGCTTGTTCTTGCAAATATCCGTAATGGTAGAGAAACTCTGGAACCAGAAGGCGTTGGGCCAAGATGTGATATCTCCCCTAGAGCAGATCCTTTTTTCGAACAAACTGGTTCTATACCTTGGGGGCTCGTAACAGAAAAAGAGATGCCAGCAGTCGCAGGCACAAGCCCTGAACATTTAGCTGAAATCTATAAAAAGTTAAAGGAAATATTGAGATAAAGGCTACATAAACTTGCTGAGGTTGAACTGCTTCTCATCAACCAGTATCTCTTCGCTGAACAGGTTGTCAATCTCCTCCTTGACCAGGCGCAGTCTCTGCTTTATGTAAGTCTCAATGTTATACTTGTCTGATAAGCCAATTGCTATTTCGAGATACTTCTCTATCCCGCCCTTTGAGACTGTGAGCAGCAGCTTTCCTCCACATTTTGTGCATTTTCCTAAAAGTGGGATCCTCCTGTACTTCGCATTACAGACTGAGCACCTGAATCCCTGCCTTGAGAACCTGTGCAGGTTCCCAATAAGGTCTGGTATAAAATGGCTAAGTATAAGCTTCTTCGCTGCGTCCCTTGCGTCGACCGCATGAATCATGTTCATCAAAGCAAACTCCACCTCCACCTTGCTCTGCATGTTGTTCAATGTCGTGTACTTGCTTTTCTTTGGAGAGAAACGTATTGCTTCAGCAGAGGTCCAGTGGGTGAATCGCAGGTTCTTGAACCTTTCATCTTTCTTCTGCAGCCTGTCCTTCACTGATTCTATGTTAATCTCTGCTGTAGATGTAGAGTCAAGCGTCTTATTGTAGAACTCTAGCGGGAAGCTTTCACATACCTCGGTTGCATGGACCTCATCATCCACCTCCTCAGGCATCACGTTTGGCGTGAGAATAAGCGGAGCGTCCATGGTCGCCCCAATGGTTGTAGGAAGATAAGCCTTAGAGAAGTTGATGAGCCCATCAAGCAGTAGCATCGTTGTGTCCTCGTCACCATCGCAGTTTCTCCTTCTTGCAGATATAGTGTAAGGATGTGCAAAGCCAACGTTCGCTTCTGTGAAACCGATTATCCTCCCAAGTACCCCGCACGATGTGTGTGGAGAAAGCGTTATCACATTCTGGCCCAAAAGACCGTTAACATCTTCAAGGTTGTAGAACTTCTCAAGCCCATAAAACTTTTCAAGAAGCTCATCGATAAAGCGTGTCGCGCGAAACAGGTAATCTGCTCCTCTTTTACTTAATATGACATCCTGGTGCTTCAGCTCTACTAATTGGTCATCGCTGTTTAGCTCCTTTCCAAAATAGTCAACGGTATATCCAAGTTCTCTCAGCCTCTTGAAGCTCACTCCCATCTCCTTAGGATAAAAGTGAGTTAGCGGTACGTCAGTTCCGTCGAATCTTATCGTTCCATCCTTGAATATGTAGAGGCTGTACAAACTCCTAAGTATCCCCTTTTCCAAAGGCTCAACCTTCTTCTCCTTGCTCATCAGGCCCTTCACCCCCTTGACCGTGTCTGGCATCCTGCTCACACCAACTCTCTTCATCGCGTTGGTCACTAGTTTTGAAATGTCAACCTCTCTGTTTTCGCTCGCACGGGTATCTATCCCACAGTTCCTGCACACGATGTCTTCTCCTATATAACCGCATTTTTCGCACTTCCGGATTATCTTTCCACTTCGCTCACAGTCATAGCAAAATGGAGTGTCGATCAGCCTCTTGCAGCTCGGGCAAACATACCTTGCGATCTCGGTGCTGAACTTCTTTGCTCCGAACCTTTTAGTGTCCATTGCATACGCTCTAGAAAGATTCCTCTCTTTCCCTCCATAGTCTCCTATCGGATACAAAACGTTTGGCGCAGGCTTCATCAGCCTCTCCTTAGCCTTCTCAGGCCTACCTATCCTTGCTGCGATGAATGTAGCCCTTCGCATCACCTTGAAAGGAGCCACGCCGTTTACCGCTTCAATGGTGTCCGCCTTTCCAAACGATCCAAACTTCTCTGCAGCCTCTTTCGCTTTCTGAGCGTCAAACTTCCCAGAAGAATCTGCAGCAAAACCTATTGAAGCCAACAGGCTCTGCGCAAAGTCTCTCTTAATAAGTATCTTTCCGTCTTTCAACTCGTGCGTCACATTGAGAAGCTCCAAGGCCCTCTTTACCTCCGGAACGTTGTCAATCTCAACTTTATCAACCTCCAACACATTGTTTGTTGATCCATAGATCTTGGATTTTGTGAGTATGGTGCTGCAAATAAGTGCTATGTCTTGTGGAGATACTCCCTGGAACTCGAACAGGAACTTTGGATGTATTGGGATGGAATGCTTTACAGACAGTTCGAAAGCCTCCTTGAAGTTTATCTTGTTGTGATCTATCTTTGCTCCAGGTTCCTTCTCATGCAGTTGTGCCTCCCAAAACTCTTCTACATAGCTTGTTGGCATCAGTGGTGTGTTCGCATTCTTGAAGTCTCCGTAGGTTATGAGTATGTCCCCAAGGGACAGTATCTCTTCAATATCGTCCTTTAGCTTTTCTGCAGTTTCACAGTCGTTTATTCGCATCGTTTCTCCAGATCGGAGTTTCACAAATGGCCCCTCTATCAAATCAACTGGTGTTACAACGCAGCCTTTTCTCGGCTGCTCCATCTTCAGCTGCGTGCCGACAGCCATGAACCCCATCGTCAGTATCATCGTGGCGGGGCTGACTCCCATCGCTGCGATTCCTGTCATTCTGCTCCTACCATATCTCAACCTGAATCCCCCCATCAGGTTAGGGTACGAGAGTATCGGCCTTCCAGCGACCAGCTCGTCAAGGAAGCTATGCGAGTCCTTCTGCTCATCCTCCTTCTTCGGCTTGTCGCTCTTCTCTACCTTTATCACTTGGTTGAGCCATGACCAGTCAAGTCCAACTATCTTCACCTGCTTCAAGACCTTCTTAGCTTTTTGTGCTATGCCCTCGCAGAGCACAAGCGAGACCCCTCCCCTGAGTCTGTTCGTCATCCTAATCTCTTTACCATCAGAGCCTATTCGCTTCAAGTCTCTGTGAACTCCAACCTCAACATCTTCAGTTGGTAGCCCATCTACGCATATTGGGCAGTTCTCCACTATCTTTCTCAAGTCATCTTCGCTAGGCTTGTACTGCAACCTCGCGGCCCTCGCATCGTAAAGCTCCATCTCCTCAACATACCTTTCCACCTCGTCTTGCGTTGGTTTGTATGTGCCGAAGCTTATAAACTTCCTTGCATAGTCAGCGAAAGCAACCGACAATGCAACAGATGTGCCTCCCGCGCTCCTTATAGGCCCAGCATATAACAGAGCAATGTAATCTGAGTTATCTGCGTTCTTATATCTCGCAATGCCAACCATTCCTTCTGTGGGTGCGACAAGCACCCCATCAGTTTGTATAGCTAAACCCACTCTCACCGCAAGCTCTACCCTCTTAAGCGGCTCATAATTATCGAATCTCTTATCGGTGCATATCTCTTTCACAATTTCAAAGGCGAGTTCAGTTCTCGGCTGCTCCCTAAACTTGCTCTTTATTATGTCGGCTAGTCCATGTACTCCTATAATTCCTTCAACTCTGCTCGCTATATCTGGCGCCACCTTTACCTCAACGAAATTCTCTGGATCAAAACCCTTTGCCTTTGCAGCGCTAGCCACTTTGTAAGCTTTTTCAAATCCCTGATTCAGGCTTTCAAAGTATTCTTCTGTGTTCATGCGCTCGCCACATTGTTGAAGTCTATCGTCGAAAGTTGCATATTCTTCGTTTCATAGACTGGGAGTACCCCTGGTGTTGGTATGTGCCCCTGTTTTATCTGATATGATGTTCTCGCCTGCCACGTCCCACTGTTGAGTATTAGTGTTCCGTGATATTCGCTGTATCCATTTTTGTGAACGTGGCCCATCGTAAGTATGTCTGGTACCTGGTCTATCACCAGAGCGTCCCTCTTCGAAGGCACGATTATATTGCCCCCATATATTGGTGAGAGATGCCGCCTTTTCAGCACCTCTATCATCGCAATCTCTGGCTTGGCATAAGTGCAGTTTGGTATCGACTGTATTATGGAGTCCAAAGATGTTCCGTGATAAGCGAGCACGTTGATTCCATTGATTTCAATATAACTAGGGTTAGATATTATGTGTACGTTGTCCATGAGGAAGTCTCCAACGAGATCCTTCGTGAATGCGGGCTGGGGTTCTGCCCTCTGCACAGCATCGTGGTTGCCTGGAGTTATGAAAACCTGTATGTAATCTGGTATCAACTTTACGAAGTCAAAAAATATCGAATACTGCTTGTATATGTCCAAGATAGCTAGATCTCTGTCCTGCCCTGGATAAACCCCTATCCCATCCGCCACATCCCCATTTATTATTAGGTATTTTATCTTTCCTGCAAGCTCCTTCCTTGAATCTATGCCTCCATTGAGCCATTTTAGCATCATGCCAAAGTGCTTGTCAAGAAATAGCTTGCTCCCAACATGCAGGTCAGACACGAATGCAATTGCTATGTCCTCTTCTGTAGACTTCCTGGGATGTATAGGTATGTCTGGCCACGCCATAGTGTTGACTATCACAAGTTGATTATACATCTTGCCTCTTACTGCGATGACGTCATCGTTCGCTAACCTCTTTGCATTCTCAAATATCTCATTAGCATGAGGACCTATGCCAAATTTCGTAAACAGCACCTTTGCAACCCCACTCTCGTCTTCAAGCGTCACAAGGATGTTGCCATTCTTCGTTATCATCCTATCATAAATCATTCCAATGATCCCTACTTCTCTTCCACTTGCGTACTGTTTTATTGCATCTATATTGGTGAGCATGCCTGAAAGCATGTTCCTATTCTCACTTATGAAATCTCTGAGTTTTGTGAACCTGTCTCTGAAGTATTCGGTGAAGTCGTTAGTAGTTCCTCCAGTCTTGTCCACCTTGCTCTGCTTCACTATAAACTTTTCTGTGTACTCTTTTGATAGTGGCTTGAAGTCGCTCGACCTAGATATCTCTACAGGAATCGGCACTTTCTCTTCAACCTGCTCCTTTATTATCTGCTCAAGCACGCTCTTTGTCAGAATCGCAGCTCCTTGCTTCTTGTCAAAAAATGCGGAGACTCTCGCAACCAAAGCCTCTATGTCAATGCCGTTTACATCTACTTCCTTTATATCTGAACCAACTACCACTATCCCATTGAGTCTGTTAGCCAGATCTATAATTAGTGGATTATCTTCTTTCATGTCCCCCAAATAATTTGTTCATGATAAGTATAAAACCTTTTAGAGATGTTAATGATAAAAAAATGCAAGAAGGATACAAAAGTCTAATAAAGTTTAAAAAGAGGCAAAAGTAATACAACTAGATCTAATGAAAGTAGTTGTAAATACAAGTGGATTAGAAAAAGTACTTTTAGATCCTGAACTAAAGAGAAAAGCAGCAGAACTTGGATCTTTTTCGATAGTCCCGATTATAGACCGTGTTCCAGCCATGTACATTATAGCACCGCAACTCCTTCTTCAGTATGTTGATAGCAAAGAGAAGACCCGCTGGGGGATAAAAGATTACGCGAATGAGGTAGATGGAACAGTCATCATACTTGCTGAGAGTTACTTAATAGAACATGGTTGCATTAGGTTAATCAGGTCTAAATCAGAATTAAGACCAAGAAAGGAGGCCATAGAATTTGTAAATGCACATAGAAAAGAAATAGAAGCGGCTGTAAAGCAAGTCTTGGATCACAGAAATTTAAAAATCTCTGCTACTCCTTAATTGATTCGAGTGTGCTGAGCAGGTTCCATATTACTGTCCTTGCATATGGTGGAAGGTTTATGTCATTGCTTACTTCGTCTATCTTGTAAGTGGCTGTCGAAGCCCTTACCGCATAGTTCTCCTCTCCCTCAAGAGCCTTCTTAGCTTCCTCTAGCGCGCTCTTCACGTTCCTAGGAACGCTATTGTCGTTAAGCAACATGTCTATCTGCTGTTTTACCTGCATTATTGCCTCATCAAATTTCTCGTTGTTCTTTCCCATGCAATCACTTTATTAACCGGGCCCGGTGGGATTTGAACCCACGACCATCACCTGTCTTCAGCATTGTTAGAAGGGTGCCGCTCTATCCAAGCTGAGCTACGAGCCCAGCAATATAATTAACTCCACTATATATAAAAGAACTCTCTCAGGTTCTCCGTTGTTATCTGAGCAACCTCTCCAGCATCAATCTCCTTTATGTCTGAAATTATCTGAATTGATTTTTGGACGTCAGCAGGCGTCTCTCCAACAACTGGTGAATCTGTCTCAGCTACTATATTCTTTAACCCAAGCGCCTTTATAGCATTTCGCCTTTTGTTTGTTTCCACAGGGGGCACTGATATGATGTAGCCCTTTCTTTCGGCGTCCTTCGCTTCATCCATTCCTCCTTCAAAAAAGTGAAACATTACCTTCTTTACAGAATGGATCACCAATATGCGCATGACGTCTTCAAAAGCCCCACGCGAGTGTATGACTAGAGGCAGATCCATTCCCTTTGCAAGCTCTATCTGCTTTTCAAAGACCTCCTTCTGCCTCTCCCTTTCTGCAGGATTCTCTGTTATTTTGTAATCTAAACCAATCTCACCTATCCCAACGATCTTGCTGTTACCTTTTACTAATTTTGGTATCTCTTCTATCAATCCAAAGTCAGTCTTCGCAAAGTCGGGACTTATGCCTATTACTCCAAATACATCTTCAATCTTTGCGAGCCGATCTACCTGAATATTATCCTTCCCACTGCCACCAGCCGTAATCATCAGTTTTACCCCATGCATCTCAGAAAGATTTACAATCCCCTCAGGGTCGTTGAACATGTTAAGGTGGCAATGAGCGTCAGACAACTCCGCGATGCGCTGCATGCTTTTCGACAGAGTTTTTGTGTTCTGGTACATATCGATACCTTAAAAATCTGATATGTTAATATATATTGCTCATTATATAAAAGGTAAAGTAATTCACTGCGAATTATTAATCTAATGGTTGGAAAAATGGCCCCAAAAAGCGTATCAGAGTCAAAAGTCAAGCTGGAAAGGACGATAAGAAACCTAAGGATAATATCTACGGTTTCGCTGTTGATAGGTATTGCAGCAATACTGATTGCAACCTATCCGTACATTGCAGCTTTTATTAATCCTCCACTAAACTTAGGACACACGATCGCTGGCATCAATACCCCGCTCAGCCCAACAGAGCTATCTGTAATAAATAACGCTTCAAACAATGTTTTTGAGCTTGCTGGAGAGATGTATCTAAACGGCACGTTCGGGACAGGCAGAAACGCAACAGTATTCGGTCTATCATCAACGGGAAGCTCCCTGACGCTCAATGGCAACGCTCTGATCATAAATGGAAAGCCCAGCGTAGTATATCTCGGGGCGATATCGTGCGTATACTGCGGCGAGAACAGGTGGGCGATGGCCCTTGCGCTAGGCAGGTTCGGGCACTTCAATCAGCTATACAATGGCTACAGCGCATTCGGTGATGGTGACGTTCCGACTCTCTACTGGTTGCCAGCGGAGTATAATGTTTCATCTGGGGTCGTTTTTGGTGAAAATTACTCAAGCAATTACATTAACTTCTATTCAATAGAATACCAATCACCAATAACACAGGCCTTCAAGATGTCACCTCTATCATATCTCCTTCAGCAGGCAACCTCAAGAAATCTCACAATTTACGCAAATATCTCTAACATAATAATATCTCAGAACGCCTTCCAAGGGACCCCTTACACTATATGGGGCAATACGATAGATCCCGGCGCAGACGCTGCGGATTGGGGAAATTCCACACCAACTAACAACACATTGCCAATCACATACATGACGCATCAGCAGATACTGAACCAACTGGCCAAACCGACTGACATGTTTGCATATAGAGAGTACGCAGCCGCGGACCTTTACATAGCGATGACCTGCGCTTCGCTGAAAAACACTGCACCTATATGCAGCCTTCCTGCAATACAAAGTATAGAAAAAGCTGAAGGTTATTAGGAATAATATGCCGAACGTCTCGCTCTACTTCAAAACTCTATATAAGTCAAAGGCTGTTTTGATAACAACAGCATTTGCTTCAATAATATACTACATACTAATAGAGTACATAATATCCCTGAACGCAACAAACGGTTTCGTTTTTGTTACAGTTCCAACGGTGCTCATATATTTGCTCGTGCTAAGCTCTGCGGTCCTGCTGACCATAAGCTTACATTCCGTCAGGTTGTCCCTTTCTGGGTTAGAGGAAGGATCGGTTAGTGCCGCGAGCCTAATAACTACGGTCTTTGGTGGCGTAGCCGCAGGCTGCAACTGTTCTGTACCTATCTTATCTTCGATCCTATACGTGCTCTCATTCAATGCTGCAACCGTTAGCACTGTAATCGCTTTCGTAGGAAATTATCAGATAGAGCTGTTCTGCGCATTCATAGCGCTGAATATCTATACAATCTACTACCATCTCAGCAAACTTTCGCAGAGTTGCACGATAAAGAAGGGCAGGATAGTAAGAAAATGAACTCACTTCCGCTAATTCTGAGAAAAGGCGCAATTATTTAAGCTTAATCGCATCAAGTAGCAATTGGCGATCGGATGGCAGGCAGGAAGAAGGTTAAAACGAATGATAAAAAATTTAGGGCGAAGGCAAGAAGCGCAAAAACAGCAAACGCGCACAGAAAAAAGCAGCCTGTAAGAAAACAGAGCACTGAATTTTATCACCCAGTACCTGACAAAACATCAAATATAGAAGAAATCCTAGTATCTGGTCTATCTTCCCAAAATTTCGATCGGAAGGGAGGCAGCCTTTCTCTTCTTCCTGAGATACTATATAACATGACCCCATCTACAAAGAACCTAGGCTACAACTCCGGCTTTGCCACCGGAGTAAAGATATATGAGAAGTCTTCTTTGCAAAACAACGCGGCTCCGCTAATCAACGCTTTAGAAAATGCTGGTTTCACGCACACACTCTATTCGCCGCTCAACGACACGATGATAATAACAGCCAGACAAGTTCGTGGGATAAATCTTGGGGATAAGGCACATGTATTTGAGTCTGGACTGATAGCAGGATATCTAAGCGCAGCAACAGGCAAGGAAGTTAACGTCTTTGAAAACCAGTGCATACACAAGCAGAGTGATTTTTGCCAGTTCATTGCAACCGAGGCAAAACAAGTAGGATATGCTATGGGTTCTCCAAGCAACTTAAGTAGCATTACAAATATGATTGTAAGGGGCATAAACGCTGAAGAGAGCGGGAGCGCCGTCTCTGACAATTTCTATATGCTTGAGATGCTTCCTTTCACCAAGGATCCTATAGAGAAGGAAGCATCAAAGCTCCTTTACGTCGCAGGACAAAAGCTTGGACAGCAGAGCGTCGGTGTCAACGATGACAAGATAAAGAACCTTGCCAACGTTCTTGGAATAAGGGAAATAAGACTCTTCAAAAAGAAGAAAGCGATCTCAGCGATAAGGCTGAGGTACAAGCCGACAAACTCAGTGAGCGAGTATATAGATTTATCAACATCTCTGGTCGCAGGCATGATGAAAGGGATCTACAATAATGCCCCGCATGTCGTTAAGAGGGTTACGCCAGACATGAGCTACACGGTTGATTTGATAATGTGAGGTAGGTCTGGATTATAAAGCTATTTAAATTGTTAGAATAAATCTACCAAATAACGAATCGGTGCTGATTGATGGTCTTAGAACTATTTGACCCCATACTGAAGCTCATCCCAGCGATAAAGAAGCCGACTAACCCACTATCAATAAGGGAAAAGCTGAAATGGACACTGATAATACTAGGGATCTACTTCCTGATGTTCAGCATACCGTCTTTCGGCTCAAACACCGCCGCCCTACAGCAGCCCACCATACAGCTCATCAGCATAATCTTCGCGGCAAGAATAGGTACCCTTATTACGGTCGGAATAAGCCCCATAGTGCTCTCAAGCATAGTGCTACAACTCCTGCAGGGTTCAGGCGCTATAAACATAGACATGCAGGATCCAGAGCAGAAGTCTAGAATGCAGGGGATACAGAAGCTAGCGGCCATAGTTATAGCAGTCGTCGAAGCGTTCATATTCGTCTCAACAGGATACGTGCCAATACTCGCCCCATCTTTGTATCTCATGGTGGCCACACAGCTCGCAATAGGCGCCGTATGTGTGATCTTCCTTGATGAGGCGATGGCGAAGTACGGCATAACCTCTGGGTTAAACATGTTCATCGCAGGAGGCGTGGCGTACTCAATAGTCGCAGGCACCATAAACATAATATTTGTCGAGGCAATCGCATCTATAACTGCTGGAGGCGCTGCAGCGATACCTAATGCACTCCTGGCGTTCGGCCCTCTCTTCTTTGCTGTTATCGTCTTCCTTGTCAGCATATACGCTTACGACATAAAGGTGGAGCTGCCTCTGGTCTTCAGCCAGTTCAGGGGCGTTGGAGGCAGGCTTCCGATACCTCTCTTATATACAAGCGTGCTGCCAGTCATCCTTGCTACTTCATTCGAGCTCAGCATGACCTGTATGGTTCAGGTTCCTGGCCGGAATCACTGGACAGTTTGCCAACCTCGCCAAGTTCGTCGCATACTACGTCGGCTCCGGATCAGCAGCCCAGCTTGCCGGAGGGGTACTCTATCTCATCTCCCCATCTTTCCCTCTTCCTTACGCAGCTCCTTACGGAATCGGGGGTTACAACGCTTATTTCTCCTATCTTGCATCACACACAACTCCGCTCTACTTACCTTCTGGTGGCATACTTCAGGTTCCTGAATGGATACACATAATATGCTACACACTTGTGCTGATAGTACTCTGCGTGATTTTCGGCAAATTCTGGACTGAAATGACTGGACAGAACCCGAAGACTATGGCAACACAGCTGCAGGACGTTGGATGGCAGATTCCAGGTTTCAGAAGGGATCCAAGGATAATAGAGGGAGTTTTGAACAAGTACATACCAACAATAACAATTCTTGGCAGCGTGTTCGTCGGGTTGCTGGCAGCGCTAGCCACGCTCACAGGAGCTGTAGGAACAGGAATAGGAATCCTACTGACAGTTGGAATAATGTACATGGTATACCAGCAGCTTGAGCAGGAGAACTTCCTAGAGGCGTATCCGAGCCTGTCAAAGTTCCTTTCCTAGATTGCACCAGTCCATAATCCTCGATAAGCTTAAAAGTGTAAATTACGATATCTGAGCATGCGGATTGGGATAATTAGTTCTATGCAGTTTCTGGATAAGATGCTTGAAGTGCGCAGTAGCCTAAAAGCTCTAGGGCACGATGCCTTTATTACAGATCTTCATGAAGGCCTCATTGGAAAGAACCACGACGAAATCGAAAAAATAAAAGTTTACCAGAAAAAGAATAAAGATGCAATTAGGGTTTTTTGGAGGCAGATGCAAGACGCTGACGCCGTCCTTGTCCTGAATTTTGACAAAGAAGGAATCAAGAATTACGTAGGTGGCAACACCCTAATGGAAATAGGCTTCGCACACGTTCTAAACCAAAAAGTTTTCCTGTGGAATCCTATCCCAGAAATGCCTTATTGTAAGAGCGAAATAGAAGCGGTAAATCCGATTATAATAAATGGAGATCTTTCTAAAATCAAATAAGCGACACCTTAATAGACTATGTTTAAAAGCTTAATTATTGTAAATAAAACCCAAGATTCCAATGGAATTTTATTATTATAGTTTAGCAGCGGGCATCCTAGCACTGTTATTTTCAATATACGCTGCTTATACGACAATGAAAAAGCCGGAAGGTACGGAAAAGATGAAAGAGATAGCAAAGGCTATCAGAGATGGGGCAAGCATATACCTAAACAGGCAGTTCATCACAATATCTGTTTTTAGCATCGTGCTGATCGTACTTTTCTACTACTTCCTTCCTAACGGATTTGACATAGATGTCGCATTTGTTGTAGGTGCAGTCACTTCATATCTTACTGCTTATCTTGGAATGAATGTTGCAGTAAGATCAAACCTGAGAACTGCTAAGGCTGCTGAAAAAGGTCTCGATGCGGCGTTCTCTACTGCGATTTTCGGAGGAGCGGTAACCGGGTTCGCAGCTGTAGGATTCGCACTAATCGGGTTAAGCATTCTCTTCATATTCTTGACAATATCAAAGATTCCGCTTCTGATAGGTTTTGGGTTCGGCGCATCGTTGGTTTCGCTTTTCGCAAGGGTGGGCGGAGGGATATATACAAAGGCAGCTGACGTAGGTGCAGACCTTGTTGGAAAAACAGAGCTTGGCCTTCCAGAGGACGACCCTAGGAATCCTGCGGTAATAGCAGACAACGTCGGAGACAACGTTGGTGACTGCGCAGGCATGGCTGCTGACGTTTTTGAGAGCTACGCTGTGACACTAGTTGCGGCTTTGCTTATCGCATTTGCACTCACAAACAATACAGAAAACCTCCAGTATCCATTGATGCTAGCATCTGCTGGTGTGTTCGCAAGCATTGTTAGCGTATATACTATGAAAGTTAAACGCGGCAACGCCAATCAAGCTATATACAAAGGGATAATTTCAGCAATCATAGTCGCTGCCCTCCTTGACTTTATCATAACATCGTTGATGCACTTACCAACCAGCTACTTCATTGCTGCTTTCATAGGGTTGATCATAGCAATAATGTTTCTATGGATTGCGGATTATTACACAGGAGAAGGTAGCAAGCAGGTCATGGAGATAGCCTCCGCTGCAAAAGGTGGAGCTGGCACCACCATAATCGTTGGATTTGCTGTAGGCCTGAGAAGCACATGGATGCCAGTTCTTGTTATCGTACTCGCATTGCTAGCAAGCTATGCGATGATCGGGATTTATGGTATAGGCATTGCCGCTGTTGGAATGCTTTCACTTACCGCAACGGTCCTAACAATCGACTCCTTCGGTCCAATAACCGACAACGCAGGCGGCATAGCCGCGATGGCAGGCCTTCCTAAAAAAATAAGAAAGATCACGGACAAGCTTGATGAGATAGGAAATACCACAAAGGCGACCACAAAAGGCTTTGCAATAGGTGGCGCTGCGCTTTCTGCAACTGCATTGTTTGTTGCATTCGCCAATGCTGTCAACCTGACATCGATAAACGCGCTGGACCCTAAAGTTACCGCAGGCATATTCATAGGTACTCTGCTTCCATTCGTCTTCTCATCTTTCTTGATTGAAGCTGTAGGAAAGGCTGCCAACCATATGGTAGAAGAAGTAAGAAGGCAGGTCCGAACCATAAAGGGGCTGATGCAGGGTAAGGTCAAGCCAGACTATACAAAAGCGGTCGACATTGCAACCATAAATGCGCTCAAGGCACTTGTAGTGCCAGAACTCATCGCCATAATCACACCTATAGTTGTTGGTTTGATACTAGGCAAGGCTGCGCTCGGAGGTCTTCTGGTTGGAATGATCCCAGCCTCTTTCGTTCTTGCGCTTTTCATGGCTAACTCAGGGGCTGCTATGGATAATGCAAAGAAGCGTATAGAAACCGAGAATCTTGGAGGAAAAGGCAGCGAAGCTCATAAAGCTGCTGTAGTAGGAGATACTGTTGGAGACCCACTCAAGGATACCGCAGGTCCTTCTCTCAACTCTATGATAAAAGTTGTTAGCACAATATCCATACTTTTGGCACCAATATTTCTTGCTTACGCTCTAATATAACATTCAAATGGTGTGATGGGAAAGAACAAGAGAAGGAGATTTGAGCAAAGTACCATAGAGTACTTAACGACTTACCTCTGGGTATTCGTTCTGCTTCTGATGGTTTTTGTAACGTTTTTTTATTTAGGAATCTTTAACGGCAGTGGAATAAAGAGCTACGCTAAGGCCGGCAGTTGCTACGTCATAAGGCCTAGTGGCCCCTTTACCACTTCATTTGCCAAGTTAGCCGGCTCATGCAACAGCGCACTGCCGCAATATGTTGCATACTTTAAACAAAGGCCCATATCAAACCTCACCATCAATATGCCCGTAATGAATGTCAACGCATTCGAAGTGAGTTACTGGATACAATTCAATAACTCTGTTCCTTACAACGTTAAGGGTGCTTACGTTTGGGGCAACGCAATGGTAAATGGAGTCAAGACGACATGGGGAACAGCATTTTATCCATTTCCAGTATTTAGAGCACCCATGGTCCTATTATCTATAGTTTTCAATGCGACCAGCGGCAACGTTTTAGTATACCACAACGCTACACTTTTCTCTGGACCATCAACTATATTTGTACCAGTGGGCAACGATTATTTCGTAGGCAACCAGATCTTCACTATAGGAGGAGTAGGATGCTGCGGCCTTGGAAACGTCCTCAATGCGCAAATTGCAGATGTTCAGCTGTATGACACTGCACTTACGCAAAATCAACTTACAACCCTTTACCGTGAAGGCCCAGGAGGTGCGCCAGTCAGTATACCAAACCTCTTAGGATGGTGGCCACTCAACGGAAACGCAAATGACTATAGCGGCAACAACCAGAATATTTTCCTAGTTAACATCAGCTACACCCAAGTTTATAGCTATGTGCCGCAGACTTCTCCTTGATACACATTAACCAGCTGAATTTTATGGTGTGGTTTGCGCAACGTAGTTGTAAGAGTTTACGAAATCTATGTTTTTAGCTTTTGGAACCAAGTTATTTCCACTATAATCCTTGAAATCGCCATTAAGCGGGAACCATGCAACAAGCTGGTTCAACTGTATCGGCGGACCCCCAAGACCATTTCTATAAAGAGATAGCAGCTGGCTAGGATTGAGTGATCCGTTATAAATCTGGACGTTTGAAATCTGTCCATCAAGGGTGTAATAGTTATAACCACCAACACTAATCGCCCCACCTATATCAAGAAAAACGTTGCTTGGGAATTTGTTGACATTCCAACTATCAGAAGCGAGCAGAGTGTCGTTTATGTAAAAATTGATGGTCTTGGTTTTCAGATTAATTATTATGAGGTCGTGTATCCAAGGCGCATTTGGTGGTGGCGTCATATAATTTATCGCCCACCAACTCCCTGAAGAGCCAGTACCATTCACTTCGCCCAAGTTCTGGTTCCACAACCCGACGTTGTTCGGGTTGTCCCAGTAAGAAATGGTAATTTGTGACGTATTGTTAGTAGGGATTATCAGCGAGAAATTCGACTTTATATTCTGCTCGTACGCTCCGACATACTTTGGAAGAACTCCACAAGTTCCGACCAAAGATATTCCCCTGACTGTAAAAGGACCTCCAGGCCTGTAAACATAGCAAGCTCCAGGTGTCCCCCTCGGGAAAAGGAAAGACAGATTGAAAAATCCAAGCAGATAGAAAGTAAGAATAACTACCGCTATTATGAGAAAGAGCCAGATGTAAGTAGCTAAGTACTCTATAGCACTTTGCAAGCGTTGCCTTCCCATATTTTTCATGTTAAAACTATAACAAAATAATATTTAAGCCTCGCTATCCCGCTGATTTTAGTCAAGATTGTCTAATTACCTAATTTTTTATCATTAATAACCTGTCAGTGCCGTCTTCATAGTAATCTTTCAAAATTTTAATCTTCTTGAAACCAAGTTTCCTATAGAGAGTGACAGCTTCTTTATATTGATTCATCGTGTCCAAGATTATTTTTTTACATTTAGAATCTTTCTCAACTCTTTCAAAAAATTTTGTTGCTATGCCATGATGGCGGTATTCTGGTTTTGTGTATATCGAATCTATGTAAATTGTTTTTGGATCTTTGGTCACAAATGCTACCATACCACCAATTATTTTCTTTCCATTCATTGCCTTATACACATATGCGTCAAGAATCAAAGGTTTCCAAAAGTAGACAAAATTTTTATCGTATCGCATTCCGAAGCATTTGGCCTCAAGCTTGATCAAATTATCTGCATCCTCTAGCCCTGCCTTTTCTACTTTAATCTTCATGTTCTGCACCCTTTGCTGATGGGCATGACGGGATTTGAACCCGCAACCAGCTGGTCCGAAGCCAGCTGCGCTATCCAAGTTGCGCCACATGCCCAACGTAGATACTGTACGTTTAGCTTATATAAATTCAGCTTTCAAGAAAAAGTTCTTTTGAAGAGTTAATCTGCCAGCTTTTCTATAGGCTCAAGTCCATCAACAAGCTCTGCCTTCAGCGCATTAAGCATGTCGTGGTATTTCTGCCGCTCCTCCTTGCTAACTATGTAATGAAGCCACATGGAGAATGTGTGATCGTTTATGTTTGAGTTGACGACCTCCTCAATGTCGTTCTCCGTCACGTTCTTCCAGCCTTCGTTGAAAGCGATTGCCGTTTCATTACTTATGCTGTCTTTGTCAAAGTCTCCACCATCATGCAGAAACTTTGAGGTCTTCCACGAGTGATTAGAAGAGAGAGCTGCGACTAGCATCGCCTTTTCTTTCGTTAGCATCTCCTCGATGTCCAATTCTTTCTTTTTCGCTAGCCGCCTTATCTCGGTAACGAGCAGTTCATACTTATTGAGCGTAGACCTGTTCGGCACACAATCCCTAATGTATATTAGTAAGTGAAGTTTAAAATCTTATCTTAAAAATAAACTTTCATAAAAATGGGGACAATCACTAAATAAAATTATATTCACACTTTAAATATTTTATCAAAGAATAGATATTAGGCACCGGTGTTAAATATGAAATTCCCTGATCTCTTTGGAAAGAAAAATGTCGCGAATGAAATACAGAAGGAGACCCCTTACAGGATACTCACAGAGTTTGTTCCCTACAAGCTTTATGCCAATAGAAGGAGTTCCTCAATGTTGAGCATAAGGCTCAAGAATCTCACTAAGGAAACGCTTATGAGCTCGTTAGTGGTTGAGTTGCCAAACAAGCTCAGCTTTGATCAAATAGGTATGACAAGGCAGAGAGAAATTAGAATTGGTGATCTTGCTGCGAATGAGGAGAAAGAATCAAGGATAGATGTCTTCAGCGATGTGGGGACTGAGAAAGGCGATTACACTCTCACTATAACCGCATTTGCGCACTACAGGGACTATGGGCATGTGTTAAATGCAATAAAGAAAAGAACAGATATAGAAGTAGTCTAGAATAAAATTGAGGTTTGTAAGATGTTAAAAGACATTTTGTTTGGGCTGATTTCTGGAATTATCTCAGGAGTGCCCGCAATCTTCACACTAAATTGTTTTTCTGCTGCAAATATTTCATTTCCATCTTATTGTTCTAATCCACATTTTCAGATTGCAATGTATCTCTTGAGCTTTTTGCTGTTTGCATCATTTGCTGTATTTTATAGATACACTTTACGAAATCTGGCTCATGGAAAGAAGCATAATTATCGTATTTACATAGCCCTGTCAGCGGTATTTTTTGTTATAATGCTGCTCATTTCAACGATTAGGCTGGTCTAACTAAAGTCTCATTCAAATTATGCTGGTTTAGCTACGTTATTTGGCGCAGGTGGAGCCGCCTCGACCTTCTTAACGCTTATTTTATCCATTATGCTTGAGATGTTCTGTGCAATCTCTCCGCCTTTTTCAGTAAGGTAAAGACTCTTGGTCTTGCCATGCTTGTCAAACCTCACTATTCCAAGCTCTTCGCAACGCGTGATGAACTTGCTGGTGTGCACATAAGTGGCCTGCGCAGCGGCAGCGAGGTCCGCAAGATGCCATTCCTTGTTCTTGTCAGCGAGCGCCAGGATTATGCGTATCTGCTTATCTTTGAAAAGAATAGTCCCAAAACTGCTATTATTGGCCATTTTCTCACAAAAAGGCATATTAATGGTATTCCCGATAATACGATATAGATATAAAATATTAACTATAATAATATGCATATCGAGTAGGGTGTAGATATGGTAAAATATGTAGTTGCAGAGCAACTTGTTGGTAAGGAAGTCGTAACAAACGATGGCTTCGATTTAGGTAAATTTGTCGACGCGGAGATAAATGAGGTGACCGGTAAGATAACTTCATTAATCGTAGAACCCAATGTTGATAGTTCGTTTGTTAATAAGCTTGACATGAAGGATGGAAAGCTGAAGTTGACGTACACTGCTGTCACAGCGGTGAATGACTATATTGTTATTGACCGGAAGTCAATATAGGTGGTTCTTATCATAGTGGCTGGCTGCGACGAGGCAGGGCGCGGCGCAGTAATCGGCCCCCTTGTTGTTGGAGTTGTAAGCATAGGTAAAGGCAACATAGGTAGACTATCTAAAATCGGCGTTAGAGACTCAAAGCTACTCACTAGCAGAAAACGCGAATTCTTGTATGATGAAATCTACTCTTTAGCTGAGGAGGTAAAGAGCTACGCAATACTCCCTGAGGAGATAAACAGCTTCATGAGGAGCGGGATATCGATCAACGAGCTTGAGGCAATTCACTTTTCAAAGCTGATCAACTCACTCAACAGAGTGGATGCGGTGTTTGTTGACTCCCCAGACGTGATCCCAGAGCGCTTTGGAATAAGAATAAGCCTACTTTCAGGCAGAAACATGCGCGTAAGCGGACAAAAGAAGGATCCAAAGAAAAAGAATGCGCTTAAGGTAATATCTGAGCACAAGGCTGATTCCAGATATCCTATTGTTTCAGCTGCAAGCATAATCGCAAAGGTCACGCGCGATTGGGAAATGGAGGGAATATGTGAAAAGCTCTCACTCGACCTAGGATCTGGATATCCTTCAGACAAGAAGACAGTCCAAGCGATAAAGAGAAACCTGAAGAAACAGGAGCTTTCGCCTTATATACGGGCATACTGGAAGACTATGACGGGGATAAGACAGCAGCGCATAATGGAATTCATAAACTCCTCGATGTAGGAAAGTTACAGAGGGGGAATAAGATATGCCTAAGTCAAAAATCATTTTGTCGAGAGTATTTTCTTTTATTTTAATAAACAAATTAGTTACGGAATTCTCTTTTTGTTTCTTTTTTCCACAAATAAAATCGATTGATTTAAATAACTAGATTACAAGTATTATGCTGGATTCTGACACAACATCTTGTGTGTTGTGCCTCTACCTATACTATATGTAGTGGTTCCCATGCGTTGTCCGTACTGTTTTTCGACGAATCTGAGTGTGATAGACTCTAGAGGAGTGTCTGAAGAAAATAGTGTGAGAAGAAGAAGAGTCTGCAATTCCTGCGACAAGAGGTTCACGACATACGAGAAGATAATGCTCGCGGAGATTATGGTCATAAAGAAGGACGGGATGAGAGAGGCGTTCGACAGGAACAAGATATTAAACGGGATAACCAAGGCGTGCGAGAAGAGGCCTGTGAAGCGGGAGGCCATAGAGACAATAGGGGAAAAGATAGAGGAGAAAATAAGGGCCAAGGGGGTCAGGGAGGTGAAAACGAGCAGGATAGGAGAGATGGTGATAAAAGAGCTTTACAAGCTCGACCCTGTAGCCTATGTAAGGTTTGCAAGCGTATACAACCAGTACAGCTCTCCAACAGAGTTCATAAAGGCTGTATCTCAGTTCCACAAGAAAGCGAAGAAGGTGCTTGAGAGCAAGTGATATTTTTTGAGATGACACTATGGAGGACAATGTAACAAAACAAATCACAATTCCAAGGGAGACTCTAGAATTCTTCAACAGTGATGAGCTGAGAGCGAGGGTCTTCTACGAAAAATACACAAGGAGAAACGAAAAGGGGGAAATAGTTGAGAAAACACCTTTTGAGATGTGGAAGAGGGTCTCCGACGCCATGGCTGCCACCGAGCTCACTGAAGAGAAAAAGAAGGAATGGGCAAACAACTTCTACTGGCTCCTGGAAGATTTCAAGTTCGTCCCTGGGGGAAGGATCATGTTTGGGGCGGGACAGAAAGTAAGAGCTACATTGATCAACTGCTATGTAATACCTGTCAGAGAGGACTCCATAGAGGGGATATTTGACTGGTGTAAAGAAACTGCAAGAACCTACAGCCTTGGAGGAGGCGTAGGAACCGACATTAGTGTTCTTAGACCTAGAGGCTCACCGGTGCACAATGCTGCACTCTTCTCAACAGGTTCAGTATCTTTCATGAATGTCATGAGTGAGACCACTCACACCATAGGGCAAGCTGGAAGGAGAGGTGCATTGATGATCACGATAAGAGTGGACCATCCAGACGTCCTTGAATTCATAAAATCAAAGAGGAACCTTAGGAACGTCAGGTACGCTAACATAAGTCTCAGGATAACTGACGAGTTCATGCATGCTGTTGAGAATGATGCAGAATTCACGCTGTGGTATGAAAACTCTAAGATCGGCAGGATAGAAAAGAAGATAAAAGCGAGGGAGCTGTGGAAAGAGATAATTGATTCGGCTAGGGATTGGGCGGAGCCCGGCCTTATATTCTGGGACAATGTGGTTAGAGGGTCTCCAAGCGAATATAACAACATGAATGTGATAACAACAAATCCGTGCGGAGAACAGCCACTACAAGCCTGGGGCGCGTGCGATCTGGGTCACGTAAATTTAACAAGATTCGTAACTAACAGCTTTACCGAAAAGGCGTCCGTGGATTGGGTTAACTTAGAAAAGGCGATAAGGTACTCTATCAGGTTCCTTGACGATGTGCTTACATACAATGATGGAAAGCATCCGCTAAAAGAGCAATCAGAAGCTAGCAGGAACAGCAGAAGGATAGGCTTGGGCTTTACTGGTCTTGGAGACATGCTTGTCAGGATGAGAATAAAGTACGATAGCGATGTTGCACTAGAATTTGTTGATCGCTTGATGGAAAGGATGAAGAACATAGCCTATGACGAAAGCACCGAGCTTGCAAAGGAAAAAGGTTCATTCCCTCTTTTTGATGCAGCAAAGCACCTAAGCATGCCATTCGTTCAGGCTCTTAACCAAGAGTTAAAGGAGAAGATAGGCAAGAACGGCTTGAGGAACGTTGCGATATTAACGATAGCTCCTGTAGGAAGCGGCTCAGCCCTTCTTGGAACGTCTAGCGGAATCGAGCCCATATTTGCATTCAGCTACACAAGAAGGTCTGAATCTCTATCTCAAGAGTACTTCAAGGTTTTCCACCCAATGGTCGCAGAGTACATGGCTCAGTACAGGCTCACGAAGGAGGAGGATCTTCCAGACTTCTTTGTGCCTGCGCATAAGATAAAGCCAGAGTTCAGGGTGAAGATGCAGGGGATAGTGCAGAAGCACATAGACAGCGCAATCTCCTCAACAGTCAACCTTGCTGAGGACGTCACCCCAGAAGAAGTCGAACAGATATACATGCAAGCTTGGAAGTCTGGCTGCAAGGGCATAACAGTGTATAGAGAGGGTTCAAGGGAAGGGATACTGATAACTGATGAGAAGGCTCAGGAGAACGAATTGAAGAAGGGCGAGGCTCAGATGGAGAGCTGGATCAGGCCGAAGGTCATGACCGGCGATACGGTGACTTTCAGACTGCCGAACGGCGCTCTTTACACTACGATCAACAGCGATGAGACCGGCCCTAAGGAGATATTCGTGACCATGGGGAAGTCAGGAAGCGATGACAAGAGCTACACAGAGGCGATAGGAAGGTTGCTCAGCCTTTACCTTCAGCATGGAGGAAGAGTAAAGGAAGCGATAAAGAGCCTCAAAGGCATACAAGGGAGGACGGCCACTTGGGATCATGGAGTGCAGCTGCTAAGCGTTCCAGACGCAGTTGGGAAGGCACTTGAGATGGTAACAAACAAAGCGCATCAGGCAGTCATTAACAATCCTAACATGGAAAATCCAGCGCAGATGGCTGCTCAGAACCATGCGATTACGTCAAACAAGCAGCTTGGAGTAAGCGAGTGTCCAAAGTGTGGTGAGATGACCCTGAGGAGCGAGAACGGATGCGATTCTTGCAACAGCTGCGGCTACAGCAGGTGCTCCTAAGATAGTTTTGGCTGCTCTTAAAAAAACAAACAATAAAGCCAGGTATTTATATCAATATTTCCAGTTATGCTTAAAAGATACAAAAGTGGTTACGTGAAATCAAAAATACAAACTCTAAGTTTTGTCGGTGCTGCAATACTGCTCCTTTTTGTAGGTATAGTGTCTGCATATCCTAATCCTACGCCAAATTGGCAGGTGTGCGTCCCTACAACTACAGTATACGTAGGTCACTCAGTCGCATGCGGTAAAGCTTACACTGTGGAACTTGCCGATCTAGGAACTCCGACTACCAATGGAATAAGCCCAGCAGCGATCAACGTCTACTACAAGGGTACTCTAACTAACACCACCAGTGTATATCCTGGCAATACGGTCATCTTCAGATCTCACTCTCAATACTTGTACGTTACAGTAAACCAAACATCTGCCGGTTTGTACGCATACCAGAAGTGGGCAAAAATTAGCGTAACGTTGCTGAAGTAGATCAGATTTTTGTGATAATCTCACACGAATCCTTTGTTACGATTAAGCTGTGCTCAGCCTGAGCCACCATGCCTTTCTTCCTTTCAACAAGTACTGGGAATAGCTCCAAAGTATTGTTTCTCATCAGCTCATTGAGCGCAGACCTCACTCTGAACTCAGAACCAAACTTCTCTACGAGCCACCTAAGCGCAAATGGATACGTCTCGTATACCTCTTCGATGTAATCAGATATGTCTCTAATGTTGTTGGTTCTTGTTGTAGCCCCAGCGTCCTTCTGGAATATCTGCACGTATTCCCCCTCATCAACTTCACCATATCCATCTGTTAGGAATACTTCAACAGCTATGAGGTCGCCTTCCTGCAACTCGGTTTCGTCCCCGTTGTCGAAGTTTGGTATGAAATAATGCGAATGCAGCTCTCCCTGCTCCATCCCATGCCCTCCAAGGTTCTTTATCGGTTTCACCCCATACTTTTCTGCTATGGACCCCACTTCCTTCCCAATATCCCTAAGTTTTCTTCCAGCCTTTACCATGCTAATTGCAGATTCTAGCGCCTTTTCGGTAGCCTCAACAAGCTTTGGATTCTTTGAGGAGAGGTCCACGGTGAGTGCGGTGTCTGTTATTATGGCTTCATTTCTTAATCCAATATCAACTTTTACCATGTCTCCTTCCTTGAAAATTCTTTCATCTTTGAAAGAAGGAGTGTAGTGAGCCGCCTGATCGTTTATCGATATGTTTATCGGAAAGGAGAATTTGATCTTTCTTTCCTCCACCATCTCCTCCACTTTCTTAGCAACTTCTTCAAGTGAAACTCCTGGCTTGACCAAAGACTTTGATCTCTGGAGTATTTCTGCCGTTGCTTTCCCAATTTCCATTATTTTTTCGTCCATACACAATCAATTATTGGCTGTTTCAAATCGCATTTTTGTTCCACTAATCTGTTTTTCTCTAAACATTTAAATAGCGATTGCAGCTATCTTCTAGCACCATTCCTGGGTGTTAAATTGGCTCTAGAGTTAGTTACAGAACAAGTAGAAGTAACTGGATTGCGAAGGGACGCTGTAGAAGATATTACGAGAGAAAGCCAGCTCCAGATGTTGAAAAGGGATGGCCTCAGCGAAGATACCGGTTATATCTTGCTAGAATTAGAGCGTGAGGGGGTGCTCGTAAAAACCTTAGGAGACATGAGAAATTTGCCAGACAGAGAAAGATACTCCCTTCCATATTTCTCAATCAAGCAGGGACTTTCACTAGCTTGGGCTAGCAAGGCATACACCCTTTCAGATCTCTTTGGTGACGATAAGCTAAACAAAGTAATAATATACCAAATAGGAAGGGAAAGAGAAGTAGTGCAGCTCCTATGTCGATGGATCAAGAATCATAATAAAAAGGTAAAGGTTGGAATGTGCAGATCATTTATAGCCAGATTAAAAGGAGCAGGCCTTCCTACTGAAGGAGTTTTTCAAGAGCTGTTAAATAATTCTAAACCTATATAATTGCGCTCACAACTTCTTCTGTGAGCTTCTCTGTCTATTTTCTAAGTTTCTCTCCTATGTTCAACCAATCTCTTTAACCAATTTCGCGACATGTTTCTTTATATTGTCTCTACCATCACAGTGGTATTTGTATGACATGCCGGCCATATCCAGCACGTCCCAAAAGACAACCTTAGGTGAATTCTTAAAATATGTCGGCAAATTCAACTTTTGTCTAGGATCAAGCATCGCAACAACTCTATCTGCCTTATCAAACATCTTCTTGGTCAGCTGCTTTGAAATATTTTTTGATACGTCTATCTTTATTTCTTTCATCGCATTAATCACTCTTATCGCTTCAAGCTCTTCCAGCGTCTTGTCTTCACGGTATTCAAGATTTAAACCTGCACTACTTGCATGATTCTTTTTCGATAGCCTGTTGAAGAGCGCCTCTGCCATCTGGCTCCTTCCAACATTTGTATTGCAAACAAAAAGCACCTCCAATTCAACCACCAAGTTTTTTCTGCGAGCCCTTGTTCCTAAGCTCGTCAGCGTTATACCCTAGTTCCTTAAGGATTTTAAGTGTGGCTGGGATCACCTGGTGATCTATGTAGTAATCAGGATCGTAGTCCTTTGCTGTTTCATCAATCTCCGCCTTCTCAGATATGCTGTTTCCGTGCTTTGTTATAACGTAACCTATTGCTGCCCCTTCCAGCTCGTCCCTTCTCTTTACCCCCCGTTCTATCGCTTTCTTAGCTGCCGCCAGCTCTGGTGACTTTATATCATAGTTCCTTATCCCTTTTCGGAGCTGTGTGTGTATGACCAGATCTTTCAGCTCCATCTTTCCGCTTTTCAACTTGTCTACAACATCTTTGACTATGCTAACCGCCTTTTCCTTGCTTCCCTCCTTCAATATTGCTTCAAGGACGGCAAGCTGCGTGTCTCTAGCAACCTTTGACCAGTCTCTCCTAACGAGTTCAAAACCCTTTATCTTTATTCTGCCGCCTTCTGAGAGCATTGCGTATTTTTTCTTTGCTCCCGCTCCCACCTCCCCTCCTCGCTTGCCTACAAAAACACCTCTGGTGTAATAATCCTCAAGCTCCATCTCCATCGGTTTTGGAAGGTTTTTGTTTACCTCGTTTAGGAATTTGTTGGCATCCTCTTTATTTTTATCTCCTTTCAGCATGAAGATGGAATCGGTGTCAGCGTAAAGGACCCTGAAACCCGCCTTCTCCGCTTTCTCTATGGTCTCAGAGATGTACAACCTTCCGAAGGACGTGACGCTCGAAGCGCATTCCCTAGAATACCATCTAGACCTTGCATATCCTAAGTAGCCGTAGAATGCATTCGCAATTATCTTGAGCGCAGTGGATCTCGCCCCCAGCGACTTGCTGTCAGGACTCTTCTTGAAAGCCTTCTTCACCTCATACCTCTCCTCGATCAATATCTTCAGCAGCATCGGCATTATCCCAATCACATCCTTCCTGAATTTAACATCGTCTGGGGACTCATAGTATTCAGTGCAGTCGCTGCAGATGGTCGCAAGATCGATGTTGTACGTGATGATTATCGATGGATACAGCCCTCGAAAGTCGAACACTACTATGTTATCGTAGATCCCAGCATCTGGGGTCTTTACAAAGGCTCCAACATAAGGATTAGCGGCCCTGACATCTATCTCGTGGGAATCTGGTTTGTTTGGTATCATCTGATTGTATCTGTATGCGTATCGCATCAGCATGTACTCTACCAACTGACTTGTGGTTGAGATGCTTGACTCGCCAAGGGTCGTTCCGCTAACGCTCGCAACTTCCACTTCAATTGGCAGGAAGAATTCGTAAAGCTCGTGCAGTGCAAGCGAATCCGCAAGCGAATATTCAGCGAGGTTTGCAAGAATCTCCCCTCCAGCATCCCACTGTTCCCAAATGTCCCCCTTGTCGACCATCTTCTTTTCCTTTCCTGTTATCGCATGGTAGACTTCGTAGAGCTTGAAGTTGTTTACCTTTATTACCTTCTCAGAAGCCCCTACGGCGGAAACGAACCTTGCCACATGGTAGACGTCCATGTGTATTCTACCAGAGATCTTAATCGCGTCTATCAGTCCGTGGTGCTCCTTCTTCGGTTCCTCCCCATGCCTACCGATCGCAAACTCCATCTTGTTCTTGTTCGCCCTCTTGATTAGGTATGGAATGTCAAAATTCGATGAGCTGTAGCCTGCTATTATGTCTGGATCAAGCCTGATTATCACATCTATGAACGCCTTTATCATTTCCTTCTCCCCTTTGAACACTTTCACAAAAGGCTTGTCTATCTTCTTAGTGGTAAGCACATGACCCTCATTGCCATCAGTGTAGCTTATCATTATCACAGGATCCTTATCCTCGTTAGGGATACCTAACGGGTTGTAGGTCTCAATATCAAAGCTGAGCGCCTTTAGCTTGATTTCTGATGTCTTCCCCAAGCCCTCTATGCTGTCTATCACATACCTTTCTGATTCCTTGTGGACAACCACCCTGGTCTGCTGCAGTGGCGATAGCTGCTTGTCTATGAGATACCTTTTCCAGAAGACTATATCATGCTCATAGCAGGTTCCGAACTCCGCGAAGGCCTCCTTCATCTTAGGGACGTTTCTAGGGCTCTCAACGAAGATCTTGTACACCTTCCTCTCTTTGGTCCCCACAAGCCTTTTCCCCTCTTCTACGCTTTTGGGCTTCACCTCCTCGTTGTTATCCGTCCATATGCTGATTCCCTTCAGCGAGACCGCATCAAGCTTGTCATTGCTTGGCAGAAGGTAGAAATACGGAAAAAAAGAAGGATCGAAAAGGTCGTAATTATCATCCTTGGTCTTGAAGGACAGCCTTATAGTCCCCCTTCCCTCGTTCAGCACGTAATCCGCATCAAGGATGACCCCCAAAAGCTCAGTTTTTTCCATGGTATCATTTAGCTAAAAAGAGAATGAGCGTTCAAAAATAAAAATGCCTGCTTTCAGGCGCTCTTGCCTGTTGGTGTTTCCTGAAGCTTAGCCCTTGAAAGCGGTATCGGCGCAAGGAGGCCTATGCTTGACGCCAGAAGCGTTCCTCTAGCCCCGCACTCAAAGTTTAGCAGGTTTATCACGTTCTCCGCGAACGCAAGTGGAAGGGTCTTCTTGTTCTTCCAAACGCTGGCTATCTCGTCAGCATCCTTCTTGCTCTCCTTGGAAAGCACCGTGCCTATGATCTTGAGCTCTCCTATCTGTTTCTGCTTCGAAGGCTCCCCTCCATCATATGTAGCAACAAAAGTGTACATCACTTCGACATTCTCTCCAGTGATCTTGACATCATCGAAGTTTATGTTGAACTTCATGTTGGTTATCATGTCCTCTGTCTCTCTCTTAGCTTGGACTTCGCTTATTCTCACGCCCGTTATCATTTTATCACAGTATTAGTGGTTATATATCTGCATTAACGTTTTAATACCTTATGCATGGCAGTCCCGACTGTTAAACAATACCCTTAAAAAATGTGGTTCAAAAATAGTATTGTGGTGCTATCCTGATGCAAAAGAACCTCCTATATCTTGCAGTCGCCCTAATGCTGCTCATTCCCAACACGCATGCCTACTTTAACGTGACCTCCCTGAACACCACAGTCACCCTTAATCCAAACAACAGCGCACACGTAACCGAATCTTTCAAACTTTACATAAGCAACTCTTCCTTACAGACCTATTTCAATGACAGGCAGGCGATCAACCTCACTCTTAGCGGATGGCAAAAGGCGCTTCAGAGTGATCTTCTTGCTACGCACATCCTGAACCCTAAGTCAGGGATATATGGATTCACAATTCTGCCAAGCCCGATAACATATGCTCTTGGCAACGGCACTGCGATTCTTACCATGAGCTACTACGTCAACAACGTGACCACCGAAAAAGCCATTGGCCCAAGGAAATTCGAATATACCTTCAATGACACAGTCTTCAACTTCGCACATATCGTTAGCGGCCAGACACTGCCCCCGTATGCAAGGCTGAACATAATAATACCGAAAGGATCTGAGGTGGTTTCAGTATATCCAGTGCCAGATTACCCGCACCTCAACTTCATAGGAAACTATACAGGGTCCTCACAGTTCTCCTGGTACTCTAACGACCCGTTGGCGACGTTCTCGTTTTCCTATATAATAAGCCAGTCACCAGGGCAGGAGGTGACTAGCTACTTTGCTTACATATACACAAATTACAAAACTTTCATATATTTCGTAATTCTAGTACTATTCCTAGTATTGGTAGTGTACCTGTATGCAAGGATGTCTGAGAACAAGGTGTGAGTTTGCATCGCTACGAAATTGCCGTATTGAAAACCCTAGAATCACACAAATCGCTGAGCATTGACGGTCTGATAGAAGCAAGCAAGATCGGCAGGGACGAAGTTCTATGGGCTCTTGAGACCCTTTCAAAGGAGAATGCGGTTGAAGTAAAGAGAGTGATAAAGAAAGAAGCAGAACTTACTGAAGAAGGTAAGAGCTACGCAAAAGATCACCTGCCAGAGATCATCTTAATCCATAAGATAGCTAAAGAAAAGGTGAACGTTAAGGACTTATCAAGCCCTGAAGAGCGCATAGGTCTTCAATGGGCGAGAAGCAGACAGTTTGTTGAAATAAAGGATGGCGCGCTGTTCCTCACACAGAAAGGAAAGTTTGCGTTGGACGAAGAGATTAAGGAGGAGCTAGTGCTCAAGGAGCTTTACGATAAGCCAGAGAGCTACGCAGGCATATCAACAAAGTACAACAACGAGATTCTCAGTCTGATAAAGAGGAAGCTGCTCAACGTCAGCACCAGGAGCGAGATAGAGAACGTCAGCATAACGGAGCACGGCGCCAAGTTGCTGCTGGAAGAGAGCTCTGGAGCCGAGCTGGTCGATGCTCTCAACAAGAAGATGATAACAAACAAAGAGTGGACTGACAAGTCATTCAAGCGCTACGCGATAGACGTGAAGGTGGAGAGGGAGTTTGCCGCTAAACTTCATCCTCTTAGAGAGATGATAGAAAAGCTGAAGAAGGAATATACGAACATGGGATTCAAGGAGGTCGCAGGACCTGTCGTGGTCCCCGCCTTCTGGACTTTTGACTCTCTTTTCATGCCACAAGACCATCCAGCCAGGGACATGCAGGACACTTTCTATCTTTCGAATCCAGAGGAGATAGACATAGGAAACAAGAAACTGGTGAGCCAGGTGAAGGCATCACATGAAAGCTCATGGCACAGCGACTGGCTAGAAAAGGTGGCGATGCAGGGGGTGCTAAGAACACAGACAACCAGCGTCTCAGTAAGGGAGCTGTACAACCTCGGCGCGTACAAAGATTATAGGCTTCCACTTAAGATCTTTACTATAGGGAGGACGTTCAGGAACGAGAATCCAGACTACAGTCATCTAACTGACTTCTACCAGATGGATGGAATGATAATCGGAGAAAACCTAACGCTCGCAAACCTGTTTGACACTTTGATAAGGCTCTACAAGAGTACCGGCCTTGAGATACGATTCAAACCGACCTACTTCCCGTTCGTCGAGCCAGGGGTCGAGGTCCAGACCTACCTTAAGAAAACCGGAAAGTGGTTTGAACTCCTCGGCGCGGGTATATTGAGAAGAGAGATATCTGGAATAGCGCGAAAGAACATAACCGTGCTTGCATGGGGTGGAGGAGTAGAGAGGATAATGCTTGCAAAAGGTTACATCCAGAACCTACCGGAGCTTTACAACCAAGGGATAGGCTGGACTAGAAACAGGAGAATATTGTGATCATATGGTAGCTGTAACTTTCAACAAAGAGTATTTTGCTCAGTTACTACGTTTCAAGCTGGATGATAAGAAGCTCGCAGATCAGATAGCGAAGATGGGGCTTGACGTCGAGGAAATAAGCAGCAAAGAGATAAAACTTGACGTATCTCCGAACAGGCCTGATATGCTCGACATAGTTGGTTTCATAAGATCGTTGAAGAACTTCATGCACAAGAGCTCCAAGCTGAAGTACGAGATAAAGGACGCTCCTGTTTACCTTGAGATAGAAGTAGGGAAGAATGCGAGCAACTTTAGGCCATTTATCTCTGGGATGGTGGTCAAGAACCTTAAGATGAGCGACGAGACTCTTAAGCATCTAATAAATTTCACTGAAAAGTTTAGCATAAACTACGGGAGAAATAGAAGAAAGCTTGCAATAGGTCTGCACAATTTAGATACAATAGTGCCCCCAGTTCGTTACGATGCTTTCCCTGACGAAAGCTTCCTTCCCTTGAATAGAAACAAGGAGATGAAGTTCAGTGAAATTATAGCGACTCATGAAAAGGGGCTCGCATATGGTAAGACGATACCAAAGAAAGAGGCGCAGCTGTACCCTGCGCTGAAGGACAACATGGGAGTTTTGTCTCTCATCCCTATAATAAACTCAGAAAGGACTAAAGTCAGCTCATCGACTAGGAATCTTCTTGTTGACATAACCGGTACCTCGCAGTACATAATAGAGAAATCTACAGATCTCTTTGCAGCGATGTTCATCGACATGGGCGCAGACGTCTATAAAATAAAAGTAAAATACTCCAAGTCCAATGTCGTGCTTCCAAAGATGACTTCAAAATTCATAAACATACCGCTGATGAGGCTTGAGGGGCAAATAGGCGTGATAATAGGGTATAACAACGTCCTATCGCTTGCCAGCAAGATGGGTTACGAGGCCGCGCTTATCGGCAAGAGTGTGAGGTTCAGGGTTCCTGAATATAGACTCGACATAATAAACGACCAAGACATAATCGAGGACATAGCAATAGCTTACGGCTACGACTACATAAGACCAGTGCCAATATATTCAGAACAGCGTGGTGAGCTTGATGCAACTTCGCTGCTTAGAGACAAGGTATCCCGCATAATGCTTGGGCTAGGCTTCAGCGAGATGTTCAACTCCTACCTAACTAATGAGGCCATTAACTTTGACAATATGCGGATAAGCAGGGAAAAGGAGTATGTCAGGATAAAGAATGCAAAATCTCAGCAGATATCTATGATGAGGACCTCTATCATTCCTTCATTGCTTAAAGATCTTGGCTCATCACTACACGATAAGATGCCGCAGAAACTGTTCGAATTCGACCTTGCATTCAAAATTTCAAGAGAGGACTTGGTCGAAAGCAACAACCTTTCTGGGGTTATTGCTGATCCGAAAGTGAATTTCAACCAGATGAAGGCGATTGTAGAAGAGATCTTATATGACCTTGAGCTGAACTACACGATAGAAGAAAAGCTGCAAAAGAGCTTCATAGAGGGCCGTTGCGCCTCGGTTAATATTGACGGGAAGGAGATTGGGGTATTCGGAGAACTGCATCCCGAGGTGCTTAGCAACTTCGGGATAGAGGAACCGGCTGTCGCATTCGAGATTATTCTGTAAAAGGCCTTTCTCACACTCAGCTCAGCTTTGAAATCGTTTCAACATTGTTCTTGTCAAGGTTATATACTCTCTCAAAGAACTCAAGCGTCTTCTCTTCACCATATTCCTTGTTTCCTTCGACTATCATATCTTTCAGCATGTATATGTACTCACTGAAAATGTTCTTCTTGTGGACGTGGAGCACGTATATGAGCTTTGTAAGGACCTTTGCAAGATCGCTCCTGCTAGTCTTTGTTTTGCTCAACTGCCTTATGCTTTCAGGGAATGCATAGCTTTTGTAGTATCCTGAACCCTCGCTTCCAGAGACCGCAACCCCACTAGAAACTAGGATGCTCGAGTATCTCATGTAGCTGTAGTGGTTCTTCCTCTCCGCCTGGTTTATGAAGAAGCTCGCCTTTGCTAAGTTCATATAAGCGTTTGCTATGTCCCCAAAGTAGTTGTACCTGTTCGGCACGTTCTGATCAATCCAATTCAGGAGCATACCGCTCTCAATGTCGGTAGAAGAGTAGGCATTTCTTGCGATATCAAAGTTTCCTGATGTGAATATCTTGTCAAGCACGTAGAATATCTCTGACTTTCTATCTCTAATTCCAAGGTTCTCTATGAGCTCCGATTTGGCCCCAAGCATCACTTCCAGATCGTTCAGTGCCCCCCTCACGTCCCCATTGCTCCTTCCAGCTATCTCTTCAAGCAGCTCTGCGCTCATCTCCTTCTTCTCTTTCTTCAGAACAGCCTTAATCAGAGCCAGCACATCCTCTTTTGGAATTCTCTTGAACTCCACTTTCTCTACTATATCTCTGAGAAAGCTGATCTTTCTGCTCCAGTAGTCATTCGCAATGAAGATAACTGGATGCTTTGATTTCTTTGCCACCTCTAAAAGTATCCTTTCTGAACCGGAATCGAACTTTATCGATCTCTCATCCACCTCATCAAGCAGGATCAGCATCCTCTTGCTAAACAGACCACGGGAGTTGGTAGCTGGAAGCAGCCTCTTGCTCAGAGACCCCGCGTCCATGTAGTCGCTTGCATTAAATTCAAGGAGCTCAAATCCGTTTGAATACGCTAAAGCGTGCACAGCGCACGTCTTTCCTACTCCAGGAGGACCAAAAATAAGCAGAGGCTTGCCAATGTGGCTCTCCTGTACTTCGGTGCCGAAGTTCAGCAGCCTCTTTATGGCAAAATCATTGCCAATGACCTGATTGAGCGTATTCGGTGCGTATTTCTCGGAAAGCAACATGGAACCAGCAAATATTAATAAGCAGCAAATAGATATTATCTGAAAAAGGATAAATTACTTTGCTCCCATCGTCCAGCCCGGCCAAGGACGCTGGGTTCTCAACCCAGAAACTCGGGTTCAAATCCCGATGGGAGCAACTAAGCGTCTGTTAAAAAGTACCTTTATTAAATTTTGCTGCCTATTATTTAACGATTTTAATGACAGCTTCAAAAATCGAAACTGGTATACTTGATTTAGATTATCTGTTAGGGGGCGGTCTAGAGAAAAATAAGGTTTTTCTTGTAAATGGTGAGGCAAAAACAGGAAAAACAATTTTTAGTCTACAATTTATCAATCGTGGATTGGAAAAAGGAGAGAATGCCGTTTATGCAACGACTATTGGAAAACCAATTGATATTTTTGGTCTTGCCGGGAGAATGGGCTGGAACTTAAGAAAATGGGTAGAAAGCAGCAAATTAGTTATTCTAGACTTATCACCTTACGTATCCAAAAGCAGTAAACCAATACTAAGCGCAAAGGAAATGTTCGCTCTATTATCAACACATATTAGTTCGTTGGGGGCACAGAGGCTTGTAATAGACTCTATAGACTCACTTTTGAGTTATTCTGAAGAATCAGAGGCAGATTGTTTAGCATACATGAAAGAACTGGTATCTTTGTTAGAGAGCAATCATGCTCTTACTACATTTATAACTTCAGAAATCTCTGCTGATAAAAAGCAGCTAAGCCTTTCAAACATGCTGGAGCGTACCATAAAAGACTCCATAATTCTCAGTTTCAATGAAGAGAGGAATCAGAGATGGATAAATGTAAAAAAGATTGATGCAAACGGCGTACTTCTAACAAAGAAACCCTATCGTATCGAAGACAATACTGGCATTCTTCTTGAATCATTACCTACAGATTATAGTAAATCTTTAAAAATCGGGCAGAAACTTCCAGATTTCACAATTAATGCATATCAGTTTACAAAATCCGTAACGCTGAGCTCAGCAGCATACAAAGGTAAATGGCTTGTAGTCGTCTTTTATCCAGGAGATTTTACCTTCGTCTGCCCTACTGAGTTGGGAGCATTAGCAGATAATTATGATAAATTTGAGGCTGCAGAAGCGGAGATTTTAAGCATCAGTATGGATAGTATTGATTCACATATAGCATGGCGGGCTTCCTCTAATAATATACAGAAAATAAAATACCCCATGGGATCAGACCCAAAAGGAGAAGTATGTGAATTATTCCACGTGTATAATGAAGGCAATCCTATCGTAAGGGCAACTTTCATCTTCGATCCTGATGGAATTCTGCAGGTAATGGAAATGAATGAAGATAAAATAGGAAGAAACGTGCAAGAAATATTAAGAAAATTAACTGCAGCTCAATATGCAAGAGCACACCCTGGGGAACTGTGCCCGGAAGGGTGGGAACCAGGAAAACCTACCTTAAAACCAAATTCAGAGTAGTGTACGCACTTTTTGACGTGAGAGTAGTTTGATGTTAAAATTAGATTTTGGTTGGGCATTGAAGCAAACAAACGACAAGAAGACTGTCGAATATATCAATAATCTCAAAAAGGAATTAAAAAGAAAGAATTATCTAATACGGATGCAAAATGGGACTGCAAGAGTAAAAAATGATATTATATTAGTCAGTCCTGGGCAAAAATTCCCGGCAAAGCTACGAAAATGGAATTTATGGTTTAATAAAGAAAACGAAATAGGTTCCCTTGATACTTTTCTAGAGCTTTTTAAAGATAGAGCTCACCAGCAACTGCCAGGTTTTCCTTCTAAAAATGACAGAATTATCATTGATTTGGGCGGTAATGAAGGATATTTCACGTTAGCAGCTTTAGAAAAAGCACCCAAAGCTAAAATCATTGCTGTTGAAGCTAATCCTGTTGCATTTAAAATTTTGAAAAAGAATATGCAAGCAAACAAACTAAAAGTAAAATTAGTGAATAGCGTAGTTTCTGAAGTCAAAGGAAGGGTGAATTTTGAAATTGTGAAGGGAGTTACTGCAATAGGTGGCCTCAGGGTTCAAGGAAAACGTTCATGGTTAGCGCAGGAATATGTTAAGAAAGTAAAACTAAATTCAACAACCCTAGAGGAAATCTGCAAGAGATTTAAGATAAAAAAGATCGACTTATTAAAAATTGATATAGAAGGCGGAGAGTTCAGAGTCTTAAAATCTAGCAAAAAGTTACTTAAAAACATAAAGAAGATTGTTGTTGAGGTTCATAGTCCAAAATTACGAAGCCAAGTTAAAAACTTGTTAAGATCTAACGGGTTTACTATCGCGTTAGAAGAAAAAAGATCAATGGGGGACATCTATTTTATTAAAAAAACATATCCATAAATTATAAAAACATGGAAAGCGAGTATTAGCTTAGCAGGGGGTTAGATAAGATGATGAGTCAATACGCCGACCTTTTTGTGAGCAGGGATATTGATAGGTTAAGTGGTTTAACAGTACTTAAGAGGGTTGATCTGAACGTACCCGGACAGGTTACTGTTACATCAACAGCTTCTACCCAAACAACAACTACAGCTACGCAGACCACCCCTACCGTTAAACTAAGCGAGAGAAATCTTCGAGTTGTAGAAGTTGCAAGACATTTAGATAAGGATACTAAAAAAGGCTTAAAGGTAATATTATGCACTCATTACGCTACTCCTGGAGACCCAGAATACCTAGAAAATCTCGAACAGCTTGCGCAGGCGCTAAACAAACTCACAGTAAACACAGAAGTTGTATACTCAAATTCTTTAGGTGGAGAAGAAACAGAAAAAGCAGTTAGAAGTCTAAAGGAGGGGCAGGCCCTTCTTCTTAAAAATACTAGATCGGATCCTGATGAAAAGAGGAAGTTTGCAAGTCTCGAAGAGCAAAGGAAATGCGCTATGGTACAGCGTTTGGTAAAACTTGCCGATTTCTTTGAAAACGATGCCCCTGCATCCATGCATAGAGGGCACACATCACTAGTAGGTCCAATCGGCTCGCTACCCTATTACTTGGGGCGACAGATGGAGGAGGAATTAGGTACAATATACGAGATGAAAAATGAGCTTGAATCTGGAAGGCGCGTTGTGCTAATAATTGGAGGTTCAAAATTTGAAAAAATCGAGAACATCCATCCCATACTGGCGAGAAACAAGAATGTTATAGCGTTGTGCGGCGGAGTCCCCGGGCAAACCGTAACATGCGTGAATTTTAAGGAGCATTTCAATCAGGAGAATCTGGAATTTATCCAAAGCACCGGCGGCTTAGAGACTGCCGAAAAGCTTTTGCACGACTTCCCAGGACGCATAATATCCCCAACTGATTTTCTTCTAGATACGCAAGAAGAGGTAAAGATAGAAGACCTTTCCACTAAAAAAGGAAATATAATAAGTATAGGTGAAGAATCCCTTAATCTCTTTTTTGCTGAGATGGAACGTGCTGATACCATAATCTCTGCCGGACCTGTGGATAGATATGAACTAGAAGGATGCAATAAAACATTGAGAATCCTTAATAGAGCTCTGAGCCAAAAATCACATCTGTTCGTTCCAGGTGGAAATTCTTCGGATTCGATTGATAATATTGGATTAGGAGAAGTATATCAGAAGCTTGGAGGGAGAAGGATGACAGCTGGAGGCGCTGCGTTAGAGATTCTAGCAGGCAAAGAACCTGTAGCGCTTAAGATTACGAGAGAAGCAAAAGCCCTTGTACGTCAATTATAATTTTTTTTCAGAAAAATTATCGGAAAGAATAAATATTTTTGCAACATAAATTAAATTATGTATAGACAAAAAGTCGTGGATAGAGCAGGGTGGCTAAGAGATATAGCCGCTGACCCTAAGCTTGATGAAGCACTGAGGACTTCAGTCTTTAAGGAGCTTTATGAGAAGGTCAAAAGTTACAGCAACCCTGACGAGATACCTGCTGAGACTTGGAAGGAGTTTGAAGATCAGTCTGAAGGTATCCTTTTTGAGACCTATCCAATAGCAAGTGAAATGAAACTAAGAAGAGATCAGGCAGCTCAGGCACATTAAATATCTATTCTAAATCCTAGAAAACGATATAAAGGTAGCAAGCAGAATGTTAATTATGCCAGGGTGGCAGAATCTGGTAACGCGCTGGTCTTGAGGTTTTCTCAAGAGCTGATTAGTGATGCGAAAACAAGCGAACCAGTGCCCGCAAGGGCTTTAGGGTTCAAATCCCTACCCTGGCGTTTTATTTGTTACGCCGAAGCCACTTCTTCCAAAATCCTCCTTTAAAACCTAACAAGATGAATCCGCCCAAAAGAAACAACGCCCAGAAGAGAAAATTTGCTAGCGGGTCATTTTGTTTGCTCAAAATACCAACTGCTCCTACAACGGCTAAAAGAAGCCCAGAACTGAGCAGTTTGAGATAATTGTCCATAAAAAGACTATGTAGGTAAGTTATTTATTGGCGCTTTGGCCTGCATTTATGCCTCCAGCATTTACTAAATCTTGCAATATTTTAAATACTTTAAGGTTGTTTTAATCTTATGAAGTTTTCGAGAAATAGTTTTGCTTGGTTCGGGACTGGAGCCATAGCACTGACCTTAGGATTCTTTATCAACTCGAGTCAACTATGTGTCATCTCATCATGTGCAGGAAAGGGAACAATTTTCTATTACCTAGCAATTTTAGCTATAGTCTTAGGCCTTGCTGTTAATTATGTCGAAAAGATAGTAAAAAAGATGTCAAAGAAGAAGACATAACCCCTGCTGTCAGATTTTCCACTTAAGCCCATATTTTCTGATGGTACAATAGAATATTATCTTTTTCTGCTCTATTATATAATGACTTAACGATAAGTCTGTTTAATTACGCTTATGACAATGGAAAATGACGCAGAGCTGCTGAAGAAGTATAACCTTCTTTATCTAGAGATCATAATGCGGTACCGGGGATACATAGAGGAAAATGAGGACCTTAGCGTAGCCGAGTTGCCAAATCTTGTAACTCCTGAAGAAGAGAGCGTAGTTGGGTTTGCTGATAATCTGAAGAGCACAATTCAGAACTACGCCTTAGAGCAGAACTTCAGGGAAGCAGCAGAGAAAGCTTACAAGTACGTGAAAAGTACGATAACGCAGGTGGAGCTTCCAGTAGATTTCTGGCTGAGCCCGGACCAAGTGATTAAGAGCGGGGCTGGAGATGTATTCGACAAGGCTGTACTGCTATGTAGCTTGCTGATAGCGCTCGGCTGTGTATCTACAAGAATAATAGTAGTCACAAGGCAAGATGATCGAAGGTTCGTTGTCTATTCTGAATATGGCAAGGGCCTGCTCGCGTTTGATTTAGATAACGGAATATCTGAGTTCCAAAGCAAGGACGAGCTCCTCGCCGATCTCAAGATAAAAGACGGTGGAGAAGTAACAGCATACGAGTTTAACGACAAGATGTACAACAATCTAGCATAGTCGCCTAGCCTGATGCACGATCCCCTTTGCAAAACCTGTAAGATCTCTTTTTAACCCCTTCATTTCGTTAACGCCCTCTATGAACTGTCCTTTGATCTCATTTCTGTTTAAGTAAACCACAGCGGTGGCACTTGCAAAAATTATTGGAACGCCAACAAAAGTAGCTGGATCAATCCCTGTTGGTATAAACGAACGATTATTTGTCAAAATAAAATTCAAGAATCTCGCGGTATAATCATATGTGATGCCAGCCATAGCTGCAAAGCCAGGCGCAGCGGCTAATCCGCTATATCCTGCCCTCTCTATTTCTCTCTGCCCTTTATCTGAAATCATGTATTGCTGCGCTTCGCTGAGTTCTGACTTAATTCCTTCTTTAATGCGCTTCAAAATTTGGCCCATTGTATCGTATTTATTACGATTTTTGCCTTTAAATTAGTTCCTTAGTGCTTGTTTTTATCTCCTACTTCTCCTAAATCGCTTCCTGATAGCTCTGCTCAACCTAGAAGCCTTTCTGACTTTTCTATAGCTTTTTCCAACTCTCCTGCTTTTTTTCTTAATGTTTATTTGCATGTTATAACCTACTTAATACTTATCCTCCCCACGCTTTCAGAATCAATGCCAGTCCTAACACTAATCTCTATGATTCCATTATTATATGTAGCGCTTCCAGTCTTTGGAATTATTTTCTTCGGGAGGCTCACTCTCTTGAAATAGTTCCTGCCTTGTTCCCTACTATTAGCAACAATCTCTATCTCTGATGGTTTTGCAATTATCCTTATGTCGCTCTTCTCAACTCCAGGGATCTCGGCAATGACCACTACCTCATTTCTCTTTTTTATGACATCCACAAGCGGCTCTCGCTCTTCCATCACCCTCGTGCCATCCGGCATCTTCTTCACGTTCCCAAACTGCTCTACCACTGGTTCACCATCCTTGTCAACCTTCATATTTATCCCATATACAAAAGAGGATCTCTCACCAGTGTCTTCCATATTGTTGAAGATCTCCCTCACCAGAACGTTGAACAGATTAGCAAGCTTTGCGTCGTCAGTGAAAAAGTTATCAAGATATTTGAACGGGTCCTTCCCATCCTTCTTCCTCACCATCAAAATCACATATTCTGTTACATCCAGTTATTTATACCTTTTTGACCCGCCGTGTGTTTAATATCCAATAATTTATCTGTAAATTTTGATATTCTATCGACAGAGAAGTCATGCTCGTCGCACATAAGTTTTATTATCGCGCTCTTGTTAGGTACCGAATTCTTGATCTTCTCCTCAAACTCTTCAGAGTCAAGTTTTGAAACTTCTGGCTTCATGAAGATATCTTCTACCTCCTGTGGGTCAACATCAAACTCTTTGCCATATTTCTCCTTGATGTGCAACTCTATCTCTTTCATGTTTTTGCAGGTGCTGGCTATCTTGAACGCTGTCTTCGGTCCGACCTTCTCTATCCCTTCATTGAAATCTGTTCCTACAAGCATGCCAACCCAAATAAGCTTCCTTCTGTCAATCCCGAGGTGCTTGAGCAGCTCCTTTAGGAGGATCCTGTCAACCTCTACATCTATGTAAATGTTCTTTCCCGGAAGCTTCCTCTTTCCAGTAATCGTTAGGTTCCTCACCACTACATCAGACCCGAAAAGGAAAAGGTCGTAGTCCTGGCTTGCCGCTGCGTATACTAGCCCCTCCCTGACCATACTCGCAGCCTGAGCCTCTCCTTCGCTAGGCGCCTGTATGTAAGGCACGCCCATGCAATTAAGCAGCTCCTTCGCGCTGTCCACCATCTCCTTGTTTATCTTGCTGCTTGCCATTGCGTAGCTCCTCGCCTCCTCTATCATGCCTTTCTCCTTGGCAGCCTGCCACTCTTCGTAGGCCTCCTTCCTCCTGTTCATTCTCGCCTCAAGGGTCCTTTTCTTAAACGATGGAGGGATCCCATCAAAGACGTAAATAGGCACTACTCCCTTCTCCATCAGGTTTATCGTCCTGTAGAAAAGCCCGGACAGGTGGCTGGTCACCCTGTTCTTCGAATCGAAGAGCGGCGTCCCGTCAGGCTGCCTTATTATCGATATGAACTGATATATCGTGTTGTAAGCGTCGATCGCCACTCTCTTGTTCGCAAGCTCCTCAATTTCTATTCTCTGCTTGACTTCACCAACGAACTTCCCAAGGTCTACAGCCAACTACTCACTCTCCTCTTCATCAATCTGCTTCTTACTGAAAGCCGCATCCCCTATAGTTATCGGTTCGTTCTTGCTTGTGGTGACCTGCTTCTTTTCCTGCTCCACTTTAACTGTCAGCTTTATGCCTAGCTCCTTCTCAAGCCTCTTCCTAAGGCTCTCGCTTGGAAGAGTCTTCTGCTTTTCTACTCTAACAAGCTCACTCTCCTTCTCACTTATCCTTTCAGCAAGCACCTTCAGCGGCAACCCAAGCCTGTCTCTCGCTTTCCTTATCACTTCGCCGTAGTTTTCTGCTATTTCTTCCTCTTCCTTCCCCTTCTTGATCGCAACCTGTTTCGGACTTTCCTGTTTTATGTTCATGCTTTGAAGTACCTGCTTTCCTCTAGAGCAGGAGAGACATACCCACATGGTAGCTTCCTCTATTCTTGCAAGATATAACTCCTCTGTTGCTTTTCCGCACACCTCACAGGTTTCCATTCAACCACCTTTTTAATATTATTGCACAACTTATATAATGCATTTACCTACTTGACTGATATCTATGAAACTGGTTCCTAAATCAAAAAGTTATAGGTTACTAACGACCACGCTATTCGTGCTGGCCACACTGGCGCTCTTCTATTACTTATACTACACTAGCTTTAATCCACTGGTCAAGATCGTCGTTGCACTCCTAATTCTTGGGTATGATAGCTGGATAATAGCCACAACCAACGGCCTTAAGTTGATGTTTGTCGCGTATCTGCTTGGAGGAAAGAAGGGTATCGGATTGGTAGATAAGCTGTCTAAGCTTTCGCCACGCTTATGGAACGCGTTCGCAGACTGGGGGTTCGTCATAAGCTTCGGCTTACTCTCATACCTGATATTCAAGAAGCAGGTAAGCAAGAAGATGCTAGTATTTGGGCTGATCACCATGTTCATGCTCTTTTACATACTTCTCCCTGCATCTGTTCCCTCTCTAAGCTTCATAAATCTTCCAGGAGTCAGCTCGAGAATAAGCAACATACCATCAGGCGCCCAGACGTTTAGCTTCGGCTTCATTGAGAATTTGCTGCATACCGTATCCCAGTGCGTATTCCAAGCTGGCAGCGGCTCATGCGCTCTGGCCACGCCTTACGATCTTGTGATTGATTTAATCATTCTTGCAGGTGGCTTCCTGCTCTTCATAGTTGCAATCCTTGCCTTAAACGCAGCTGAGATACTTTATGGCATAGCAGTATTCCTGGCGAGTGTGGTAGCAAAGAGCCCGAATACAGGTTCATTGAGCTCGCAGGTTCCAGGATTTGGTCCAGTAATCCCAGGATTTACAGTGCCCCTGGTAGCTGGCGTCGTTACCCTTGCGATAATATTGATAGTCCATGAGTTCTCTCATGGGATACTTGCAAGAATAGCAAAAGTTAAGATAAAACAGATAGGCTTGCTTATCTTCGGTTTAGTTCCTATTGGCGCTTTCGTAGAGCCAGACGAAAAACAGGTGAAGAAGTTAGATCAGATAAAGCAGAACAGAATCTTCATAGCAGGAGTCTCTGCAAACATATTCACTGCAGTAGTAGCTTTCGTTCTGCTTGTACTTCTTACAACATATGTGCTCTCTAATGTATTAGTCAATGCGGCTGTAATAAGCTCAACTGTTCCGAATTCTCCAGCTTTTAACGTTATTCCAGCAGGCGCGATAGTGTACCAGTGGAACAATCATAAGATCAATAACATCTCAGATGTCAATGCGGCAGGTTCGCAGGACAAGCCGTTCACTAACGTCAGCTTAGTGACCAGCAAGGGAAACTATACAATAAAGGCCAACTCTGCAGGCAAGATTGGTGTATATGTAAGTGAAGAGCAGGCGCTAAAGAGCCCCGCGCCATACGATCAGTTTGTCTATTTCATTTACGTAGTGCTCGTGCTTTCTCTGGCGTTCAACTTCTTCATAGGAATCGTCAACCTCCTTCCTCTTCCAGGACTTGACGGCTGGCAGATATACTCCGTAAGGGCAGGAAAGAAAAAGAAGCTTCTCATCGCAATAGGCATCTTTGTGCTTGCTCTATTTGTGATAAACGCTCTTCCATGGATATGGATACTGTTCTAACTACCACGGGACGCTCTTAAGCTTAAGTTTATGAGCCACAGCGTTGGTAAGCGGATGCAGAACGCCTGAAAGTACTAGTATGAAAATAAGCCCCCAGAAGCTCAGGAAGTTTCCAAATGGATAAGCAAACACTAGCGCAAATATCACGAACAGGTATTGGTCGAGGAAAAAGACGTTTGCTCCAGAACCCTTTCCCATCCTCCTCTTAATGAAACTCCCTATGAGGTCTCCAAAGTGAGCGCCAAAGCTCATCGCAATTCCTGAAATGAGAAGAGAAGGAATGAACAACGATTCAAGAAAGGCAATGAAGCTACCTGAAAGTATCCCAGCAACCAATCCTCTGATAGTCTTATTTTTACCAAAGAGCGGTTTGCCCCACAACAGCATTCCGTTGTCTATCACCCTGCCTCCTCCAAATACCACCGGTGCCCCATTTGCTACGTATGCAGGAAATATGAATATTAAGGGATAAATTATCAGTGTGTATAAATTCATAGAGATCATTTCTCCAGCTTTCCTTCTGCCACCTTTTTCGACCCTCCTCCTTTAAAGCCCTTAGCAGAAAGCTTCTCCTTTACAAAGTCTATCGCTCCTTTCTGCGCTGCTTCTCCACACATGCAAATAACGTCCCCTGCGTTATTTGTAAGTAAGATCATAGCCTTCTTATTCTTCTCCACCACTGCCGCCGCAACTGCTCGTAGAAGATCCCTAGGCGCTTTTTCTAACTTCTTTTCAATAATATCCTCTCCTGCAAGTTGCTCCGCTATTATCTTACCCATAACTTCGTCGTACTGGTTCAGCTTCTTGTATAACTCCCTATACCCCTCTCTTGAAGCAAGCACCGCCTCTGCGCTCTTGAGCTTCTCAACATTCATGGTTTCGCCTATTACGGAGAGAGCGCTGTCCTCCTTCTGGAAGTAAGCCAGTGCCGCAGGCCCAGCAACGAACTCAAGTCTTGTAACACCATCGTGAACCTTAGTTGCGCTTATGATCTTTACCATGCCTATGTAACTCTCCTTCCCAACAGCATGTGTCCCTCCACACGCTTCAGCATCAATGAGCTTACCATCTCTTGTGGAGATCGTGACTATCCTCATGATCTTTGATGGGGTACCGTGCCCCTGATATATTGTAAATCCGTACTTCTTTTCCGCCTCCCCTCTTTCCATCTCCTTCACTTCCACCTTTATGCCCTCCTGCAGGTAACGGTTGATTCTGTTCTCTATCTCTTTCACCTGCTCGTCGCTCACCTTCTCGTAGTGCGAAATGTCTATTCTTGCTTTCTCATAGTCCTTGGTGGTGCCTTCCTGCCATACGTGCTTTCCAAGCACTTCTCTTGAGCATGCGTTTACCAGATGAGTCGCAGTGTGGTGTGCCATGAGTCTTCTTCTCCTGTCAACATCGACAATTGCTTTTACAATCAAGCCAGTCCTAAACTCTTTGTTATTTCCAACATCCTGCTCCATAATGTGCACGATCACGTCTCCTACCCTCTGCACATCTTTCACCTTTCCCTCACCTATAGTTCCATGGTCGGCCATTTGTCCTCCCCCTTCTGGATAGAAGGGTGTTTTGTCAAGTACCAGATAATTTCTGTGTGAGAATAGGATTTCAGCCTCAGCTTCTAGGGATTCATAATACAAAGGAACAGTCTTCGGCAGCTTCGGCAAATCAATTTTAAGTTTCTTCTCTTTCTCTCTCTTTACGAAATCTCCTTGAACCATACCTTCGTATAGATTTGCCGGCATCTCGATCTTGATTTTCTTAGTTGTCGCATACTCCTGTATGAGTTCTGGGGTAATTCCATAGCTTTCATATAATGTTCGTAGCTCTTTGCCATTAATTTTCTTTGTCTTAGCCAGCAATCCCTCCACTATCTTGCCAGCGTTTTCTCTGCTTTTATTGTACCTACCTGCCTCAACTGAAACGATCTTGTCAAAACTATCAAGACTCTTAGTAAGTTCTGGGTACATCTCCTTTAATTCAGCAGCCTCAAGTCTAGCAATCTCTTCCATGCTGATATCCAGCTTGTACTCCTCGATGAAATTAAGCGCTCTTCTTAGTATTATTCTAAGGTTGTAACCTCCTCCAATGTTTGAGGGCAACCCACCATCCGCGATTGCGAACAACAAAGTTCTTGTGTGGTCAAAAACAGAGTACGCTGCCTGAATTGGTCTGATCTCCTCTTCAGACCGTTTTTCAGATATATTCAGTTCTTTAAGTAACGCCTTCTCTTTTTGCCTCGCCTCGTTTCCTTCAGAGAAATCAAATTCTCCCGCAACTCTCGAAAACTTCTTGAAAATTTCGTTATCAAAGTCCAACTCTGTTTTCTTACTAATCTTCTCCACAAGGCCATTGAAAACTGCGGCGAATGCTGAGTTGTATCCTGTATAAAACCATAGTACCCTTTCGAACCCCCAACCAACATCAACTACTTTCCCATCCAATTCTCTTATCTTTCCGTTAGAATATTCAAACTGGGTGAAAACGTTGTTTCCCATCTCCAACCCGTGTGCGAAGAATTCTAAAGAAGGTCCGAATTCTGAAAAGTCCCCCATAGCCCAGACATCCTCATGGTAAATAAGCTCCTCCTTCTCGACACCTAGGACTTCTGTCATAAGCTTGTAATTAAGCTCTATTGTTTTATCTCTCCAATAACCCTCCTTTGGCCAATTAAACGAAGTTTGGTTTGCCATGGTGAAGGCAGTGAAATGCTTTCCCGTAACCCCAACGTTCTCAATATCACTGAATCTAAGGCAGATCTGCGGAACTAGCAAAGGATTTGCAGGATATTCAAAGTTCATCAGTCCATTTTCTATCCTTTGAAAATCTTGGATGCCTGCAATTGTAAAGTAAAGATCCTGTCTCCACCTGCTCACTACAGGATACCTATCAATTATCACATGCTTGTTCTTCTTGAAGAAATCGGAAAACATCTTCCAAAGCTCTACATAACTGGTCTTTATCGGCTTACTCTTGAAGAAGGTGTAAGGCTCATGCTCTCCACAGGTATCCCTGTCCTCTATACTCCAAAAGCCTCTTCCACATTCGCTGCATATTTCTCTCGTAAATCCTTTCTCGTCAAATAGTGCTGTAGAATAGTAGTCGTTATACCTCCTACCAAACTCTTCACGCAACGACTTCTTGTTAAGATCACTTACTTCAATTGTCAACCAGACCACCATGCCTTACATTCATTTCCAAAGAACTTGCAGAAGCGGCATTTCCAGCTCTCGTCTTTCGCAACCGGCCTTGACTCCCTCTCTCCATTCCAATATCCCATCGCATCCTTGAGCATTTCATCGAACTCATTTTTCTTATACTCAATGTCGACCTCCGCAAACTCTTTTCCAGTGTATCTGTCCACGTACTTGAGTTCCAGCCTGTCGCTGACCTGTGGCATCTTATATATCTGTTCAAACATCATCTTATAAATCTCCTCAATCTTGATCGAAGTGTCCATTCCAAGAATCTTCAGCTGCTCGAGGAATTTTTCTGAGAGTGCTAATTTACTCACCGAATACGCCTTATTAAAATTCTCAAAAGTATAATTTTTATCTTTAAGATCGTCAAGAAGTCTCTTGTAGATCATAACCTGGACCCTATGAGGTCGCATTGTAGCCTCGCTCACATGTTTTACATCAGATGGACTCCTTCCTAGTTTGCCATTCAAGTCTCTAGTCTTTATCTCAGCAATCGACGTCTTGCCTCCCTTATGTCTTAGCTCGTCTATCTTCCCAGATATTTTAAACCCGTTTATCAATCCATATACTTTAAGCTCTCTCCCTATTCCTTTTTCGTTCAAGCTCTTGAGTGTTAGATAATTTTCATACGCTTCCTTGTACAAGAAGTCAGCATAATTTATTGGTTCAACGCTTATTGTAGTCTCCAGCTCCTCCTGAAGTTCCTTATGGATCTTACTTCCCTGCTTCATAGCGGCCGTTGCATACCTCTTTCCATACAAGTAGTTGAGCTCCGTCTGGCGCTCACACCAATACTGTCCGGCAACATCCGTAGCAAGTATACTAGATTTCTTCAATTTGGCTAGGACATTGCTCTTTTCTTCCACAATAAAACCTTCTCAGACCGCCTATCACTCGTCATAGCAAAAGCTCAGCGATTACCTCAATCATCATCAGATTTTTATTTGTTAAGAAGATTAATAACTCTTATGCAAACTTTGCTGAGGAAATTCGATCTTTTCATATTTGACTGGGACGGCACTCTTAGTACATCTGGTTTCTTGACAGTAGTAAGAGACTCCTTGAAGCAGAGATACAAGCCGTGGTACATAAAGGAACACATGGAAGAATTCAGAAAGGAAAACTTTGAAATTCAAAACATTAAGATCGAGGCAGAGGAGCATAAGCTGTACGAATCAATTTATGATGTTTACAGCACCTTTGTAAAAACGAAACTTAGAGAAGGCGCGCTCGAAACACTACAGTCTCTAAAAAATGCAAAGAAGAAAGTAGCTATTTTCTCTGATGCAAGACCATACCGATTAAAGCAAGAGACGCATAGCCTCAATTTATCGAAATACTTTGATTTGGTTTTATGCTCTGAGCTGGTGGATTCATACAAGCCATATCCTAAAGGGCTAAATGTCATAGTAAAAAAGATGCGCGCAAAGAAGGAAAGGAGCATTTACATAGGCGACATGGCTTCCGATGTGATAACCGCACAACTCGCTGGCATAACATCTTGTGGGGTAGCTGGAGGTGTAGGAACTTACGTGAATCTCAAGGAAGCTGGACCGGACTACCTTTTTGAGAGCGTAGAAGAACTCGCAAGAACTATCAAAACTAAAATTTGATACTTTATCCTCTTGTGAGAGAATCTAACTTTATCATTATAGTCAAACATTTCTGTCTTTCGCCTTCCTTTTTTTCTATCTGCTTCTCTGTTTCTAACATTCCACTCTTCAGGAGCTGCATGTAAGCATTACGTCCCAATTCAAGTATGCTATCGTTGGCAGTTATCATTTCTAATCCTTTCTTGACTACCTTTGTCCATTCAGATAAAATAATGCAGTCGGCTTCTTCAAGCTTAGTTGCAGCAGCATCCAAGCACTCAGAGGCTTTTGATAATTCTCCAGCACCAACTTTCTTCTCAATCTTGCTGAGTAACTCAGTAAGTTGATCCACAAGCCCGTTTTCTGCTTTCTGTGCCGCTATTATAATATTCATGGTTTCTCTAGTATACTTAGACAACTCTCTGTATTGCTGTATCGAATCGTCCCCTCCAACGGCTTTGTTTAGCAAAAGCATGTTTGCGGTAAGTTCAATTGTTGAAGCTCTGTCATCAATTATGGTACCTATGTCCCTCCTTCCCTTAAGGACATCCTCTATTTTAACGGTCATCAAATTAAAATTTGATTTTTATTATATTTATAGGTTAACTCGTGATTTGTTTAAAGCAGGCTGATTTTTCTTTTTATACGACGCCAAATATACCAGCGTCGTGAAATAAGTATTACTATTTTCACAAATTAGAGACTTTTTGCGCAGATTGATCAGCAAAGGCTTTTCCATTCACAATAGATTTTAGGAAAGATCTAAGTTCGTCTGCATTTATTTGCATACGCCCTGAGAATCTTAAGCGGAATGAGATTGCAACATAAAGTGGCCCAAATACATGATCTCCATCTCCTTCGCGTTCAAGCAATCGATCTACGACCCCATTACCTTTGTGTAAATTGATATGTTCAATGAAACTCTCATATCCTTTTTCTCCATTCCAATCTTCAGGATGGTTGTTTATCATAAATAAAACTCTATCGAGAGCCTCTTCTGCAGAATCTTTAGAGCGGAATTCTTTCAGACGTCTTCCTATTATCTTCTTCATCTGTGTCATAATACTTTCATAAGCGACTGCAATGCCACTGTCTCTTATTAAGGTAAAAGCCTCAGAAAAGTCCGCGATACCCTCTTCAGGAGTACGAAACTGATAATAGCCGTCTTTTTTCCAGAAACCCCCATAGGTATTATGTAAAGTCTTTGTATTCATGCCTTCAGGGCCATATGCTAAAGCTAAGTGGGCCTGTTCATGGCCGATATCACTCTTCTTTTGTCTCTCTCCACGTAGCGCTGCGAAAAAGGAAAATTGCATCTCCCATTCCGCCTTCCACATGTTGTAATCAGTCGCAATTTCTGACCCAATCGTTATTTTTGGGCGAGGGTGCTCATCAAAATTGATACCAAAGAGCTCTTCGGTAAAAGGCTTAACAGATTCAAACTCTGAGCGCAAGCCTCTTCTAGTAAACATCAACGCAAATGGTGTGCTCACTCTTCTCTCCAACCCTACCAAAGCCTTTCTTATACTAATATGAGTGCCATTAGTCTCAATACTGTTCGAATAAATCCTAGACATTACAGCCCCAAATAGAATATTGATTTACCGGTTTATGAATATGATTGCATATTTGTTTTAAAAGAAATTTAGCACACTTTTACATATTTTCTGACTTTTTTCACGACGCCAAATATACCGATAAGTTTATAAATGAGAGAACGCCCATATTAATCAAGTAGTACAGCGTTTCAAAGCGCTAATTCTACAGAGGAAAATAAAATGGAAAGACCGGACAGATTTGAAAGATCTAGCAGAAGCGATGACAGAGGAGAAAGAAGGATGGGCATAAAGCCTAACTACTTCCTGCCTAAGCCTGTGAAGGTCGGTGACATCGTAGATGTCACAGTAGAAGCAGTAGCTTCTAAAGGAGACGGAATAGCAAAGAAAGACGGATTCGTCATCTTTGTTGCTGGAGCAAAGCAAGGAGAGTCAGTGCAAGTAAAGATCACTGATGTAAAGGCAAGATTCGCAATAGGCGAAAAGGTTGGAGGAGCGGCACCCGCTGCTGCACCAGCTGCCGAGCCTGCAGAGCCAGCCGACGAGAATTCAAACGAAGAGCAGTAAATTCAAGCAAATAGGCAGTTTAGTTTATTTTTTTATTCTATTTCTTAATTTTTTATTTGCTTTAACTTAGTGTTAACCTTATATCTCTAATCCGTGATATAATTTGCAGATGATATAATGAAGGAAGTGGGAAAAATTGTTGAGGTGGTAAGCACCTCAAAGAAAAGCTTTGACGACGCGATAAACAAAGCTGTGGAGGAGTTCAGCAGGAAGGAGAAGGGGCTCAGAGGTATAGATATAGTGAAGATGACTGTAAAGGTTGAAAACGGAAAGGTAGACGAATACAGAGTAAATCTCAAAGTTGCTGTCGAATACTAATCGCCCATATTTTTTGTATCTTTTATAGAGAGCATGCATGAAGACTGATAAACTTAAAGTACTGGTGCAAAGTATAGTTGCAGAATCGCTTAAACTTAGTATGAAACATACTTTTGAGAAGACTGCGCCAGTCAATTATGCCTGCATATTCACTCATAGTCTAATCGAGTATGAAGTGACGATCAAGGTAGCAAGCCAGCTCGGTCCATTAGTACAGGAAACGCCAACAGGGCCTGTTTTTTATATCACTCCACTCTCCACAGATGCCGGCACCCTCAAGTTATTAAAAATACGAAGCCCAGATCCTAAACGTCCTGAACGCGGGGATGCAGATTTCACGATCGCTGATTACGATTCGTTCAAGAGTGCGTGTCTTGGAAAACCAGGTTTCAGCCTAATTAAACGCACGAATATGGAAATGATTGAGTTGATCGACCCATCATATGACGTCATCGCTTACTACTCCCATCCGACGCTCTTTGAGATTCTCAAACTCAATGAAGCTAAAGATAACAAAGGTTTTTTATAATTAGACAAGCCTATGTTTATTGCTAATTTGTATAGAGGGAAATAATGATATTATTACAACTATTTTCAGGAGTCTCTATAATCATAATAGTGCTGATATTGATAGCACTGTTCGTGATATTGGGCTACAACGGCTTAATATCAAAGAGAAATAGGGTACAGGACGCATGGGCACAGATCGATGTGCAGCTCAAGAGGAGATACGACCTGATACCTAACCTAATCGAGACAGTAAGGGGTTATGCCAAATTCGAGAAGAGCACCCTAACACAGGTCACTGCCCTTAGAGCATCGATAATCTCAGGTTCTGTTCAAGACAAGGCAGCGGCAAACAACAAGATCTCTCAGGCACTTAAGAGCATCTTCGCAGTGGCAGAAAGTTATCCAGACCTGAAAGCATCCCAGAACTTCCAGATGCTCCAACAGGAGCTCGAAGGCACAGAGGATAAGATTGCATTTGTCAGGACCTCTTACAACGACTATGTGCTTGATTACAATAATGCGATACAACAGTTTCCAGGTAGTGTATTCGCAAGCACATTCAGCTTCCAGAAGGCTGACTTCTTCCAGACTGCTTCAGACGCAGAGCGACAACCAGTGAAGGTTGATTTCAGCGACATGTCCGCGCCAGCGCAGACCTCGCAGCCTCCACAGGCACCTACAGGAGGGAAGTCTAGCAAAAAGAAGGGTCAGTGATACCAATGACAAGTTTCTTCGATGAAATAGCTAGAAACAGGCTTAGATCGGTCATATTGATGCTACTGTTCGGTGCACTTTTCACCTTCGTAATCTACTTATTCGTATTGGTGCTTGGCGGAGGACCGGGTGGGCTGATATTCGGAGCTGTGATAGTGCTGTTCTATGCGATATTCACCTATCAGTTTGGCAGCACAATGGTGCTTAAGCTCAGCGGGGCAAAGCCTGCTGACAGGAAGCAGTACCCCATTCTCTACGATGCAGTGGAAGGCATGGCAATGGCAAGCCAGATAAAAGTGCCAGATATTTACATCATAAATGACCCTTCCCCAAACGCTTTCGCAACAGGAAAGAACAAGAAGCATGCCTCAGTAGCAGTAACTTCCGGGCTTCTCTCCGTAATGAACAAGAATGAGTTAGAGGGAGTACTATCGCACGAGATGTCTCACATATCAGACAATGACATACAGTTTATGCTCTTTGTTGTCATTTTCGCAGGGGCAATAGGAATGATAGCGGCAGTAATCAGAAACCTATTCTTCTTTGGTGGCCTCAGGGGCGGAGGCAGAAGGAACGGAGGAATCTTAGTCCTCATAGCTCTAGTAATTGGTCTCCTTGCGCCATTGTTTGCACTACTTCTCAGACTTGCAATCTCTAGAAGGAGAGAGTACATGGCAGATGCGAACGGGGCAAGGATAACAAGGGCCCCAATGTTTCTTGCAAGCGCCCTTAAGAAGATACAGCAGTATGACGCAAAGCCAAACGTCCAGCCAGTGGCCCATGCAAATGAGATAAATGCCTCTCTCTATTTTGCCAACCCTTTCAGCGCAAGTTCGATCATGAACCTCTTCTCAACCCACCCCCCGATTGAAGACAGAATAGCCAAGCTAGAACACATGTACTAAGGCTTACTAAAAACCTATTTAAATTCAATTTATCATTAATACTCTATGCAAAAAGGCAAGGGGAGGTTCAGGGCACAAAGCGCTCTGGAGTATCTTCAGACATATGGTATAGCAATAATAATCCTTATCATAATCTTGCTAGTGCTTTTCAAGCTAAATGTCTTTGATATAGGAAGCCTGAGCCCCAGAGCACTTGCTGGCTCTTGTCAAGTTTCTCGTCCGTATGGCTCAAACACCACAGTGGGAATGCAACTAAAAGGTATTTGCTCGGGGGAACTTCCAAAGTTTGTGGCTACTTTTACCAATCAAAATTGGTATATGGATGCGATAAATTTCTCCTCACTTGTAGTAAACTCGCAAATGAGCCTTTCTTTTTGGGCTTACGTATTGCCCACATCTCCTATATCAAACTGGCAAGACTACGCTGGAATATCTCCTATATCTTCTTCCTCTAGGTGGAGGGTTCTATGTTGTCAGCGCACCGAATCAGGGAACGCTAAACTGCGTATTTCAAAATGGTGCTGGCGCGATTACACTATCAATGGAGGATTAATATCAACATTTAAGTGGCATTATTTCGCTTTAACCTATAATGGCGTTGCGCTTTCCTGCTATATGGATGGCAAACTGGTGGCCAGTACTACAGCTTCTGGGTATATCACAAACAGCATGATTAATTTTTCAGTTGGATATGTTGGTGGTACAACAAGGCAATATGCAAACGGAAGCATCGCAGATGTGCAGTTCTATAACACTTCACTGACAGCGAATGAGGTGCAGGCCTTATACACTGGAGGGATAGGCGGCCCCCCAATAGTGCTTAAAAATCTAGTAGGGTGGTGGCCTCTTAATGGAGATTTTATTGACTATTCAGGCAATTCAGAAAGCGGTGTGCGCGAAGGTAGTCCGTTGGTAGGAGGCACCGCTTTCACAAACCAATGGTTAAACGGCTATACTGTACCATAAGCCCAGCGCTATCTTTAAATATATATAATAACATATACTCTATATAATTCGGGCTTTTGCCTATTTTTATGGAATATGAAAATTAGCTTCATAGAGGACACACCATCAGCTATCAGGTTCAAAGTTAGCGGAGTTGACACCACATTCGCTAACTGCATCAGGAGGATCCTTATAAACAGCGTTAGCTGCTTTGCCGTTGACAAGGTCACGTTCTACGAGAACACAAGCTCAATGTTTGACGAATATATAGCGCATAGGATAGGGCTCGATCCCCCTTGTCACACCAGATCTGGCTATGATGAGAAGGACGAGATACTATTCAACCTTGAAGCAGAAGGACCAAGGACAGTTTACTCGAAGGACCTAAAGAGCACGGACAAAAAGGTCAAGGTCACGAATGAAAATATTCCAATAATCAAGTTGGCTGAAGGACAGAAAATAAAGCTAGAGGGCAAGGCAATTCTTAGCAACAGCATGAAGAGCGCAAAGTTCCAGCCCGGGCTTGTCACCTTTAAGCAGGACGAAGAATCGGGCGAGGCTGAGTTCTATGTTGAAAGATTCGGACAAATGGCTGCGAAGCAAATCTTAAATAGGGGTTTAGAGATAATAAATGAGGACCTAAGGCCACTCACAAGGAGCTGAAGAAATAAGCTTTTGTGCAGGGGTGGCGGAGCTTGGTCAAACGCGCAGGACTAAGGAATTCATTTTTGGAAATCCTGTAGCTTTGTGCTTTCGAGAGTTCAAATCTCTCCCCCTGCATTCACAACTGATGATTATGAAAAGTATGATAGAAAAGCATTCTATCAACTCATGGGAGTACGATCGCCGAGATGGACAAAGTCTAAAAGCGCAAAGCGTGGATGAGCATTCAAAGCTAGTTCGCTGCCAAGGAGGTCGAGGATAGACTATCAACCTCGATCAGTTGAACAAGCTTGCAAAAAAGGGGAGTTCATAGTAGTTCCTGGTAAGGTTCTTGGATTTGGAACTATTAACACAAGTTTGAGATCGCTGCTGTGGAGTACTCAGAAGAGCATCGGCAAGCTTAAGCAGAACGGCTGTGAAATAATCGGAGTTGACAGCATGCTGAAGAAGCAAATCCAAGAATGAGTGATGTGATTTTTATGCAGGAAAACGTTAAAGTTGTTGATGGAAAGGACAAAGTGCTCGGCAGGGTAGCGAGCCAGGTAGCAAAGATGTTGCTTAAAGGGGACAAGGTTGTGACTGATAAACGCAGACAGGCTTTTCATCAGCGGGCACATAAGATCTCAAGGCCAAATACAAGCAGAAGCTTCGATTTCAAGGACAAGGCGAATCCTGAACACTCTCCATACTGGTCTAGGAGGCCGGACCTGTTTGTTAAGAGAGTGGTTAGGGGAATGCTGCCTTACAAAAACCAAAGGCAAGACCGCATTCAGGCTGCTAAGGGTCTACTCGGGCATGCCTGATGAATATAAGAGACTCAAGCATTCAATGAAAGTTAACTCCAAGCAATCATAAGCAGATTTACGAAGACACTGTCTCTGTCGAACGACCTTATTGAAGAAGCTAGGATTCAAAGGTTGATATTCATGGTAGAAACACCAGTACAAGTGGCGTTGACAATCTTAATAAGGAGATAAGCAAGTGATACAGCCCCGCCAGAAAAGAAGATAGCCCGCCAGGTTAAGGAGAAAAGGCACGCCAAACCTTAAGGTCGTCTTCACAAAAGGAAAGAGGAAGAATGCGGTTGCGAGGGCCAGGCTGGTCAAGGGAAACGGGCAACCTCACTATAAACAGTGTTGCGATAAACATGTTAAAGCCAAGGGAGATAAGAGAACTCATGCTTGAGCCAATAAATTTCTCAACCCTTACTAAAGAGATAGCAAACAGCTCCGACATAAAGGTAAATGTGCATGGCGGGGGAGTAAGTGGGCAGGCACAGGCCGTAAGGACTGCAGTCGCAAAGGTGCTCTCAGGCGCGTCAAACTCTGACGTGATAAAGAAGGCTTACATGAAATATGACAGGACTCTGCTCAGTCGATGACGTCAGGACGTGTGGAGCCTAAGAAGTTCCTAGGACCAAAGGCTAGGGCGAGGTTCCAGACGTCTTATAGATGATACCATGATGATACCAATAAGATGTTTCTCATGCGGGCAAGTGATCGCAGACAAATGGGAGGAGTACGACAGGCGGGTCAACAAGGAGCACGAGGATGCCGGCAAAGGTGCTCGACGAGCTCGGAGTGAAGAGATACTGCTGCAGGCGCATGATGATAAGCCATGTCGATCTCATAGATGATATCATAAGCTACGGAAGAAAGTGATGGATGAGTTATAAAAAGGTCTTGATACTAAAGTATACTGACAGGGGTCGTCTGCTAGCTTGGTTAGGCTCTGTGCCTAGGGCGCACAAGACCCGAGTTCAAAAATAACACTTGAAAATCTCGGCGACCCCAAATTTAATGGTATTAAAATGGAAGAAGCAAACGAAGAAAACAAGCTAAACGCAGATCAGGAGGCGTATCTAGAGGTAGGCGTGCACATCGGCACTAAGATAAGAACGCACGGGAATGAAGAAATTCGTTTACAAGATAAGAGAAGACGGGCTGTTACTTGCTCAGATCTTGCTACGATAGATGACAGGATAAAGCTCGCAGCTAAGATGCTTGCCAGATATGATTCAAAGGATATAGTGGTTACGGCTTCAAGAATATACGCCATAGCAGCTGCATCGAAGTTCGCTGAGATAACAAAGACTAAGTTCATGCAGGGAAGGGTAATCCCTGGAGTGTTCACGAATTCAAACAGGCCGGACTACGCAGAGCCTGCGATGATGCTGGTCAGCGATACCAGGAACGAGAAGCAGGCAATAAGGGAGGCAAGCAAGACCAACATCCCTGTCGTTGCCCTCTGCGACACAGACAACTGGGTAAAGTTCGTTGATCTCATAATACCATGCAACAACAAGGGAAGGAGGTCGCTTGCGCTGATATACTATCTTCTTGCAAGAGATTTCCTCAAGGAGAAAGGCTTGATAAAGTCGGACGACGAATTCAAGTACAAGATATCGGATTTTGAGGCAAAAGTTGATACTAAGAGCAAGTAAGAATCGTGTTTTTATGAAGTTAGTAAGCGCATGTCTGCTTGGGATTAATTGCAACTATAAAGGAAAAAGTAAATTAACTAAAAAATTGCTTGAAGAGTTTAAAGAAGGTGGCATGTATCCTGTTTGCCCAGAAATTCTAGGGGGAGAAAGCATACCAAGACCTCCAGCGGAGATAAAACAAGGAACTGGATCAGATGTTTTAGCTGGCAAAGTGAAGGTAGTCAATCCAACAGGTGAAGATGTTACATCTGAATTTTTAAAAGGAGCTTCCGAAACTCTTAGGATAGCAAAGGCTGTGGGAGCAAAAGAGGCCATTCTAAAGGCAAGGAGCCCTTCGTGCGGCAGCGGCAAGATATATGATGGAACATTTTCAGGCACTCTGGTTGATGGAGATGGAGTTACCACTGCCTTATTGAAGAAGAACGGAATAAGGGTTACAACAGAAGAGGAATATTGATCGATTTTTCATAGCAAGGACCTTTTAATTCAAAGCAACTGTATAAATATTTTAAATTGGCACCTTAAACCATGCAAAAGTTGCTGAAAATCCAGGCTGCTGTAGACTTCCTACTTTCATACGGTATAGCAATGTTAATGATTGGAATAGCTATCGAAGTGATGTACAGCCTCGGCGTGCTCAACACATCCTTAATACCCGCATCCTGCTCCGGCACCACAAGTTTCTCATGCGGTTCCTTTTTCTTAAGCTCGACTAGTGGTGCGCTGACGTTGACTCTCTCACAGGACAGCGGAGGCCCTATAACCATAAACGGCGTATCTTGTTCTAACCAGAAGAACACTACTGGAGATAAGCCAAAGTACGGAAACGTCTACGTAACAAACAATCCTAGCTACTATCCAACAGGAGACAATCCAGGAGGCAACGTGATCTACAGCGCAGGAACTTACACCTTTGTCCTAAACTGCTATGGCTCAGCAGGCGTGGCTACTGGCACTCTTGGAAGGGCATTTTCAGGGTATATCTGGCTTAACTACACCGTAAATGGCTACGGCAACATCGAGCAAGAAGTAGCAGCAATAACTGTAAAATATTCCTAAGTCTATTCTCTCTTTTTGAACAAATAGCCTCCTTTCTGCAAATTCTCCACATATTTCTCTCTGAACTTGCAGTCATCTAAGGTTGTGATCTTAGTTCCGAGTTTTTCGGCTATCTTTTCAGAAGTTTCAGGTATAAAAGGATACAAAAGTATACTAATTATCCTTATTGACTCCAAAAGGTTGTAAAGTACAATGTTGAGCTCCTCCCCTTTGAGTTTCCAAGGTTCTTTCTCATTGATGTATTTGTTGCAGTCTCTCACAAACTCCATTATCGCTCCCAAAGATTCGTGTAACTTTAGCTCTAGGGCAAGTGCCTCTATCCTCTTCACATCAAGTCTGGCCTCCAACTCTTTATCTCCCGTAAACTCCTTGAAACCTGATTTTTCAACTATTGTGAGCACCCTGTTAACTAAATTTCCAAGGTCCCCTAGAAGCTCTTTGTTTACTCTGTCTTTGAGAGAACTCTCAGAAAAATCTCCGTCTTCAAAAGTGGGTATGTCTCTTACCAGATAATATCTGAGCTCGTCTGCCGTGTATCTATCTAAAATTTCTAGAGGATTTATCACATTGCCTATCGACTTGCTCATCTTCTGTCCTTCGACGTTTAAGTAACCATGCACAAATATTGATTTTGGAATCTTGAGTTTTGCCGATAAGAGTATTGCCGGCCAGTAGACCGCATGAAACCTGATTATACCCTTTCCTATTACGTGGACGTTTGCCGGCCACCATCTTTCATATTTGCTCTGATCGGTACCAAAACCTATCCCTGTCATATAAATTGAAAGCGCGTCAATCCACACATAAATTATCTGCCCAGGGTCGTCCGGAACTGGCACGCCCCACCCTTTGGTCCTCTGTACTGACCTAGATACGCTAAAATCATCAAGGCCGCTCTTTATGAAACTGAGAACCTCATTCTTCCTAGTTTCAGGAATGACTTTCAGCTCTCCACTCTCTATGAGCTGCCTAAGTTTTTCCTGGTACTTTGAGAGCTTGAAAAAGTAGTTTTCCTCCTCTATTAACTCAGGTTTTGTCTTATGTTCTGGACAGAGCCCACTAACAAGCTCGTTTTCCGTATAGAACTGTTCGCAGCCAACGCAGTACAATCCGCGATACTTTTTCTTATAAATATCTCCAGATTCAATGCAGCTTTTCCATATTTTCTGCACTCCTGGCCAGTGCTCCTTCTGGTTCGAAGATCTGAAGAACACGTCGTAAGAGAGATTTATTTTTTTGGCTAAATCAACAAATAAAGCAGAGTTTCTATCGCACAACTCCTGCGTGCTAATCTTCAGTTCATCTGCAGCCCTCACGTTCTTTATACCTGTTTTCATCTGCGCCGGTCAGCAGCAGTGTATCAAAGCCCCTAATCTTGTAAAAACGCCTCACTATATCTGTCTGCACAAACTCTAAGGCGTGGCCTATGTGTGGCGCTCCGTTTACGTACGGTATCGCCGTTGTGATATAAAACTTATTCTCTGCGGTTGAATCACCTTTACAATAATATGCGTTTATAATTTATAAGCTCCATTCATAATTTTGTATCGTGGAACTTTTGTTTGGACTTTAACCATTTAAGTGTTTTAGTGGCAGTTATACTTTACACGCATTGATTTTTATTAGTTCTGAAGACTTAATATATTGCTCATTTTCGGGGGTTAAAGGATGGATGCGATAGCTAGTGAAGAACTGAAGAACAAGTTCACCGAATTTTTCAACACCTACTACTTAGAGCAGATTAACGATATGTACGTCTCTTATCCAAAGAAAAGAAGCGTACTGATGGACATAAAGGACCTAGAGAAGTTCGATGCTGAGATTGCCACGGACCTCATAACTAAGCCGGACACCATAATGCCTATCGCAAACGGTGCGCTTTCTTCAATGAACCCCAATACCGAAGCCACTGAGCCAGTATACGCCAGATTCCACAGCCTAGAGAGCGAGCAGTTGCTTATACAAGACGTAGGGTCGCAGAACATAGGCAAGCTGCTTACGATAGATTCGCTAGTCGTAAAGAGGTCAGAGATAACTCCTAAGGTTCACATGGGGGTCTACAAATGCGCATTCTGCAACACAGTGTTGAAAATCAGAATAGACAGCGACAACGTTCCAGACACATGCCCGCAGTGCAAGCGAAGGTCGTTAAGGCAGATAAACGATGAGTCAGAGTTCATAAATCTCCAGAGACTCGCAGTACAGGACCCACTTGAGAGACTCAAGGGAAGCACGCCGACATGGCAGCTTGAGGTTTGGTTAGAAGACGATCTTGTTAACACAGTCATCCCTGGAGATCGGGTCGATGTAACTGGCATACTTAGGATAAAGCCAAGGAGGTCTTCGAAAGGAAAGGAGGACAAGACCTTGTTCACCATGTTCTTTGACACAATATCGATAAAGCCGAAGCAGAAGGAGTTCGCTGAAATAGAAATCTCTCTAGATGAGGAGCAGAAGATAAGGGAGCTTGCGAAGGATCAGAAAATCTTCGAAAAAATAGCCGAATCGATAGCCCCGTCAATATATGGTTACGATGAGATAAAGCAGGCACTCGCGCTACAACTTTTCGGAGGAACTCCGGACAAGTTCCTAGTAGATGGAGGGGCGATAAGAAGTGATATACACATACTGCTCATAGGAGATCCAGGTACGGCTAAGACTAGATTGTTGCAGGCAGTTACCGCAATAGTACCAAAGGGAATCTATGTTAGTGGAAAATCAACCAGCGGTGCAGGACTTACAGCTTCGGCAGAAAGGGACGAATTTTCAGAAGGAGGATGGACTCTGAAGGCGGGGGCGCTAGTGCTCGCCTCTGGAGGGGAGGTCAGCATAGACGAGTTCGACAAGATAAGCGACGACGACAAGTCTGCTCTCCTTGAAGCTCTGGAATCCCAAACGATTAGCGTTGCAAAGGCGGGCATAGTCGCAAGGTTCAACGCAAAGGCTTCTGTTCTTGCTGCTGCAAACCCTAAGTTCGGAAGGTTCGATCCAAACACATATCCTTCAGAGCAGTTCGATATCCCTCCAACGCTCATTTCAAGATTTGACCTTATATTTCCAATAAAGGACGTTCTGGACGAGGAACAAGACAAGAAGATGGCGAGGCACATAATGGTGCAGCATGAGGCAGCAGGAGCGAAGATCGCAGAGATGGTGAACTACGAGCAGGTTCAGGCTCCTCCAATAAAGGCTGATCTGCTAAGGAAATACATAGCTTACGCTAAGAAGAACGTTAAACCAAGACTGTCTCCAGAAGCTAGCAAGAGAATCGAAGACTATTATGTTGAGCTTAGAAGGCTTGGTATGAAAAGGGGTGCGGTGCCGATGACCCCAAGGCAGATAGAGGGGCTGATAAGGCTTGCTGAGGCAAGCGCAAAGTCTAGACTTTCCCTGATGATCGATTTGCAGGACGCCGAAATTGCGATAAAGCTTTTCGAATACATGCTGAAGACTCTGGCAGTGGACAGAGGTGGCAGGGTTGACATAGACACTCTTCTCACAGGAATGCCAAGGGAGAAGATAAGCAGGATAAACAGCCTGATGAACATAATAAAGAAGTTGGAGACGGATGAGCAGAACGCAAAGATGGTCAGGGTGCTAGAGGAGGCTGAGAAGGAGGGAATAGACCGCGCAACAACAACTAAATATATTAACGAACTAGAAAGAAGCGGGGACATATACGTTCCCAGACCTGGAATACTGAAGATAGTCAGGCACGAAGAGGAATAGGTGTTCGTTTGTTTCTGAGACAGGAGAACCGGCAGCTAGTGCACATACTCACGCTATTTCTTATAGTGCAGTTCGGAGGAATTCTCCTGATACCAGTATTTGCACCAACCCCAACATCTACAACGTACACAGTATCGCTTCTCGATATAATTCCTTTCCTGATAGCTATAGTGATAATTGTCCCTGCACTCACAATGCTGCTCATCAAATACTATCGTGGCACAAGGCTCTTCACATACTTTGAGGCGTATGCAATAGGCGGACCTGCCTTCCTGCTGTTCATCGGCATAATATACTACTTTCTGCCCAACCTAAATACGCTGCTCAACATGTTTATCTCATTCATGCTCGCGTCACTTCTCATAATAGCTAAGAACAAGAGGCAGTCTCTCAGGAACCTCGCAGCAGTGTTAGCAAGCATAAGCCTTGGGCTCATAGTTGGCACGAGTTTCAGCCTTGTACTCGCTTATCTAGTTCTTGCTGTGCTAGCGATGTACGACTACATAGCCGTATTCGTCACGAAGCACATGGTCACGCTCGCGAAGGCGTTCATGAACAGGAACATAGCCCTCTTCGTTGGATCGACAGACATAGAGGCGATACCTTTCAAGAGTCTTACAAAGGAGGAGCAGAAAGGATATGAGAAACATGAGAAGGAGGTGAAAGATCTCAATAATCCTGTGATGAACAAGATACTCAAGAGCGGGGATGTCCCAATAATCGCTCAGATCCAACTCGGAACTGGAGACCTGATAATACCACTGATAGTTGCTGTTAGTGCTTACAGCCTATTCTTCACGTACTACCTGAGCATAGTTATCGTGGTCGGCGCAGCTATAGGCATACTCCTCACCACATTATATCTAAGAAAATACAAATCTAGAGTCCAGATGCTGCCTGCAATCCCACCGCAGCTCGCCTTCATATCAATTGCCCTTGCCATCGGGCTTCCACTTGTTAAAATCTCACTTCTAAAATATTCTATACTATTGTTGATTATTGGCTTAATCGCATTATTTTTCGCGTTTTATATGCCAATAAGAATCAGCGCCAAAAAACAGCGTAAGTAGAAAACTATAACCTTAGAAGAAGCCTCTCTTCTTTTTAGGTTCTTCTCCCTCCTTGTTCAACTTCTCAGCCTTTACCCTAAATTTGTCTGTCACCACAACTCTGCCTTTGCCCTTGCAGGCTGTACACTCCTTCTCAAACACTCTTCCTCTACCCCCACATTTATCGCAAGTGATGTGCATCTGTATCCTGCCGAAGATGGTGTTCTGCTGTGTGAACCTGTTTCCAGTTCCATCACACTTCGGGCATCTAATCTGCTGAGATCCAGGTTCGCCTCCACTGCCCCTGCAGTTTTGGCATTTCTTGTAATGGCGCACCTCAAAATCCTTCTCCACCCCTCTCTCAAGCTCGTCGAATGGAAAGTAGAGATTCAAACCTGTCATCTCATTCTCCTGCTCCATCCCAAACATATCTCCATACTGCCCAAAGTTTGAAAAGCCAAAGATATCTTTAAACAGGTCCTCTGGATTAAATCCGCGGAAGATGTCTTCAGGAGAGTACTGCTGTCCGAACTGCTCCGGGCCAAAAGCGTCGTACTGCTGCCTCTTCTGCTCATCGCTTAATACAGCGTAAGCCTCGTTCAACTCACGCATCCTAACCTCTGCTTTTGGGTCCTTGTTCACATCAGGATGGTATTTCAGCACCTGCTCTCTGTACGCCCTCTTTATCTCGTCAATGCTAGCGGTTTTTCGTACTCCGAGAATTTCATAATAGTCTTTTGGCATTATTCATTCCTATTTTTTCTTATTCAAACTGGAGTCCTCCGCATTTTCATCTCCAGGAGGTGAGCTCCCTGGACCAGGTTCTCCTCCAGATGATTGTGATCCATACATCTCAGCGCCAGCGTTCTGCATCTGATCCTTCAGAGCATCATGTTTCTCTTTTATTAAGTCCTTGTCTTCCTCTTTTATCGCTTTCCTAAGCTCTTCCACAGCTTTCTCCAAATTTTCCACAACCTCTTTTGAGAGCTTGTTCTTGTTTTCCTTTATCATTTTTTCCGTTGCGTATATCATCGTTTCCGAGTCGTTCTTTATCTCGACATACTCTCTAATCTTCCTGTCCTCTTCAGAGTATTGATCCGCTTCCTTCATTTTCCTCTCCAAATCGTCTTTGTTCATCTTGTGCGGTGCGATAACTTGCATGCCCTGCTCCTTTCCTGTCGCTTTATCTCTTGCTGTCACGTGCAATATCCCATTAGAGTCAATATCATAAGTGACCTCTATCTGTGGCACGCCTCTTGGCGCAGGGGGCAGGCCCGTGAGCACGAATTTACCCAACTCTATGTTGTCCTTTGCCATCGCCCTTTCTCCTTGCAGTATATGAATGTCAACGCTGGTCTGCGAATCGTCAGCTGTTGTGAAAACCTGCGTTTTCTTTATAGGTATTGTGGTGTTCCTGTCGATGAGTTTTGTCATGACTCCTCCTAAGGTTTCGATACCGAGAGATAGTGGTGTTACATCTAGAAGTACTATGTCCTTCACTTCTCCAGTAAGAACACCTGCTTGTATAGCTGCGCCGAATGCCACAGCCTCCATAGGATCAACTCCATGCTCTATCTTCTTCCCAAGCAGCTGCTCAACGTACCTCTGCACTATTGGCATCCTCGTTGGTCCTCCAACCAGTATGACCTTTTCTATATCCTTTGGTTCAAGCTTTGCATCCTTTAGTGCCTGAATCACCGGCTTGGTGGTTCTTTCCACTATAGGTACGACTATCTCCTCTAACTTTGCCCTTGTGAACTGGTATGTGAAGTGTATTGGTGCTTTGTCTGGGCCCATGCCCAAGAACGGAAGGTTTATCTCGCTTGTTAAGGTGGTAGATAACTCTATCTTTGCCCTTTCCCCTGCCTCCCTTACCCTCTGCATTGCCTGCTTGTCCTTAGTTATGTCTACTCCAAACTGCTTCTTCACTTCTTGCACTAGGAAATCCACTATGACATTGTCCATGTCCGTTCCTCCTAGCTGGGTATCTCCATTTGTTGACTTTACCTCAAACACTCCTTTTCCGAACTCCATTATAGTAACATCAAGCGTTCCACCTCCAAAGTCGTAGACCATCACCTTCATGTCCCTGCTCTGCTTGTCCAAACCATATGCAAGGCTTGCTGCTGTTGGTTCGTTGACCAACCTCACAACTTCAAGGCCTGCAATCTCTCCAGCGTCTTTTGTAGCCTGCCTCTGATTGTCGTCGAAATAAGCGGGTACTGTTATGACCGCTTTCTTCACCTCCTCGCCAAGGAATGCTTCAGCGTCTTTCTTTATCTTTTGCAGAAGCATAGCAGACAGTTCTTGAGGAGTGTAATCTTTTCCATATATCTTGTATCTGTAGTCTGTTCCCATCTTCCTCTTAAACGCGGTTACCGTTCCTTCTGCGTTTGCTACTGCCTGCCTTCTTGCCGGCTCCCCAATAAGTCTCTGCCCGTCCTTTGTGAAAGCAACATGGCTAGGGAAAGATTTCCCATACATCGAAGTGCCCTCTGCGCTCTGTATAAGCACCGGCCTTCCTCCTTCCAATACGGCTGCTGCCGAGTTTGAGGTTCCCAAATCTATTCCAATAATTTTCATCTTATTCACCTATTTTTTATCTTTCTGATCAGCAGGTTTCTGTTTTGCAACTATCACAGAAGCTGGTCTTAACATAATATCATTGAACATGTACCCTTTCCTTACGACCTCAACAATGGTCCCTTCACCTTTCTCACTTTCCTTTGTAAGCATGATCTCGTGCTTGTATGGATCGAACTTGCCCTTCGCTTCTATTACTTCCAACCCTTCGTGCTTGAGAGCTTCTATCAGATTGGAGTATACGAGCTCTACCCCAGTCTTTGAACCTTCTTTTCCATCTTCCATTGCGGTGATAGCCAGCTCAAATTCATCAAGCGCAGGGAGAATCTTCTTAACGATTTCAGCTTTGCCCATGCTTTTCGAAGCATCCATCTCTTTTGCTATTCTCTTCTTGTAATTGTCAAACTCTGCCGCAAGGCGAAGCAGTCTCTCTTTAATCTCCGCTAAGCTCTCCTCTTCCGCCTTAGTTTCTTTTATCTCCTCTTTCACTTCAGCGCTTTCCTGCTTTGTTTTTCCATTTTTCTTCTCTTCTGCCATATGACATCACTTGACATTATCTGATCTAGCTTCTCTGCAAACTCTATCATCCTGTTGAATTCTCTGAACATGTCAGCCTGCAGCTCCTCTATCGTACTCTCCATGTCTTGGGATCTAAGGAAGTACCTCCTTCCCTTTCTTACTATCAAGCCAGAGTTTATGAATCTATTAAGGTGGTATATCACAGTTGTCCTTGGAGTAGCAAGCTTGTTGTTTAGCTCCTTGCTAGTTATCCCTGATCCGGAAAAACTGGTGCCAACAATCTCCTTCAGCATTGTAGACTCCAGAGAGTTTTCATCTTCCGACAAGTCAAAAGACCTGCAGAACCAGGCTATTAGTTCATCAAAGTTCTGCTTCTCTGGTTTGTTCACTGTCCTGATTACTATCTTCTCTTCGTTGCCCATACGTATAGTATATGTATGGATATATTTAAATAATGTTCGTTTTTTTCAAGAAAAAGTTGTAAATTTATAGGTTTTACTTAATTTAACCTACTTTAACCCTATAGCCCTTCCGAGAGCACCGAAGAAGCCTCCTTTCTCTTTCTTGTTGTCTTCTTCCTCCTCCTTCTCTCCAGCTCTGAATGTGTATATCTTTGATAGTTCTCCTATAGCTTTCGAAAACGGGTTATCTTTGTTAAGCGCGTATGCTGGTTTGTGTTTGGTCATACTCTCAGATATTATCATGTCTTCTGGGACCATCACATCAACAAGATCCCCATAAAGTTTCTCTATCTCTTCAACTGGCAGTTCATATCTACTATAGCCAGACCTGTTTATCGCCAACCTATGTTTCAGATGGTACTTCTCGCACTGATCGGCAAGCTTCTTGCTTCCTATACATGAGATCCTCTCAGGGGTGCTAACTATCAGTACTTCATTGTAGAATTTTGCAGTACCTTGCTGCAAAGGTCCTGGAGGGGCATCAATTATGACAAAATCATAACCTAATTTCTTAATCTGTGTATAGAAGTTTTCCATGTCCCCTGTGAGCTTTTGCGGATCCGCCTCATAGGGAGCAGTAATGTTTGTACCAGCTATTATGTTCAAGTCTATTGGTTCGTATGCAAATATCGCATTCTTGACTTCGATTTCCCCGCTCAATGCTTCAATATATCCAGTTTCTGAGCTCGTTATCCCAAAATATTCACTTACCGCTGGGCTGGCATTGTCAGTGTCTATAAGTAGAACGTTGTATCTCATTGTCTGCAAAGCTGTTGCAAGATTAACAGCAATCGTGGTCTTTCCTACTCCTCCCTTCTGAGATGATATTCTTATTACGTACGAATCTGCCATAAACTGTGCCTTGTAAAATAGTGGATTCTGGATTTATATAAGTTTTGGAGAAAGAGGCTAAATACCTATCAGCTTAACTCAGTCCTGCTATTTTGCTTACAGAACCAAAGTAATTGCCGACTCCTTTCGATCCTCTCCTATCTGATTCGATTCTTAGTGAATATATTTTAGAAAGGTTCTTTATCGCCTTCGTGAATGGGTTATCCTCGCTAAGAATGTGCGCAGGAACGTGCGCTATCAGGCTTTCTGGTATTATCTCGTTTTCTGGGATTACAGCTTCTACAAGGTCTCCATAAAGCATTTGCATCTCGTACAGACTTGGTTCGTATTTGCTGTGTCCTCTTTTGTTAATAATCATTCTGCATTTCAGGTGGTTCTTTTCGCATTGTTTAGCCAAAGCTCTACTTCCTGAGCATGAAACTCTTTCAGGGGTAGCTACTATCAAAACCTCATCATAAAACTTAGCTGTTCCTGTGGGTATTGCCCCTGGAGGCGAATCGATAATTACAAAATCATAGTCAAGTTTCTTTATCTGTGCATAGAAGCTCTCAAGGTCCTTCATGAGCTTCTTTTGATCAGGATCATACGCACTACTCATGTATGTCCCGGCAATAACGCTGAGGTCTATAGGTTGGTATGCGAATATAGCATTCTTGACCTCCACGCCCCCCTGTAGCAGGTCTGCGTATCCGATGTTTGAATTTCTTATGCCAAAATATTCCCCGACAGCAGGGCTTACTATATCAGTGTCAACAAGCAAAACCCCGTATCCCGACCTTCTTAATGCGGTTGCTAGATTGACGGCAATTGTCGTCTTTCCGACGCCCCCTTTTTGTGAAGAAACTCTGATCACATATGGTATACCCATATGAATAACCCCCATAATTCTTTCACAATTCTACCTTTATAAGTCTTATGGTAAATAGATGAGTTCGACGTAACTCTCGTATCATTTATAAGCTAATGTCGTCTATCTCTTTGTACTCTTTTAGTTTTATTCCATTTTCTTCTGCAAATTCTAATAGGTTCCTCCATAACTCCAAAGTTATGCTATATACCTCATCTATATTATTATTTTCTCGAAGTTTTGTGAATAACTGAATGTAGTTCTTGGGCTTCTTAGACAGTTTTTCGATATCGATCAAAGAGCCAGAGTCTGTGCGCGTCAGCCAAGCTTTATTTATTATGGCAATGAAATTATTTGCTTCGTAGTAAAAAAGATCAGCGACGCCATTCACGTCTCCACGATTTTTTATTGCGTACTTATTCTTGAGCTTGTCTATATCTTCCCTCAGGTCTGGCAAAATTTTTTTTGCAGCTTTGGCAAATTTCTTATTTTCTACCGATTTAATTTCTTTATTGAAGTTTTCAAGAAAATTATTATCGTATAGTTTAACACTTCCAAGAATTTGACCGACCTCTAAAGGCCAAGTTGCGCTTACGGATTTTGTCAATTTTTCTGCAAATTTCAAACTTAAAAAATCTACAGAAAACACTATACCTTTTAACACACACAATAAATGGCCGTTTTTGGTTTTTGTTACCACAACCATATCTATGTCTGAATTCTCTTTGTCCTCGTTCTTAGCGGTAGAACCGCTTAAGCCAACATATAGAATTCTCTCGCCATACTTATTTAACAGAGCTTTAGTGGCTTCGTTTGCTAGAGTTAATCTCTCCTCATGTTCCATAATTTCACGTATTGGACTCCGCGGGATTTTCGTGCGTATAGCTTTCGAACCCGCAACCTCCTGCATGCCATGCAGGCGCGCTACCGTTGCGCTAGGAGCCCAACGAATTATATCTCTTCTGAAGATATTTAACCACTTACCTTGCAAACATTAGCGTTATAAATATCTATTCAAGGTTATGGTTTTTAGCAGAAGAGTGGATAGCTTGAAACAGATAAAGACTATAGGTATTTTGGGTGGGATGGGGCCTGAAGCAAGCGCTGAACTTTATAGAAGGATATTAAAGTTATGTCAAGTATCCCACAGGGCTGTACAAGACGGAGATTATCCCAGGATAATGATTTTTTCAATGGCGCCAAAAGGGTCTGATGAAACTGGAATAAAAAACAGAGATGTGTTACTGACCGAATTTATAGATGGTATAATAAGATTAACTGTATCTGGATGTGATTTTGCAGTTTTACCATGCAACACAGCGCACACATTTATTTCTGAGTTAAAAAAACACGTTAAGATACCCATCATAAGCATGACAGAAAAGGCAGTGCAAAAAGCCGCCAAATTGAAAATGCACAGAATAGGCTTGCTTTCTTCTGAAGATTCTTACCAAGAAGGCGTTTATGAAGCGCAATTAAAACAGCATGGAATAACCCTGATAAAACCAGAAATTGATGATAGAAAAAGAATAACTCAGATAATATTACACGTTATGGGAGGAAAAATTAAAAAGGGAGACAAAAAGGTATTAATATCGATAATAAATAAACTTAAGAAGAAATCTGCCGAAGGCGTTATAATAGGATGTACTGAATTGCCTCTTGTAATTAAAAAAGAAGAGTCTCCAATAAAAGCGATAGATACTTTAGACGTGCTTGCAGAAGCAGCGATAGAAGAAGCGTATAGCTAAATATTTTTGAAATAAATTCAGGCAGGAGATACAAAAAGTATGTTCCCTCCTCTTAGGAGTATGGTTCCGAGCTTAGCCTTGAGATTGCCCTCATCAAGCTCCTCTGCATTTTCAAGTACGATATTCATGTGTATGTCAAACGAGGTTACCTTTCCCCTTATGTCTACGCCGTTCTTCAGCCTTATCAGTACCTGCTGCCCTATGGCCTTGTTCAAAAGATCAAAAGGTCTTTCTTGCATATGATTACCAAACAAATGAGATTATTATTTCTTTGCTTTCACGGCGGTTATCTTGGATATGTCCTCCTTCCTTATCGCTAGCCTGACAGTCCCGGTTCCAAGCTGGATCTGCTTGCCAACAAGCACATTTTCGGTTATCCCCTTCATCGGGTCCTTTTCTCCGAAAGCAGCAGCATTTATTAGATGTTTCACCGTCTCTTCGTATGCAGCCCTTGCGAAAACAGACTCTTTCTCTCCGCTAAGACCCCTTCTTCCCACGTTCTTAATTCCGCCGCTAGCGGTCATTGCGTCTGCAAGGATGTAGAGGTGTCTCGAATTTACCGAAATTCCCTGCGCATCAAGCGTGTCTATGAGCTCCTTTGCTATCGTGTTTCTAGCCGCCTCTATTCCGAATACCCTGTACATCTCAAATATGTCGTTCGTGTATGTTCTGTTCGGGTCGATCCCCTCAATCTTTAGTATCTCTGAAAGGTTGCTGTTGTTGGTGACTATGAAGAACTCTCCAGTCTTTCTGTCCTGTTGCACCACAGCCTTTCCGGCTCCCTCCATACCGTTCACGTTGAGCTTTGTTATCTGGACCATGAGCGCCCTTATCTGCTTTGCGCTCTTCAAATGTGTTTTAATCAGTATCGAGTGGTCAAAGGCCTTGGTATCAATCTTTGCAAGCTTCGCTATCCTTGCTGCAACCCCTCTTTCGGTAAGCTCATTCAGTTCCAGCTTCTGCTGGTCGAGCCTGATGATTATCGTGCCCTTCGAGAAGTTCTCAATGAACCTTCTGGCGATGTCAGTCACCTTCACCTCGCTTATCTTCTTCATTATCTGCTCTGCTTTCTCGAAGTCCTTACCAACCTTGGTTTGGAGATAAATATATGAGAATGCGGTTGCAGGCTTCTTCCTTGCATCTACTATCTCGACCATTCTTGGGAGCCCCGAAGTCGCGATCGTGCTTGCGACTCCTGCGAAGTGGAATGACTTTAGCACCATCTGCGTTCCTGGCTCTCCTATCGACTGCGCAGCTATGACCCCTACTGGCTCACCAGATATAACGTCATAATTGCTCTTTTTTGTCATAATATCATTCCTCAGCGAACTTTGCTATCTCCACCTTTATCGGGTCTGTAGAATCCCCACCGTAACTAGTCTGAATGATGTTTCCATGAACATCCCTGACTGAAAGATCGTTCTCAATTTGATAATCCTGAAGCGCATTTATGAGCCTTCTCTGAAGATAACCAGACTTCGCAGTAAGCATCGCCTTGTATACTACAGAGGTTCTCGATCCGATCGCGTGCATGTACATGTCTATTGGAGAGAATCCGATGAAGAAGTTGGTTGTCACGAATCCCTTGGCCTCCGGGCTTATGTCCCCAGGCTTTATGTGCGGAAGCACCCTGTTGGTGGCGTAGCCTCTCTTTATCCTGCCTCCTGAGGAGGTTGCCTGCTGGCCAAGAAGCATCGACATCTGCACAAGGTTGAATATGCTACCTCTGGATCCTGCATTTACCATGATAACTGCATTGTTGTCCTTAGCCGTGTACTTCACTATAGATTCTCCAGCGCTCTCCCTAGCCTTGTCTAGCTCCGCTATTATCATCTTTTCTAGCGACTGCTTGAGCGTGTAGCCGATGAGGGCGTCAAGTTTCTTGTTCTTGTACTGCTCTATGAGCGCTCTAACCCTTCCGAAGGTCTCCTTTATGATCCTCTGTCTCTCCTCCTCCACCTTCGCTTCTACAGTGTACTCCTTTATCCCTACAGTAAGGCCGTGTGTGGTGGCGTACGCGTAAGCCAACCTTGAGGAGTTGTTTATGAAATCACGGAGAACCGTGCTTCCGTAGTCAAATTCCATCTTTGCAAGCATCTTGCTGCCTTGCGAGAAGGACTCCTTTGTAAATATTCCATCTATCATCTTCCCCTTCTTTATTCTAATAACTCCGCCCTTCTTCGTCTTCATTTCAAAGTCGAAGTCCTTCGGGAACAGCATGGAAATTACATTCTTTCCAGTATAAGTGCCGTCCTTTTCTGAATCTGGGAGTTCCATCACATTGGCGAGACCTAAGAGATAGCACGCTTCCTCTTTGTCTATTCTTGTATCATCTTGTGTAATATCATAAGCGCCAGTTATTCCATCTTCTACCGCTGCAATTATCGCCTCTCCGTTCCTTGGCGAGAACACCTGGTTCTTGACGTCCATCAGGTATTCGGCCTCAGCCTGGGCCTCGAGCGTCTGTGGTATGTGCAGGTTCATTTCGTCTCCGTCAAAGTCTGCGTTGTAAGGACTCGTTGTGCAGCAGTTGATTCTGAACGTCTTGCTTGGCAGAACCTTGACCCTGTGGGCCATTATTGATATCCTGTGAAGCGATGGCTGCCTGTTGAATAATGCGATATCCCCATTGGTGATCTGCCTTTCCAATACATCGCCAACCTGTATTCCCTTGGCCGATTCCTCACGGCTTGCATCGATTATCCTCTTTCTCTTTCCATCCTTGCTTATTATCCCGATAACCATAGGGTACTCGCTCTTCATGGCAAGCTCCTTTGCTTTTTCTATGTTCCATGTGGTGACGTAGAAAGGAAGCGTAAGCCTGCTAGCGATCTCATAAGGTACTCCGACCTCATCTATCCCGATGAACGGATCGACAGAGATCACCGTTCTTGCAGAGTAGTTGACTCTCTTTCCACTAAGGTTGTATCTGAACCTTCCCTCTTTGCCCTTCAGCCTCTGCGCAAGGGTCTTAAGCGCCCTTCCGCTCCTGTGCCTTGCCGGAGGGATTCCAGGGGTCTCATTGTTGAAGTATGTCGTTACGTTATACTGAAGCAGCTCCCAAAGGTCGTCTATGATTATCTGCGGTGCGCCCGCGTTTATGTTCTGCTCTAGTCTCTGATTTATTCTCATTATGTCCACAAGCTTGTGTGTTAAGTCGTCTTCGCTTCTCTCTCCAGATTCTAGTGTTATTGAAGGCCTCACGTTCACTGGAGGCACAAGCAAAGCAGAAAGTATCAGCCATTCTGGCCTGCTTGATGTAGGGTCTATTCCCAATAGTCTTAGGTCATCGTTCGTTATCTTAGCTAGTATGTCTCTTATCTCGTCCGGCTTCAGCCTGATCTCCCCTATGAAGAAATAAGTAGGGCTCTCGAACTTTATCTTCTGCTGTGGAGTTCCGCAGTGTGGGCACTTCTTTATGCTCCTTAGCTTCTTGAAGAGCGTGTCCTTCGCGTCCATCCTCTCACTCTCTGTTCCGACCAGTTCGCTGACGTCGCTTTCAACAAGGCTCTTTATGTTCTCACTCATCCCACCGATCTGTTCATCGTTAAGCAGGACCTTGTGGCACTGCTGGCATGTTGACTGAAGCAGCAGGTAGATTATCTTTGAGAATTCAGAATGCACCACAGGCCTTATCAGGTCTATGTGTCCAAAGTGGCCCGGGCAGACCTTCGCCCTGGCTCCGCACGTCTTGCATATGAGTCCTGGGTCTATTACACCAAGCCTCTGGTCAAGAAGACCTCCATCTATTGGATAGCTGTCCTCGTTGTAGGTGTCTGGCACCGTGAGCTTAGCTACGCTCAGCCTCTTTATCTGCTCCAGTGAGAGCACTCCAAACCTTACGTAGTCTATGACCTCAGCTTGCATAACATCACTCCTTTATCTTCACCCTAGGGAATATGTGCATCGACTTTATCTCGTCAAGCAGCAGCTTGAACGCGTAGCTTATCTCTACTTCAGCTATGTTGTTCCCTCCGCATATCGGGCAAATATCAATCTTCTTTATGTAATCATGGTAACCTATGTTCCCGCAGTCCCTGCATATGAGCACAGGCGCCTTGTCGCTCTGGTCCAGCAGCCTCTCCTTCAGAAGAAGGCTCGCGCCGTAACCAACAAGCACGTCCCTTTCCATCTCACCGAACCTAAGTCCTCCCTGCCTTGCCTTTCCTTCAGTAGGCTGGTGGGTGAGTATCTGCACTGGCCCTCTGCTTCTCACTTGCAACTTGTTACTTACCATGTGGTAAAGTCTGTTGTAGTAGACGATACCGTTGAATATCTTCGTCTTGAACGGTCTTCCTGTTAGACCGTCGTAAAGTATCTCATCTCCTTCGCTGCTGAATCCGTATTGCTGAAGTATATTACCATAATCGGCTATTCTGTCGGATCCGCGCTCAACGAACGCAGTACCGTCGATTATCTTCCCTCCTACAGCACCTGCCTTCCCTCCTATCTCCTCCAACAGGTGCCCGAATGTTAACCTGTTTGGAATTCCGTGAGGGTTCAGAAGCAGATCCGGCACTATTCCCTGCTCGTTGAATGGCATGTCTTCCTGTGGCACTATGTAAGCAGCAACTCCCTTCTGACCGTGCCTGCTTGCGAACTTGTCGCCTTTCTCAGGTACTCTCAATCCCCTTATCCTAACCTTTACCACCTTAGTTGCTCCTGTAGACTCTGTAAATATAACACTGTCCACCACTCCAGCCTCTCCAGCCTTCAGCGTTGCTGAGTCATCCCTGATCTTCTCCTCAAGCCCAGATGCGCTTATGCTCTCTTCAAGGAATCTCGGAGGTGCAACCTTACCTATTAGCACATCTCCCTCTTCCACTGTGGTCTCCGGCTCTATTATCCCATCGTCGCTAAGCTTTGAATAAGCGTGTTCTCCCAAGTACCCCTCAGCAGTTGGCGGAGGCACTTTGAATACGTCTTTCTGCCCTCCAGGATATCTCCTCTCCTCGTCCTGATAGGTCTTGTAAAACATGCTTCTTCCCAACCCTCTATCAACTGCCCCCTTGTTCAGGACCACCGCGTCCGACATGTTGTAGCCGTAGTAGGTGGTTAGTGCTACGACAAAGTTCTGTCCGCTAGGATGCTTCTCAATTCCCGCAGACTTGTAAACGCTTGTGGAAACTATCGGCCTCTGCGGATAGAACAATAAGTATGATCTTGAATCAAATCTCAAGTTGAAGTTCGTCGCGTAAAGCCCCTGGCTCTGCTTTATGAAGTTAGATATCATTGCGTGCCTTGCGGCGCTGTTGTGCTCAGGATAAGGCGCTGTATTTATCGTAAATCCGAACATTCCAGTAACATCAAACTCTAGGTGTGTGGTGTCCTTTGTTATCTGGCTCTCGTCAAAGGCAACCAGCGCGTTCTCTTCCTCCTCCGCATCTAGATACTCTATTATTCCATGCCTCTTCAGGTAGCCGAAGTCTATATCCTTCTTGACTAGCTTGTCCAAAAGCTCTGGCGTAAACTTTGATTTCCCATCCTCAACTATTATGTACGGTTTCCTTATCCTGCCGTTGTCTGTGTTGATGTGCACTGCGTTTAGTTTGTTCAAGTATATTACATTGACTTCTCCAGAGATGCTTCCACTCCTCCTAGCGCCTCTTATCTCGCGCGCGAGTGCAGCACCGTCCTTCACAAATCCAAGAATTCTACCGTTGATGTAAACGTAGCATTTCTCGTTAATCTGGTTTCCCATAATCATAACCTATATACTCTCGATATTTGTAAGCTCCTTAACCTTCTGCTCAGTCATCTTTTCATCCGCACCTACGGTAGGCACCGCCATGACCGCAAGGTACTTGGTCAGCCCGACCTCCTGTCCTTCAGGCGTCTCACTTGGGCAGATCTTACCCCACTGTGTTCCATGAACGTCTCTGGCTCGGAAGTGCGGATGCTTCTTTGCAAGCGGCGACTTTATCCTTCTTAAGTGGGTTATGGTGCTTATCATGTTCGTCCTGTCAAGAACCTGGGAGACTCCTGTCTGTCCTGCGACCCAAGTCCCTGTTCCCATTGCGTAGTTTATCTTTTCCGTAAGCGTGTCGGGGCTTATTATCGTCTGAATAGTCATCTTCCTTCCTCTTGCGCTCGTCCTCTCTATCTGGTACTTGACGTCCTTGACAAAGAACCTAAACGCGTATGCGAACAGCTCCTCCATAAGCTCTCCTGAGAACTTCACACGCTTGTTTGCATAGTGATCCTTGTCGTCCTGTTTTATGTAGTTGTTTGCGACAAGTGAAGCCTTCTTCACCATCTCTATAAGATATCTCGCCTTGCCCTTTCTAGCCGCAGGCTCGGTTCCGAGATGTGGAAGAAGATAAGTGTCAACCTGTGTCTCCGCCCTCTTCTGCTGGTACTCCTTTGCCTGTCCTGGCGCAGCGAGCTTTCCTATTTCCAATATCGCTTCGGTAGGTCCCTGATCCTTTATGTCGCTTACCTCTATGTTCAGCAGTATATCGTTCTTTACCACTTGTATATCTTGAACAGCTTCTATCATCTCTTTCGGCTGCAGTCCAAGAGCTCTCAGCATCACTAGAAGGTTTATCGGCTTAGGTGCTGTTGGGAAGTTAACAGTGTAGATTCCGTGGAGGTCTCTTGAGACTACGCACCTCGCCCTGAATCCCGCAGCTGTGGAGAATACTTTGCTAACCACCTCCGAGTTGCCCTTCTCCTTTGTCGCGATTATCCTGTTCGGCGCAAGATCCTCCAAACCAATGAGAACCCTTTCAGTGCCCTTTATTATGAAGTAGCCTCCAGGATCCAGAGCGTCCTCTCCATTTTCTATGAACTGGTTCTGCGTCATGTTTCTGGTGTGGCAGAGGTTGCTCTTAAGCATTACTGGAAGTTCGCCTACGAACACTTCGCCGTATGATGCTGGCTTCTCTATCCCTCTGACAACTGGGATGAATTCAAGGAACATTGGCGCGGAGTAAGTAAGGTTCCTAAGTCTGGCCTCGTTCGGAAGTACGTTTCTCCTAGAGCTGTCCGCTTCTATTATCGAAGGCTTGTCTAGCCTTATCTTTCCCAGCTTAAGCGAGAACCCCTCGACGTTGGGCTCTATGGATCCCTGCTTGTCGATTATCTTCTGCAATCCGAAATCAACAAATCTGTTGAAGCTCTCCACCTGATGCTGCAACAGGGTAGATAAGTTTATGTAAGAGTCAATTAATTCGTTGCTCATAATATCAGCTAATCAATGATTACTCTGTAGTATGCGTACTTTTTGCCGTGGATGTCCTCTCTAGTTATCTTCACGATCTGTCCTTTCTTTCCTTTGCCAGCAAGAGCCGGGTCGTGGTTGAATATTCTAGGAAGCTTGTCTGCGTTCGTCTTTAGCTCCTCGAGTGCTTTCTTAGCCTCGTTCTCGCTAAGAATTTCGTGTTTTGGAACTAACATATTCTCATAATATGTCAGAGCATGGTCTCTCTCGCCAGGCAAATATACACCTAAGAATAGCAATACCTCTAACATTTAGTCAGAAGTCCAGGATAATTATGTATCAGAAGACTTAAATATATTATGACATTTTTCCTATACTGAACCCACCTATTGGTTATGTTCCATTATGCCTGTTTCTGACTTTCGCATGGGTTTAAATAACTCTTTCTATTAATTCAGTATTAAATAGTTGGTTGAATGCAGAAAGGTTACATCGCGTATGCTGTAGTATTGATTTTCATTATCGTAGTGGCGGTTATCGGTTTTTACAGGTAAAGGTTCATTCACAACAGTCAAGACTACTGCCGTGAGCAGCAAGTCTACAACATCTACTACCCAGACCACAACAATAAAGAAAGGCCCAGGCGGCAGCACAACAACATCGATAATACCTGTAGGTAGTTGCTTATCACCTTTGCAGGACGTGCCGCTGAAAAATGGTGACTTTGCAACAGGAGACTATTCTTACTGGAATGCAACAGGCACCGGCTTCGGTACGGCTCCATTCAATCTGACTGCAGCAAATCAGAACGGCGCATACTACAATCACACATGGGAAGGGTACAACGGAACCTTCGTTGCCACAACATATGAGGGAGGCATAAACGTTGAGGCAGGAAACCTAACATCACACAAGTTTGAGGTGATAGAGCCTTATCTAAACTTCAAGATAGTATCCCCAGAAAACAACGATCTTTACATTCAGATACTTTCATCTTCTGACGACCCTCTGATAACTACGCACTATAACACCTACGCAGCGCGAAACAACACTTTTGCTCCAAGTCAGTTCGTCAACGCCAGCATAGCTCTATCAGCATTCCTATGTCAAAATGTCTCGATAAAAGTGGTCGCTAGTGTGGTTGGAGGTGCTGCAGACAGGGAGCAGTACATCGCAGTTGGAGACTTCACTCTTGGTAAGACCCCAGTTCAAACGCCTGGGATAATAGTCAGCTAAGTGATATCATTGCTTCTCTTATACAATACTCTTGCACGCAAGAAGCAAAAGTTCAAGAGCATAAGTGGAAAAAAGGTCGGGTTTTATAGCTGTGGCCCTACAGTCTACAGCTACGCTCACATAGGCAATCTTAGGCCATATATCATCTCCGATCTTTTAAAGAGGGTACTGAAGTTGAATTCTTATGAAGTGAATCACGTAATGAACATAACCGATGTCGGTCATCTTTTTGGTGACGGAAGCATTGGAGAGGACAAGGTGCGCTCAGCAGCGGAAAGAGAACATAAGAGTGAGCACGAAATAGCTAAATTTTACACTGAAGCTTTCATCAAGGATCTAGAGCTGCTCAACGTTCCATTGCCAGATGTCATGCCCAGAGCCTCAGAACACATAGAAAAGATGCTCGATCTGGTAGATATCCTTGACAAGAAAGGTTATCTTTACAAGGTAAAGACGGGTCTGTATTTTGATACGTCAAAATTCAAGGCTTACGGAAAGCTTTCAGGCATGACTTTCAAAAAGCTGAATAAGTTTCTCAAGGCGGGAGCAAGGGTCGAAAGGGCTGCTGGTCTGAAAAATGTTACAGATTTTGCCGTATGGAGATTTTTAGACAAGGAAGGGGAGATGATATGGGACTCAAAGTTTGGGAGAGGATTTCCAGGCTGGCACATAGAGTGCAGCGCAATGAGCATGCATTATCTTGGGGAGCAATTGGACATTCATTCCGGAGGTGTCGATCACATACCAATACATCATACTAATGAGATCGCACAATCTGAGTCAGCGACTGGAAAGAATTTCGTAAACTACTGGGTTCACAACCAATTTCTTAACGTAAATGGCACTAAGATCTCGAAATCGCTAGGAAACGTCTATCTTCTTAGTGATCTTATCAAGAGAGATTTCTCTCCAATGACTTTCAAGTATTTTATCCTATCCGCACATTACAGGAGCAAGATCAATTTCACGTTTGAGGCACTCTCCAATGCGCAAAAAACTCTGTTTGGCATATACTCGTTTATGGAAAGACTGTCGGAGATTCAGCGCGATGTTGAAGCGCAGAATCATAAGGAATTCGTTGTCGGAGTAAGGAAGATGGAGAAAGATTTCTATGCTGCTCTAAATAACGACCTCAACACACCGGTTGCGTTATCTGTGCTACACGCGCTCATAAGCGCTACAAACAAAAGGAGAGAAGCTGGAATGCTCAGCAAAGGTGAAGCAAATCTCATCGTAAAGAAGATGTTAGAGTTCGACAAACTTCTTGGGTTAGATTTTGAGACGCATCTCAACATCAGCAAGGAAATTCCTGACGAAGTTGAAAGGCTGGTTGCTGAGAGAGAAGATGCAAGAAAAAATAAGGATTTCACTAAGGCCGACTCTATAAGAAAGATGCTGAAGGAAAAATATCATATACTGCTTGAGGACACAAAGGATGGCGTCAAGTGGCACAAGGAATAAAAGCTTTCAGCTTTATGCAGCAACGTTGTCTTGGTTATTGTTTTCCTGCATGCGCCCAATCTGCGCTCCTAACATCTCATCTGGTTCTGGTTTATTTGGCGCTGCTGGGCCTTCCTGCATTGTTCTCCCGCCCCTCTTCTGCTGCTTCTCCATCTTTGCATTTGCAAATAGGATTTCTGCATCATCGCTGCTATTCGAATCTATCCAGCTTTTTATGTAGGTTGCGATGTTCTTCAGAGGCTTAGAATACCTGTCTGTGAAAGAATAGGCGCTGTTTTCGTGTTTCAATATGCCAACGTTTACTCCAAAATCAAGATACCTCTTCCATGTCGCAAGCGGAAGCTCTTTGCTGCAATCCTTCAGCCTCACATTACCCCTCTTCTTAACTTCAAGAAGTGCCTTCGCAAATCTGTAAGCTTTAGTCTCGTTGTCGAAGTATATCTTGGCTATCTCCTTCACATTAGGGTTCTTCAGTTTTTCCCTTAATGGTGCATCTTCAAATTCCCAATACCTGATTGTCAACTGTATCGCCACTACTATTATGTTGTTATAACTTATTAAACATTTTCATAAATTTGGAGTACTGGCACTCTGCATCATCAACAATCTAAACCAGCAAACGCGATATCCACCAGTCTAGGCTCAAGACAACGATCTCGCCGCTAGTAACCATATTAAGATAGTTTTAACAGCTTCTACTAAGATTAGACGTTTTGATAAACTAGTGTTACCACATCTTCATCCGCAAGTTTGTGTTCCTTGCCGACTTTCTGGTTCTTGAACTTCACACTCTTGCCAGTCACATATGCATACTTCAGATTTTCAGCGATACTGCTGTGTATCTTTATTGCAGCGTCATAAACGTTGCTCCCCTCTCTTACTATCACTGGCTTTTCGAAATCAGGTTCGCCCTCTTTCGGCTTCAGGTAAATCCTGTTTAGTTTCAGTTCCTCAAAAATGATCTCTTTTAGCGCTTCAAGGTTAGTATGCTGCAATGCACTTATTGGAATAACTTTCAAGCCGGTCTTTTCTATGATCTCCTTCATGACTTCGTTATAGTTCTTGCTGAGATCTATCTTGTTGAGCGCTACAATAGCGTCAATGTAAACGTTATTCTCAGAAATTGCATCTATGAGTTCGTCTTCCCCAGCGTCCTCCATGAAAATTACTTTACAGTTGAACACTCCAAACTCGTTTAGAATCTTGGTTACTGTACGTTTGTCCGGTGTGCGACGCCTTTGGGCTTCGATCAGCACTCCTCCTCCTTTTGTTTTCTCTATCAGTATCTTCGGTTTTTTCTTTCCCGCCTTAATGCCCAAATCACCCAATTCTTCAAGCAATGTGTAAAGATTATAATGTGCGTTCGAATCTACCACAAAAAGAAGGAGATCCGAAACTCTGATAGCACTTGCAATCTGCGCTCCACCACCCCTTCCTATATGTGCGCCTTCAATCAACCCAGGAAGATCAAACATCTGTATGCTAGCTCCCTTGTACCTCAGGGTTGCAGGTATTAAATCAACCGTTGTAAAGGCATAGGCTGCAACCTTCGATTCCACGTCTGTGATATTGCTAAGCAGCAAAGACTTCCCTGCATTTGGAAATCCTACAAGTGCAACTGTTGCGTCTCCCGATTTCTTGATCAGGAATCCTGTTCCCTTCCTTCGCTTCTGCGAACTTATCTTTCTTTTTGCTGCAGCGATCTTTGCTCTCAAGATGCCAAGGTACTTGTTTGTCGCTTTGTTGTATTTTGTTTTAGAATATTCCTTCTGCAGTTCTTCTATTTTTTCTTCAAGTTTCTTCTTATCTGGCACAAAAATCCCAAAATCTTTTACTTGTATATCTATTTTATTATGAGATTCATGCATTTATTAATGCGAGTTTAAATATCTTTATTGACATTATTTTTAAATGTTTTGAAGTGACCAACATGGCGGCTAGAAAAAGAACAAGGCGAACTACTCGAAAAAGAACGAGAAGATAAATCTCAAAGTTTGTTTGAGATTTTTGTATTTCATATTTTTCTTTTTTATACCCTCAGCCTCCAGGCATGAATTTTGATAATCTTCTCTTCAGGTCCCTGTCGTTCTGCATCGCCCCCATCATCTTCTTCATCTTGTTGAAATCGTTAAGTAGCTCCCGCACGTCCTTCTCGCTGCATCCGCTTCCGGAAGCAACTCTCCTTATTCTCTTTGGATCTCTCATCAGCTTCTCATTCTCTCTTTCCTTTTTTGTCATCGAGCCTATTATCGCCTTATACTTGTTCAGCTTCGCTTCGCTTTGCTCAACCATATCCTTTGGAACATCAACTGCGCCCATCATCCCAAGTACGTTCTTCAAAGGTCCCATCTTTGACATCGCCTTGAGCTGGGTATAGAACGACTCAAAGTTCAGTTCCTGCGTTTCAAGGTCCTGTGGCTTGATCTGCGCCTCCTTAACTGCCTCTTGCACATGCGTTATCAAGGATTCAATGTCCGGTATACCTAGCATCCTTCCAACAAATTTCTTTGAATCGTATAACTCAAGCGCGTTAAGCTTCTCCCCAACACCTGTGAAAGTTATGTTAACGTTTGCTGCGTTAACCGCGCTAAGTGCACCTCCACCCTTTCCTGAACCATCCATCTTTGTTACAATGACCCCAGTAAGCTTGACTGCATCGTTGAATTCTCTCGCCTGCTTGCCTGCAACCTGTCCGATATCTGCGCTTATGACAAGGATCTTTTCATCAGGTTGAGCTTCATCCGCTATTGCCTTTAGTTCGTCTATGAGCACCTTGTCAAGAGCATTCCTCCCGCTCGAATCGAATATCAGCACCTTCTTATCCTTCAGTGCCTTCTTCGCTTCCTTTATGATCTTCCTGACGTCTTTCTCGTCCTTTATCCCATTGAAACTTACGCCTGCTTGCTTTGCAAGAGTCTCGAGCTGCTCATATGCAGCAGGACGGGACACATCGCAACACACCAATCCACTACTGTACCCCCTGTCCTGGTAGAACTTTGCTAGCTTAGCTGCGGTCGTAGTCTTTCCAGAGCCGTACAATCCAAGAAGCAGTATCTTTTTCGGGCCAAGCTTTGGTTCGTACTGCTTGCCCATCAGCCTCACAAGCTCCTCATACACTAAGTTTGTTATGTAATCCTTAGGGCTAACATCTTCAGGAAGTTTTGAGTGTAAGGCAGCCTCTTCTATCCTCTTTGTTATCTGTGAGACCAGGCTGACCTCAACATCCGCGCTAAGGAGAGCCTTCTGTAACTCCTTGTTGAACTCCCTGATAGTCTTCGCGTCTATTATTGTGGCTCCTGTGAGCTTTGCAATCGCTTTTCTAAGCCCTTCTCCTAAATCCATTCATGCTCACTAAATTAGAATTTATCTCCTTTTGAATATAAATGGCTAACTATTATGCTAAAACTAGCTTTTTACCATTGCTAATGCTTTCTGCCACCAACCCAGATACGTCAACGCAGCTATGCCTAGTTGGTATGGTATTGGTTGCTACTATCTCCTTTACCCCTGCCTTTCTTAAGTTCTCTTCAGCCTTGCCAAGAAGTTGGGCATGTGTGACCGCTAGAATTACTCGCCTTGCGTTAAATATCACAAGTTTGTCTGCAGCCATGGCTGCAGTATTTGCGGTAGATGCAACATCGTCAACGATCACTGCATCTCTATCTGTTAAATTAACAAAATCACCGCGCATGGTTATCTTTCCGTCTCCAGCCCTATGTTTATCAAAAAAGTATGTGTCCGCCCTCATGAGCTTTGCAAACTGTTTGGCTCTCTCCCTCCCTCCAAAGTCTGGAGAAACGATTACTGGATTAACAAGGTCCATGTGCTTATTCATGTAATCCGCAAGTGTTGGTATCGCTGATAAGGAGACTAAGGGCACTCCAAAAGTTTCAATACTCCTAAGATTATGAACCTCAACCACTGTTACGCACGCCACACCACTGCCTTTGAAGTGTTTTCCAATCAGATCGAATGTCGGGAGTTCGAATTGATCGGGATCAAAAGGTCTGTCCTGCCTAGAAAAAGCGGGATAGGGTAAGACAACCTGTAACCGCTTGGCTTTCATGCCAAGCCAGTCTGTAAGAAAGTATAACTCTAACATATTTTGGTGAATGTCTGGGAAAAGCCCCTGGACCAATACAACCTCTTTCTCAGCCACCTTGCTACTTATGCGCATTTTGAACTCGCTGTCCTTGAAATATGTCAAATAAGCTTGTTCAAAAACAACCCCCATCCTTTCGGCTAACATAGCCCCAAATTCAGGATTTCCTGCTCCTCCTATCACTATTGTTTCCATAGATGCTTTGTCCACAAAACCACCCCCAAGCACGCAATTATTAAAAGTCTTAATAAATATATAGTTGTGCTGAATGTCTGTATGGGCTCGTAGCTCAGTCTGGTTAGAGCGCTGGTCTTATACTCTAAGTTTTTGAAAACTTAGATAAGATAGCCAGATGTCGAGAGTCCAAATCTCTCCGGGCCCATTAAACATTATAAGAAGGATTAAATAGCTGCTTAAGAAAGAGAACTAATTGGATCAAAAGGGGAAGCATGCTAAGACAAAAGCTAGAATTGTCCGAAAAAGTTATACTTCAAGTTTCAGAGGACAAAAGAGATGGATTTGAGATGAAGTCCCTAAAGTTCATGTGGGACATTTCTGACCTTGACCTTGATAGTGAGCTTTCGTCTGATGGTCTTACAGCCGAAATCGAATTCACTCAGCACTATTTCGCAACTCCGGAAATAACAGCTTCTATAACATTGAAAGACAGGACAAGTAAAAAAATGGGCGCTTTTTACACAGTTCTTCCAAGACACCGTGCTGAAGGAATCATAAAACTGATTGGGAACAAGGAAATGAGCGATTCACTTCATGCAATATTAAACGAAATGCCAAGACCTCTGTCAAAAACACTCCACGAGATCTTCGTCAAGAGGGCAATCAAAGATATTAGCGTGCTTGGTGATTTGATATACGTAAACGCTGTAGTACACGAGTTACTTGAAAAGTTTGATGAAGATCCAAACATTACAGGAATAAGAAGAGACAGCTCTTAACCATAAAATTTGATTTTGTGCCAAAAAGTAATACCTTAATGATAACAATAGGAAAGGAGCGAATGCTAAGGCTCCTTGAGCTAGCAAAGCAGAGAACGACTAAAGGCAAAGGATCAGACGCCCTTTCAAAGCGTTACATAAGAATAGCGCGAGAAATAAGTTCCCACTATAAGATATCCACACCAAAGGCATTCAAGAACGCGGTTTGCAACAGGTGCAACAATGTGTTGATTCCTGGGATAAACTGCAAGGTAAGGCTTTCGAGCGGGAAATATGTGGTTTACAAGTGCGAATGCGGAAACGAGAAGCATGTTTTCTACAAGTAGCTACTTCGCTCCGAGCTTCTGAAGCAGAGTATCTACGAACTTATCTAGATCTTCGTCCCCTTTCGCGGTCAGTATATTCTTGTCGAACTCCACGTTGTCAGCTGATTCTTCGCCCCTATATATCCTTACATTCCTCTTTATGTCTTCGTCGTCCGGGGTCGCTATTGCGACGTCTGTTATAACATTCGTCTTTGTAAGTATCTTGATTGAGTTACCTATTGCAGCTACTATCTTCTTGTTGGTGACAAAACCTTTCACCAAATCTAGCAGCGGCCTGAACTCATAAAGCTTGTATCCCTCCACGCCAACCCCATTCACAAGAAGGAGCGCATCATACTCACTCGGTTCCACCTTTGAAGTATTCATGTCAGGTTTGTACACAGCTCCGTGGTAACCTACGCAGTCCTTTGCAGTATAGCTCGTTATAACTGGTGTCACGCCCCACTTCTCTAACATCATCTTAGCAAGCGCGACTGTCTCATCTTTAAAGTCCTTTGGCGGAATAACTATTGCAACCTTCATCCAATCACCTATCATAATTAGCTATCATAAAATATAAATCTGTTTATGCAGTTTTGATAGCTCGCATCTTGTTGTGGTATTCTCTGAAATGATACCAAGAAATGAGTCCTGCTACCGCAATCGCTACTATTATCCCAACAAATATCAATATTTCAAAGGTCGAAAGGAATACTATATTGTTCGGAGCACCGTTCTTTCCTCCAAGTGGCTGCGTTATTCCGAGGTAAGTCGCAGTGCCGTTCAGGTATCCGTATGGCACGTCGTTAAACGAGATTGTGCCATTAGCGCCGGTGTAAGCCTGTATTCTTGTCCCGTTAGAGAACTGTACATTTATCAGCGAGTTCACAGGCCTATTCAGTATGTCTTTGGTCGTCACCATTGTATTATATATAGGCAACTTTACCGCTAGGGGCCCTGATGAATTCATTGTGAATTTGGTATTTATCTGCATCTTTACCCCTTTGTAGTAAACCGAGGTCAAACCGTAGCTGATTCCCTGGAACACCAGAGTTTGGTTAGTTATCTGCTGGTTTCCTACGTAAAACTGGACATCGCTTAGATCTTTACCATTCCCGTCTTGTGGGATAAGAGTCGCAAAGTACAGGCTCTTGAATCCGGCGTTGAGTCTCACGGGCGCCTTCACCTCCATGCTGATCGTATCGTTCTGGTTTCCGTTGCTCCAACTGTAGAAACCAACGAAACCTCCACCGCTGGATTTGAATTCGGTGGAATTCACGGACAACGTAGCAACAGAGTTGTTGCTGTACCATCCATTACCTATTATTTCACCATAGTCTGCAGTCGCGTTCACAAGGAACTGTTTGTCCCAACTAGCCGTTATCGAAATCGGGGCTTTCAGAATAACAGTGCCGGTGCTGTTAATGTTGCCGTTGCTCCAGTGATCAAATATAAATCTGGAGGTCTGGTTTATGTCTATCACATTGCCGACCACACCATAAATCACAGAGCTGCTCGCGTTATACCATCCGTTGCCGTAAGCGCCGTTATACTTCGATGTCACATTCAGATAGTATTGGAGATCCCACTGGGCCTTTTCAGTGATGTTTCCAGTTATAATCATGTTAGTTGTACTAGCCGATCCGGTGTAAGCTCCTGTGCCACTCCCTTTCCAACCAATAAATATTACTCTGGCAGTGTCGTTCAGCTGAATTATGCTCGGCGCAGTTATCTGGACGCTGGAATAAGCGATATACTTCGAATTAGAGCTTATGTTTCCATATTGAGAACTCACATTCATGCTGTAGCCAAGGCTCCAGAGCTGGGTTCCGTTACTTGGTTGCTTCAAGTTAGATCCAACTTCAAAATAGTTTACCTTGTTTTGCACTTCCGCCACGCCATAAGGATCATGCAGGTCCTCCAAGCTTCCGGAACCGTAGCCTATGTATGCAAACCCCTTCGTTACTGGGATGATTTTACTATTGCTGTATATAGATAGATTCTGGAAGGCTACTGGAGTTATGTATTGGTTTATGCCTGAGGTGTTCGCAATCTCTCCAAATGCTACCGGGGTCTGCGATCCAGAAGAAGAGACCCCGAGATTCGTACTGCCTATTACATTACCGTCAAAAGTCGCATACCACTCGTTACCTGAAGAGTAAAATGCATAAGTATTGAGGCTTCCGTTCTTCCCTGCTGATCCATCAGGACCTATCGTTCCAAGGAAACCACCGCTGAAGCCAGATGGGAAGTACTCGAAGAACCATTCGGCATCGCTGGCATTCAGCTGCTGGTAATCCTTACACGAAGAGATATCACACGTTGAAGAATACATGCCAGTTTCGTTCTCCACCAGGTATCCCGCCTGTATAAACGCACCGTTTGCAAGGTCCTCACCGATCCAGAAAGCAAGAGATCCGGATTTTACGTTCTGTGGCGCAACTGTTTGTATTGTTACCGATGCGCCGTTGTTCCCCTGTGCCGATGAACCTGCCCTAGTGCCGAACTGAAACCAGTACTGTGCATTTGCTATTCCGACTAGCATGAAAGTCGCAAGCACAAGCACTAGATAAAATGTCGGCTCTCTACTAGACATAATAGAGATAGTGAAGTTAAGTTTTAAAACACCTACACAAGTTTGAGGCAAGGAACACTAAACCCTTTCCCATTCCATCCCAATCTCCTCAAGCTTTTTGATTACTTTAGTTCTAGAAGCGTTGTTCAGGCTACTCCAGTCTATTAATGCAACCTCTGGTTTCTTGTTTGCCCTTACCGCAGCCTGTTCTAGCATCTGCAGGTTGTCTGTGCCGTCTTCATTGTTTACCGCGTATTTCGACATGATATGTGAGAAAGCGTAGCTCTTTTCTAACGCAAGTTTTGTGAATTTCGAAGGATAATGAGTGTTGCCTATCCCAATTGCCACCTTACTGTATTCGTCATCTTTCTGTTCTTCCAAAGTGTTGTAGACTGCATCCCCAAGCATCGCAGCTATCTTCTTGTCTGCTATCGTTTCGCTATTACCGCCAAGCTCCACGAACATCGATGGTGTTTTCAGTAGCGGTCCGTGGTGCGTCGCCTCATATGTTTTCTCAAGCCCATCCACTTTTATGTGAGTTATCCCACGTAACATTTGCAGCATCTCTACTGGAGCTGCGAAAGATAACTCTCTAGGCTCGCCTCCCAGATCAGCAAGCTTACCCCAGTTCCCTTCAGAGTGGACTGTCAGCGCTGGTATTCCTTTTGCACTCCTATGTGTGCTCAGAAAATATGCAACCTCAAAACCCAGCGCATCCGCCTCCTGCGCCATGTAAAGTTCTGCCTTTACTTCATAAGCGACAATTCTCCCTTTCTTGAAACAGCTTTCTCCTTTCAACTCGTACTTCTCAAACTCATTCTTTTCTATGATACGAGCGGCAATATTCTTCGAGGCCACATTTTCATTTCTGTATATTAACCCAATCATATTTTCAACAATTTACTCTCAATAGGAAACAATATAACTATTGCTTATCCAACTTATATTGTGCTTAGATGAAAGGACAACCTGCAATTGAGTTTCTGATGACTTATTCTTGGGCCTTTGTCATAATCGCAATAGCACTTGTTTTTCTTCTTGCAGTGACAACAATCACTGCACCATCAACCTTCTCACCTGCAGTCTGTTATATCTCTCCAGGTTTAACGTGTCAGTCTGCAGTAATCTTGGTTAACTCAATAAACAGTATCTTTGCTGTTGAATTTATTAACAATCTCGGGCAGGAGATCTCTTTTCCTTCGAACGGTGTAACTTTCTATCCGCAATTTACAAGTGCTAATTATGTGGGAGCGTGTTTCCCTACGAATGCTCCAGCAGGTTCAGTAATCGTTTGCAACACAACGCTTATACCTAAGAAAGTGGGAAACATCGGACAACAGTTCAATCCCAGTTTCACAATCAGTTACCAATTTTGCAAGGGATCAACATGCCCAACAATAACTGCTTCTAATATTATATACACAACTGGTTACACTAGTATCATAATATCTCCATTCTCATCCAACCTGATCAACAAGATAACTCTTTACTCAGCAATTCCGGGTGGAAACGTGGTCGTTGACAATGTAAGATATCCCAGCAACACTGTCCTTGTGTTCCTAGGAAGTACAAGGCACGTGATAGGTGCAGTGCCTCCTTCAGGATACACCTTCAATGGATGGATCACATCTGGAGCAACAGTCAACACTGTGACTGGTACGGCATTTGCCACTAGTTACTCCGGATCCATAACCGCAAACTTCCAAACTTCAACCACCACCACCTCTTCCATCTCTACCACCACCACCTCTTCCACTTCAACCTCCTCATCATCAACCTCATCTTCCACCACTTCTTCATCAACATCATCATCCACAACAACCCAAAGTTACAGCTATCATTGCAATACGGGTGCTTCAGACTGCCCAGTAATAAGTGGCAACGGTGATAGCTACCAAACTTCATGGGTATGCTACGGTTCCAGCTCTACGTGCGGAACTTCAGCTGCTTGTGGCAGTTCGGCATACACTTGCACTGGTTCATGCTATGATGGACTTGAATTTGCAAGCTGTGGTCTCACCTATCCTACAAGTAACTGTGGTGGTAGTGCAACATCATGTGTCAACGCATGGACCTGCGTAATGAACACAGGACTGTACTGCTACTCAACGAACTTAGGATGTGGCTCAACAGCTTATACCTGCACCGGCAGCTGTGCTGCCACGGGCGGTAAGTATGGTGGTGGCTTCGGTTATGCTACTGCTGGAGATCAGTGCGATTCAAGCTTAGGAGGGAACACATGTACTAGTACCTATGGCACCGGCACCACCTCATGCCAACTCACCACCACCTCTTCTTCCACTACCACTTCTTCCACTACCACTTCTTCCACAACTACAATACCTTGGTCTATCTCTCTAACTGCTAGTCCTACAATCCAGCCAGTTGGCAACTATATCACTCTAACCGCCACAACCAACTATACAGCTTCGAGTTACAATTCAATCACCATCTTCAATGCAACTGCTGGTCAATGGGTGGGAGTATGTGTATCTAGTCCTTGTGTAGTAAACTATGAGCTTTCTTACAAAGCTGCTTCAGTAAACTATCAAGCTTATGTGGGAACAACATCAGGCTTAAGCACCTGCACCGGTTCCTTAGCATGCTCTAGCGTGGTTAATGTAAAATGGTCACCCTGGTCTATATCTCTGACATCGAACGTCGCCACTCAGTCAATCGGTAATTATGTCACCCTAACTGCCACAACCAACCATACAACCTTTACCAACGCCGGTATCAACATCTTCAATGCAACTTCAGGTACTTGGATAGGTACGTGCGTATCAACTCCTTGCTCAATAAGTTTCGTGACTCGCCATACAACGGGAACAGTAAATTATCGAGCTTATGTAGGAAATCAGTCAGCCTTGGGCACTTGTTCTGGATATGCATGCTCAAGTCAGGTTGCTGTAACCTGGACTAATCCTTGATCCACTACCACTTCCTCAACCACCTCTTCTACTACTACAGCTCCTCCTACTACAACCATTTGCTCTTCACCAAACTACGCTTACCAATGCATCTTGGTAGGGGGCTCTGGAGGCACATACTATGCATGGGGCTGCAAGACAAGCGGAGGCACTTGCGCTGTACCAAGCAGCACGGTGCAGAATACGTGCAATGTCTGTACCCTATGGACAGATTGCTGGTATACTTCATGCTTAGCGTGCTGTTGATGTAGGCGCAGGTTGTGGGCAGTTCCAAGGTGGCGTTGTGTGCCCTTAAAAAGTATTTATTTGTAAATCGACTTGTAAGCCGTTCCCTGATCGTCAAGTATGTGGATGCATTCCCCTTCGCACTCTATTAGGCAAGCCTGGCAAAGGATGCACGCGGAGCCACTCACCGCCACAGATATCCCACCACTTGTCCCGTCGCTTGTGTCTGCGAAGTGTCTATGTCCGTCCTGAACATCCTTCCATTTTGCGAGTATCTCTGGTTCTGTGACCCCCTTCCATTTCATCTCTTCAGGGGCGTTATCCTTGTTAGAGACAGTCAGATCCTTCCTGTCGGTAAGTTCGAACACCGCTACAGGGCACACGTCCTTGCAGTGATGGCATCCTGTGCACTTGGGCTTATCAATCCAAACATCCATCAAGATCACTGGTCAAGTAAACTTAGTTGCAATATAAAATTATTTAAAGGCTTTTACGCCGTGGTCACCCAAACATCATTAACCAAGATGCTCGGGGTCAGGTAATAATCATCCCCAGAGTCCCATGAAGCAGTCTGCATTAAGTCATCGGCAACGCATACGATGTTTTTCATCATCTTCATGTTGTTGTCAGTTATTCTTATCCCCACCATTGAGTTAACATCGCCCTGCTTTATCGCAAACTTCGGTTCGCCCTTTTCTACGTAGATGGCTATGTCTCTTGGAACCGTTGAGAAGTCTCCCGTAAGATAGTTGCTATATCTAGTGTACCACGTATTCGTAATCAGGATACCTTTATTCATCTCGCTTATGAGCGCAGCAACGTCTTTCTTCTTCTTTCTATGCTCTAACTCAAAAACATTTGATGTTGGGAGAACCAGGCCTGCATTCCCAGTACTTTCTGTTTTGTACTTTTTGGCAGTTGAATAGTTATGAAGGTAATTCTTTAGCACCCCACGATCGATTACTTTAGTCTTTTGGGTAGGATAGCCCTCATCATCGTATGGAGAAGTCCCTATCGCATGGGGGTTCATTCCATCATCGTATATTGTCAGATCCCTGTTTCCAACTACCTTTCCAAGCTTCCCAGTGAAGAACCCTCCAGTCTCAACATTACCTATGCATGCCATGTCATTAGCTATAGAAAGAAGCAAACCTGCAGGAGACTGAAGATAAACAATATCATATTCCCCCTCCTTTATTCTTCCCGAGTTCTTCACAAGCCCTACAAGTTCAGCTGTCTTAGCTCCTAGCTTGTCTGCACCCAACTCGCTAATCTTCTTTGTTGCGGTTACTAGCTGTGCAGATCTCCCGTTCTTGAAAGATCTTACAGATAATCTTGCAAAAGCACATTTGTTATCCACATTAACTTTATTACTTGTAGAAAGTTGGTTGAACGAATTTCCCATTTCGACAGTACCAGCAACCACCTCTGCTCCATGTTCAATTGCACTGTCTATCACGATTTGTGCCTGCTCTGTAATCGTATCATTAGTATAGTTGGCAAGTTTCTTGTCGAAGATGCAACCTTTCGTTCCATACTTGAATGTCCCTTCGGCTATCCCATTATAATCCTTCTTTGGGGTCAGAGCATTAATGTTGACTTTTGTCTTTTCCAGCAACTTTTGTATGTAAGCATTTTCAAACCCATCTATGTTTGTCATGAACACTCTCTTTTTGCTAGATACAAATAACGTAGCGTATTTCTCATACTTTGTCACTATCGAGTCTATCTTCGAGTTTGCTATTTTGAGATAGCTTCTCTTAGCGTCAAAGGCGCTTACCACTACCTCGTCAAATCCGTTTTGAATTCCCATCTTTACAATATCTTCAGCATCCATCATCTCGCCTTTTCAAAAGAGAGCAGAGTCGTTGGCCCACCCATAGTGACAGGAACTCCCTGCATTGGTTCTCCCTTTCCGCAATTTCCTAGGAACAAACCAAAATCCTTGCCCATTAGCTTTGCAGCGTGCCAGAAATCTATAGTCTTTGATTCTATCTTGTAGTTCTTTACAGGCTTCCCTATCCTTCCATTCTTAATCAGATAAGCTTCGTTTCCTTGATACCTCTCAAAGCTTCTGGTATCATCTATATTCCACTCCGTGAAGCTCTTTATGTAAACCCCGTCCTTTGCCTCGCTTATTATCTCATCGAAGCTCGCATTTCCAGGCTTCAGATAAGTGTTTGACATCCTTATTATCGGCTCGTTAGTGTATGAGTCACTCCTCGAGCTTCCATTACTCTTCTGTCCCATCTCATAAGCGTACTCCCTATTTGTTAGCAGATTCTTCTGGACTCCTTTCTCAACCAGTATCTTCTTCTGCGCCTTTACCCCTTCGTCATCGTAAAGGAAAAAGCCGTTGCTTCCTGCAATGTTTGGGTCGTCAATAAGCGTTATCTCTTTGCTACCTATCTCTAAACCGAGATTTTTAGGAGTCAGGTAGGTTGTGCCTGCCTGTGCGGCTTCTCTCCCGAAAACTCTATCCGCCTCATGCGGATGCCCAACGCTCTCATGCACCGCGATGCCAGAGATCTCTGGGGCCATGACCACATTCGTTATCTTTCTGATCTCCTGGTTGCTTAAGCTTACCCCTTTGTCAAGCACATTTAACGTATTCGCCACTTCATCAAGCACATAAGGCTCGACTTTGTTAAGGTCAAAATTCTCAAATCCACCAGTTCCTCCAAGCTGAAGCAGTCTCTGCCTTGTTTCTGTGCCGTTCCCCACTATTATGCTCATGAAAAAGTTTACTGAAGGGATGTTTGCGACTATCTCGCTCCCTTCGGAATTAAGGAAATAACTTACAGATCTTCCTGAACCCCCATAGAGGCTTCTATACTTTACATACTTCTTTGCAACAACCGCTTTGTCGAGGTTTATTAAGTCTCTAAGAATAGTGCGTTCGTCAACTGACTTCTTCTCTTGAGCCTTGTACTTCGCCTTCTCAGTCTGCTCCTCCGATAGCTTAGTGACCTTGCCCTTAAATCCCTTAAACTTTTCTATCGCCTTTGCGAGATTCTGTTTCTCAAGCACGTTTGTGGAGAATGTGTAAAGCTTTCGAGTCTTTAAGAAGTCTTATCCTGATTCCAATCTTCTCCAAATAAACGCTGTTGTTAAGGACACCCTGCTCCAACGCGTATGAAGAGCCGTAACTACCTTCTACATAAGCCTCAGAGTAATCGAAGCCCTTGCTATCTGCTAGTTTTACAGCGTATTCAGCGAGATCCTCGTACAATTCCATTAGATATCAGCCGAACAGGCTTGCCAATCCTGTGTTAGCCTCCTCGTCACTCTTCTTTTCTTCTTCTGGCTTCTTCTCAGCCTTCTTGTCTCCAGCTGGAGCAGCAGCCGCAGGTGCAGCTGTCTGGATGTTCTGCGCGTTCTTTATGACGTCTTTTATGTTGACTCCCTTGAGGGAAGCAACCATCGCCTTTGCGCGTGCCTCATCAGCAGTAATTCCTGCCGCTTTCACCACATCCATGAGATTTTTCTCATTTATCTCCTTTCCAGCCGCATCAAGTAAGAGTGCAGCATATATGTATTCCATTAAGATTCACCTAAGCATTAATTTTTTTAGCACCTAAATTTATAAGGCCTAAAAAGCCTGAATATAATTACGTATAATGTATTATAAGCAGCACAAAAATATAAATAGCATACTTAAAGCTATTCGATTAACTTTCGTTTTACTAATGCAGGTATCACAAAATCCCTGGCTATCGAACCCATTTCTATGCCTTTTGTTTTGGAGTTCACATACATACTCTCATCAACCTCAGACTGCGCCTTGGGTTCCCCTCTAATCTCAACTAGATACACCTTCATTACGACCATTTTCGTGGGGTCCAAAGCCGCCGGATCTTCAAAGGTATCTAGATACTTGTATGATGCTAGATCTACACCAAACTCCTCCTTTAATTCCCTCCTTAGACATTCGATGTCCGCCTCTCCCTTCTCTACTGTTCCGCCGGCATCATGAATTTCCCATTTGTTTTTCCCAACAAAAATTTCTTGTCCTTTAGAATTACTCCCCCAATTTTGTGGATTTCGTCCATAAAAATATTTCAGCAAAAAGATTATTAATACGATAATGCCTGTGTAATAGAAAGCTCTATATAAGACATTCTTCCAATAAATAGCATAAAAATAATGAGAAAAAGTCTATTTTTCCTTATTTTGCGGTGTTCAGTTGAAAAAATTTGAAGAAATGAATCTTAAACCAGAGTTAGTGGACTCGTTGAAAAGGATAGGCTTCACCTCCTCGACAGAAGTCCAGGAGAAGATAATCCCTGATATACTGAATGGGAAGAATGTTATTGTTAGGGCAAAGACCGGTACGGGAAAGACGGCGGGCATTCATATTACCCATATTGCAAATGCTAAATCAAACTGGCGCTCCAGAAGCGTTGATCATAGTGCCTACGCAGAGAGCTTGCCCTCAGGTTACCAAGTTTGCTCAGGATGTTGGCGATCCGCTTCATGTAAACACAACGACAGTGTATGGAGGTGCCTCGATAAGCATGCAAATACGAGAGCTAAGGTCAGGTACTGATATAGTTGTTGGCACTCCAGGAAGACTTATCGACTTATTCAACAGGGGAGCTTTAAAATTAGGAAAGATAAAGTTTGTGGTCCTCGATGAAGGGGATATTATGCTTGACATGGGGTTCATAGACGACGTTGAATTTATCCTCTCAAATACCCCCAGCAACAGGCAGATGATGCTTTTCTCAGCTACAATGCCAAGTGCCATAACCAAGGTTGTTGAGAGGTTTGTTGAAGGAAGCCCACTCAAAGTAAACGTAGGGGAAGAGGAAACTCTAACAGTGAGTACGATAAAGCAGATGTATTCGATAATTCCAAGAAATTTGATGTTTTCTGGACTGCTTGCATACATAAAAGAGTACTCGCCAAAGAAGGCGATAATATTTGCAAGGACAAAGTACGAGGCAAATACCTTACAACGCGTTCTTTCCAGTCAGAAGTTCAAGGTAATACTGCTTCATGGAGGGCTGACACAATCTGCAAGAGAAAAGTCATTAGGAGAATTCAGGAACGGTGCGCAGTTCCTAATCGCGACAAACATAGCTTCAAGAGGTCTCGACATTTTTGGCATAACAGACATAATAAACTTCGGCGCACCTGACGAGCCAGGGTGTATGTGCACAGAGTTGGAAGATCAGCAAGGATGGGCAAAGAGGGTAGAGCCATCACACTCATGGATCCAACTCAGAAAAGAGCACTGTTAGATATCGAGGATTACGCAAATGTGAGGATGTCTGAGATAAGATTGAATCTGGAGCCTTTCAGAAACATCCAGCTTCCGATCAGACAGCAACGTGGAGGATTTGGGAGATATGATTTTGATAGGAATAGACGATTTGGGAGAGAAGACAGCGGTCAGTAATTTCAGGCGTTTTAACAGAAGGTGAATCACTACCAACCATTCTTTATAAAGTGAATAAGCTTACTCAGAGAACGAATCGCCAGCATGCTGCTGTCTCCACGCATTTCTTTCTTGCTGAATCTTTTGAATTTCCTCTTCCCTTTTCTTAATTAGCTCTTTTTCTTTTTCCTCAACTGCTTTTGCTACTTCAGGATTTGCAGGTATCGGTTCGATTGGTTGCCTTAATGCCTCCTGTAACCCAACCACATCCACCTATAGCTCCCCCGCACCCACATGCACATCCAGCCGATGCGCAAGCGCATCCACAACTACAAGCTCGGCATACTCATCCATACTCTATTTTCTCAATCCTTTTGTCACCAAAAGGATGCAGCTTTGCAACCACATTGCACTCTTCGCAATTTTTGCACCCTTCTCCCACTATGTACTTTCCCTTGTCTATTCTACATCCGCATCCCAATATCTCTACCATAGGATCATCCTTCAAGCGCTAGCGGTCGGAGCGAGTAGGCTGGTCTCCTGTCGGCGTAGCCGCCGGAGCTGGCTCAGGTCCGGTTCTTTGGCTTCGGCATCCCCATCGCTTCTCTGATCGCCTGTGATATTAACATCTCAACAATCCCTGGCTCATAAGACTTGGTAGCTATGCCCAGCCCCAACGCCCCAAGATATCCCTTCCTAATAACTTCGATATGTTGTATTGAGTTACGTATCCTATTTCTGTGCTTAAGATGTCTGCGGAAGTGAACGCTATGACTATCTCCTTTCCAACTGTTCTGGGTTTATGCTGAGTATCTCCTGGGTGAACATGAGTCCTCCGGATACAAAGCCGCTGACTTTTGGTGATACCTCAAAAGGTGTTATCCCAAGCATCTTCAGCGCCTTAGTGACTGCAAGGCTTATCTTCTGCCCTTTTGGCACGAGGACTTTGCTCTTGCCTATCACCACCTTCCCCTTCTGTATCTGAACGTCTATTCCCGCAGCCTTCAGGTCTGTCACCGCCTGCCCTGGCTGTATCGTCGTTTCTCCAGACTCTATATTAATGTCCTCTGGTGCTATCTGATTCGGCTTCGCGGCTAGCTTCAGCTTGTTTGAGTTTATTCGCTTGTAGATGTCAAAGATGTCTCCGTTCGCCACTATGAGCGCAGAGTTTTCGGTCACGTACTTCTTGAGCTGCTCGTACTCCTTGTAAGGCTCCAGCGCCTTCAGCATGAGGCTCTTCCTTGCGATTATGATCTTTGCCTCTGGCTTTATTCCGTTCCTGACCTTCTGAAGTAATCTGTCAGGAATCGCGTTTATCGGCATAACTCCGACTACGTTGTACTTCTTTATCTCCCCCTGAAGCTTCTTTACATATTCAACCTTTTGGGTCTTAATCATCATAATATCACTTTTTTAATAGTGGGCACATTGACTCCACTATCGTCAGCAGCTTCGTCATATCTTCCGTAGTAATTTTCTCATTCTTCTCAATAACTTTTTGAAGCGCGTCTAAGCCCTTTTCTTGATTCTGCTTTGATAAATGCGGGAATTCGGTAACCACAAGATCAAACCACATCGAAAAATCTTTGTCTCCACTCATTAAGGCGGCCTTTAGATTGTCAAGCTTCATGCTCGGTCTTAACTTTATGAGTGCCTGAACGCTGTCTTCCGCATCCTCTTTTGTAAACTGATTTCTCATTTTTTCACATCAATCTTACTGGCTTGCTCATCGTCATCTTCACATAAATGGATCTTATCCTGTTCTGTCCAACCTTCTTCGATACAGTGTTCACCACTTCGTTCAGGTTTTCGTATATTTTCTTAGGTTCGAGATCCTCAGTTCCGATCACGCAATGTATGGTAGGTAGGAATTTGCCCTTGTTCCTTATCGTTATTCTTCTGTTTGCTTCTACTGCGAGGTTCTGCATGTTCATGCTTCCTAGCAGCGGCTTTGGCATCTTGTTCCTAGGTCCCAGAAACTGTCCCAGGAGCTTTGCTATGTTCGGCATAAGGCTTGGTTGTGCAAAAAGCTCAAAATTCAACAGAGATCTGAGCCTCGCCTGGTCGTTTGCAATGCTGTCCAGTTGAGTTCCATCTATCACTTCCGCTCCAGCCTTGCCCACAGCCTCTATCAGGCTCCTCTCGGTTGCAAAAACAGCAATCTTAGTGGACTTTCCCTTCCCGTTAGGGAGCAGAATATCAAGGTTAAGCCTGTTCTCCTGCTTGCTGAAGTCAACTTCCTTGAAGTTTATCGCAAGCTCTACGCTCTGCTTGAACTTCCTCTTTCCTTTATTCTCTGCGATGAACTTTGTGAGTTCATCCTCCTTTATTGTTACCATAAAAGCCCCTCCTGCAAACCTGCAGTCCATACGGGAAAAAGAGCTATATTTTCATTTGTCAGATAATATATAAAAAGATTATCCTTAGGCCATATTTGAAGATACCTATGTTATTAAGGTTTTTACCTTCCTAGTAGACTTTACTAGGGAAAGGAAATGAAACGCAAAAGCACCAAAATGCAAGCATCTTTAGAGTACTTGACGACTTACGGATGGTCGATATTGGTAGTAGTGATATTAATAATGGCATTTTTCCAGATTGGCGCATTCAGCAGACCAGAAGTAGCAAGTGCGTGCACCTCCTCCTCACCATTCTACTGCCAAAATCCGATAATGTACGGCAACGGGCTTCTAATAGCACAATTTGGGGAGGCTATCGGGACATTGACTATAACTGGTTACGGCTGCTCAAATTCTTCCACACCTCCATCTTCCTACACCCCAACAAGCATTACACTTTTGTCAGGCACTCAGACGAGTGCTTCTTTTAGCTGCCCTGTTTCCTCTAACGCAATAGGCACGTCATTCACAGGTACGCTCTGGGTAAAGTATAATACACAGTCTGAATCAAACTTGGCTGGTGTTGTAGGCACAGTCAGGACAAAAGTGACAAATCCTGGCATCTATTCCACTTCTATCTCCACAACTTCCACCAGTTCAACTTCCACCACAGTACCATCTACTTCGTCAACTTCTTCCACTTCTACCACCTCTACTTCAACCAGCACCACCGTTAGTACGACGACCATAAATACTCTCTGTTATGTCACCACTAACTGCAACCCTACTGGCGCAGGGAAAGTAGAGCAAGGAGTCAGTTGGGGATGTGGATTAAATGTCACCTATCTATGTGGTAATTCTGTTGGATTGGTCGCAGTGCCTATCGGCGCTAATACATTTACGGCTTGGGCATGCTCTGGAACAGGATGCTATGCAGGTATCTCTAACGTAACTACAATAGCTTCAATCAGCAGCAACATAAATGAGACTGCTAATTTCGCTACTACATCAACAACTACATCAACTTCAACCTCCACATCAACCTCAACAACTACTCATACCACTACTTCTACTACAACTTCATTAACTACAACTTCCACCACAACCTCCACTTCAATTCCAACCACTACTTCATTAACTACAACTTCCACCACAACCTCCACTTCAATTCCAACCACTACTTCATTAACTACAACTTCAACATTAACTTCAACCTCAACAACTACTCATACCACTACTTCTACTACAACTTCATTAACTACAACTTCCACCACAACCTCCACTTCAATTCCAACCACTACTTCATTAACTACAACTTCCACCACAACCTCCACTTCAATTCCAACCACTACTTCATTAACTACAACTTCCACCACAACCTCCACTTCAATTCCAACCACTACTTCATTAACTACAACTTCAACATTAACTTCAACCTCAACAACTACTCATACCACTACTTCTACTACAACCTCAACAACTACTCATACAACTACCTCAACCACCGCTTCCACAACAACTTCAGCTACTACCACCAGCATAATTTCTTGCACTCTAAATTACAACGGATGTTCTTCAAGCTTGACAACATGTAGAACTGTATATGGATCTACAGCTGTCTGCCCTTCGGGGGCACAAGGTTGTATTAGCCCACAGTGCTGCTGCGAAGGGGGTACAGGTGGTACTTAGTTGATCTTAACACCCCCATAAAAAGTATGAAATTTAACAACTTAATTAATAAGTTAACTATCAAATCAATATTGATATGAAATCAGGATGGTCGAATGGATGATTTGAATAATCTTGTAAGTGGTAATCCAAGTGAAGACACGAGTTCAACAGACCAAAACCTATCCAAACCTCTCTCTCAAGGCAAAAATAAGGGACATATGGTCATAATCTCAATTATAGTTTTGATCCTAATAATCGCGCTAATAATTTTCGTTTACATGCCGCAACTTAAAACATATACATCAACAACTGCTACTACTACCCGCTTGCTCCAAACCACTACTATCGCTAGCTCATCTCAAAATTTAAGTTTTTGGAATGCCTCAGCAAGTAGGATACTAAATCTAAGCATAATAAATAACACATTCGGTCCAAACAGTTCAGACTACTACTCTAGCAAAGAAAATCATACTCTTATAAAGTCAAACTACTCCTGCGAAGGTACACGAACCTATATTGGCTTATATTCTATTTCTAACTTCGACGTTCTATCAAACACGTCACTCCAAGGAGAGCTGAATCCAAAAATACCGTTCATTATTTTCCTAAAAACGAGCGATTTCAACACAACCCAAAACCTTACATCTCAGCTAATGTTGTGCCCAAATATCTTAATTTTCACAAATAGCTCTTATGTTCAAAGTATCAACTCCGTGAACGTGACAAGTCAAATAGGAGCGCCTGCCGAACTCTATATAGTATCCAACTTCACCCCTCTTGGCCTAGGTGAAGAGGGTCTTTCGAATAATACACCTCCGATTTCAATCTATCTTCTCGGTTTATCTTACAAGAACGTGGTCATAAAAGTAGGAGCATACTATCTGACAAAGTACGCGAATGAGACTCAGGTTCTTAATCTTGCCAAATCCACATACTCCAATATCTTAAATTATTATAATAAACACGGCTAAAGTCTGCTGGTACTGAAATTTTCCTCTCTAAACTGTTGCATTGCTCATATACGCACTGAGGCGTTTCATCGCATTTATTTTCTCCTGCCTGTCAATGTTTGTCGCGTCTATTATGTGATCCATGCTCTCTATCACTTTGTCGTATGTTCTTCTTGGTACTGGAAATGGTACGCCATCCTTGCCCCCAAGATTGTATGAATAGGCAACAGGATCCCTGTATGCGAGCTCTTTGTCGAAAATCAGCGAAGATACGAAAGCCAATGATCTCAGCGTAGCTCTCCCAACCCCTTTCACTAGCATCAGCTCTTTGTAATCCTTTGGTTCTACCTCATTGGCCCTCCTTATGGCTTCCCTTGCCCTCTTACTTACGTCTATATTGTATATTATTCCGTGTCTGTCTGGATATGTGTTTGTAAGTATCTTTTCGTAATCCTGCAAAGCCTCAACACTGCCGCTCCTGGCCCATTCGTTCTGGTTAAATGTGAGGTCTAGAGAACTCTTCCTTATCTTCGTATCGATGCTAGCATGGGGCTCGTTCGCTATGTCCTTCTCGTCAACCAGGTCGCTGAACCAGTGGAACCTTATCGCCCTGCTCCCATGTTGTTCCATCGCTTGCTGTACCACTGCCCACTTGTCTTTTGTGAATATGAAAGAGTGCTGGTAGATACCTATGTTATCGTACACTAGACCTGCATCTATCTTGGCAGCAAGTCTGCTGTACTCCTTGAACTGTTCAGCTTTCTCTGGGATTGAAAGTGCGTCAACACCGTTGACTATATCATTTGGAGTATTAGTTCCAGCCTTTCCCTTGCCACCGGCTATGAATATCTCCTTGCTTTCGTTGAGCGCCTCCTTGAGGGCTGCAATTGTCACCGTAGTGGTGCCGCTGCTGTGCCAATCATATCCCATCGCACACGCAAGCGCTTGAAACCAGTTGGTGTCGCTAAGTCTCCTGAGTAGCTCGTCCGGCCCGTACTCATCCATTATAGTAATAGAAATAGCCCTGCCGAGCTTCACCATCCTTCCGTAGAGCCATCTGGGCGCTCTGCCGGGATGAAGAGGAAGAGTGGTTGCTGAGTGCATGCTCTAATTTAGTATGAAAGATATTTATTCAGGAACAGGCTGCGTGTTTATCTTTCTACTTCAGCTCGAACTCCTGCTTCAGCACAGGCACGTGCACCTTGTACTTCTTAGAAAGCATCTCATGCATGTCCCTCTGCTTCTCTGGTTCTCCGTGCACTACGAATATCTCCTTGAGGCCGTTTACCTTGCTTATGAACCTTAGCAGCTGTGGCTTGTCTGCGTGCCCAGAAATTCTGAACTGCTCAACTTCCATCCTCAAATGATATTTCCTCCCAGCGAGCTCTATCTCTCTCATTCCTTCCAGGATTTTTCTTCCAAGGGTTCCCTCTGCCTGATAGCTTACGAACATCAGCTTATGCTTCTCGTTTGCAGCAAGCTTCTCCAGATATTTCAGCACAGGCCCTCCGTTCAGCATGCCGCTTGTGGTGACTATAAGACTCGGTTCGTCTTCCATCATAGCCTTTCCACGCATCTGTTTTGTGGTGATGTTATGGAAGTTCACGCTCTTGAACGGGTCATCCTCGCTCATCAGGATCCTCTGCTGCAGCTCTATCCTACAGAATATCACGTTGTGCCTGTGTATCCTCATTGCTTTTGTGATCATTCCATCTACGTATATCGGCACCTTCGGGATGAGCCCCGACCTCATGTAGTCATCAAGCATGAAGAGCACCTCCTGCGCCCTGCCAACAGCCAAAGCTGGTATCACGACCTTCCCTCCCTTGTTTATGGTCTCTTTTATGCTGGCAAGAAGCTTTTTCGTCAGCTCCTGCTCGTTAGGAAACTCGTCCTTCGCGCCACCGTACGTGCTCTCTATTATGAGAGAATCTGCGTTCAGGTTTTCAGTGTATGCTGGCTCTAGGATCCTTGTCTTCTTCAAGGACATGTCGCCAGTGTAAAGGAGCCTGTGCTTTCCATCGGTTACCTCCACAAGAGAGCTTCCCAAGATGTGCCCTGCAGGCAGCATCCTGAATTTCAACCCCTTGATTCTGAACTCTTTCAGGTACTCTACAATCTTGTAGTGCTTGTTGACCCTGTTGAACCCATCCTTCGTAACGTTCTTCGGATGGGAGATATTCATAAAGTCTGCCAAAAGCACAGTTACCAGCTCGAATGTGGGCTTGGTGGTGTAGATGTAGCCATTATATCCTGTGCTATAGATGTGTGGAAGGTATCCGCAGTGGTCAAGGTGGGCGTGAGATAGCACTATCGCGTCTATACTCTTAAACTCCTCGTCATCTATTACTGGATATTCGATCTCCTTTCCAAGCTTCAATCCGCAGTCCAGCAGCACCCTGGCGCCGCCTCCTTCAATTAATATGCAGCTTCTTCCGATTTCCCCTGCTGCTCCGTAAAATTTTAACTTCAAAACAACACCTAATTGCTACTTGCTTCTATGTCGCTGTTGCTCAAAAGGTCCCCGCCCCTCTTGTCTTTCATAACTGCGATGTCTGCAAGACTTATTTCAGCGTTCTTCTGCTGCTTTCCTGGCCTTCTCTCTCTGCTTCCGCTCTGCTTCCTTTCTCCTCTGAAGCCTGTAAGGCTCCTGAGGTTTGAGTATAGATCATCAAGAGTCTTGTTTGACTCCAGAATCTTCTTCTCCTGTTCTTCAATCTGTTTGTTTATGTCTGTTATGTCTCCGTTTATCAAATCTACCTTTTTCTTTAATTTGTATCCCTTTATTGCTTTGTCAAGTTCTGCATCAATATCATTAATCTTCCTTATGAGCTCCTTCTCCAGTGTAAGCGATGACGCTTCTGTAGAGATTCTGAACTCTAACCTTTCTTTCATTCTTTTCAAATAGCCTATGCTCTTAGTCTTCTCTGGTGCGATGCTAACCAGCTTAGAAAGCGCTGCATATTCGGCCTGCTTGTATGCGATCCTCCTTCGCATCCTCTTAATGCTGTCTATAAGGATTATTCTGTTTTTTCTCTCGTTTTCTATAGTCTTCCTTATCTCCGCTATCTTCTGCTCCTTTGGTGAGAGCGGAACGCTTTGCTCCTTCTTATCTTCCATTATCTCTTTAGTTTCTCCCGGTCCCGTTGTCAGTAAATCGCCTTGCTAACTATTTTGCAAGATTAGTTTATAAACATCAAGAAGCTTATCCGTCGCCTTTTCTGTCGCAAATTCCTTAGCTGTATTTATCGCTCCGTTTGTATATGCGTCTGTGTTATTTAAAACCTTTTCTATCTTCCTTGCACACTCTCTGTAATTTCCTCCTCCAAACTTCTCCCCATTCTCCCCCTCCTTTATTATCTCGTTCAGCGCCATTCTATCTGCTCCGATAACTGGCTTGCCTGTGGCCATCGCCTCAAGCGCAGCTATGCCTTGCGTTTCGAACACAGATGGTAGGCAGAACGCATCGCACGAAGCGTAGACATTCGGAAGAACGCTCTCTTCCACATAACCTATGAATTTCACTGAGTCGTGCACCTTGAGTCTGTGAGCCATGCGCTTGTAGTGGTCAACCGCCGGTCCAGTACCTCCTATTACAAACTTTATTTTATCATCCCTTTTCCTGATTTCCTTTGCCGCTCTGATCAGCGTGTCTACTCTCTTCTCACCGCTCACTCTGCCCATGTAAAGCACCATCTTTTCCCCGTCTTTTATACCCAACTTTTCTCTAAGAGAATCCCCACCAACCCTACGGTTGAACCTTCGCACGTCAACACTGTTCGGGACTACATGCAAATTTCTAACTCCTATCTTGCTTAGCATTCGTCCAACAAAAGGACTAGGCGCTATCGCAGCGTCGCAGTTGTTGTAGAAGAATTTGACGTACTTCATCATGTACTTGCTAGTGAACTTCTTCAGCATCTTATTTTTCGGGTAATAATGTTTGACAATCTCACTATTGTTTATCATAGTGTGGAATGTGCCAACGATAGGATATCCACCAAGCTTAGCAAACGTCATTCCAGCTATGCCCATGCTGAAAGGTGTCTGCGCATGCATGATGTTTATACCAAGAGAATTTAGCTTAATCATTGCTCTGTATGGGAATATCGCTATCTTATACTGAGGATAAGGTTTGAACTTGATTCCTGTTGTTATATGAACTCTGCCTTTTGAGTATTTCTTCCTAGATTGTGAGTCTCCACTTGCGAAGATGTATACATCGTGGCCTCTCTTTTCAAGCTCTTCCTTGAAGTTAAGCATCGAAGTTACTACACCGTCCTTCGCAGGAAGGTAAGTGTCAGAATAAAAGGCAATTTTTAATTTATCCATTAAGATCAGTACCGAAACAACTTATCATATTTTTACGGCCTCTCCTCCAGCCTTCTTTATCTTTTCCTCAGCTGCCTTCGAGAAGTTGCTCGCTTTTATCACCACCGCCTTGTCGAGCATGCCGTCACTAAGTACCTTATATCCCTTCAATTCGAAGGTAGGCTTCTGGTCCTTTGATTTTCTCGCCATATCCTGTATGAGCGACAGGTCTATCTCCTTGTAGTACTTCTTGTTCTTGCTAGGGAAGCCCTTCTTTCTTATGCTGTCTCTCTCATATACTACCACGTATGTGAACCTGTGCTTTACCCCGCCCTTTCCTACGCCGCCCCTGTCCCCCTTTCCTCTAGCATTCTTTATGTTGCCAACCCCCCATCTTCTGCTTCCTAAGTATTTTCTGCTTCTTTTCTTATTTCTTAATACCATATAATCACAACATTCTCCTTACTAGTTCGTTAATCTCGTTTCCCCTGTATCCAAGTGCTCCCCCTGCAGTGTATCCTGCCTTAATGCTTTCGTATCCGTGCTTCGGTGGGCGCATCCTAAACGGAAGCTTCACCTTCATCTTCTTCAGGTCGCTCTCGCCGCTAAATAATTCATCAATGCTTTCCTTGCTTGCATTCACACCATTCTTCTTAAGTATCTTTTCGACAAGATCCTTGTCCGCCTCTCCGAATGTGACAAAATCCACGCACTTGCTAAGCATGCCGATGTTTGACTTATTGCTGTATAATAGTATCATGTTGTTTGCCTTCTTCAGGTTAAGTCTCTTCAGAGTTTCTGATATGCTTGGCCTCACCTTAGTGGTGCCCCTAACCCTAACGACCGCCAAAAGTTTATTCTCTAGGTTCTTCTTAGCCATTTAAAACACGAATAAAACCCTCTGTATATCTTATGTTTGATAACATTCTTAAAAACATAGCATTGAAGTTTGCCGTTTTATCGGCAAAGTTCAAACTTGTTTTAGTTTTTTTCTTACTAAAACACATATCATATGGAACTCATGGTATTTTAACCTTTCGGATGGCTTCGTTTCAGCTGCGCTTGATGACAAAGTCCAAGACAATCTCAATTTCCTTCGCAGAATACGGCCTTACAACCCTCTTTCCAAGCACCCTGAAACCCCTCTTTTTGCCGACGAAGAAGCTCCTAAGTTTAATAGTATGCTCTGCAAATGCGTTTTCGCTCCTGCCAAAGGCGTAGTAATGTACTACACATCTCTTTCCAGCTACCCTCAACACCTCTGGAAGGAACCTATAGGCGTCTTTCGGCAGAGGCATGATTATCCGATCTGCGAATCCAGCGTACTTTTTCGCAACTTTTTTGACATCGCCGAGCTCAGGCAAGACGTTCACCGTCTTATTTATCTTAATGTTCTTCAGCATGTAGACATAAGCGTTCTTGTTCAGTTCTATTGCAACAACCTTGCAATTTTTATGATGCTTCGCAATCTCTATCGCAAAAGGGCCAACCCCAGCAAACATCACAACCACATTTTCCTTGTCTCCAACTTGCTGCACTATTCGCTGTCTTTCATATGCGAGTCTCGAAGAGAAGAAGGTTTTCCTCACGTCAAACTCGAACACCGCCCCGTTTTCCCTATATTTTGCAAGGTAATTCTTCTTTCCAAGCACATATGCAAACTTTCTTATTCTGTACTCCCCCTCAACTGCACCTCGTTTCCGCAAAACTGTCTCCACGTTCTTGTTCACCAACATTACTGCCTTAGCTATCTTCTTTGCTGCACTACCACTGCTGTCTATGATCGCTATGTTGCCAAACACATCGTAGCTCTTAGTTGCATTTTCATGCTCTTTCTTGCTAAGCGTCTGCCTCAGTATGCCTCTATAACTAAGCTTCAAATGGCTCTTCATACACTCAAATCTTTACTATCGCATTCTCTGTAAGATAGTTATATAAATAAGCTGCTACTAAATATAAAATGATGAACGCTTAGCATAGCGTAGCGTTCTATTCAACGGTGACAAATTGTATTTTGTAGTAAGAGTAACGTCAAGTCAGGAGAAGATAACCGCAGATATACTCGAGAGTAAGGTTTCGAAGTCCACGCTTCCGATACACTCTGTGGTATTAGTAGAGGGAATGCGGGGGTATCTTATAATTGAAGCCGAGAACGAGGTAGCGGTAAGGGAGCTGATAATGAATGAGCCCCACGTGAAGGGCATGCTTCCAAAGCCTCTTAGCCAGGAGGAGCTTGATAAGATGCTTGAGGTGAAGCAGCACGTGCAGGAGATAGCGATAAACGATACTGTAGAGTTCCTTTCAGGACCTTTCAAGGGCTACAAAGCAAAGGTGAAGAAAGTCGATAGCGCCAAGGACGAGATAACTGTGGAGTTAATGGACGTTGCGGTGCCAATACCAGTCACCACAAAATCAAGCACTGCTAGGATAATTGAGAAAGCTGAAAAGGTGTCATAATGCCGGATGTAGTAATAAACGGATTGATTGAAGGAGGGAAGGCAACAGGAGGGCCACCTTTCGGCCCTGCATTGGGACCATTGGGCGTTAACGTAACCAACATAATCAACGAGATAAACGCGAAGACGAAGGCTTTTGAAGGGGTAAAGGTGCCAGTGAAGGTTACCGTCAACCCGACCACGAAGGCGTTCACTGTCGAAGTCGGATCCCCACCAACAAGCGCACTGATAATAAAGGAGCTAGGGATTCCTAAGGGCTCAGGAAAGAAGGAGGAAGTAGCCGGAAACATAACACTTGAGCAGCTGAAGAAGATCGCAAAAGCAAAGGAAGCCTCTCTCTACGGGAGCACAATGGCTGACAAGGTCAAGCAGGTGATCGGCACATGCAAGAGCATGAACATAACTGTCGAAGGCATCGACGCCAAAGAGTATGTCAAAAAGATAGACAGCGGAGAAGTCAAGATCTAAAATTAAGCTCTAATTCGTGAGGCTACAAATTGGGTTATCTCTTCTCTAGTCTTAAGATAATCTAAATTATCGAAGGTCTTGACGCCACCTTTTCTGCAAAGCTCTAAAGTATACTCAGCAATTGCTTGATAGGCGTCCATCTGCGCAGCGAGCCTATCTCCAGGTTGTCCAGGATGGGTAAACCGTTCCCTTTCAAGTATCATCTCTCTATATCTTTCTGGAGAAGAAACGTGGATATAAACAGGAATTACACTCTCATCTCTTAAAGAAGGAAAGTTTTCAGGTAAAAAATACAAAGTTTCCATGATGAGCTTTTCATCATTTTTAATTGCTCTTTCAATGACTGCATTAAGGCCTACTGACATAACCTTCCCCTGCTCTACGTAACCTTTTACTATGTTTTCCTTAGTTCTAAGTCCAAACCTTTTCCAAGCGTCATACACGCTTGTTTTCAAAATCTCATAACGTTTATCATCTTCAACAGCACCTCGCAAGAATTCCCTCAAATAGTCTCCAGACAGTACCATGTCTATATCAAACTTTCTTGCCAAGTAGCCACATATACTCGTCTTTCCAACGCTTGGTACTCCACCAACTACAATTTTTGGATTACTCATAGGCATGCAATTTCTGTGCCTGATATTTTTAATTCTTTATTTTACCTCGTCATTTGCAGTTGCGTATCGTCAATTGCAGTTGTATCTCGTCATTTGCAGTTTCAGCTCGTCAATTACTGTACGATCTCGTTGCTAATAAATATTCCAAACCTAGATTTAAGAAACTCGGTGATTAAATCTCAGAACAAACTATTGCAGCTAGTGTAAAGGCAAGAGCTTACCCCACTATGGGTGTGATCCTTCTTGGAGGGATCTCAGATAAAATTAATAGATTTCCTCTGTATACCACAGCAGGCATAGCATACACTGGAATAAATGAAGATATATTTGCAGAAACTGTCGTTTACGTGGGACGCGAGCCAAGAAGAGGAATCTTAAATGGGCAGAAGATCGAAGCAAAGCCCGGAGAAAGATCCCCGTTTGAGCTCCTGGATAAATATAGAGATAAGATGCTTGACCACCTGAATCTAGATTCATCCTACAATTTGTCCTTTGAGTCTAATAATTACAAAATATTAAGCGGAAGCTCAGACGCTGGCGCTGCTGCTATGGGAAGGTGCGTCGCAGAACTCTGCGGTGACTCTTTAAACATAAGGAAATATGAAAATGATTTTAGAACCATTTCAGAGAGCGTAGGAAGAAGCCTTTATGGTGGCTTAACAATTACGCCGAAAATAGAAGGTCAGTTACCAAAAACGGAAGCGTTATTGAGCGCGAGTGATTTTGCAGATTATGTAATAGTAGCATGTCACTTTGAGTCTTCAAAGAGAGTTTCTGCAGACCTTATACATGAAAATATAGTGAAACACAAAGATTACTGGAAGAGGATTGCAAGTGCAGATGCAAGAGGCCGAGAATTAAAGAGCCTAGCAGGGAAGAAAGATATCAAAGGGATATTTGAACTTGCTAAAAGAGATACGCACGAATGGCATGGTCTGCTGAGGGACGTTGGCGTAAGAATCATAACTGAAGAAATGCAAACTTACATGAATAGATTGAATGAGATTACATCTTTTTGGAATAGCTATCTTGTGGTTAGCGGTAGCAACGTTTTCACTTTCGTAAGAAGAGAAGATGCAGATAAGGTCAAAGAGGAAGCTATAAAATATAACGCAGTCCCTACAATATTGAGAATTGCGAATAGCGCACATATAATTAAAACATGATCAATTATGGGGGAGTCTGTATTTGATAAAAGTTCGTTGGAGGAGCTTAATGTAAAAGGCAGAGCAATCTCTGATGTTCTTAAGACAAAAGGATTTTACAAAGAACTTAAAAATTATGAACCAGGGCCAGAAATCGGGAAAGTAAGCTACGGGGAAGGGTATCCAATAACTGCGATATCAAAGTTTCTTGGGTATTATGATAAAAATCTGAATATTGCTTTCACCCCTTCGATTTCAATAGCTACAAACTTTAGTCTTGCAAAATGTACCTGCGAATATATAAGAGAAAAAGGAAAAGACATAGTTTCATTAGATGGAGAGATGAGCGATAGCTACACAAAGCGAGCGACCAAAGCTCTTAACATCTTCAGAAGAATTACAAATATAGAAGGCTCTTTTATTTTTAAAATAAATAGAGAAAAGAGATACGAAAAAGCAAAGGGTCTCGGGGAATCTGCAGCTGTGGCTGCAGCTACAGCAAGGGCTCTAATCTCTAATGTATTTGGAGAAAAAGCAGCTAGAGATAAGGATTTCGTTTCTAGGTTTGCCAGGTTGGTTTCTGGATCAGGAACCAGATCCGCAGCAGGCGGCTTGGCGATATGGATATCTTTTCCTAGCATCAACGAGGCTGAATCATACGCAGTAAATATGCCTCTAGACGCAAACAACTTCAATTTTGCAGCCTTCCCAGATTCCCATAATATAACAACTCTAAAAGCGCACGATACTGCGATGTCTTCACCATTTTATCCTGCATGGATTAATGGAAAAGACGATGAAATCTTGCAGTTGTTAAGCTCAAAAATGGAACCAAAAAGTTTGATGGAACTTGCAGAAAAGGAAATGTTTCGTTTAACTGCTATCCTTCATGCCAACGGTGTCATTATTCAAACGGAGAAAAGTCTTAAACTTATAAAACAGATTATAGAATTCAGGCAGAACGGAGGGAACATCTTCATGACGACAGACACTGGGCCCTCAATAGTAATAATGTCTGATAACAAAGAGGAACTAGAAAAATTCGTTTCTACGCAGAAAACAAAACCTATATATGGTGAAATAAAGACAGAAGTAAATTATAAACAAAATGATTAAGCGTACAAGATGAATATATGAAAAATAAACTTTATCTTGTTAAAATTGGTGGCAGCATTATAACTGACATAAATAAGAAAGAGGTTGCGAGGAACGGCGTGATAGATCGATTGCTTAAAGAGATAGATTCAGCGAGAAGAAAGGCGAAGATTGATGTAATAATCGGGCATGGCGGTGGCTCTTTTCCTCATTTCTATGCTAAGAAGTTCAAAGTTAATGAAGGGCTAAAAGGTAGCAAGAATATTATTGGAGGAACATTAACTGAGCAAGCCGCAAATGCACTTAATATGATAGTGCTTGATAGGGCGATAAAGCTCGGAATTCCAGTATTTTCCTTCTCTCCGCACAGTTTCGCAATTTCAAGAAAGAGAAGAATAGAGAAAGGCTTCTTCGGCAACATAAGGGAGGCGCTAAACAGAGGTTTTGTTCCTATAGTATATGGAGACGTGATGATTGACTCACAGATGGGATTCTCAATAGCCTCGACAGAAGAGGTCTTCAGAGCAATTGCTCAAAAAATGAAACCAGATAAAATAATAATAGGCACAGATGTAGATGGCGTTTTTACTGCTGATCCGAAGCTTGACAAGAAGGCAAAGCTAATCAAAATGGTAACAAAAGAAAATTTGTCTAGCATACTTGCAATGAGCGGCAGCTCTAGGAAATATGACGTAACTGGTGGGATGAAAGGCAAGATAACAGGCGTGTACCAAATATCGAAAGACTCTAAGGCGATGTGTCAAGTTGTAAATGCGACTGTGCCTGGAAGAATTTACGACGCGATACTAGGAAAAAAGATTATTAGCACTGTTGTAAAAGCCTGATCATATCTCCCTGTTTATCATAAACTCTGCAAGTCTTTTGATTTTCTTTTTGGCTTCGGATTCCTCCAGATTTTTATTTATACTTGACCACGCTTCCTTAAGCAGCTTATTCTCCAAGTTTTTAAGGTGTTCTTCAGCGCCAGACTTCAAAATTATCTTTATAGCTTCGGCTATAAGGATCGGATCTCTAGTATGGCTCTTTAATATTTCTAAGAGTCTCTTACCTTCTTCTCTTTTTGAATGATGTAATGCGTATATGGCAAGCAGTGTCATCTTACCTTCAGTAATATCCTCTCCTAAACCTCCCTTGCTTTTTGAAACGCCACTGTTTGTAATATTCAAAAGATCGTCCTGCAGTTGAAATGCCACCCCAATCGTTGCACCAAACTTGCCGCAAGCGCTAATCACCTTTTCATCGCCACCTCCCAATACCGCTCCTAACTTTGCTGCCATTCCAGACAAAGCCCCAGTCTTGTCAAAAACCATCTGCATGTAATTTTCTTCGGTTATACTGTAAGGATCTACTAGAAACCTATGCCACGCAATGTCAGTTGCTTGACCTACGCCTACCCTTAGCATCTCGGTGATGTATGTTGAAAAGAGGGCGTTTTTCATGTTTGCAGACAATTTCTTGCTGTTGGACAAGGTAGAGATGGGATAGTAATACATGAAATCAGCAAGGTTCACAGCTACATCAGTGCCATATTTCACATGCACGCACTGCACGTTTCTCCTTGTCATAGATCCGTCTTCTATGTCGTCATGTATCAGGGTCGCGTTATGTACTACCTCTGGTATTATGCTAAACTCCATGAACTTTTCAGGATCCTTCCCTAAAGCTTCTATTATAAGAAGCATCAGAGCTGGCCTCCAGCGCTTGCCCCCGGAATTCAACAGGTATAATGCGGGCTCCGCTATTCCTCTATTAAGTGTCTCTCCATGATGAATGTAATCGCTCCTTCCAAGAAGGGCGCTTATGTATTCTGGAGAGTTTGTTTTTTCCAGAGACTCGGTTATCTTAGAGTTTATGTTTTTCGACCTGTGCTCCAGATATTCCAGAATGTCCTGCTGGGCTTCTGTCATAAAGCTATTGCTCTGCTGCGCTTCTTAAATTTCAAGAGCTCTTCCGCGACTGACGTAATGGATTATCTCTTCCCCTTCTTTACTCTCTTGATGTACCTATTGAGTCTAAACTTCTTCTTCACTATCCTCTCAATGTCCTTGCTCACTTCTCCAGTGTCCCTAGCTCCGTTTATTATGTAAATTCTTCTGGGTTCCTTCTTTGCAAGAACTTTGTAGAGGCGATTCACTATGATTGCGTATACAACATCACCGTCGCTGTACACCCTGTTCTCCCTTCCCACTTCCCTAAACCTTACCTCTTTTATCGGCAAATCGATGACAAAAGTGAGGTCAGGCCATCTCATTATCTCCTTTATCCCAACAAATGTGCGGTAGAGTTTCTCTATCTGCTCACTTGAGTTCCTAACCCCTTCGGTGACATAAGCGTCTACTATGTCTTCGTACATCATCTTCTTGTTGTAAGCTAGAGCCCTAAGGTTAGCAGCAAGCTCCTCAGGCGCAGCGCTCCTATAGCTATGCTTCTCTTTTATCTCCTCCAGAACGATCCTGGAAGCCGCATGCACAAATACTGAGTCTATGTACCTCTCCATCAGGATGATGTGAGGCTCTACTAACTGGTCTTTTATCTGTGCATAGCGCTCCTTCATAAGCGCCATGAAAACAAGCAGGTCAGTGCCGAAGTCTACACGCGGCAGGTCTGCCACCCAGAGCTTCTCGCTAGGGCCGTTCGACAGCGCTGTCAGCGCTCTCTCCAGCAGCTTCCTGTTTATCATCTTATGCAAGGCTATGTAATGGCTCTTCCACAGGTCGCTTGCAAGCATGTCAGCCTGCGTTGTCTTCCCGCTGCTTCCTATACCTTCGAAGCTTATTATGAGGTTGTCTTCCAGCATATAATCTCTATAATGATTATGTAGAATAAGGATTTTTATAGGAATCATCGCTTCCGCAAAAGACGAATGCCTCAAAATGTTCCACAATTGACGAAGTAGGGGTCTCCTTTAAAGATGAAAAATAGCCTTAAGTAAGTAACAGTTAGCCCCTGATTTCTATGAATTTTAAAGAGTACATAGAGTTAAACAGGCCTTTGGTTTACTCGAAGATCTGTGAGTACGTGCCGATGAAGGAGCCTAGCGAGCACTACGCAATAATGAGGGACTACATAGACAGGCAGGGCAGCTACAGAAGGCCTGGGTTGGTCATGCTTGTAGGCCAGATGTTCGGCGCTAAGAAGGAAGATCTTGTTTTGCCCGCAGCTGCAGAGCAGCTCTCGGAAGACTGGATACTGATGCAGGACGACGCAGAGGATGATTCAGAACTAAGGAGGGGGAAGCCAGCAGCGCAGAGAATACATGGCTGGGTACATGCGATTAACGCTACGAACACAGGTCAGATCGCCATGTGGAAGATGCTCAAAGACTACATGCTAAAGAACAACAAGGCTGGAAACAGGCTGTACGAGAAGTTCAATCACATGCTCAACTACACAGTGGAAGGGCAGTACATAGAGAACAAATTCATACACAACACGAAAGACCTTGACAAGGCATCCACTGATTTATACTTCAGGATTTTGGACAGCAAGACATGCTACTACACTGTTTTCGGACCTATGCAACTAGGAGCAATAGTTGCAGGACAGTCAGACGAGATGCTCGAAATACTTAAGGAGGTAGGAACCAATGCGGGCATAGCTTTCCAAATTGTCGACGATATATTGGACATGACCGCAGACGAAGCGAAATTCGGAAAGAAGAACTTCGGAGACCTCTATGAAGGCAAGCTTACCCTCATGATACTTCACACTTACGAACTTGCAACACCAGAAGAGAAGAAGAAGATAAACGCAATTTACCATAAGACAAGGAGCTCGAAAACCAGGGAAGAGATAGATTTCCTTAGGGAGATGATAGCCAAGTATAAAGGTATCGAGTATGCAACGCAGAAGGCAAAGGAATACGGAGACAAGGCTTCTGTAGCGATAGAAAAATACTCAGACAAGTTTCCGAACAATGAATACAAACAGATCATGCTTTCGGCAATAGAAGAGTTATATGTAAGGGAAAAATAAGCTTTTTAACGGAGATAAGAAAGTAATAAGAAATCGATTTTTCAATTTATGAATATGGAAAGAAGTGCTGCGCTCAAAAGCTACGTTATAGCGAGATTTTCTAAGAGAAATTCGAATGATAGCGCACACCAGATAGACCATTTTCTAAGAGTCTACAAAGTTGGAGTAGCAATTGGACGCCGAGAGCTGGCAAACCTTGAGATATTAAAACCAGCTCTTCTTCTGCATGATTCAATAAGGCCAAACGCGCTAAAAGGAGAGAAAGACCACGCTCACGCTTCAGCGCTTTTTGCCGCAAATCTACTCACTAAATTTGGTTATACCCAGCAAGAAATAGCGCGAATATCAGACGCAATCCTATCCCATTCAAGATCTGACAAAGCCCACCTTTCGAAAACCCTTGAGGCTAAAATTTTATATGACGCCGACAAGCAAGACGGATTTGGTAAGGTTGGAGTGCTGCGCGCAAAGCAGCTGTGTAAAAATCGAGGTTACTCAAATCAGGAAACAGCAGAATGGTATCTATTCAGAATATTGGACGTCATAAAAAACGAACCTCCATACACTAAGTATGGAAGGAAAATTGTAAAGAAGAAGCTGCCTTACTCGCTAAACTTTTGCAAAAAAACTCTGGGACGTAGATACAATGTTTTAGTGGCGGACTATATGGGAAAAAGAAAAATAAGTTTTTAATTTCAAAACATCCCTGGGTCGCAGCACCTGCTTTCTATTTTAACATCATCCTGATTATGGATTTTAGGCGAAGCTACTGGTTCTGGATTGACTTTTCTATATACCTTGATCAAACCATCTTTCACTTCATCGCAACTCAAGCCGGCTGATTTCTCAAGCACTTCTATAGTCGCTCCTATGTCTGCCTCCCTCGCAAGGTTTAGTAGGTCACCGACCGATGCACCCTCAAGACTTCCACTATGATACATAGGGGTGAAATTCATGCCGGTAGCTTCAAGGACCTCTACTAGACTCGCTACTTTGAGCTTCTGCGTCGCTATATCCGGCAGATCCGACACTACTTCTTGTGGCATAATAATCTAGTAAGATGTGAAAAATACCCCCTTAAAATACTATGTAACGCTTCGTTTAGCGACGATATAAGGACAAGTATGATGCCAAACGACAATGCGCTTTCCCACTCTGTTGAGTAGTATTTCGCATCGTGGACAGGCTTAGCTTCCGAGTTCGGAATGTGTTCGGGCGTTTCCCCGTCCCTATGGCCGTTTGACGATTATATATTAGTCTCTCAAGGTTTTTATACCTTACAAAAATCTACTTTTTCTCGTTTTCTCTCTGTTTTATTACCTTTTCGAGCACTATTTTGAGCCAAGGTGTGTACGAATTAGGGTTCTTTTCGATGTCCTCTCTCAACTTTTCTAGAGAGATCCACTTAAAATCTTCAGCCTCCTCTGGATTTAGGCTTGGTTTCTCATCATAGTTTCCAAAGAAAACATGGTCAAACTCCCATTCCGTAAGGTCGTTTCCCACCTCTGCCCTGTAGATAAAATTGAATACCTCTCTCATATCACAATCAAATCCCATCTCCTCCTTAAGCCTTCTGTGGGCTGATTCTTCTATGCTTTCGTGCAGGTAAGGATGCGAGCAGCATGTATTGCTCCATTTTCCTTGGGAATGGTATTTTGCCATGACTCTTTTCTGCAGCAGGGTCTCTCCCCTCTTATTGAAGATGAATACCGAAAAGGCCCTGTGTAGCCTAGCTCCATTCTTATGTGCCTCTAGTTTTTCCATCTTACCTAAAGGTCTGTCTAACTCGTCCACTAATATTACTTCTGTGACGTCGTTGACCATAATAACCATAGATAATAGCTAAAAAAGATATTAAAACTCTATTTTTTCTTCCACAACTGACGATGTGCTTACAAAATCGCAAAAAACTATGCCAATTTTGCTAAATATGGCAGCATTTATAAACGAGAAAAAACCAATATTATTTAGTGGAAACATATACCCCAATGTCATGTTTCCCTTCTATTTCTCCTTTATCCCAATAAAAAACTCACTTTACGATCTTCAGCTTGTCGATGTTCTTCAGCCTGTTTATCTGCTTTAGCGCAATAAATGTGGCTATCGCAATGTTGTACTTGTCCCTAGTTCTTCCTCTAGAGAAGCTCCATACATCCTTTATTCCCGTGACTTCAAGCACCTGCTTTGCCACCTCACCAGCGACTATACCAACCCCTCTTGGAGCTGGCTTGAGCACGATCTCCGCAGTTCCGCACTTGCCCCTGACAGTCAAAGGCAGCGAATGGGGTGTTCCGCAGCTGCACTCCCACGAGCCACATCCGAAGCTCACTGATATTATATTCTTCTTTGCGTTCTTTATGGCCGAGTCTATTGAAGGCTTTACCTCCACATCCTTGGCGTAGCCTATACCTATATGCCCGTTGCGATCCCCTACAACGACCGTCGCTCTGTACTTTGGCTTCCTGTTATTCTTTGTCATCCTCTGTACAGAAGCCACTTCAATTATCTTGTTCTCAAGGTTTGGAAGCAGCGCGTCTACTATCTCAACCTCCTTTATGGGCTTGCCACCCTCGAATATCTGCTCCAACGTGACTATCTGCTTGCTCTTGACCATCTCTCCTATCTTGGTCCTTGGCGTCCAGCCAGCCGGATCAAACTTGACCTCGTCCTCCTTCCTATACCTATATTTTATCTCCAAATCATCACTTGCCCTTCTTCGCCATTATCTTCTGCTTTACATCAGCAAACAGCTTCGGCATGGCCTCCGGAGCAGCATTCTCCTTCACATAACCTCCAAACTGTCTGTTGTAGGCTCCCTCATTCTCCTTTTTGAGCTGTTCAGCGTGCTTTGCTACGTTTGTGAAGTTGTAAACATTCTCGTCAATCTCGAACTTACCCCTGATCTTCAGCCCGTTGTCCACACAGCCCTTTGCGAATACAAAAGGCACCGAATCCTTGACTGGTGACCCCAACCCGGTGTCTAATACATGCTCATTTCCCCTCTCTTTAACGTCAACCTTGCTCGCCAGCAGCATTCCTGTGAGGTATGCGGTCGCGCGGTTGCCTCTGCTGTGCCATCCAAAAGCCTCCAGCTCGTCGGAGTTGGCACTGCACGAGACCACGTCTCCCTTCTCGTTGTAGCTTATTATCTGCCCAAGTACTTTCCTGTTGCTCTTCCTCACCACCACCCTAGGTATCCCCCCCTTGACAAGGGCAAGCCTCTTGTGGTAGTTTGTCTTGGCCTCTCTCCTTCTCCTGAACTTCAGCTCTATAATGCTTTTCCTTGCCATGAACATCACTTGTAATAACCCTTTATCTTCTCGTTTATGCCCCTGATTTCCTCGTCGCTGATGCTTATCCCCTCGTCCTTCATGTGCAGAAGCAGCGATGCCTTGTTGGCGAAAGAGTTGCCTTTCACCAGCATGTAGAACTTCATGAACTGCTTCGAGTCAAGCTTCTTTATCCTCTTAAGCTCAGATAGAAGCATCCTCTGCGACCTCACCTTCTTCTCCCAGCTTATTACGCCCCTCCTTGCTCCCTTCGTGCCCTTTCTCCTTCCGACCCCTCTACGCCTGCCTTCTGCTCTCTTCTTCCTCATTATCTTAGCGTTCATGCTGATGTTGTGCTTAGCCTTGAGCGCAAGTATGCTGCCGTTGCCTATGAGCTTCTTTATGTCTTCCCTAGTGATTGCCTTCGCGATCTCGGGAATCGCGTCCTCCCTGAATCTTATCGAGCTCTCTCCTCTGTTCAGCAACTGAGCAGCCACCCTCTTTGCGAATTTAAGCGTCATTTCTTCACCCTGTTTGCAACCTTCAACTTATATTTGTCTGCTATTCCCTGCATTGCAATCCTCTTCCTGACAGACACGTCGTGCGCTATCATCGCGACCACGTTTTCAGGATCTGCGGCAAGACTCATCATCTCACTCTCGTTGTGGACCAGCACCTCCAGCTTTCCGTCAGGCCTCTTGTATCTCATATCCGCGCTAGCCTTGTATCCTATGTGTGGCGTCGCGCCGTATCCACTTCTTGCAATCCTCTTCTTGTTGTCCGTGCCCCTCTGCTTCCTCCACCTGTGCGGGACTCCCTTGCTGCCCTTTGACCTGTACCCAGGCACAACGAACTTTGGATGAGGCTTCTTATTCATTATAATCATTCCTCTTTTATCGGGTACATTCCGTCTTGGAAGACCCTAGTGTCATGCCCGCAGGCGTAGCACCCCTTCCTTATGTTTGCGACCGTCTGGTTGACATCGTACTTGTCCACGCCCTTCACGGTCACCTCCTGCCCCTTCACCTCCACCTTAGTTTCTCCATATATCCTGACTTCCCTTGGCGTTCTCTCTCCGAAGATGTTCTTTATCAAAAGCCTGTTGCCCTTTGTCTCAAGCGTTATGGGAAAGTGTGCGAATATCACCTGCAGCCTTCTCTGGAAGCCCTTCTCGACCCCATCGATTGCTCCCCTTAACTCACTGGCGAAAGCCTGCTCAGCGAGCTTAGCCTTCCTGTTTATCTTCTTCTCCTTGCTTGCAGAGATGTTGAGCTTGTTGCCGTTCACGCTGACGCTTATGAACTTGTCGCTGAAGCGCTTTGAGGTGGATCCGATCTTTCCCTTTACAGTAGCGATGTCTCCCTCGATCTTGACCTGCACTCCGTTTGGTATCTCTATATCGACCATTTGATCCACTAGTAAACGTAAGCGAGCAACCTCCCTCCGAGGTGCCTCTGCTTAGCCTCAACATTCGTCATTATCCCCTCCGGCGTGGAGAGTATGAGTATCCCGAAGTCCCTGCTCGGTATGTATCTGATCTCATATTTCTGAAACTCGTCAAGCTTCACCGCGAACCTCGGCTTTATGATTCCGACGTCGTTTATCCTCTTAGCGAGCGTTATCCTGAGCTTCTGCCTCCTTTCCTCCTTGAACTCCTCGAACTTCGCTATGTAACCGCTCCTTGCCATGATGCCTATTACTGCCTTGACAAGCTTGGTGTTACTGATGACGCAGGAGTCCAGCCCCGCGTTCTCGTGAACCTTTATGATGTTTATTGCGTCTGCGAGTATGTCCATGATAACCATCTAAGATGTCTTCTGGAAGCCAAGGTCTGTTGCTACGTCCCTGAAGCACCTCCTGCATATGTAGAGCCTGTAGGACCTTATGACAGCCCTAGAGTTTCCACATATCCTGCACTTCCTCATTCCCTTTCCTTTCTGTTTCAGTTCGTATCTCATCTTCATATAAGCACCAATCATTCCCCTCTCAGCTTCGCACCATAAGTCTTCTCCAGATATTTGATAATCTCCTCTTTCTTAACGGTCCTGTGCTCCTTGTCAGCCTTGCTTCGCATTCTCTTCCTTGTCTCGACCCTCTTTCCCCTTCTGGTGAAGCTCGCGTTTATGTTCATTCCGAGCATCCCTATCTTCGGGTCGTACTTAACTCCTGAGAAATCTATATACTCCCTTATTCCGAAGCTGAGCGAGTTGTCCCCGACAGCGGTGTCGCTTATAAGATTGTTGTTCGCATCAAGTGCGCGCTTAAGCATGTCAGCAGCCGAGCCTTTCCTTCAGCGTTACCATGGCGCCTATCACCTGTCCCTCTCTCAAACCAAGCGTCGGATCCCTCTTCTTCGCCACCGTGGCAACAGCATCCTTTCCTGTAAGCTTCTTTATCAGCCCCTTTGCATTCTGGAGCATCTGCTCGTTTCCTCCTATCCCTATGTTTATCACTAGCTTCTCAAGAACTATATCCTGCATAGGGTTTTTGACTTCAGCCATATCAAGCACCAACTGCCATCACATTCTTAACAAGAGTTTGGAATGTTTCCTTTCTTACCTTCGACTTCAACAGTTGCGTCTCTCTGCGCAGTACCCGCTTCTATGTTAATTATCTTCCCAACTTCAGGCGCGTGTATCCCGCTCATCACAAGACATCTCGCACCCTTCTCAAACTTAATGACACTAAGTATCTTCGCTTTGTCGATGACAACAGAGTCGTTGACCTTACGCTGTTCTTTGTCGCGCACTGTGTCTCCGTTGTTAAGCCTTATCATCACCTTTCCTCCCTTCCCGATATATTTGCCAATGACTTTGAGGGTCCTCTTCAATCCCTTCTCCGATGCCTTCCTAGCCTCAAATGCGCCCTGCCTGCCCACTCTGATTTCATAGATCTCGTTGCTTGGTACTATCCTAACAACGTCTCCGAAGCCTATTGAATACTTAGAATCAGTCACAAGCTTGCCGTTTACCTCTATTCTTCTCCCCTTTATCGCCTTTTTCGCCTCGCTGGTGCTCCTTGCAAGCTCAAGCTTCTCCTTTACGAAGGTCGATAGTGCAATGCTGCTCTCCAGCGTGTGCCTGCCTGGGTTAGGCTTTGTGACGAACTTAGCGATCTTCTTCTTAAGTTTCATGTACTTTGGAGATGCGAGCCTTTTCATGTGCCTACTAGTTCCTTTTCCTGCCATAAATATCACTTCTTTACCTGCCTTCCTCCCCTCTATCATCTCTTTCCTGAGCTTGTCGTTCAGGTCAAGGTCGATGAGGTACACCTTTGAGGCGTTTATTGAGATCATGACCTCCTTGCCCTTCGCGGTCTTCCTGCCTATCCCCTCTACGAGAATCTTGCCGCTCCTGAGATCCACGCTGTTCACCTTTCCAGTCTTGCTCTTGAAAGAGCCAGCCACTATCTTCACAGTGTCTCCCTTTCTAACCGCTATGTTTCTTCTCTTTATCCCGAGTTTCGACGCCAGCTCTTTGGAGATGTGAGCATGCGCGAACTTCTGCCTAACGTGCATAGGAGCGTTGTACCTGAATTTTCTCTGGTTTCTCGGTTGCGCGCTCTCTATCATAAATATCACACAATTCTCGAGGCTATTCCAGCCACCTTCGCGAACCTCTCTACGACCTCCCTTGCCATAGCGCCCTTGACCTCGGTGCCTATCGGAAGGTTCTCGTCGTTGACCATCACCGCGGCATTGTCCTCGAACCTGACTCTGGTGTTGTTTGCCCTCCTTATCTCGTCCCTTTGCCTGATTATCACGACGCGCACAGGCTTCTTGAGATACGTCGGGGTCCCCTTTCTCACGCTCGCGCTTATTATGTCGCCGACACCCGCACTCGCCAGGCCACCATGCCTACCGCCCTTACCTATGATGTGTATCATTCTGAACTCTATCGCTCCGCTGTTGTCCGCGCACGCAAGCACGGCTCCAGGCACGAGTGTCTTTAGATATCCTTGACGATAATCCTTTCATAAATAGCACCTAGCTTGCCCTCTTCACCACGCTTGTTATCACAAAAGCCTTCCTCTTGCTCAGCTTCCTTGACTCAGAAATCTTACACAGTGTCGCCAACCTTCGCTGCAATGCAGTCTGGGTTATGCGCAAGTATCCTGGACCTCTTCCTCAGATATCTCTCGTACTTGTATATGTAGAGTGTATAGTCCCTAATCAACTGTCGCGGTCTTCTTTGCCCTGTCGCTGACTACCTTGCCGAGAATTCAGCTCCTCTAACCTTCACATCGCCGTGTATGGCGCACTTCGGATCTTTACATTCTTCAGCCATCGAATTCACTCTGATGCTCTCTTTTTGTAAAACTTCATGCCCTTCTCGAGCCTTTCATAAGGCCTGAAGTTAATCTCCTCTCCTCTTACCACAAAACTCCTCCTTCCAGAATAAAACCTGAAAGTGGAGATTGCCTTTATCACCCGCTTTTTGCCGTCGCTCACTTCAAGCACAATGCTGTTCTTGGTCTCATCAATTACTAGGCCCTCTAAACCCCTTTGTTTCCTGTCTAAGCAGTCGATGACCCTGGCACGCAGGCCGATCAGTTCGGCGAGGACAATGCTCCTGTTATTGTACTGCATAAGTCCATTTCTGTATAGAGATTTTTATATCTGAGCAAGTATTTAAACCTTATCTCAATATCTCTCTGTCAAAATAGGAAGAATTCTAATCTATCTCTAACCCACCTCCTCTGGGTTGCTCCTGCTCCTGGCTTCGTCTTAGTTTCTTTTCCTCTTCCTCCCCTTTTGCAGTTCGTAGCACTGCGGTCGTCGCGGCGGTAGTCAGCTCAAGCTCCAGCTCTGTCGGGAAGCAAATTTCATAGAGCTCTTTACCCGTTTTCTCCCAATCCTTCTCTTCAACAAACTGCTCCATCGCGGTAATTGCAGCATTATAAACGTCCCGTGGCTCCAACTCCTGCCTCTCCTTCAGTTCCTTGTCAATAATTTTTGTCACTTCTCCCTTATCAATCTTAGTTCCTATATCCCCAGAAAACTCTGCAGGACCAGAGGAGACTTGGAGAGGTGCATACTTCATTACTACTTCTACCGACTGTTGGTACATTTTCGAGAGTCGTTGTTCCATTAAAACTTGCATTTTCTCACTTATTTAAATACAATTTTAGCTTTTAATAAGGTTTCTTATCCTCCGTTTCTCAGCGATGTATTGAGCACAGAGAGGGAGGAAGCATGTCTTCCGTTATTACAGAGAGAAGCGATATGTTTAATAATATTATGAAATGAGTTAATGTTAGGCGATCATGTTTCGACGAGACATAGACAAGCGTCACTGTTCCACAATTAAGTTTATATACCAGAAAAGACGGAAACTATAATTGGGGATGGGTGAGGATATGAAGGAAAATAGATTGGTTAAAGATAAGTTGATCTTTTTATCAAAGATGACAATAGGCGTCCTGATATTGCTTTTCTTCATCCGCTCACAAGGTGTCGTGTATGCTCAGGTGACACCAATAACCATCTCAGCAGCCGTAACTCCTTCAGAAATCACTGTTACTAACTCAATTTCACTGTTTGCAACTGCGTCTGGAGGTTCAGGTGACTACACATGCAGCACATGCGTTGAGCAATGGTATTATAACACTGTAGGCACTAACGACATAGCAAGTAGCTTGCCTGTTAGCGGCGGCAGCGGATTGATTTTGAGTGATACTCCGGCTGCTTGGGGCACTTATTCCTATTTTCTTGTAGTCTCTGACGGAAACACAACAACAGAAGCGATAACTAGCCCATTCACCGTGACAGTCGACCCATTAGTAACATCTGCAACTTCATTAGACGGATTATCTACATTTTCTGCAGGAGCCACCGTAACCTTCACTGCAACCGTAACAGGATCTGCACCTACAGGGTCAGTGACCTTCACTACAAAGGACAACGTAGGTTCCTTCCCTTCTGGCAACACATGCACGCTTTCTTCGGGATCATGCTCAGTGACTTATACAGATCCGGGTTCAGGAAAAGCGAGAATGCGTGTAACTTATCCTGGTGACGCAATCAACTTAGGAAGTGGGCTACTAATAGTATTACATGTCAATCCAGCTCCTACAGCAACGCTCGGAGCCTCTGCTTCAACAATAACTTCAGGTCAGACGGAAACGCTGACTGCAGATATAGAGCAGAGAACACCACCATACACGTTGACGTGGACAGGCTCAATTGAGGGTTCATTGACTTCGACCGCATCTGACTGCCTTACAACAGGAGCTTCAAATGGAACTTACACTTGCACGATATCCGCACCGTCAGTTTCAACATCAACATCAGATACATTCACCGTAGCGGTAATGGATAGTTCAGGAGTCTCCGTGACTCCGTCAGCAAGCACTTTAGTCACAGTGAATCCAACACCAGCACCTTCATCTTCACCTGTCGTAGTCGCAAGCAGCGCCGGTGGAGTTGGCGGTCAAACTTCTGCTGGAGGCGGAAGCAGCACAAGCTCTACAGTTTCCACATCTGGCAGCACCGCTCCTTCAACAACTGTGACCACTTCAACCAACACTACTTCAAGCAGCACGACACCTACGCCATCAACAGTCGTAACGACACTGCCAACTCAGCCAACAACCACAGTTCCAATACGCACAGTAGCGCCACAGGTGCCTACGTTGCCACCACTATCGACGTCAGCTGTTGTAGTTTTGTTCCTTCCATTCGAACTCTATGGAATGATGGGGACTTTCATCGTAGTGGCTGGAACGCTCTCATTGGTCTATACATATGTTATTAAGACAAAGAGCCCTTCACGTGAAAAGTGAGTTCTTTTTTGACTTTTTCTATATTTTTAAGAGGAAGACTCGACAGGAGGCGGAGCATTCCCTTTACTATTTAATAGAGTGTAAACTATTGTGCCAATCGCGACGATTATGATGAATACTCCTATCATAATGTAAAGCTCAAATGGCATGAAGAGCTCTATTAAGCTGGTCTCTTGTAATGGCGGAGCCTGCGCCTGCACCACAAGGCGTGTATTATTAACAACATTGACTGTCGTGGTAGTCTTAACAGACGTAGTGGTCGGTTTGGTAGTTGCTACTGAGGTAGTAGTGGTGATAGTTGTCGTTATCCCTGGTTTTAATACCGGGCACATGCTCAGTTGTATCGTATTCTCAAGCGGCAGGTAACTGATATTCAGGAGCTTTACAACGAAATTAGAGGTAGCGTTGCTCGAAACATTTGCAGTGCCATTCAGTTGCAGCGTGTAAGGATTACTATTTACTGATATCCCTGCCTGTGTTGGTGAGATGAAATTCTCTGTAACGTCCTGTTTCACTCCAGAAAATGTAACGTTGAAAGTGTCCAATTGGGTTACATTGTTGACAGCATAGCAACCGTTTGCGAGTTGTTGGATTGTAGGTCTATGGACACCTCCTCCACCTTGACTTCCGCCTCCTCCTCCACCTCCACCACTAGGCTGTATTGTTGTTGGCGATGTCGTCGGAGTAGATGTAGTTGAAGACACTATGCTAGTTGAGCTGCTGCTTGAGGTGCTGGTTGAAGTTGATGTTGATGTGAACGTGGTTGATGAAATAGAAGAAGTAGTAGAAGAAAGTGAGGTAGAAGTGGATGTCGATGTTATAGTTGAAGTAGATGTGGATGTTGTTGTGGAAGTGGTTGAAGCTGTCGAAGAGGAAGATGTTGTAGCTGAAGTAGATGAGGTTGTAGAACTGATTGTGGTTGTAGATGTTGTGGATGCTGTAGAAGTAGTTGAGGTTGTAGAGCTGCTTGTTGAGGTGGCGCCTATGCTTGGCCATAATACTACCCCAGCGCCTATGGTAGGAACGCTTCCTCCTACAATGATCTGATCATTCTGAAGGAGCGAGTTTTGCGCAATGCCCTCCACGCCCCAGAGCTAAGTTTGTAGGCCGATATGTCGTTAGCGTTTATGCTGCAGCTGTATCCTATGCTGCCATTCGTGGTTATTCCTACGTCTGGAGTGACGCTGATGTTGAGAGCTACTAATTTGTTCTGACCTGTGCCACCTCCTGGAGTTGAAAGTGTCACATTTGTTACGCATATCCTAACTGGAGTGAGCTTGGCTGTGTTGGCTACGACTCCGAAGAACGCGTTAGCATTGGCAAAGTTGACAAGCGCTGGGTCTGTCTCGTTTATAGAGTAGTTGCCGCAGGAGGATCCAAGTGCAGAGTTAAGGTTTGTTAGTGGATTGACGGAGAAAATGGTCGTTGTAGGGACTGTAGAAACTGCCGTAGTTTCTGTTGTTATGACTTCAGGCAATCCACCTCCAGAGTCAGGATTTCCTCCCCCGAAAGACGATTGGCCTATTGTCGTAGTGGGCGGCAAGGTTGTAGTAGATGTTGAAGAAATTGTGCTTGTTGAAGTTGAGGTACTAGTTGTAGGAATTATTGTCGTAGTTGTTGCAGATATCGTCGTTGTAGTCGTTGAAGGAATTGTTGTGGTTGTAGTAGAGATTGTCGTAGTTGTTGGAATGGTAGTTGTAGTTGTAGGAATTATTGAAGTGGTTGTGGTACTCGGGATGGTTGAAGTTGTTGAAGGAATGCTAGTTGTTGAAGTGCAATGAGAATTATATTCGCCTGCATCGCCTTGGTCACATTCATTCAAAGTAGTAGTGGACGAACTTACTGTTGAAGTCGTTGTGGAGGTTGTAAGAACGGTTGTTGAAGTTGTTGGAGTTATCGTAGTGGTTGTCGAAGGAAGTATTGTGGTGGTTGAAGTGCTCGGAATAGTCGAAGTTGTTGTAGAAATGCTGCTTGTTGAGGTACAATGATGGTTATTTTCGCCCGCGTTACCTTCGTCACACTCATTTAATGTAGTGGTTGTCGAGGCCACGGTTGAAGTTGTAGCTGTCGATGTAGAAATGGATGATATTGAAGTAGGAATCGAAGTTGAGGTTGTTGAAATGCAATGCGGGTTGTGTTCGCCTGCATCGCCCTCGTCGCATTCGTGCAACGTTGTAGTTGTCGAAATCACTGTCGATGTTGTGGTTGTTGACGTTAAAGAGAGCTCAGGCGCCGAGTAAGCAGTAAAGTTCGCCGTGCTGTTCGAGGCCTGGTTGCCTTCAGCGTAAAAACTATGTAAAAATAAGGAAAGTAGAGTTATCACTAATATGGAAGAAACAAAAATAGTGACTGTTGAGCTCTCTCTCATTGAAAACCCCCTGTGACCTATTAATCTTTCTTTTTTCTTCTATTTAAGGATTCACTACCTCAGCGTTTTTAAGCAAAAACCGGCCTTATTTCAAGAGTTGAGCACCTATCTTATGACAACCTTGTCGCTCACGTCAACTATCCTATCAACATTGTATCTGATTGCGTTTCCAAAGCTTGTGTTTATTATGATCATGCCTCTCCTTATGTCAACGCCGCTCACTTTTCCTAGAAGCGCGCCAAGCTCGTTGACTACAAGCTTGTCCTTCATCCTCTTGGTGCGAAGCACTCTCCTTCTCAACAAGTTCGTGGCGGTTGTCACTGTTATCCCTATGGCTATCGCGACTATGGCAAACTCCAGAAGCTGGTAGAAGTATATCTGCCCTATTATCCAAGAGACCAGCGAATACATCAGAACCCACATGATTATCGATGAACCGATGTATGATCCATACTTGAAGCTCCTGAACAGGTACTTGCTTCCCCTGACCTCAAGCATTCTTCCAAGAATGAACAGTATGAGCACTACCGGAAGCAGCAGCATGAAGCCCTCGACAGTGTACGCCCATGTTATGATTGATATTGATCCTAGCCCGATCTGCGCGGAATAATCTCCGTATGCGATGAGTATGCTGGCTAGGAAGAATATTATCCCACTCATGTAGAACACGAAGCTGAGCTTGTCCATACTGAAACCGAAGCCCCTGAACGATCCAAGGAAGCTTTCCTCTAACCCGAATCCCTTGAGCGCAAGGTAAAGGCCTACCAACAGCACAGGCGGCAGCCATCCGCCACCTAGCGCATAGCTCACGGCGAACAGAAGTATTATCAACGCAGGTATGCCGAAGACGATCCTTGCGTAGTGCGGCTCCTTGAGCTTCTCTAGTATGACGAAATAAGTGTTTTCGAGCTGCTGGGCCTGCTTTATCGTTATCATGTTCATGCTGTTTATCTTCACTCTTGACTGGTATGAGCGGCAGGACTCGCTCGTCGCTCGCACCATCAGTGACGAATACGCATGCGTCGGTCTTGTAGGTGGCAAGCACCAGCTCAAGTTGCCTTGCTATCTCCCTGTCCGCGTCGTACCCCTCGTTCTCCGAGCCAGTGATCGTTGCGAGGTTGACAGAGTATCCATCCTTCTTCAGTTGGTCGTAGAGCTTTACCGCCTGGAACATCGTGTTGCCATCTGTGTCCTCCGGATCTGCGAGCATGAGCTCGTTCGCAGCGTTGAGGTTCTGAACCCTTCCCATGACGGGCCCAGATATCTTCGTCTTCTTGTAGAGGTCGTTGTCGATGTCTACGGCTAGCACTAGTAACCTCTCACTCTTGTCTTTCACGCTGTACTTAACCTGAGGCATCTTTATCAGTATGACTATCTAAATGGTAGTATTTAAAACTATTCGCACCTTACGTTTTTCCGCGACCCTTTTCACATGGTATACAATTATAAATTGTTACTTCTAAGCTATTCAGTGTAAAACAGAATTTTAAAACAAGTGATTTTATAGACGCCGATTTTCAAAGCCCGTACGATCCCCAACAGAGCACTACACAACAGCCGATGAGCACACAAAGGCCACAAGTTCCTCCTCAACAGCCTAAAATGCAGCAGGGAGGCGCACCGCAGCCAAAGCGTTCAGGCGGTGGTATCATGAAAATAGTAGGGGGAATAGTTGTCATCGTGATCATAGCTTTGGTGCTGTACATGTTCGTTTTAGCGCCGCAGAAAAGCAAGCTTGAGGCGGTTCTTCCTATAAATAAGTCTTTGTCTATATCACAATTCACAAGCGACATCTCGCAGGTCGAAGGGCAAGTTTCACAGGAGAATGTAAGCTACACAGGTTCCTTAAACGTCACGATAACTCAAGGCAGTTCAAGTTTCAGCCTGCCTCTACCTTTCAGTTTTATTTACCAAAGAATTGGCAACGACTCCAGATCTTATACATCCTTTACAATACCATCCCTATTAAGTGTTGGAAGCTCTCTCGCCTTTAACGTAACCGCCATAAACGCTAGTGGGAAGACATACGTATGCGCTCCATTTAACGAAGGGTCTTACAACAATACAGTCACATGCCTAGTTCAAAGTGATCTGACCAAATACGAAAGTGCTTCTGGGCAGTCTTCCGGTGTGTCATCCCTATTTAACACCACTTCGATTTTAGATGGTATCAATATAACTATTACTTCAGAGACTCCGACAACAAAGAACGGAAACAGCTGTCTTCTATTAAACGGTACGGTGAGCGGGACCCCTAAGATGCTTAGCGCACTTACAGGAGGTAGCACTTCAGTTAATGTTGCTCCAATATCAGGCACCTTTACAACCTGCGTATCAGATTCGTACTACGTACCTCTTATAGTATCAGGCAAAGGTAGCGTGGCCATATCTAGTGGGCAGACTGGTGAAAAGGCTTCAATAGGAGCAGAGCTATCAGCTAATGAAACTTCCATAGGAAAGCCGCTAACAGACCAAGAGGTGACCTCGCTTCCAGGAAAGGTTATCAACTACACGCAGCTCATAAGCAACACCGGCTACGGAAGCGGAACTACGTGCATTGCTGCCCCTGGATTCTTATGTCAAGCTCCTACACTAGCGACTAATGGCAATCTATCGTTCTCATTTGGGGAGAGCACTGGTTCATCGATGTACAACATAGGTCTTGGATGCGTTGCAACTTCTAACAATTATGGGCATCCAAATCCTGGTAATGCAGTAGTATTACTGAATACGTATGGTGAAGCAACTTCAGAGGTCGCAAGCTCTTTGAATACCACTTCTTTCTATATGAATAGTGGCAGCGAGGACTTTATTAGTAATCTGAAATGCTTTGGTGCAAGCGGCAGTCCAATCAGCAGCATCACGCAAGGATCTACATTCACCGGTTCGCTGTTTCTTAACTATACTACAAACAGCAGTGCCCCAAGCAGCACGAACCCCTGGCTATCGGTAAAGGTTGCAACCCTCACATTAAAAGCCGTCTAAAAACTTCTGCGCCTTTCCATCTGCAGCCTTCTCCTTCTCTTACCATACTTAATGTCAAATCCGACCTTAGTAAACTTATCCATGATTCTGTCGTAGTGCCTTAGCACCATCATCGAAGCGAATATAACTATAGTCAGAACCACTATTATGCTAAGCCCATAGTTCAGCAGGGTCTGTATGTTGCTTAGATCAACCCCTTTCAAGTTTATCGATATCAGCGTCACAGCCGCGATCGCAAAGTCGAATACAGCAGAAGCGTAGACTACATAATCTAAAATCTTTCTCATCTTCGCTACTCTGTAGAAATTTTCCGGTCGCATCGCCATAGCCAAATCTTAGCCTAGAAGATATCTTAAGCCTTCCCTTTCATTTTATCCAAAAATAAATGATAAAAACAAAGATAAAATAAAGTATTTAAAGTACTGGGCGCACTTTACTATTATGGAAGCTGTAAAGAGGATTCAAGGGCAGAACATATATCAACACTACATTTCAGCAAACCTATTGAGCGATGGATGGACTGGGGAAAATAAAGAGGTAAAATCTGTAATCTTACCAGTCAACATTGGGTGGGTTCACGAAGTGACTCTTTACGTAAGCTTTAACCCTTCTAGGCCAGATATGACGTTAATTGCAAGAAGAATAGATGAATTTTTAACCGAACGCGAGAAAGGGAAAAGAAGCTACACACATTTGGAGGTATATTATGCTGGAAACCTTAGAGCACAACATGAGGTTCTAGAAGAAAAGAGGCACATAGTAGACAAAGAGCAAATCGCCAAGTTAACCAAACTAAGAATAATGCGGATAACCGAATACCCAAAAGCAGGAGCGATCAAAGTAACCGCTTTTGATACCGATAAAATGGAGTATTATCACTTCGTATTCATGCCTCCGGAGAGCGAGGAAGCGACGCCAACAAATCCCGAGCCTTTCAAACAAGCCACAAGATAATCTTTATGCGGTAATAAATATGAACAAATTTGCTATCCAGGTTGTAAGCCACAGATTCTTTGATGAGGAAGGACATGATATCGAAGATGAAAGAGGTATCGCTTTAGCTACAAAAGTGACGGCAATAATAGCGCTTCAGAGAAGGCCATCAGATCTGCAATCAGTAAAGTTTCAGATCTTAGCTGGCCATACACCCTGCCACAATGTAAATAATCAGGATTCCTTTACTAGGAAAGGAGAGATGGCACACCTTTTAGCCTTTCTTCTAGCGCATAACCATCCGACTACTTCAATAAGCAACCCGGGAGACGCATATGTCGGTATAACTTGCACCAAGACCGTAAAGTATTCTGCAGTTCTTGCATATTCCAACTCTTCGCACTCCCAGTTCCCGCCAGCAAGCCCCAGGCTACTTTCTGAGCAGGACATGACAGAGATCGGAAAACTACATCTTCACCCCCACAGAATCTTTGCAGACCAGATTGGGGTGAAGATTAAAGGAGAGTGTACAGATAGAGTAGCTACAGAAATAAGGCATTATGATCTGCTATTCTCAACGCCAAACGGTTTCTGACCACATATGAATAAAAATCTAGCACGCTAATTCTTTTCGTGGCGATATGAAACCAGAATGGCTTACAATACAGCCAGCTTCAACTGAAAAATACTCTGAAATAAAACAGACAATAGCATCCCTAAAGCTTCATACGGTGTGCGCAGAGGCGCACTGCCCTAACATGGCGGAATGCTGGAGCTCCGGAACTGCGACCTTCATGGTTCTCGGGGAGAAATGTACTAGAGGCTGCAGGTTCTGTGCAGTTACGAAGAGCGCGAAAGGGGAAAGTATCGATATATTTGAGCCTTACAAACTTGCACAAGTCCTGAAGCAGTGGAAGCTTCCTTATGTAGTGATTACATCAGTATGCAGGGACGACATGCAAGACCAGGGCTCAACACATTTTGCTAACTGCATAAGAGAAATAAAGAAAGAAAACCCACAGACTCTTGTTGAAGTTCTTATACCTGATTTCCGCGGAGACTTCGGTTGCTTAAAAAACAGTAGTCGATGCAAAACCTGATGTAGTTGGTCACAACATTGAAACTGTCGAGATACTTAGCGACAAGATAAGGGATAAGAGGGCGAAGTACAGACAGTCGCTTGATGTGCTTGCTAACGTCAAGAAAATCGACCCGTCCAGATATACGAAATCTGCAATGATGCTTGGACTAGGAGAAAGCGAAGAGGAGGTGCTTCAAGCGATGCGAGACCTGAGAAGCGTGAACGTTGATTTTCTTGCAATAGGCCAGTATCTTAAGCCAAGCGAGCATCACGCGGAAGTAAAAGAGTATGTAAGCCCTCAAAAGTTCGAGCATTACAAACAGAAAGCGCTTGAGATGGGATTCCTTTATGTTGCAGCCGGCCCGTTTGTCAGGAGTTCATACAGAGCCGGAGAGCATTTCATCAAGGCCATAATTAAAAAAGAGAGATAACTATCTCATGAAGTTCCATTCGTCCGCTTTGTAGACGCTATCGACCAAATCTCTCGCTTTCTTTGATTCTTCTTCGCTAATCTTTCCAAAATCATACTCCTTCCCTTTTGTAAATCCTTCTAGCAGTGCGTTGTACAGCTCTTCCTGAGAAACTTTGGTGTAATCAAGCACCCTTGTCACCCTATCACCAACGCTCTTTATCATCTTGTCAGAGATTTTTTCGTTGCTTATCTTCAGCAGGGAGAACATCTTCTTAACATCAAGGTCATAAAGGACGGTGCCATGCTGAAGAAGTATCTTGTTTCTTCTGGTCTGCGCATTCCCAGATATCTTCTTCCCATTTACAAGTATGTCATTTATCGGCGCGAAGCTCGCTTTGATTCCCAAGTTATTCAAGCCATCTATCACCCACCCACATATCAACTTGTAGCTGTCGATTATCCCCTTTGGCATGAGATTCTCCGGTGCGATGAGACTGTAAGTTATCTCTCCGTGCTCGTCGTGATATACCGCTCCCCCACCTGTCTTTCTACGCACAAAATCCACACCTAGCTCCTTGCACTTTTCAATGTTTACCTCATCTCTCATCGATTGGAAATGCCCTATCGAGATCGCGCTCGGCTTCCAGGTGTAAAATCTGATTGTTGGAGGGGACTCACCATTTGATACATAATCCCCTATTGCCTCGTCTATCGCCATGTTGAGGTACGCGTCATGCGTCTCTAATGGTATTATCCTCCACCTCATCTCTTCACCGCCATCTTGATAGTCTGGGCTATAGCTTCTGGATTAATTCCTATCATCTCTATTCTGTTCTTCTTTACAACGTCATCGACTCTTCCCCTTATTTTTTCTAGACTATCGTTTATGTCCAATCCAATAAGAGCCCCCTCGATCTTATCCAGCGAATCTTCAGGATAAAGGAAAAAGTCCCCAGTGATCTGAACCGCGTTTATCTTTTGTTCAAAATTTACCTTTACAATAAGCATCTTGCCCCCAGGAACTTTCTGGCTCGCAGATCCCTCCATTTTCAAACCCTACTTAATCAGCTTCGCCTCTCTCATTATCTCAATCACTGAATGGCCAAGGTTGTCAAGCTTGGCGATGTCGTCCGGGGTCATCCAACGCCACTCGCTGATCTCTTCGGTGGTCTTAAGCTCTCCTCCCACAACCTTTGCAAGATAAAAGAAGATTATCCTGTGCACCTTGTTCTCCGGAACTATCATCTCGTGCACCTTGATCAGTTTCGTAGGCGTTATCTCAAGTCCTGTCTCCTCCTTTGTCTCCCTCACAACCGCATGGTCAGAGCTCTCTCCAAATTCAATCCCCCCGCCAGGGAAGGTCCACATACCAACAGGCCATACAGCCCTCTTACCTACTAAAAATTTACCATCTCCATCTTCAATCAGCGCGGATGCCCCAGCCCTGACTATATTTTGTTCAGCCCCCGTTCTATCAACCTATAAAATTAATTATCTTCTCAGATACCTGCTTTGGGCGAGTGAAGTGTGGCGTATGCCCCCCACCTTCTATGTACTGCAGATCTGAGTTTGGTATCTGTTTCTTGAACTCCTCAGCATACTTCACGTTCAGCGTACTGTCGTCGCTGCCCCACAGTACCAGAGTCTTCTGCGTTATTTTTGATAAATTAGTCTCATCAAGAAATTCGTTCCTGTTGTCAAGAGCGCTCTGTATCACGTATTTCTCGTTGCCATTCATTTGGAGCGTTTGTTTCAGCACCTCTTCTTTCTCCTGTTGAAGCGTTCCAGATATCTGCAGATCATCGAAGAATAATTTCAGGCCAGCAGCATCTTCCAGTATTAAGCCCTTCGCCGAATACGGTTGCGAAGCGTAATAGGCGCATATCCACGCACCGTACGAATGTCCCATGAGATAACTGTCGCCGTTGTTGTTAAGAGCTATGAACTCTCTCAGCATCTGCACCTGCATGCTTATCGTGTAGTCAATCTTCGGTTTGTCAGAGTTCCCGTGCCCCAATAAGTCTATCAAGTAGATATCTAGAGTGTCTGGCATGAAGAACATCAGGTTCTTCCATGATCTTGCGTTAGCCCCAAGGCCATGTAATAAAATCAGCTTTTCTCCCTCTCCTTTATGGTGTCTATAGTATATCTTTCCAACTGAAGTGCCAGCATACCCGTCGTCAAAGTCCGTCTCGTAATCCATTTGCTCACTGTTTGCTCTGTTTGCCGTAGAAGAAATGAATCGGCCTGCCAAGCGCGGCCTCCGCCGCTTCCTGTATTGCCTCACTGTAAGTTGGATGTGGATGTATTGTAGATGCTATGTCTTCCAATGTCGCCCCCATTTCTATTGCAAGCGCGGCTTCAGATATCATGGAACTCGCTTCGTCAGATACTATCTCGACTCCCTTTACCACTTGCTGTTCGTCGTATGCTATCTTCACGAAGCCGTTGGTGGTATCTAAAGCTACCGCCCTGCCCAAGGCGCTCAACGGGAACTTCGTAACTCTTATGCCATTTCCCTCTTCTACAACCCCAGCAATTGCTATTTCAGGGTCAGAGAATATGACTGCAGGCACTACGAGATTGTCGTACGAAGAGTTCTTTCCCGCAGCAGCCTCTGCGGATACAACCCCCTGCCTCATTGCCTTGTGCGCAAGCAGCGGTTCTCCAACTACATCACCAACTGCAAATATGTTCGGTTCTTTAGTTCGCATCGAACTGTCTACCTTTATGAAACCTTTATCGTCGCTCTCAATCTTTGTATTTTCTAGCCCCAGACCATCGATGTAAGGAGTGAGGCCGACAGCGACAACTATCAATTCAGCATCAACCTTCTCTCCAGAATTGAGCGTGACACTGCTTGCATCATGCCCAACTGGTGAAGTATCTGTGTATATCTTTACTCCAAGTTCCTGCATCTTCCTTTTTATCAGCGTAACTGCGTCCCTATCGAAGCGCGAGAGCACGTCTGACCTTGCGATTATGGAAACCTTAGTTCCGAGCTTTGCATACAGCGTCCCTATCTCAACAGCAACGTATCCGGCGCCGATTATGGCGATAGATTTTGGTATGTGATCGAGCATCAGCGCCTGCTTGTAATCAATTATATTGCCTCCGAACTCAAATCCCTTTAGTACCGGTAGGCTCTGAGCCGGTTGCTATTATGGCATTCTTAAATTCTAGCGACACCCCATCCGTCAGCTGCAATGTACTCTGTGAAAGGAAGGTTGCTGCTCCTTTAAGCACCTCTATCTCATTAGACTTGCAGAGGAAAGCCACCCCATCCTCAAGCCTCTTCGAAACAGACATCCTCCATTCAAGCATCTTCTTGGCATCCAGGCTGGCTCCCTGCACGTTTATGCCAAACTTCTGCGAATGCTGTGCCTCATAGAATATGTCAGAGACCTTGATGAGTGTCTTTGAAGGTATGCAAGCGTAGTTCAGGCAGTGCCCTCCTAGCTTTTCTTTCTCAACGAGCGTGACGCTGAGACCCAGCTGCGCCGCCCTTATGGCAGCAACGTAACCTCCGACCCCTCCTCCTATGACTGCAAGATCGACTTGTTCTGGAAGAGAGCCCATTACCATAAGATCAACTTTTTAAGTTATGATAAATAGTGTATAAATAGTAATAAATATGTTCAAAAATTAGAAACAGATCTGCCTAGGCGGATCGGCTTAAGGTAGGATTACCTAAGCTTCCCTAAGACTGATTTTATTATGCTTCCAAGGCTTTGTCTCTCTACTTTGCCGTTCCTGAGTATGTCCCAGAACTCTGCAAAGTCTTTGCCTCTGTGCGTGTGCGCAAGCTCTACCAGTTTAGGCACTGAGTAGATTACCTTCGAGCTCCCCTCTCCGATTTCCATTTTGCCGTCTCTGATCTGCTGTTCAAGCGGACCCAAACAGCTGCCCATACTTCTGGGTCGTACACCTTCTGGATCGCTTCTCCGGCGTCAGGCATGTGCCTTAGAAAGGTGCCCCTCAGTTTGTCTTTAACTTCCTGAGAGATCGAGCCTGTATTTCCTATTTCTCCTATTGTTCCTATGGCTGGCATATCTTTCCTCCAATATATTAGTGCTTTCTCTATTTAAAAGGATTGTTAAAGTTTTGTTTTTATCAAAAATTTGACAATCTCTATCTACATTTTTCCTCTCGTCTTTCTTCTCTCTCCACAAGTGCATCCGCAATCGCAGTTCTTCCTTGTGCACATGCAGTCTCCCTTATCCCCGCATTTGCACCTTCCACCACATTCACAACCTCCTCCAGCTCCTTGATTTGCCATTGTATCACTTTAAATAAACCTCAATCCTTTCGTGACCATAAGGTTTAGTGTAAACATGTAATGTGTGAATTTTATAAACCTTAGCGCCCTTTTTTGAGTAGTGAGAGTGAATCTCCCCCGTTGTTTTACTCGAGCCTGGATGAATGCGGCTGTACAATATGGTTTCTGCCTTGGTCACAGAAGATTCTGGCATCTCCTCGGCTACGCCGCTTATTTGCGCTCCCGCTCCCTCCCCTGCTGGTGTGGTCTCCTCCACGATAGAGATGGCGACCTTCGGGTTACTTTTCATCTGCTGTACGTGAAGGGACTTCTCATCTGAATCAAAGTAGAAGTTGAAATCTTGATCAAATGCGTAATGCAACGGTGCAGACCAAGGGGTTCCATTCTTGTCCGCTGTAGCCAAAACCAGATAATGGCTGGTTTTTATTATTTTCAATACGTTTTCGCGTGCTTCTTTCTTCCAATCATCATCCATTAAAGCATCTCAAGAAAGTCTGGGTCCTCAAGGTACTTCTTCAGCGCATTTGTGAACTTAACAGCTTCCGCACCGTCGACAACTCTATGGTCAAACACGAGCGATATTGGAAGCACCTTACCAACAACTATCTTTCCATCTTTCACTACTGGCATGTCCCTGAGCATCAGAACCCCGAGTATTGCAACCTCTGGATAATTTATCATCGGCACAGCCTCAAAACCTCCGCCCAGGCTGCCTATGTTCGTTATCGTAAATGTGCTGTCCCTCATCTCATCAAGGCTTATCGTCTGGTTTCTTACCTTCTCACCAAGGTCGTGTATCGCCTTTGCGATGTCTACGATGCTCATCTTGTCCGCTCCCTTGACGACCGCAACCTTCAGGCCGTCTGGTGCCTCTGCTCCAATGCCTATGTTGTAATACTTCTTGACTATTATCTCGAGTGTCTCGTGGTCGTAGCTTGCGTTGAAGTAAGGATTCTCTTTAAGCGTCTGGACAACTGCCTTTATTATGTAAGGAAGCAGAGTTAGCTTCACGTTGAACTGTTTCAGAACGTTTGGCTTCTCCTTCTCTACAATCGCATAAAGCGCATCAGCATCAACAAGCTCCATGCTTGTAGCTCTAGGTATAGTCCAGGAAGCCTCCATGTTCCTTGCTATAGCTTTCCTTGTCATAGACATTGGAATTCGCTCGACCTCCTCACCATGCTGTTGCTCTAAAACTTCTGAGAACTTCGGGACAGGCTTTGACTGGTTAGCGCTTTGCTGAGCCATCGATCTGATATCATTCTCTAGTACCTTGCCGTCAGGACCTGTTCCAACAATCTTTTTTATGTCAACCCCAAGGTCTCTCGCAAGCTTTCTTACTGCGGGTGTTGCCAGCACCTCTTTTGGTTGTGTCTGCGGGGCAGGCTGCGGCTTCGGCTCCTCCTTTCTTACTGTAACTTTCGGTTCGGTTGACACTGGTGCGGGAGTCCCGCTAAGCTCAGCATCGGTTCCTATGATTGCTATGGTATCTCCAACTTTGACGTCGCTGTTCTCCTTAGCTACGAACTTTATCTTTCCGCTGATTGGCGCAGGTGCGTTAACCACTGCCTTATCAGTTTCAACTTGCACTACCGGCTGGTCCTCGTTAACCATGTCTCCATCATTCACCAGGTACTTTTGTATGTGACCTTCGGTGATCCCTTCTCCCACATCAACAAACTTGATCTCCTTCATCTTTTCACTCTGACATAACTTTATCTATCGCTTTTGAAACTTTAACAGCATTTGGTATGTACCACTGTTCGTATCCTGGCATCGGATACGGGAAGCTGTCACTTGCAACCCTCACAACAGGAGCGTCAAGGTCAAATATCGCCTTCTCCGCTATCCTTGCCGCGATCTCCGCTCCCGCGCCGAAGCTTAACTCAGCTTCGTGCACTATCACTACCCTTCCAGTTTTCTTTACGCTGTCAATTACTGTCTTCTCATCAAGAGGGTTTATCGTGCGCAGGTCAATAATGTCCGCGGATATGTTCTTCTTGCTTATTACATCTTTCACTATTGGAACCATTGTCCCGTATGTCACCACCGTGAGCTTGTCTCCTTCGCTAACAAGGTTCGCCTTCCCTATCTCAACTTCGTACATATCTTCAGGAACCTCTTGCTTGAACAGCCTGTAAAGCTTTGTTGGCTCAAGGAAAATCACAGGGTCGTCCATATGCGATGCTTTTATCAGCAAGCCCTTCGCATCATAAGGGTTCGAAGGTTCTACAACTAGTAACCCTCCGACGTGCGAATAAAGCGCCTCTGGGCTTTCTGAGTGGTGCTCCAAGGTCCTAACTCCCCCACTCACTGGCGTTCTGATAATCATCGGCAGCGTGTAAGTAGATCTGGTTCTGCTCCTGTACCTTGCAGCATGGTTAACTATCTGGTCAAAAGCCATGAGCATGAAGCCGGCGAACTGCATCTCAGCGATCGGTCTCAATCCCCTTAGCGCCATTCCTATGGTAGCGCCAGCTATGACCGACTCCGCAAGCGGCGTGTCAAAAACCCTTTCCTCACCATACTTAGCTTGTAAACCATCTGTAACTCTGAAAACACCGCCGTCCTTTCCAACATCCTCGCCGAAAATGATGACATCCTCATTCTCTTTTAGCAGCAAGTCCATTGCGTTGTTAAGCGCGGTAACCATGTTTGCCATCATATAATCATTCCTCCATGTACCAGTTGTTTTTCACATTGTCGTCAAGCTCGTCCTGCAGCACCTGCGGCATGAAGCTGTACATGTTCTTGAACATGCTGGTAGGATCTGGCTTGAACTGCTCTGCCTTCTCCACGCCTTCGTCTATAAGCTTGAGCTGCTCAGCTTGCATCTGGCTCTCCAACTGATCGTTCCATAACCCCTTTTTCATCAGGTATGCTCTTGTCCTGGCTATCGGATCCTTTATCTTCCAAGCGTCAACCTCCGCATCGCTCCTGTACTTTGTCGGATCGTCTGCGGTCGTGTGCATGCCCATCCTGTATGTCACACATTCTATCAACATTGGTCCGTTCGCAGAATTAGCAATGGCGTCGCTTGTTGCCTTGTAAACAGCAATCACATCGTTTCCATCAACCTGAATTACATTTATCCCAGCGGCGATGCCCTTCTGGGCAAGAGTCTGTGCTGCGCTCTGATTCTTTCTAGGTACTGATATCGCCCATTGGTTGTTCTCTACTATTATCACAAGAGGCAGCCTGAAAACACCTGCGAAGTTCATCGCCTCGTAGAAGTCTCCTTCAGATGTTCCTCCATCACCAACGAAGGCCACAACCGCATTTCCCGTATTCTTATGTTTTTCAGCGAAAGCTATTCCTGCTGCATGAGGTACCTGTGAAGCGACAGGAACGATGACTGGAAAACCATGCACTTCCTTCGGGATCATGTTTCCCTCTTCGTAGCCTTTCCAATAGAGTACTATCCTATCTATTGGCATACCCCTTGCTAGGAATACTCCGTGCTGTCTGAAGTTCGGAACGAAGAAATCATTATCTCTCATCGCTTTTGCCACTCCTATCTGCGTCGCCTCCTCTCCTACCAGCGGCCCGTAAGTCGCAGTCCTTCCCTGCCTCTGGAGGCTTAACGCCTTTGCATCAAAGGCCCTGGCGAAACACATCATCTTGTACATGTCAACTATCTTATCGTCTTTCAGGTCGTTCGGAAAAACGGAAGAGTCAATCTCTCCTCTTTCATTCATCACTTGAAGGTAGTTGACCGTGCCCCTAAAGACTTCGCTCAGCAATTTCTCACTTTAATTAGGATTCAAACTAACAATATATATTTGTTATTGGCACATGCCAAACTTGAGAAGAGAATTTTTTCACTGTAGTACTTTAAGTATCTGCTCTGTGCTTCTGACTCTTCCCATAATCAAACGATTTTCTTAGGAAGGACGCCTTTTGCCACAAGTTTCTCTGCCTGTTCTAGTTCTTTCTGAGTATTTATCTGGACCCACGAGTCGGGTGGTATCTTCACGGCGTATACCTTCCCTTCTTTTGCAAGTTGTGGTAAAATTGCGTACTCAAACTCAATAGAGCCTTCTTTATTCAGGTCTATTAAATCAATGAAATATTTGTAAGTCTGCGGCTCAAAGATACGCATGCCGGTGGAAACGAGCAGCGGAATAAGTGGTTTCTCCTCAAACTCTTTTACTAAGCCGTTGTCATCTGCCTTTACAACTCCCATTGGATAGCGGTGCGCAGTCTCAACTATATCGCTTACAAAGATTCCAAACTTTTTGACAGCGCGTAGATGCTCTTGAAATACCTTTGCAGGTAAACCAGGATCAACAAAAATATCATCAGGCCAGACAAAAATAGTCCTCATTGTCTTCTTTATCTTACCCTCCATAAGCGCGTGTTTGAAGGCCTTGCCCTTCCCTATTCCTTTTGCATAGTCGTAGACCTTTTCGACATGCGCATCCTTCCAGTCACATTGGTCTATGTAAGCTGTCACCTCTTTGTCTTGGTAACCGAGGATGAAAACAAAATTGCTAAAACCGTTTTTTATAAAAACTTTGACGCATCTGTTGAGCAGCGTGTCATCTCCTAGTTTTACTAGCGCTTTCGCTGAGTTTATGCCCATCCTCTTTCCTTCGCCTCCCACCATCATTACGATCTGCGTATTTTGCTCTTCAGCTCCCATAAGATCTCCTCACTTTTATTCTAGTCTCTTGATGATGTGATAGCCAAACTGGGTCTTCACAAGTCCAGATGTTTGCCCCTTATCAAGTGCGAATGCCGCATCCTCAAATGGCTTTACCATCATCCCCCTTCCAAAGAATCCAAGATCCCCTCCACGCTTTCTTGATCCATCTATTGAATATTGTTCAGCTAGTTTCGCGAAGTTCTCTCCTTTCTTGAGTTTCTCAAGCACTTCTAACGCTATCGACTGTTTTTCCACTAGTATATGTGCACATCTTATCTTGTCCGCCATAGTATCACAACCATATGTGTATTACTCTTTAATATTATTTCTTTATTGCATCGTAAATTTCATCAGAACTTACTGCTCCCTCTCTAAGAATTTTTATCCCGTCCTCCTGCACCTGCACCATCGTGGACGCCTTCTTGTACTTGGTCTCTCCAGCATCTACAGCAATGTCCACTTTATCCAGTATCTCCTTGCTAAGTCCTGCGAAAGAGTATGACTCCTTTTCTCCAGAGATGTTAGCCGAAGTTGCGATTATCGGCTTTCCGAAGCGCTCCAATAAGTTTAAGGTGAAGCCCTCATAAGGCACTCTTATCGCTATCGTTCCATTGTAAGTCACGTGCTGTATGTCTGCCTTAGCCTTTAGCACAAGAGTCAAAGGTCCCGGAAGAAATCTCCTTACGAGAAGATGGGCGGTCTCATTGAACTCTGCAATCGCGAAGGCCTGCTCCAAGTCACCTACGGCTATTGAGAACGGCCTGCTGATATCCTTCCCCTTCGCTTCGAATGCACGTTCAACCGCCTTGCTGTTCATAGCGTCAGCTCCCAAGCCATAGACTGTGTCTGTAGGGTAAATTATCAGACCCCCTCCTGACAAACAATCTGCACACTTTTGTATAGAACTGCCACCCGTTTTCAAAATCTTCATAAAGCAATAAAAATATCTTCGGAAAGCTTTTATATCTGCCATCATCATAACTATTGTTTTTATTTGGCTGTTGCATGATCCCTACAAAGATAAAAATTGCAACAATCGCTATTGCTTTGATAATCATTGCTGCACTTTACTTCTTTCTATATCAACCCGCTTCTCAAAATGTGCTCTTTAAATATCTACTAACGCACAAGCAGCTGAATCTTGCAACTTTAATTAATCTAATCGCACAGCAGAGCAAACAAAATCCAACAAAACAGATCTTTGTTAATTACAGCGGCAACTCAAACTTAGACATAAAAAGCGGCATAACCTCCTTTAAGCTAAGCATACCTTTCAATGTAAGTCTAGATAAGAATGGTAATGTTTCTAGGACATTCTTTGGGACGACAATAAACCTGCAGCTTTCTAGCTTCAGCTATTCATTGAACATCAATTTCACAGATATAAGGAACAACTCAATTAGTTATGTTTGCAGCGACCTGTTTCAAAATGGTGGTGCGTCTGAAGGCCTGTTAGGGATGTTCTCTAATGCTGCTTCTTCTACAACGCAGCAAAACATGAGCAGCGTTGGCTGCATTGATAACAAAACACTTGGAGTATATGGAAATGCAACATCTTCGTACAGCAGTGGGCTGAATCCATACAAGTATACTTCAAATTTCTCGAACAGTACAATATTGAAGGATATCAACCTTACAATCAGTTCTGTCTCTGAAAGCGCATACAAGGGTTCTCCATGCGTCCTGGTGAAAGGCAATCTAAGCGGGTACATACCGATAAACTCCATAGTAAACATTACTTCAGATTATTACTATTATGGTCCAAAGGGATTCAATATAGGAGGAAAGTTTTCTGGCTGTTTCTCAAACCTTTATAACAACGTACTTCTTACCTCAACTTCTAATATCACAATCTCAGTTGGTCAAAACAAAACATCCTTTAATACTATAATCAATGAAACTTCCCTAAGCTCGCAGCCATTGCCGGATAGTGAAATTACTGCTCTTCCAGGACCCCTTCTTAATTTGAGCGCTCTTCTTCCAAGCTATTGCGGTTCATATTACATCTCAGGAATACCAAACTTGGAAACGAACTATAGCTACTGCTCACGTCCTATGTTAAACCTTACAGGAACTCTCAGGGCAAACTTCAGCTTTGGCAACCTGAAAAACGGAGACAGCATATACGGCCTGGCGTGCATCTCTCCATTTGCATATTACACCTACTCTTACACTGGCTACCCTTCAGCAAACAACTTCACAGCTGTCAACATATCTTTACATAGAGGCACTAATAACTTGCAACTATTCTTCAACTGTCCTGTGAATAGTAGTACCAAAATAGGATCTTATAAGAATTATGACCTTTGGGTGATCTACTACTCTAACGGGGCGAACCATTCTGAAGAAATGGCAAACTTTGATGGCTATGTATTAACAGAGGCTCCTCTAGGAAGGAATCACAACACTGGCCGCGTGCCTTCAAAGATAGTACTTCCACAAAGCAGCACTAGCAGTTTTGCGTGCAGCAATCCTCCATGGCTGAACATCACTTCAGTTGGACCTGGAGTCGATGGTGGCTACGAAATTGGGAGCTATCTCTCGTGGGAGGCCTGTGTTTCTCCATATTCTAGTGCAGTGCTGTCTTTGATCAATGTTAAGAACAACAACACAATAACTTTCACTCCAGATTCCTTCTCCGACGCATATGGATACGTCTCTGGTACATTCCAAACCGAGTCCAACATCTCCCCAGGACCATGGTACCTTAATATCACAGATTCGTCAACAGGAAAATCAGTTGGAGCACTTTTCAATATGACTAACGCTACTTATTCAATAACCGGCTCTCCTACTACGACCGTCCCACCACAAGTTCCTAGCATAAATTCGCAGAACGCCCCTAACGTAAACGCACAAATTCAAAGCCTTTCTACCCTCCCACTTAACCTATTCGTACTCGCAAGAGCTATAATGAATAAAATAAGCTGAATAAAAAAGTAAAACAAAAAAACAAACGAGGAAAAATTCAGTTGTTCTTCTCTATCTGCTTTATTCTCTCTTCCACACCCTTTGCCTCCTGTTCAAGGTTCTTCTTGTATTCCTTCAAGATCTGAAGTTTCTCCTCCTTAGTCAGGAAGTTTCGCATTCCATTGCTCCAATCTTCACACATCTTATTTCACCACGTCCATATATAGGACATCATATATCATACGGACATAAATATTTAAATATATAGCATGTCCTATATGTATTGCTGGTTAAACATGAGAAAGGATTACGGATGTGACATGCGAGGCATGCTGTCGTTCCAGATATTGTGGCTGCTCTCAAAGAGGGATATGCACGGCGAAGAGCTTGCATCTGAGATAGCGAAGCGCAGGGGAGAAAAACCCAAGGCTGGCACAATATATCCCGCACTTAAGGAGCTGAGGCTGAAGGGGCTTATAAAAGGAAAAAGAAAAGGCAAGATAATAATGTACTCTCTTACTCAAACGGGCAGAAAGTCTGTAAAGCTCTCTGTGGCCTATTTCTGCAGAAGTTTCGGGGAGATATTTGATACTGCACCTAGAAAAGTCAGCCCATGAGCCCTATTATGCTCCCTATTATTGCTATTATGAAGCCAACTATGAACCCTCCAAAGTCGAAGATGCTCAATACGCTTGCACCGAGAGCGATCGTAGACCATACTTTTATCTTCATCTTGTCTTTTGTGCGCAGTTCGTGTGAACACACCAGCAACAGCAAGCCAGAAAGTATTCCAATGAACCCGTAGAAGAGGTTGAAGCTGCCCAGAAAGCCTATTACTCCAGATGTATTAACAAAGCCCGCCGGAAGCCTGCTTGGGCCAAAATAAGCTGATATAACGCCCAGTATCAGGATGAACATTCCGCCTATGAGGATGAACAAGAAAGCTGTTACCGGCTCATTTTTCCTCATATTCGTGCTCCGCACGCTTCTTTTCTTAGCCATATAATCAATTAATATAAAAATAGAAGCTTTATAAACTGTTCTAAAACGGGGGTTTAGCTCAGATTTAAGAGTCTTCCCTCAGTGATTGATGCTCTTGAATGCTTCGTCAAGATCATTTTTGGAGCTGGTTATCCATCCCTTCGAAGGGCCTATTGCTATCTCATACTCATTGTTCTGCATCCCCTTTACCACTTCCTCCGCGACCTGTGCAGCAGAGACGGTCCAGTCCGCCTTCTCAATCGGCTTTCCCTTCAGTTCTGTATCGTAGACTGTTGGTGGTATTACCTCAAACACCCTTATGGAGGTGCCCTTAAGCTGGTGTCTCAAAGAGACCTGTGAAGGAGTGTATCGCGGCTTTTGTTGCTGAATAAACTGGGAAGACTGCCATTGGTACGAATCCAAGGCCAGAGGAAACGTTGACGACTGCAGCCTCGCTTCGCTTTGAAAGCAGCGGTATGAACTGTGCTGACAGATAGATCTGTGCCTTAAGGTTTATGTCTATTTCATCCTCGTTCTTTAGCAGATCCTCCATCCCTTTCTTGAAGTCCACACGCCTCTGTATCCCAGCATTGTTTATAAGCACGTTGAAGTCTCCAAATTTCGTGCTGATCCAATCGTATAGCGCCATCCGTTCGTTTTCCTTAGAGACATCACATTTCCTTATATTCAGGGTTGGAACTCTTTCCCTAGCCTCTCTCAATTTTTCCTCTCTTCTTCCACAGATTATGACTTCGTTACCTAGCTTAACCAGAGACTCTGCGAGTGCAAACCCTATTCCAGTCGCCCCACCTGTGATTAGAATAGTATTTCCATTTATTTTCATTCCATCTATCTCAGCATAATTGTATGCTGAATAAATATTAAACTGTAACAGATCATAAGCTAAATTATTATCTTGAAGAGATCATAGATGGTTATTATCCCGACTGCTTGAGTTTTGTTGGTTATCAAGATAGCATCCCAATTTTCAAGTATCGGCTTTATCTTGCTTAACGGAGTGTTTTTGTCTATTAACGGAAGCGGTCCCTCCATGACCTCTTTAACTGCTGTCTCATCTACCTTCTTGCCCATCTCAAGCGCCAGCTCTAATAGCTTCTTCTGATTTAGGGACCCTATACATCTGTGCTTGCTGTCCAAAACCGGAAGCATGGAGAAATCGTTGTTGTGCATAAGTTCCAATGCCTTCTTCACCTTTTCCTCCGGTCTCACATAAACAATTTTCTTGTGCATGAGCTCGTATGCGAGCTTGGAGGTGGCTTCTTTAGAATTCATGCTGTTGTAGTTGTTTATTGCGGTTATGACGCTGAACAGTGTGACATAGCTAGGATTTAATTCCGCAGGCCTGCGTTCCATCCTAGCTATCTCCCCCTGGCTCACTCCAGCAAGCTTCGCAAGTGCCTTCTGACTTATTCCTAAGGATATCCTAGCCTTTCTCAATTTCTCAGATATAGTTTCAAGAGATTCGAGGTTTACTATTACCATCAGTAATTTTTATGCTTAAAAAATTATATATACGCTTTGCTCGAACCTTCAGAAGTAGCCCCAGCTGAGCAGCATGTCGCTGTCCCTATACCACCTATGTCCTATGTCAGATCTATAGAACATGTTTGGTATCATCACGTTCTTGACGTTCTGGTAAGCTCCGTTTATCGCGTTTGCCATAGTAACTCCAGATCCAGTGATTATCAGCGCGTATCCAGACTTTCCAGCGATATACCAGTCATCTCCATTGCGCTTCACCTCGCCTATATGCACTCCGTCAAGATTCTGCCTTCTGAAAAGAATTGCGGCTCCTTCTGAGTATTTGTTGAAGGCCTTTTCATCCTCAAACGGAAATGGAGGAATTGCAATGATGACTCCCACCTGGTATCCTTTCTTAGTCTTCAATTGAACATCGTTCCCGTGCGCCAAATCGTAAAGGAACTGCCCCCACTCGCTCGTTATCCCCTCCATCTGGATGCTTATTGTAGGATACCCGAAGCGTGAGGTGAATTCCAATGGCCATATCCCCCTCCCATTTGCTATGCAGTTGATGTCTATGTATCCAACATATCCGCTCGCCGCAATCTTATCCTTCATTTTCTTCAGAGTGGTATCAAATACCGGGCTGCTTTTCACCCACATCATGCTGGTTCCCATCTCTCCAGTGCTTGGACCTATCTCATTAGGGAAAAGTCTCTTATGCTCAAAGTTTATGTTGACTGGCAGCACAAAGTCCTTTCCGTTAAAGAAGGCCCCAACCGCGACCTCGACTCCCTCTGCAACCTTTTGCAGTAAAAATGTCTTTATCTTCTTGGACCATGTGCTTTTGTAGTGCTCAAGAACCTGCAGCACATCTGCGCCATTGTCCTCCTGGCCCACAAACAGGAGCTCTTTTTCATCCTGGATAGCTCCACTGGGTTTTATTACATACTTATCTGGGTTGTTTTTTACAAAATCAATTGCCTCATCAAAAGAGGTATAGTTATGGCTCAATAGAATCGGCACTTCAGCCTCCTTTAATTCGTTCTGCCCAAAATCCCTATCTAACTCGAGCTTGTCTGTGTAAGAGGAGCCTCCAACTACAAACTTTCCCTCCTTCCTAAGTTGGTCAGCTTTCGACCCCCACCCCACATCGTCAAAAACCACGATGTCTGCCCAGTCCTTCTGCTCTTCCCAACTATCTACTTTATCTACAAATCCCTCTCCAACGTCTTTCTCAGGCTGGTCATGACAATAGAACTTAACTTCATGCCCTTCTTTTTCTAACTGCCAAGCTAGATCAAGTGATAATGCTTCTTGCGTGACGAATAAAAACTTATATTTTTTCTTTTCTTCTCCGTTTGATGGCATTTTTATCGCTAATTTTATTACGTTTCTTTATTAGAATATATTGTTTAATTTTTAGAAAAGATGTAAATAGTTCTAAACGACTTTTCAAATAAAAATAAGCTATATCCCATTGCCGCCAGTTAACATTATCAGAAACTTAAACTTATAAATTTAACACTTTAGACTTGACACGCAGCACAAAATTTCTAAAATGAATTTCTCTTTGTATTGCAATAAGCGTCAACAACGTTAGATATGGGAGCGCCTCTTGTACGTAACCTGGTGGGATTATTAGGCTAACTGTTGTAAAGCAGAACCAAGCCAATGACATTTTCCATTTGGTGCATCCCGCCAATAAGAGAGCGTAGACAGGCAAATAGTAATACCTAAATGGAGGATTAATGTCAAAATATACGAAAAACATGATTAGCAGAGCGAAACCGAATGCTCCCCATAATTCAATAATATTCTTGCTTTTCCGCTCTTTGTAAAGAATCAAGAATGTAAATGCGGCTATTGCAAACAATAACAGTTCTGTTATATTAGGAGTTATCGCTGCGAAGAAATCCCTTGTATTGTAGCTTATCATGCTAATGTACTGATAAGGGGCAAGAATCAAGAAAGGTCCAGAGACAACAATGATTACTCCCAAGAACGCAATAACCGCTTTTAGAATGGTCTTGCGATCGTAACTGTGGATTACTGGAAGGTACATAAGTAATGCGAAAAGCGCCTCCTGCCTAAACATTATCGCTACTGAAAGCGCAAGAGAGGAGTAGATCAGCTTCTTGTTATGCAAGAAGTAAACTGCAAGAAGTATGAAAAATAGCATAGGTTCGATGTTCATCAGCGTGAGGCCTTCGTAGAGCAGTACAAATGGCGAAAGTGCATACGCAATCCAAGCGACGGTGGAAACTCCTTTACTTGCAAATTCTCTTACTATTTTATAAATTAAGACAGCTGAGCAAGAGTCTGCTATAATTACCAAAAATGCAAAGCCAAATTTACCTCCTATTAGAAAGAAAGGATAAGCAACGTAAAGAGATAATGGAGGATATTGATAAAGAAAATTGAGATATGGTAATATTCCACTACTTAATGAGCTTAGCACTTTCGAAGTTTCAAAAAAATCGTTGAAAGTTTCGAACCAATAATAATAAGGCACATATCCTCTCGAAACTGTAAGATAAGCTAAAACTGCGCGCGCTAAGAAAGTGATTACGAATATGATTATTATGATTTTAATCTCTGAACGAAACTTATCTCTTGAACGTTGAATAGTTATCAACTCTATGAGTATTTGGGGTTGTTAATCTGGGCCCGCGGACCACGATGTCTAAGGTAGCACTCTCTTTGTATGGCATTTGCCATATATATTTATTCATCATTTAGTTAAAAACAAATTTATAAGTATTATTTAAATAGGAGAAATGTACTATTATATTTGAATAAAATGGGGGATTTTAATAGGATAATAGTCCTGAGCATTAAGCCTAAATTTGCCGAAGCCATACTTAGCGGCGTAAAGAAATGGGAATACAGAAGAACACCTCCGAATATAGAAGAATCTACACCCATGGCTTTGTATGCTACTGAAGAAACCAAGGCTATAGTAGGAGTATGTCAAGTCACCAAACTTTTACGAAAGCCGTTAGATTCTCTAATAGAACTAACATTAAACGAAACAACGTCCACTAGAGAAGGACTTACAGAATATTTCAAAGGCATAGACTTATGCTCAGCACTTCGTGTAGAAAGTCCTGTTCGAATTGAAATAGGATTCGCGCAAATAAAGGAATTAATGCCTAGTTTCATAGCGCCTCAAAACTTCTATTATCTGAAAAAAGAAGAAGAGCAGCATAGGCGATTACTTACGCTATTAGAAAGCAAATTACCAGATACTTTTAGAAGACAAAGCAGAATAAATAGTTTTTAATTGGTGGGGATTGTGAAAAAAGAAAATAGCAAAAATAGCTCAGGCGAAACTGTATATTCAGAGAAAGACCACATAGATACTTTAGTCAGAAAAGATTTGAAAACAGACAAACCCTTAGTATATCCACCTGTCGTGATAGCACATATAACAAATGATGTAACAGATCTTTTTGCACCAAGAATTAAAGACAAGCAAAGCATACAGATACATTTTTCTGCACAAATGAATAGCCACCCACATTTAGGCTCTGTATTAAGCATAATGACCGCATTTGCTATAGCCGAAAAGTTATCAAATCGTTTCGCAATTCCGGCAAAAATTAAATTTGAAGCTTTAGAAAATGCACCCAAAGAGCAAAAAGTTGTCAACGGTTTGACCTATGCAAAGATGCATTGCGACACATACGTCGGTGAGGGTCCATTATCAGAAGTATACCTAAACTCTTTTAAGGAAATCTTAGAACTATTAAAGAAGAAAACAGGAGTAGATTATGAAATTCTATACTACAAGCAATTCCAAGAGATTCCATTTGTTAGGAAAACGCTGCTTGAAATGATTGATAGAGAAAGTGAATTTGCTCCAGTAGTAGCTCCATCCGAAGGTCATCTTAGAGTCAGATTTCCTTGCCCAATTTGCAAGTTTGCTGAAAAATCCGGTGTAAAAACTAAAATAAAAGCGAGCATAAGTCGCAATAGTCTTATTTTATTAAGTGAATGTCCTGATCACGGGCCTTATGAAATTACTTTGAGTGGTGATAATAAAGACTTTATTGATATGAACACCCCTGTTAGAAATGTAATTAAAGAAGCATTATTCATAGAAGAAGCAAAAGAAGGAAAGGCGCTAGATCTCATGGTAGATGGAGGAGATTGGGTACATATGACAGAATATATTGTATCTGAAGGTCTGTCTTTACTTAAATATAATTATTCTGATAGGCCAATGAGGCTCTTTACTCCGATAATAGAAGACTGGTCTGGTGCGAAGTTTTCAAAATCAGTGTATGTGCAAAAAGGAACTTATGATATGCCTGAAGGATTCTTGAATCTAGTTGAATTCAAAAAGCAGTACGGAGAGCAAGGATTAGAAAAACTTTGGGCTGAAGTAAAAAATTGGACTTCAGATCCAAAGAAATTATTTAGGAATTATAGTGCAGAGTATCTTACATATGTTTTAAGAGAATGACCGTAAAAATACTAAGATGGTGTAAATGATACATAACATGCATCTTAATCAAGAACCTTTTGAGCTAGTTAGGACTAGAAAAAAGACAATCGAAATAAGGCTCTTGGATGAAAAGAGAAGGAAAATCAATTTAGGAGATACTATTATATTTGAAAGACTGCCTGATGGAGAAAAAGTAAAATGTGAAGTGATTGGTCTCTCAGTATTCAAGTCTTTCAAAGATCTTCTTTCGACTTTTGATAAAACAAAATTAGGCCATCCTAAAAATATTACGTTAGATGAGCAACTGGAAAAACAATACTCAATTTATAGTAAAGAAGAGGAAAAACTAAATGGCGTAGTTGGCATACATTTAAAGATAATTTGAAATTTTCCATTAAACTGAAAAGGAGGAGAGTTGAACTCCAAGACGACAAACTGTGTTTTTAACAAATTTTCTTCGACGACAAATCTGGTGATGGGCCCGCGGAGAGTCGAACTCCGCTCTCCACTCTGTGAAAGTGGCGTCTTACCGCTGGACCACGAGCCCGTAATTTAGAATAGGTGAAGGTTAAATATAAAAATTACGAAGGGCATATATTATCGAGACTGAATGACTACCTTCTATACTGGTAAGGGAGACAAAGGGGACACCTCAATAATGGGAGGAGAAAAGCTTTCAAAGGAAGACGTTCTGATAGAGGCCATAGGGGACGTTGACGAGCTGAACAGCTGCACTGGCATAGCTCTCTTCTACGTAAGAGACGAGCAGGTAAGATATGAACTGAAGGCAGTTCAGAACGATCTGTTTACAATAGGCGCCATTCTCGCAGATGCAATGCAAAAGTCTCCAAAGAAGCTTTCAATAGACAAGAGCAAGCTCGATAGACTGGAAAGTGCGATAAAGACGATGGGCGACAAGGTGCCTGAATTGAAGAAATTTGTGATACCTGGGGGTTCTGAAGGTGCGATACACACACATCTTGCAAGGGCTGTAGCAAGGAGAGCTGAAAGAAAAGTTGTCGCCGCTTCTAAGAAATACAACATAGATCAGAATGTGCTTTCTTACATGAACAGACTTTCATCTTTCTTCTTTGCAGTAGCACTTTACCTAAACTTCAGCAACGGTGTTGAAGAAAGCCACCCAGTATACTGATTTTGTCAGACGTTGAAGTACTCTTTAAACTTAAGCGTAGTATTTATCTTCTTGCTTCTTCCGACCTTCTTCCCAATTATAAACTCCTTTTCTGTGAGCTCCTTCACGTGCTCATACGTTGTCTCTCCAAATATCTTCACCAACTCACTCTGCAGTACTCCCTCGTTCTTGCTTGCGTAGGCAAGGAGCCTTAGGGCGCCCCTGCTAATGTCAGGTCCAGTCGCCAGGTTGCTAACTTTTGAAGCGTACGGCTCCTTAAGCGCGAACATGTACTTCCCCCCTATCTCAAGTATCTGCAGCGATGTGTCTTTGTTCTTGTACTCCTCCTGGAGCTCGCTGATAAGCTTCTGTATGTGCCCTGGTGACATGATTCCTGTTGCGCTGACCAGATCTTCTAACCCCATAGCATTCTGGGACATGAAGAGTGCCGCTTCTATCAATCTTTTGCTGTCAGGCTGTTCGTCCATCTAATCACTTGTTCATCGCTATTATTATCTCATCGAAGAACTTCTCCTGCACGAGCGTTATTCTCTGTTTGTGCGCAAGGAAGAGCAGCGGTATGAAGACCCCAAGCAAAATATCTTCCCCCTTGTGCCTGTTAGCAAGGATAGAGAAGGTAGTCATCTTAGATTTGTCTGCAATCTTCCTTATCTCCATATACACCTGGTTTATCTCCTCCTCTATGTCAATGAGGTTTATCTGGATAGGAACATCAAGCTTGTTACTGTTGACCTCTGCTAACTCTCTCATCTCCTTAAGCTTCATCGCCTCCTCAAGAGCCTCGATCAGCTCCTGCAGGCTTATTTTTCTTTTAGGTGGCACCCTCACCCTTAGGCTCAGCTGCCCTACTGTCACTCCAGGCCTCTCCTGGATTATTTCTGGCTCTTCAATCGTCTCTTCTGCGAAGCTAAGCATCTCACTTTTCATCCTTAGAAGTATCGCAGCTGCGAGTATGATATTTGCAGGCACCCTGAGATCGAGCACCTTCATCTTCTTCACAGTGTCAATGTATTTCTCGACTATGTTCGCTATGTCTATGTTCCATGGGTCAAGGTTCTCCTTCTTCACCAGGTCTATCAGTATATCTTTCCAGGTTGGTTCACTCACGAGATTCTCTAGATTAAGGTTAGCATAGTCTACGCTCTGCTTTTCAAGGCTTTCGCCAGTCGCCATATTCATACACTTATTGAAGAAACAATAAATACTTTGCGTGTTTTTATCTATCAGAAATTGGAATTGAAGTAAATGTTGTTTTGGTCATCCTTTAATATTTCAAGCCTAATTTATTGAAAGGTTGATTGTTTGATGGAGTTTAGCAACGAGTTTACCTATAGAAAGTTCCTTGAGAACGACGAGGAGTCAAAGTTTGATGAGCTCTTCGACAATGCCGTAGACGAAGTCAAGAAAGAAATATTAGGGAAAAAGTTTCCGATTTACATAAACGGCAAGGAGGTTTACTCAGAATCAGAGTCAGTGGAGTACTCTCCGATAGATGGAGGCATGATAATAGGCAGGTTCCAGAAGGGGACGAGGGATAATGCAAAGCAGGCGATAGACGCGGCTTATGCTGCTTTTGAGCAGTGGGGAATGAGCGACTACAGAGAAAGAGTTAAGATAATGAGGAAGGCAGCCAGCATCTTCTCTAGAGAAAAGTTCACCATAGGGGCAATACTCAGCATCGAAAACGGTAAAACAAGATACGAGTCCATAGGAGAAGTCGACGAAGCGATAGATTTCCTGAACTACTATGCGCTTGACATGGAGAAGAACAAAGGATATGTCAGGAAGAGCAAGTTATCTGGAAGCACGGCTAAGGTTCAGGCTGGCTTCCAAGGAGCTCCAGGGCAGGAAGAGAAAGCCAAGATAGTGATGAAACCGTACGGAGTATTTGGGGTCATAGCTCCATTCAACTTTCCAATATCGATATCCGCTGGCATGAGCTGCGGAGCGCTCATAACCGGAAACACTGTGGTGTTCAAGCCATCGTCCACAGACAACATGACGATGCTAACTGGCTTAAAGATATATGAGGTATTCAAGGAGGCAGGATTGCCCGATGGTGTGTTCAACTATGTATCTGGAAGCGGCTCAGAAGTTGGCGACGAGCTAGTTGTAAACAGGAAGGTGAGCGGCATAGCTTTCACTGGCTCCAGAGCCACAGGAGTAAGCATGGTACTGAAAAGCTACGAAACTGGCCAGCAGAAGGCGTTCGTGATGGAGATGGGAGGCAAGAATCCGGTGATCGTCTCTAAATACGCGGACCTTGATAAGGCTGCTAGTGGCATAGCAAGCGCCGCTTTCGGTTTCGCTGGGCAGAAATGCAGTGCCTGCTCGAGGGTTTACGTGCACGACTCCGTAAAGGAGGAATTCATAAGCAAGCTTGCTGAGAAGGTGAGGTCTTTCAAGATCGGAGATCCACTCAAGAAGGAGAATTACATGGGTCCGTTGATAAGCGCCAGTGCCCTTGACAAGTACAAGTACGCTGTAGAAGAGGCGAACAGGAACGGCAAGGTGATATATGGTGGGAAGGTGGTGCAGACTGGCCTGAAGGGAATATATGTAGAACCGACGCTAGTAGAGATCGACCACACAAACAAACTCTTCCATGAGGAGCTGTTCGTTCCGCTGCTGGTGATAACAACCTACAAGAACTTGCAGGATGCGCTTGCTAAGGCGAACGACGTGGAGTACGGCCTTACAGCAGGATTCTACAGCAAGAAGAAGAGCGAGATCAGGGATTTCACCAACAAGATACAAGCCGGAGTGTTATACATAAACAGAGAGACAAGCGCGACCACCGGAGCCATAGTAGGATTTCACACATTCGTAGGCTGGAAGGGCAGCGGCCTGACAGGAAAAGGGACTGGAAGCAGGTTCTATCTGCAGCAGTTCGTGAGAGAGCAAAGTGAGGCAATAGTACAGTAATTCCTATAAAACAGAGATTTACTGCTTCTTCGGCCCGCCTTCTATCATAAGCTCCTTAGGATCTATCCCATTCATTAGCTCTTCTATCTGCTTGTTGTAGTCTTCCAGATCTTCTACTATCTCTCTCACTCTGGCAATCTTCGTTATCTTCGCGATTCCGCTTGAGCTTATTATTGCAAGTTCTGTGTTGAGCTGGTCTATCTTCTTGCTGTTCTCCTTTATCATGTCCCTTATGTACTTCTTCATGACCTTTGGAGAGTCAGAAATCTCCAGGATTTTCACCGCAGTCATGACCGCGAGGTAGCTGTCCTTTATCCTTCTGGTTAAGCCGACTATAAAGTTTGTAGTGGAGTTCGTGAAGTCTATGAAAGTTTCCGTATCGAACGCCTTGTCCAGGAGCAGCGGCACCACATGGACCTCATAGTCCCATGAATTGCCTATCTTATCTCTAATCGTAAGTGTGTTGTCCATGATTATGGCAAGCTCGTTGATGTTCTCCACCTTGTTTATCCAGCCCTGCAGCACGAGCACCTTGTACGCCTCCACCTTCTCCTGTCCAAACCTCTTCTTGTAGTCATTAAGCATCGTATTGATTATCTTGTTCTTTGCCTGTTCATCATCATTTGCCTCTCCTTCTTGCTTATCTTCGTTAAGCAGCGCGTTGTAGTGCCTCATCAGTTCCTCGATGTTTTCTGCGTTCTCTACCAGAGCGTAGACAACTCTCATTGCGTCGTCGATGTTTCCCAGTCTCTTGTAATATTCTAACGTGAGTAGACTGGAGGCTTCGTTGTACTTCTTATATTCCCTGTTGTTTCTGGCCTTCTTTATCATCAGGGCTACAAGGTTCTGATAGTTGCTGCTCTCCCCTTCTAGCGCTTTGGCCCTTTGTTTCTCTATGCGATCTCCCCCGAATAAAGAGCTGTTTGTTTCTTCCATAGATGTATCCATATTTATCAGTTTTCCAATTATATAACTGTTTCTGTTGTTTTAAACATATAGGCATAAAAGTATGTTTTAATGATATAAATATGCAAAAAAATACTGATAAAATTGATGTTCGTTCGGTGCATAAATGCTTACCAAAATTCTATACAAATTTACCAAGTTTAGTAATGGAGTGATTAGGTATAAAAAGCGAGTGTTCAAGGTAGACATCGCAGATACGACGACTAAAAGGGCCCTGGGCCTGATGCACAGGGAAAGGATTGGAAAGAAAGAGGGAATGTTCTTCATCATGGGCAGTGAGTCAAAATACGATATAACGATGGCAAACATGAAGTTCCCTATTGATATAATATGGATAGACAAAGAGGGCAAGATTGTGGACATATTCAATGATGCAAAGCCTTCACGAAGTCTTCTCCTAGGAGAGATGTATCGACCAAAGAGACCTGCAAAATATATCCTCGAGGTGCTCAGCGGCGTTGCAAAAGAAAACAGATTCAAGATCGGAGACAAGCTATACCTGAAAGATGTAATAGAAGTATGAGCAGCCTCAGGCGAGAATTGAACTCGCGGCCTTCTGCTTACCATGCAGACGCTCTACCACTGAGCTACTGAGGCACTTATGTGCAGGGGGAGAGATTTGAACTCTCGAAGGCGCTAGGCCACAGGATCTTAAGTCCTGCGCATTTTTCTGTGGCTATTGCCTGACCAGACTCTGCGACCCCTGCATATCTAGAATTGGCTCACGTTTAATAAAAATCTTTGCAGTGAGCGATTACAAATAGTCTTTCCAAACCCGTTTGAATTCTTCTTCTAATCTATCTAAGTTTTCTAAAACCTCTTTTATTGTGGTCTCTGATAAAAGAGTCGTAAGAGGTTCGCTTTCTTCCTTTTTCTTTCTTATTTCTAAAAGCTGTAAATGATGCAAGGCTCTAAGGCTATAATCCCTCCTGCTATAAATTAGCCCACATCTGTAGAATAACTCATCAATTAGAGTCTCCGGGAGCTTCGCCACCCTTTTTCCTATCTGCTTCGCCTGCTCGTCACTAATTTCTTCTCCAAACTCATTTTTCATTTCATCAAGCGTACATCGAAGGCCCAGTAGCGTCCACTGCGTTCTTGTAGCTCTCGTGCGAGTCCCTTGTCTTCTTTAATATCTCCCTCACCTTGGCCTCAACGAGCTTCGATTCTTTCTCTAGCTCTTCTGTGTTTATATCTATCTTTATGAGCTTCTTCAGGTTGGTTATGGCAAGGACCGCGTACTTCGGGTTCATCATCATCGGGTCGACCTGCACGAGTATGTCAATCACAGGAAGATCAAACTGTATGCTGTTAGCCAGCAAGAGTGCGCTGACTCCTGCAACCACCCCCTCTCCTATCGTACTTATTCCTGCGTCCTTCAGCTTCTTTGACATAGCCTTGTTTGAAGCTATTCCATATGCTGTTTCTGAAGGTTTCTGCGACGGCATCCCTCCTATTGAGATAACCTGCGCTATGCTCTCCTTTCTTATGAAGTTTATAAGCTCGTTGCTCAGTTGGTAAATAACTTCTACGGGGATCGTAAACTCTGATATGACTACGACTATCTTGTATCTATCGTCTTTGTAAACTCTAACAGGGAACATCGGCACGCTGTCGTGCACCGCAGCAATTGGTGGAAAAGAGTCACTCTCTATATAACCTATGTACTCCATATTGAGTTTTTCGATTATGTAGCTGCTGGCCATCGGTCCAACTAGTCCTGCTCCGGGAAATCCCTCTATCAAAGTGTACCCCTTGAGGTCGTAACTCTTGTTAAGCTTTATCTCTATCATACTATCAATAGACTTGTACCGTAAACATTTAAATCAGTTCTTAGTGCCTGTTTTGCCCAAAAAATCATGGAAAGTATTTTAACCTTTTATCTTTCTGACGTAAATTCGACGATAAATATATAAACATGTGCTTCGACGTATTATCGAAGGTGAAATATATGGCAGAAAGAATTGGACGCGAAAGAATCTCAAGAGAAGACGGATATCTATACTTCCTAGGGAAGGATGGATTCGTGTGGAGGACGCCAATGAAGACCAACACAAGAGGCAGAAAGGCCAAAGTTGGAACGGAGAGGATCTCAAGAGCGGAGGGATTCCTTTACTTCATAGACAAGGGCGGATACGTCGCAAGAGCAAAGATGAACCGAAGGGGAAGGAGATAAATCCTTAACCTTTAATTTTATTTTTTATTTTTTCCTTTTTTTCTCTCTTTCTTACTTGTTATTCATAGCTAAAACAAACAATTAATCTAATTTATAAAGATCCAAACTCATACTCTACATAGGTAAAATTATGGATCACAAGAATACATATGACGGATCAAAATTTATCGGTGCAGACAGCACAATGCACGGACTTCTACCTATAGCAGTTTTCACTTTAGAGAGCTTCTCGGATCCTGAAAGAAAAGGTTCATACACCTATAACGCAGAGGAAAGTTTAGGATTTGTAAAAATGGCACTTGAGGAAATAACCACTGCCCCCGAGTTATATAAATATAGTGAAATATGCAGATATAATGCATTTGCTAGATTTCCGAATGTATTTGGAGTTGCATTTCTAGGAGGCCATGTATCCGAACAAGGTCGCAATGTTCGTGGTATAGATTTTTTGGCTTATCAATTTAGACCTAAAGGAAACCCCGAGCTCCTCACTTTTACTGGAGACATTGAAGAGAATATAGGAAAGTTAAAGGAGGTCCAAAGAGAAAAGGGAACGATTTGTGCCGCAGAGTCAGTAGTATTAGGAAGAATATCAGATAGACTGCTGTTTGGGGATCATGAACCTCTTCTTTCTCCAAACCATACCTCTGATTTCGTTAATAGCTTAGTAAGAGACAGGTCTCTTATTCCTAAGGGACTGCGTAGTTCAGTATTAACTAATGGTTCTAAGAATCGTGTACCTTCTTAATTTTTTTACTATTTACTATCGAACATAGCTGCGCCCATCATAGGAAGCGCGTTTATCTTTATCTCTATGGGACCGTTGTATGCATAGTCACCCTTGAACCTGCATTTCAGCTCAAAAACCAGCTTCTGCCCTGAGCTCACATTAATAGGAAGATTGTAGTTCAACTTCTTCAGCTCGAATGGATCGCTCACCTCGATGTTAAGAATCCTCAATGAGACTACCTCAGAGTTCGAGAATGGCAACTTGTAGGTAAAATCCCTTTTTGCCTTCATTCCAAAATAAGTATGCTTAGAGGTATTGTAGGTTATATTTGCCTGTGTTATATTTACGTCCTCTTTGCCAAAGAATGGAAGCTTCATTGTAAAACCTGAATTTACTTACGAATTAAAATATAATAAACTTGTTTATACAAAAATGAAGAATTGGAAATCCGCATAAATGAAAAATTTGGCAAGTATTAAAATATAGTCAAGGTGTATATAATGGGGTTCTATGCAAGTAACTAATCTTCAAAAGTCCGATTTTAAATGGGCAATAGAACCAAGGGATTTCTTAAGCAGGGTTGAACTGAAGAAGAATGGTTACGGCGGCATCAAAGAAACCGTGATAGACGCGGATCTCGTCGTTTCTCCAATCGACATATCCCGCTTGATAGACTATAAGGACCTCAGGGATAAGAACGCAGACATATCTATAAAGATCACAAGCATGCCAGTGACGGATCTCAACGCATTGCTTGTAAGCATACCTAATGAAAAGGGCGAAAAGGTATACTCTGATGCTGTAATAACAAGGTATTCGATAACGCATGACGGTATATTCAACTACCAAACCTTCGCGCAGGTTAGTAAGATGATGTCACTTGAGAACTTGACGCTCCTTTTCCAACATAATGATTTCACTGGCGTAAATAATGCAGAAGCATGCATAATAAACTTCAGGCAAGGCAATACCAAGTTAGTTGGATTCTATATCCCCCCTATAGTAGAAGAGCTACCTAAGGAAGATATAGCAACCCCTCTTGAAAATCTGAGGAGAAGGGCTGACCGCGCCCCCATATTCACACTTCCATCTTTCGACGGCGCTGAAAGAGAAATAGACCTAAGAGAGGTGATAAAAGTTTGGGAGGATATTTTAAGGAATCCAAGCATAAGCACCATGCCTGTATTGAGAGACGGAATGCACAGGGTGTCTAATGCAAATAGGATCGGAGCATCACAGCATGGCATCATGATAAATGGTTCGCACGCTATGGCTCCTAGCACGCCGATCCACACCCATTTCATATTCCAGACAGCCACAAAGCCTGAGAAAAGAGAAGACAGGTTTCTGGGTCTTTCTGATTCTGGATGGGTCGATGAGAAATTTGTAGGAATTGACGGGTGATATCTATGCAAGATAAAGCCATAGTCGTGGATTTTGACAATACTGTATTTTTCACCGATAAATGCGTGCGTTTTGCTTCCAAAGAAGAATTCGACAAGGTGAGAAGCAAAAAATGGATAAGAGCTCTTCCGAGAAGTGCCAAGATTAAGCTCTATTATCTGGCTTATTCAAAATACGACAGATACGCAAAACCAAACAAAAGAGTCATTAGCTTGCTATCAAATGAAGATAGAATGGATAAGATAATCCTTACTGCACGCTTCTTGGCTCTTAAAAACAAGACACTTATCCTCCTCAAGAAAGGGAAAGTGAATTTTGACAAGATAATATTTCGTGAGTTTAAATACAGAAAGATAAAGGATGAGGAATGGAAAAGAAGGAAGCTTAAAGAGCTCACTAAAAAATACAAAAAAATAGATTTCTACGAAGATAAATCAGATAACATCTCTTACATAATGGACGATTTAGGATCAAGAAAAATAAACTTCTTTTTAGTCGGCAAGAGTAGCATAAGGGAGATCAAGTAAGTAAAAATATAGAAATTTTTACGCATCGATACATCAATTATTATATCTCTTTGGTGATAAGATTTCTACGGAGCTGATTGTGTGGACCTCTTGACTCTTTTTCTTGCCTTTGTCATAGCGTTCGGCACAATGTTTATCGGTGCAATAAGTGGCGGCGTCGGCCTTCTCCTACGACCTTTGCTAATTCTAATCGGATTTCCCGCGCCAATAGTCATAGGCACTGTGAGAATAGCAGACATACCTGGCGAATTTCCCGCAATATTTTTGCTCCACAAAAAGAAGATTATAGACTGGAAGCTCGTAAAGATAATGATCCCCCCGATGTTTATAGGAAGCCTTATCTCTGGAATATTTATTTTGTCAATTCCTCCAAAAACTCTTCAATTGCTGATAGGCGTGTTACTTCTCTTTGTAGAAGTCGTGCTTCTTATACAAAATAGATTAAGAGATAAAAAGCACGCCACTTCTCATCCGACGAAAATGAGACATGCCGTCGGGCTAATCTGCACAGCAATTGTTGGATTTTTCAACGTGATAGTTGGAGGTCTTGTGCCTCTTCTGTCTTCACTCTACATCCTAAATTATAAGAAAAAATACATCGATGCGTCGGTTGTTGGCAAAGTAACTTTGTATATTGGAGCAAACCTCGCATCGTTTGTGTTTATTCTAGGAAATATTGTTAACTGGGAATTGTCTGTGGTGCTTTTCGTAGGATTCGCGCTGGGGTCCATATTTGGAGTGCGTTTCGGATTAAAGCAAGGAGAAGGTTGGATACGAGCACTGGTTCTCATTGTGGTATTTGCGAGCGCTATTAAGTTCATCTTCTTCCCATAATTCAAGCGATGCTCAGTGCTATAGTTCCAAGAACTAACAGTACAAAGCCTACTATCTGATGCTTTCCAAACCGATCTTTGTAGAAAAGGTAACCAAGAAATATTATTAGTGCAGGTTCCGTAGCGTTTATGGCAGCTCATACCGCAATAAATCCCAACGGAGCAAGGAACAAATAAAGGATAGAGGCTAAAGCATTGAATACTCCAACAGACATGCTTTTCAACAGAGTTACATACCCTGCTTCTCGAATTTTAATGCGCTTAAAACGTGCACTCTTTTCAGGTGAAACTTTTGTATATACGGCAATCAATGACACTGAAACAATTCTATTGAAGATCAAAGGAGTAAAAACCCCTCCACTGTGCTGCTGAGCAAAAACCAGAAGAATATAAGTTATCGAAAAAGCAACCATCGCCAGTATTGCTGGAATGTACCCCTTATTTAGTTTAAATCCTTTAGTTGTTGTAACAAGGAAAGCGCCTATGAATATGCTAAAGAAACTCAATATTTCAATTTTTGTTACTATTTCCCCAATAACTAATACAGAGATCACTGTTACAAGCCCGTACTCTATCCCTGTAAGCGATATCGTATTTGATACCTGCTCGGTTTCTAAAGACTTGTATAAAAACAAATATCCGAATGCATAAACCAGACCAGATAGCACGGAGAAAAACAATACTGGTAAGTTAATTTTTGTTAGTCCAAAGAAAAATGCTACCAAAATTAAGACGATAAAACTAGTCGATAACATTATTAAAGTTGTTCTTTTGCTACCAAGCTTAGCCGACGAACTCTTCGCAAAAAAATCAGACGCTGCGAAAGAGAGCATGGCACCGAAAGCAACCGTCAGTCCTAAAGAAAGCATGATGCTATTAGGAATGCTTATTTTTAAGCGTTGCCCATATCCAAAAATGCGAACAATGCGTGGTTGGATTAAGATATAATAAACATTGCCACAACTTCTAAATTTTTCACTAAGACAATAAATAAATGAAGGGGGTGTGATGAGCGAAGATTCTTTTTATTATGTGGAGTCAACCAGAATGGAAGCTGATACAGTAATTTATACAATAGTAGAAATCCCAAAGGACGTCGCAGAAAAAGCAGAAGAGCTTAACGAGAAAATAGCAAAGTTAGCAGTATTGGGAAGGCATCTCAGAGCCTCTCACAGTCTCCCATCAAACTATAGTAAAGAAGAACTTCTAGGGAATATTGAGCAACTAATTTCACTCTGTCATGATAGAGATATGTTAGTTTTTAGAGACGGTGACAAATTTAGGGAATTCAAGCAATTTAGCACGCAGGGAAAACAATATTATGTAGCGGACATCATCCCCAAAGATCAAGTGAAACTTGATTTACCTGATAGACTGAGGGTATAACCTATTCGGGCACGGCGGGATTTGAACCCGCAACCAGCGGCTCCGCAAGCCGTCGCGCCATCCAAGTTGCGCCACGTGCCCAACACTTTTTTATATGTTTTCGTATATTAAACCTATACTTATTACTTGTTTTTAATAAGGGTGATTATGTAGGAGTTTCGCCAGGAAAGGTCTGCAGTTCATGCGGAAGGCTTACCGACAGGTATGTCGAATTCAAATGCCCTAAGTGTGGGGAGTCAGTTATAATCAGGTGCGACCACTGCAGGGAGACGAACACCAAGTACAAATGCAGCAAATGTGATTTTGAGGGGCCTTAGATGGGAAAAGTTGCAGTACTATTTAAAGTTTATGTAGAAGCAGGGCAAGAGGAAATAGTTGGAAGAGATATTGCCCAAAATCTTAAGCCGAATAGTATGCAGCTTGAAGAGATAGCGTTCGGCATAAAAGTTATCAAAGTGCTGTTCATACATGAAGATACTGAAGGAAGCGACATATACGAGCAAAAGCTGAAAAAGGTTAAAGGAGTGAATGAAGTAGAAGTAGCGGAAGAAAGCTTACTGTGAAGCTCGCTCGTTATTTGTTGTTTGACTCCTCCTTAGTAAGTGCTTAAACATATAATTCATCACCTTCTTCCCAAAGAAGTTCTTCAGATGCGGTTCTTTTGTGCCACCTCTAGAATTTATCATCATAAACCCATGATAGCCCTCATCATTCCTAAAGAACCATATTTCGTCAGCAAGGTCCGCCTCGGTGTATCCACGGTTGCGCAGTAGCTTAGCTAGCTTATCTCTATCTATGTCTGTTGAAAATAGAAGATAGATTTTTTCTGCGTGAGAGGAGTGCATAAAAGCATTCATCTTCTCAAAGAAATTATCTGTGAACTGGTTTCCTCCCGGTCCTATCTCCCCATGATGCTCTGTAACTACAGTTCTGCCGTCTATTTTAATATCCTGCCCACCTTTCTTCAGCCTGAAGTCTGGGCGGAAAGTTATGTGCTTCTCCCCTACAGTTAATAGGAAGGTAAACGGCATATAATCATATTCGATACCTTCCTCCTCAAGTTTTTCAGCAATCTGATCCTCTATCCAAGATCTGTACTTAGTGCTCGGTACTTCTGCCCCCATGCCTGCTTCTAGTACCTTTGTACTTTCCATACCTTTTTCTGTCCTTTCTGCGCTTTTCATACCTTCTCCTTATTTTCTTTTCTGGGGCTCTTTTATATACTTATTCTAGTTTAATGTTTATGACGTATTTCTATGATTATTTCTATAGAACTTAAGAACTGGAAAACGCATAGAAACACCAAACTGAACTTCACAAAAGGTACGAATGTCCTGATAGGTCTCATGGGTGCGGGAAAGAGTTCCGTGATGGACGCCATCTCTTACGGCCTATTTGGAGTGTTCCCGGCGATACAACATAGAAGAGTCAATGTTAACGACTTGATAACCAATAGACCTACGCAGGAGAACGAAGCCAAAGTAAAATTAAGCTTCGAGCTAGACGGGAATGCGTATACTGTTGAAAGAGTCATATCAACCACAGGAGGGGCAAAGGCGACGCTAGAAAAGAACGGAAGCTATCTTCAATCACAGCCGCAGAGGGTGAACGAGGAGATTGAGAAGATACTGAAAGTCGATTACGATCTTTTCTCTAGAGCGATATATTCCGAACAGAACAGGCTTGACTATTTCCTTGAACTTAGCGCGAAGAGCAGGAAGGAGCAGATAGACGAGCTCCTAGGGCTTGACAAGTTTGCTCTAGCACAGGAAAATGCTACTTCTTTAGTTAACAGGATAAAAGACGCAATAAGCGACCAGGAGAAGATAGTCGAGAATCTAGAGGTAAACGAGCTCAAAAAGAGCAACAAGGCTCTAAAGGATGAACTTGGGACGCTTGAGAAGAAGAGAGAAAATCTGGAAGGAGAAAAGAAAAAAGCAGACGCTGAAATGAAGAAGATTGATTTAGAGCTAAAAGAGATGAAGAACGAATATTCAGAAAAGATAAAACTCTCTAAGGAGCTTGCAGAGTTGAAAAGCAAGATCGATTTTACCAAGGCAGAGATTACCAGGCTTAACAAGGAGAAGCTTCCAGAAAAGGCGGAAATAGAGAAAGAGATCTTGAAGACTAAGGGAAGGCTCGAGAAGCTTAGGGACGAAGAACAATCGTCAAAGGAAAAAGAGAGAAAATTCTCAAAAGAGCTTTCTGACATCGAGGCACAGGTCAAGCAGATTAATCAGAAAATTGGGGAAAGAGATAAGATCGAGCAGGAATACAAAGGAAGAGATATTGAAAAGGAGGAAAAAGAACTCAAAAAACTTTCTGAACACCTCCATGAACTAGAGAAGCAGCTTGCGGCATTTGAATCAGAGAAGCAAGAAAGCACAAAATGGATAGAAGAACTTCGCAAGCACCTAAGCAAATGCCCAGTATGCGAAAGGGAGCTCGATGAAGACATGCGTAAGAGACTTATAGAAGGGAAGAACTCGCTGGTCTCAAATGCGGAAGCGCGAATAAAAGACGCAAGCAAGGACATATCCGAAAAAAGGGGAGAAATCGATAAAAAGATGAAGGAGCTTGATAAGCTCAGGCTCTCTCACGACAGACTGAAGGATTATGTTGGCCTCGAGCAAAAGCTCAAAGATTCTGTGAAGAGCGTTGCAGCAGCAAAAGAGTCCTATGAAAAGGAGCGCGACAGGGTGGAAAACACAAGGAAAAACCTTGAAGAATTGGTGAAAACCATTAACTCCCTTGAATCTAGTGAAGAAAAGAGTGAAAGGCTCGAGGAGTTCACGAAAAAGATCTCAGTATTAGAGCAAGAGAACAAGGACAAGGAGAAAGAGCACAACGCAATCAAGATCGGAGAGGAGGAAATAGAAGTAAAACAGAAACAGTTTGTCCAAATCAATTCTAACACTGTCAAGATCAACTCAGAGATAGACGCACATTCAAAATACATCTCGGAAAAGGAGAAGCAGATAAAGGAGAAGGAGGAGCAGATCCAAAAAATAGAGAAGATGCTGGAGGGTCTGAAGAGAAGAAGGGGAGCTGTTGAGAATATCACCAAGTTCAAGAACGCACTGGAGGAGACGCAGATAACAATGAGGAGCAAGCTGATAGGCTCGATCAACAACGTGATGCAGAACGTATGGCCTGAACTTTATCCATACGAAGACTATTCAAGCATAATGCTCGACGCCAAATCAAATGACTATTCGCTTATGGTTAAGACGAGCAACGGGAGAGAGGAAAGATGGGAAGAAGTAGAAGCAATAGCAAGTGGCGGAGAGAGAAGTATAGCTTGCCTTGCAATGCGCGTAGCATTCTCACTCGTGCTGGTGCCAAACCTGAAGTGGATAATCTTGGACGAACCTACTCACAACATAGATGAGCAGGGAATGAACAGGTTCATAAAAGTGTTCAACGAGACCTTACCAAGGATCATAGACCAGATATTCATAATAACTCACGACGAAAATCTCAAGCAAGCTGCAAGTTCTAAGACCTATCTTCTGACAAGGGACAAAGCAGCTAACGGCGCAACTGTTGTATCAGAGCAGTAGTCACTTCACGCTCGCCAGCACGTACTCTAAAAACTCGTTTTCAGGCAGAGGCCCCTCGAACGAGATCACGTTGTTTATGACCACATGAGGAAGCACGCTCATCGGTGTGTGGGTTGTGACCTCCGGGAACTGGTTCAGGTCGATCATGCTGCTCCTTATCATGCTGTTCTCCATCGAGAACTGGTGGGCTATTCTTACCGCCCTGGCGCAGAGCTCCTCCATCGAGTCAACGAACACCTTTATGTCCACAGGCTTTTGTATTTTCTTGAGGTTATCTTTAGTGATACCGCTTAGTCTACTCGTTCCTGCAGAAGCGTCAATGATGTCTTCAAGTAATGCGGCAAACTGATATCCTGAAGGCACTCCAAAATAGTAGAGTTTGTATCCCTTCTCTGGAGATACCATGAGTGCCGGAGCCCTGTCTACCCCCCTCTCGCGCTTTTTCTCCTTCTCTTTGCTTATATCGATTACACTCAGCTTAATCTTTTTTTCAATCCTAGAAAGCTCTCCAAGAAGTTCAACTGCAGCGTCAGAATAATTGCTTCCTGGCTCAATAAAAAGTTCTAGCCCAACCTCCCCCTTCAGCCTGCCGTTGAACAGCTCCCTAACGTAATTTACATCTTTTTCACTGAGCATGACTATCAAATAAACAAAAAAAGATAAAATCAGATCTGTTCCAGGCCGAAACCCTCCTCCTTTGGCTTTCTCGTGCTTGTGAATATCGAAGGGCTAGAAACGCCTGTGAAGATTGCAATCACGTCTATCCTGCCCTGGTTGTCGTTCTCCAGCCTCGCGCCCCATGTGACGCTAGCATTCGGAGATACGCTCTCAGTAAGCATGGAACCTACTTGATTAGCCTCTCCAAGAGTCATGTCTGGTCCTCCGGTTATGTGCAGCAAGACCCCGGTCGCTCCTTCATATTCTACATCAAGAAGCTTGTTCTTCAGTGTGTTCTTAACAACCTCTTCGACCCTGTTGCTTCCCTGCCCTGAGCCCACGCTTATCATCGCAAGCCCTCCAGAGCTCATTATCGACCTTATGTCTGCGAAGTCTATGTTCACGAGGCTTGGCTGGGTTATAGCCTCAGTTATGCCCCTTACTGCCCTGGATGTTATCTCATCAGCAAGCTTGAACGCCTGTTCTATTTGGAGATTTGGATAAAGTGTAACCAACCTCTGGTTGTCTATCACTATCAGGGTGTCAACGCTCTGTCTGAGCCTATCGATACCACGCCTAGCGACATCCATTCTCACTCTTTCAAGTGCAAAAGGCATAGTCACTATCCCTACGACTATCGCGCCGTTCTTCTTGGCTATATCAGCTACGATCGGTGCGGCGCCAGTTCCAGTTCCTCCTCCCATTCCTGCGGTCAGAAACAGTAGGTTTGTGTCCTGCAACAGCAGGTCTATCTCATTTCTTGATATCTCCGCTGCCTTCTCTCCCATGTCGGCAAAACCACCTGCGCCTAATCCATGAGTCAATGAGTATCCTAACGATATCCTTTTAATGTTCGGGTGCAGCGTATTGAGTTGCTTTGAGTCTGTGTTGAGTGCAAATAAGCTTGCGCCTTTAATGTCCATGGTGCTGAGTCTGTTTACGGTGTTATTTCCACCTCCACCAACTCCAGCAACTGCTATTTTCGGCTTGAATAGCTCTGAATTTTCGGAAAGATCCTGGTTCTGTACTGCGGCATTCAATAGGTCGTCCATCTTACCACCACTCTTATATCGATGGATAAGATAAAATACCTTCCTATAATTTCTCTGGTAACGGTAGTAAAGCCCCAAAAATGCAAACTTTATTAAGTTTTTGCAACTAAGTATTTTACAAGCGGAAAAATACACAGTTAGTATAAGCTCTGCAAAAAATAAAGTGGTTGATTGAAGTGCAAAACTCAATTATTCAAGTCTCTGGAGTTAGCAAGAAGTTCAGAACCTATGTGAATAGGACTAGCGGCAGCTTTTTCTCAAAACTTTTTAGAAAATACTACTACAACCACGCACTTGACAATGTAAGCTTTTCTATAAATGAGGGCCAGATAGTAGCGCTTCTTGGAAGGAACGGAAGCGGAAAGTCCACTCTGGTCAAGATTCTGACAGGCATAATCTTCCCAGACGAAGGGAAGGTCAGCGTGCTCGGCTTAGATCCATGGAAAGAGAGAGCGAAACTCGCAATGAACATGGGAGTGGTGCTTGGCGCGCACAGCCAGCTCTATTGGAACCTGCCCGCGATAGAGACATTCAAGTTCATGCGAAGTATGTACAGAATCCCAGAGAGCGACTTCAATAAAAGGCTTAACTATCTAGTTGACGCTTTGAACCTGAGAAATGTTTTCAGGAGACAGGTAAGGCAGCTATCACTAGGAGAGCAGATGAAGTGCAACTTTGTTGCCTCTGTGCTCCACAACCCGAAGATAGTGTTCCTTGACGAGCCGACGATAGGGGTCGATTTGCCATCAAAGATAGCGCTCAGAGAGACCATCTTGGACATAAGAAGGAGGCACAAGACAACCTTCTTGCTCACAACACACATTGTCGAGGACATAACCATAGCCGAGAACATAATTCTGCTTGACAAAGGGCACGTGGTTTTCGAAGACACAAGAAGGAAGCTGGAGAGCATGTTCGGAAACAAGAGGCAGATAGAGCTTAGCCTGTCCAACAGCGGGCTTCCAAGCACAAACAGATACGGGAAGACCCTGAACAGGGACAAGGACTACATAAAGCTAGAGATAGACCAGAGCACTCTGAAGAAAAAGAGCTTCATAAAGCTGCTTGCAAACAAAAACGTCCTAGACTACACGGTTTCTGAGCCAGGGCTCAACTACATACTTACAAAGATATACGCGGGGCTTGACAAGAGAGGCAAGAAGCTCAGGGGTAGACATTATGCAGAGTAATGTTGACAGCTATCTTGCAATATTCCGAATGGGAATAAAAAATGCGATTGTGTACAAGATGGATTTTTTGCTGTCGCTTTTTTTCAGGGTAGCTACTGCACTGATTATGATATTCATATGGTCCGCGATATACCTAACCACGAACACAACAAAGATAGGCAGTTTCACTCTTCCCACAATGTACGCATATTTCTTCATAGTCACTGCATTTACGGCTATAATAAACACGAATATGGACGAATACATGATCAATGACGTTAGAGACGGCAGCATAACAACCGGATTCATAAAGCCAATAAGCTATCCAATACAACTATTTGTTGCATCGATAGCGGACTCTCTTATGAATTCTATTATTGTGGGCGTGCCTCTGATTTTAATAAGCATGCTCTTAATTCATCTTAGCTTGACGCCAGTCATGGCAGTGTTGCTGGTGGCTGACGTTTTGCTCGCGTTCATACTGGTAAACATAATAGGATTCATACTTGGCTGCTTTGCAATATATCTTATTGACGTCTGGGGGATTCTGACGGTTACTTGGAGTATTGTGATGTTCTTAAGCGGATCAACCATACCTCTAAACCTCTTTCCAAACGCGGTAAAAAATGTGCTCTTCCTCACACCATTTCCAATTATTGCGTATACCCCAACTACAATGTTGCTTGGGACGACTACGATACAAACAGTCATAAGCTCCCTAATTGTCGGTACTTTTTGGGTAGCTATAATGTTAATCGCTGCATTTCTTTGGTGGAGGAAATCCAGTAGGAATCTAACTTCTGCGGGTGGCTAAAATGGAATCTCAAATTATTCAAGATTTAAGATACTTCTTCGCAGTACAAAAGTACAAGTGGAAGACATTTTTCGCGTATAGGTCCCAAGCAGTGCTATGGTGCATCTACAGCACACTTTCCGTGATCTTCACATACATAACGATAAACGTCATATACAACGTGTCTAGCGGGATTCCAGGCTGGAGCTATTATCAATTGCTGATACTAGGAGCCACAGGCAACATAGCATTAGGAATGGTATACTACATGATAGGTCAAACCTCCATAATATGGATGATGCGTCAGGGCCAAATAGACAATATGCTAACAAAACCTTATAGCAAGCTGGCGATATTCTTATCGAATTTCGGTGACTCTGATAGTCTTGCTGGTGTGATATCTGGAATAATTCTTTTCATATATGCTTTAAGCCATACCAGCATAACTCCGGTTTCTTTTGCGTTGTATATCCTGCTTTTGCTGTTCGGAATTTCGGCTTTTCTCATGTTCCTGCTAATGCTAATAATTTTGGCTTATCGTCTATTCAAGAGCGGCAATTTCATCTGGAGGCTGACGGGCATGCTTGGCACTGTGAGCAAATATCCACTTAAGATATACGGTCTTGTTGGCCAGTTCACTTTCTCACTTCTGATACCTATAGGGTTTGCATATCTCTACCCAGCACAGGCGCTCTTCAGTCAGCAGCCAAACTACTTACTCTCTTCAGCCGCAATAGTAGTGTGCGTCTGCATAGTCATCATATCATACTTCGGATTTGAAAGGTTTATCAGGACATATACGAGCGGCGCAGGTTAGTATCATATTTATTTATCTTGTTCCTATTCTAACCATGCTAAACAAGAAGCTTGCCGAGATTTTTGAGGAGATAGCAGACATGCTCGACATCCAAGGTGGTGAGAACATTTACTTCGAGGTGCGAGCTTACAGGAAGATTGCGCTTCTGATAGGAACTATGCAGGAAGATATAGAAGAAATCTACAAGAAGAAAGGGCTGAAAGGAATAGATGATCTTCCAGGAGTGGGCCCAGGCACTGCAAAACGAATAGAAGAGTACATCAAGACAGGAAAGATGGAGAAGTATGAGAAGCTCAAGAAGAAATATCCTGTAGACTTCACAGGAATCACTAAGATACAGGGGATGGGACCAAGGAGGGCATGGAAGCTATACAAAGAGCTCAGAATAAAAAATATTGAGGATCTTAAGAAAGCTATAGCGCAGCACAAGATAAGGAACCTTGAGGGCTTCGGGGAAAAGAGTGAGAGTGAAATATTGAAGGGTCTCGAATTTGCGCAGATGAGTGGAGAGAGGATGCTCCTTGGAGTTGCGCTTCCGGAGGCTGAGTCTGTAGTGAAAAAACTGCGAGAATCGAAGTTAGTCAAGGATGTCATAATCGCCGGTTCTACAAGAAGAATGCGCGAAACTGTCGGTGACCTAGACATTCTCATAATCTCAGATAAGGCCCCAGAGGTAATGGAGTTCATATCTAAGATGAATGAAGTGGAGAATGTATTAGTCAAGGGACCAACAAAAACATCTGTCCTGCTTAAAATAGGTCTCAACTGCGATTTCAGGGTTGTAGAGCAGGAGAACTTTGGCGCTGCTCTTCAATACTTTACCGGAAGCAAGAATCATAGCGTGCAGGTAAGGCAGATTGCGGTCAAGAAAGGCTACAGTCTAAACGAATACCAGCTTTCTGACAAGAAAGGTAAAAATATAGCAAGCAAAACCGAGAAGGAGGTTTACAATGCTCTTGGCCTAGACTACATAGAACCTGAAATGAGAGAGGCTAGGGGAGAGATAAACCTTGCGCTAAATCATAAGCTTCCAAAATTGATAGAGATAAATGACATAAAAGGCGATTTGCAGGTTCATGCAAATCCAGCAAGTGGCGTAACCGACAGCCTGGAAGAAATGGTATCTAGAGCAATAAAGATAGGTCACGAATATATTGGGATTACAAACCATTCGAAGAGTCTGTATGTCGAAAAGGGCATGGATGAGAAGCAGCTAGCGAAGTTTTTTGTGACAATAGACAAGACGAACGACAAGCTGAGCAATATAAAGATTCTAAAAAGCGCTGAAACCGACATACTGAAAGACGGCACTCTTGATCTCAATAAAAAAATATTAGAGCAGATGGATTATAGGTTCGCAGCAGTGCATGCAAACATGAATATGACTAAAGAAGAAATGACGAAGAGAGTTGTAAAAGCCTTAGATGATGGTTATGTCAACATTCTAGGCCACCCTACAGGAAGATTGATTAACAAAAGAGAGGTGTTATCATTGGACCTAGATAAAGTGTTTGAGGCGGCAAAGGAGAACAACGTAATCATGGAGATAGATGCACAACCAGATAGGCTGGATTTAAATGATGAAAACATACTCAGGGCAAAAGAGTATGGCTTGAAATTCTGCATAGACACTGATGCACATATGGTTGACCAGCTTTACTTTATGAGATACGGTGTTGGAACGGCAAAGAGGGGTTGGCTCACAAAGGATGATGTGATAAACACCCTGCCATACGATAAACTGATCAAGAACTTCAAGAAATGAACATTGTTTGAATTTCACTGTAATGTTACACTAATTCTCAATACCATCCTCTTGCTTTCATCGTTGCAGCTACCCTGCTTACAGCAATTACATAGGCCGCAGTCCTTGGGGTTATCTTCTTCCCAGAGTCTGCGTACTTCTTCTGCGTGGCAACCATGTCGTTGAAGGACTTGGTTATTATGCTGTCCAACCTCTTGTATACCTCATCCTGTGTCCAGTAGAAGCCCTGCCTGTTCTGCGTCCATTCAAAGTACGATACAATAACCCCTCCAGAGTTAACTAGGAAGTCTGGGTAATCAAGTATCTTCTTCTCAGAGAGTATTGCGTCAGCGTCAGGAGTCACTGGCCCGTTCGCAAGCTCAAGCACAATCTTCGCCTTTATCTTGTCTGCATTGCTCTTCGTTATCTGGTTCTCCAGAGCTGCGGGTATCAGCACATCGACCCCTAGCTCAAGGAGCTCTTCGTTGCTTACCTTGTCCGCACCCCTGTAGCCTGTTACGCTTCCGCTTCTCTTCTTAGCTTCATTTAGTTTGTCAAAATCAAGCCCTTTGCTCGAGTAGACACCGCCTTGCGAGTCGCTGACCGCAACCACCTTCGCTCCAAGATCTGCAGCTAGCTCAAATGCGAACGATCCTGCATTTCCGAAACCCTGTATCGCAATCTTCGCACCCTTTATCTTGATTTTTGCGAGCTTCGCAGCCTCTCTCAAAACATACAATCCACCCATAGCTGTAGAATCAAATCTTCCTTCTGATCCCCACATCTCGATAGGCTTTCCTGTAATGAAACCGAACTCATCATGCCCAGCAATCTTCCCATACTCGTCCGCCATCCATGCCATTATCTGCGGGGTTGTGTATACGTCTGGCGCTGGAACATCTACGTCTGGGCCTACCAACTGTCCTAATGCTCTAACGTATGCTCTTGATAAATTCTCCAGTTCCTGAGGGTTCATCGTCTTCGGGTCGCATATGACCCCACCCTTAGCACCTCCAAAAGGTATGTTAGCAAGCGAGCACTTCCACGTCATCCATGCCGCAAGCGCCTTGACCGTGCTCAGGTTTTCCTCAGGATGGAATCTTATCCCACCTTTTCCTGGGCCTCTTGCGTTGTTGTAAAGCACCCTAAAGGCAGTGAAGCTCTTCGTAGAACCGTTCCTCATCTTCACCGGCAGATTAAGGATCACCGTTCGCATCGGTTCATGCAGTATCGCATGCGCCTGCCTGTCCAAGTTCATTACTTCAGCCGCCTTGTCTAATTGCTTTTGTGATATCTTGAAAGGATCTAGTTCTTCAGTCATCAATTCACCAATCATAAACTTAGTTATTCATCGCAGGATGTGAATAAATCCTTATCCCTCATCTCAAAAACATTTGACGATCAGTTGATGCTCGCAAGCAACTTAAGCAGAGAGTTCTCGTTGCATAGAGTGTTAATTCTCCTGTTTACTTCATCTGTGTTAATCCCCTCCACTATGCTCTTCACTATCCCAGCGTTTAGCCCCTTCGAGTCTATGTAATTCTTTAGCTGCATTACTTCCTTAGAATATCTTTTGTTGGCATACTTGCTCACCGCAACTTGGACTATACCAAGCCTCTTCGCTACCTCCTGCTGCGTAAAGTTATAATTCTTTTCCAATGTCTCAGCTACCGAAGCCCTTATTGCGGGCAGCAGCAATTTAGTTACCTTCCTGCAAAGCAGCTCATCCATACAAATATCAATCCACTATACCTAAAGAGTCCTTCAGCTTCCCTACGAGCCCCTTCCTGCTCTTGTGGGTTTCCTCTTCCTCTGGTTCAGTGTCATCAAAATCCTCTTCTACAGGCTCTTCAACCTTCTTCGCCCTTTTTACTTCTACGCGCGGCTCCCTGACTTCCTCAACTCTCTTCTTGCTGCTCTTCACAATGTTGAAAACTTTTCCGAAAGACTGACCTCCTCCGATTATTGCCTCAGCAATCTCTGCCTTCTTGGTACAGATGTTCTGCACTATGATAACGTTAGCGTTCTGTTTCTTTGCATCTGCAACATCTTCATAAGAGCCGCACACAGCAGCGCGTATGTTTTCTCTTTTGTTCAGCTCAATTCCAGCCTCTACACTCTTATCTGTCACGAACACGAAAAGGTTAGGTGTCGATCCTTCCAAAAGTTTCTCTATGTTCTTTCCGACACTATCGACATCCATCCTACTCTCCTTTGCAATAATGTTGACGTTCGCCTTGTCGAGAGCCTCACTTATATCGTCTCCTCCACCAGATACGTCGCTAAATAGGTAAACCTTCACTAAAATACCCCATAATTATTGAGATTGGTAAGTATAAATAATTATCATATCGAGTCGAAGGGGCCGGCAGGAAGCTGCTGCATTATGTAGTCCAGATCCGAGTACCCCAACTTCTTAGATATCTTTTTCGCAGCGTCCGACTTCTTGATAGCTCCTGGTTTTATCCTTATGCCTGTAGTCGCATGCGTCCTCCTAAAAGTGTCGCTGGGCACAACGCAAAATCTCTCAGAGTTGTTCTTCTCGTCCCTCTTCACAAAAGCCACAAGCTCAAGAGACATATTCTTGAACCACTCCCTCTCACCCTGCATTGCGAAGCTTCCGACCCCCAAAGATCCTCCGCTCTTTGACTTGCTAACCTGTTCCTTCTTCAGCGCGTACACGTCGGCACTCGAGAGCCCCCTCTTCCATGCGCTTGAATGGCAAGCTGCAAACTGTGCAGCCTCTTCCTTCACAGCCCTCTCTGCAACCTTGCCGTTCTTCAGTATCACCACGTCCGCCCCATAGACGTCAGCATGGAAGAACAGGTCGTTGTTCTCAAAGTACCTGGAATTTATGATCTCGTTCTGTTCCGCATCCCTGCCGCCGATTGCGAGCATCCCGTTGCTCGCAAAGAACCAGTGGAACTTCTCGTACCACTCTCTCTTCACTATCTGCCTTATCTGCTTCTCACTGCTCTCCTTCTCAAGCTTCTCCTTCGCATGCGCTAGCCTCTTCTCAAGCTCTGCGATGCTCTGCTTTGCTCCCTCAGCCTTCCTCTTGGCCTTCTTCGCTTTCTGGAAGTATTCGTTTGCGTTCTGCTGCGCGCTCTTGCTGAGGTCGATCTCTATTTCCATCTATAACACTATGGAATCTTTGCTTAAATAGTTTGTGCAAAACAAAGGCTGAGAAATCTATATTAAAGCAAAAAAGTTTAACTTTAACATGGCCTACGAAGAATTCTTCAATGCTAATCCAGATTTTGGATCCCAGATGAATGCGCTTACAAGCGAGAGCTTAAACGCCACTCCAAAAACTATCACATTTACTGTAATGGCGCCCAGCATAAAATACCGTCGACCGGAACTATTCGGCCTCGCCCAGAGCGTTTGCATTTCACGTAAATTTCCTGTGATTGACTTAACAGTTTGGCGTTACTTTGATGGTCAAAAGAGCTGTTATGAAAGCACTCTAAAGAATATAGGTGCTATCGAAGAATGCGGGCCTAAGGATGGGTCTAAAAAGTACCGCAAGACAGAGGCAGGCAGGCTTATTTTTGAACCTGTAACAAGACTAGCTCTAGAATTTGTAGCAAGTAGAGAGTGGTCTAAAAAGAGAGGAAATAAATTGTTGGAGAGCATCTTTGGCACCCCAAGAGATTCAGGCAGCGGAGATAAACATGGTTATATTTTATATCTGCTGACAAAGCTTCTTCATGAAAATGAAGATAGAGTATTCAAAGCCCACGAGGTGGTAGAAGAGCTAGGGCCAATTGCTAGCCATGTAGCGATATATAGCAACCTTCGCTCATTTGGCTCAAAAGGTTTCTTGAAATACATTTCAAAGCAAGGCAGAAAAAACGGAAAACGCACTTCTGGATGGGCTAAATTTATTGCAAAAGAGAGAATAAATTATGAAGATGCGCTGGATGCAGCACTAAAGGAAAACGAAAAATTTCATTATTGGAAAAATCTTAGAAAAGCAGTCGAATATATAAATCAACATATTTCTAAAGACGTTTCTAACGCACAATTAGCAAAAAAAACAGGTATGCATGTTGAAGATGCAAGCAGAGTCCTAAACATTCTCAAAAGAGCTGGTTATCTTACCACAGAATTTTCTGGATTTGAAAGAAGTAAAGTCAAAGCAAATAGATATACACATCTTCTATTTACAGGATTGTTTCAACCCATAGCAGAATCTTTATCTAATCTTGATAAAATGCCGGTAGAAGCCGCAATGAAACCTGTTACTGAAAGATTAAGATTTAGTGGTCTTGATAAGGATTTTCTTGATGCCATTAATACAAATTTAGCAATTTATCAGCAAGAAAGAACAAAAGTAGGTAAAAAGGGGGGAGAGGAAGCTAGAAGAGAGATAATAGCAGCTTTGCTTAGGCTTGAAGAAGCAAAACCTATAGAAATAAAAGAGGAAATCGGAGACATAGCCATGACTAGAGTCACAACTCATCTTCTAACACTTAGAAGGAAAGGTGTCGTTATAAACAATGATGGTATTTACAGAGTGGATAAAGACAAGCTTAAAAAGTTAGGAGTTCTATAAAAACTTATCCTAGAATTAGATGATGAAGCTAATTATTAAGGATATTATGTAGCCAAGTATTCCAACGATTAGTGTGCCGACAACTACTATCTTCAGCGTCTTCTGGAAGTGCTGCATACCTGGCTTGTAGCTTATGCTCAGTATGTGTCTTGAGTTCTCCCAGAAAGTCTTCAGGCTGCCTATCGGGTCAAGTTTCATTCTTATCAACTAATTATTGTAGCTTAAGCTTTTTAGTAGCTTCTTTTGATGCAGATTTAGCCTATTTCCCTTTGTCGAAAATCTCGTCAAGGTCCACTTCTTTGTTCTCTTGGAGCTTCTTCTTTATCCCAAGTTCTGTATAATCTGCAAACTCCACTCCACCCATAACCACCATGACCTTCACAGCACTCTTCTGCATGTTAGGGTCTATTCTGGCTCCCCATTTGAGCATCCCCTCATCGCTTATCCTGCTTGCCACCTCTTGGAATATCGATTCGGCCTCCCTTAGTGTGAGGTCATCTCCACCAACTATGTTCACAAGCGCCTTCTTAGCTGTAGTAAGATCCACGTCTAGCAGCGGGCTCTTAAGAGTGTTCTCTATCGCTATCTGCGCCCTGTCGTTGGTCTGGGTCGAATTTGCTTCGCCAATTCCTATCACAGCATAGCCGCTCTCCTTTAGCACGCTCTTCAAGTCCGCGAAGTCGAGGTTCACCATACCTGGCTTTGTCACCATCTCGACTATTCCCTTAGTCGCGTTCGCAAGAACTTCATCACTCACCCTGAACGCCATGTTAAGTGGAAGATCTGGGGCAACGCTCAGGAGCTTGTCATTTGGTATTATGATTGTCGTGTCCGTCATCTTCTTTAACTTTGAAAGACCTTCAAGTGCGTTCCTCATCCTAACTCTGCCTTCGCTCGAGAATGGTAGTGTGACTATTGCTATAGTCAGCGCGCCCATGTCTCCAGCTTCCTTTGCTATTATCGGTGCTGAACCTGTTCCCGTCCCTCCTCCTAAGCCGCAAGTTATGAAAACAAGCTGCGCATCGCTTAGTATGTGCCTTATATCATCCTTGCTCTCCATCGCTGCCTCTTCCCCTACCTTCGGATCGCTGCCTGCTCCCAATCCTCTTGTAGACTTCTTCCCTATCAACAACTTTCTGCTCGCCTTTGTCTTCGCAAGATGAGAAGCGTCAGTGTTCGTGGCTATCAGCGTAGCTCCCTCTATGTTTATCTCAGCCATTCTGGTCATTGTGTTTGATCCGCTGCCTCCTGCACCAACAACGTAGATCTTGGGCTTTGCAGCCTCAATGAACTTGAGCAATTCTTCGTCGTCGGGGGATATGCTGACGTTCGCCTCTGCCATCAATCGCACCTAAACTTATCGCCTGTAATACCTAATTGCAGAAAAAGCATATAAAGTTATTGACAAAATGACAAGCAGCTAGCATGAGATAAACTTTATCCAAACTTATATATTTCTAAAATACAAAACCAAATAAGTGATAATTGTGCCTCGTGTAATTGAAAGCGAATCTTGGGAAAAAACACTCCAGTACGGAGCATTTCAGGCAGTTAGTGTATGCATGGGTGTCAAGTCAGGAGAAAAGGTCTTCATAATTACAGACCTTTCACGTGAAAGCATAGGCAATGCGCTTTATGATGAAGCTGTAATAGCGACAGGAAGCTCGGAATTAGTAAAGCTTGTTTTTCTTGAGGATGAGAGGTACGGAACACGACCATTTGATAAGGGGGTCCCAAAAAAATTAGAGGAAGATTTGCTGGACTTTAAGCCTGCTGTTACATTCTATGCCGCTAGCGGGCAGAAAGGCGAGTTGAATTTCAGAATTCCATTGGTAAGTAAACTGCTGATAGAGGAGCTGAAAGTTAGGCATGCGCACATGATAAACGTCACCGAACAGATAATGACCGAAGCGATGTGTGGAGATTATGAAAAGATTGCAGAAATGAGCAAGAAAGTGTTTGATATTGTGAAAGCTGCAAAACAGATCAAAGTCACCACAGCTGAAGGAACGAATCTAACATTTGATTTGAATCCAAACTCACAGTGGACAGATTTGGAAGGTGTTCAGCATTATAGATGGATAAATTCCGACGGCATTTGGCATGAACAAGGAAAATGGGGTAATCTTCCAGATGGTGAAGTTTTCACAGCTCCAATGAACGTAAACGGGACAATGGTTATAACTGGCGTGCTTGGAGACTATTTTGATCAGAAGTATGGCCCTCTGAAGCATCCAGTGAAGATCGAAATTGTCAATTCACGTGCAGTTTCGATCTCTTGCGAAGATGAGGCTTTGGCTGAAGAGCTCAATGAGTATATCCATTCAAAAGAGGATTCTGACAGAGTTGGTGAACTTGGGATTGGTACTAACGAAGCACTTGAAAACCCGATAGGCAACATGCTCCAAGACGAAAAGATTCCTGGAGTTCACGTAGCATTTGGAAATCCGTACCCAAACAAGACCGGGGCTGCCTGGGATGCCGATACAAATACTGTATTAGAACAAAATGCAGAGAAACAAGCTGGAGAACAAAAATACGAATACCCAACAACTCATGTAGATGGCGTCATACTGAAACCAACAATCGAAGTTGATGGAAAAAGGATAATGTTTAATGGCAAATTCGAACTTGAGCAGTTTGATATGCCAGAGATGCGTTGAGCTAGCCACATCTAGTTGTTTATTAAGTGTTAAGATGTCTAATTTAAGATGAATTCTAGCAGTACCAACGGTGTTTTTCTGAATAAAAAAGATCTACTAAGCAGAGGAGTCAAGGACCTTAGACTGGACAGGGAGATGAGCGTAAGGCAGCTGATAGATAATATGCGATCGATAGGGGGATTTTCTGCGCAGCACATGGTTAACGGGATAGATATACTTGATAAGATGATGAAAGACAAGGGTTCGTTCAACTTCCTTTCCTTCCCGGCGGACATAGTCGCAACAGGCCTAAGGGGCATGATTGCGGATTCTGTGAAACACTTCGACGCTATAATAACTACATGCGGCACTGTTGATCACGACCTAGCGAAGGCGTACGGTGGCAAGTACAGCATAGGAAGCTTCGATGCAGACGACGCTCAGCTGCACAGGATGAGTATCTACAGGTTAGGCAACCTCTTCATAGAGAGCAGCCAGTATGGCATCGCTGTAGAGAAGATGTTCAACAAGATAATGGGTGACATTTATAACTCCAAGGATTACAAGAAAGAATACAGCGCAAGCGAGCTTCTTAGAGAGTTTGGGAAGAGAATCAAAGATGATAGTTCAATACTTAGACAGGCGTATCTTCACAAAGTTCCTATTTACAATCCTGGAATACTCGATGGAGCATTTGGCACGCAGCTCACAATATTCTCTCAGGATCATGATTTCAAGCTCAATTTGATAAAGGATGAGATAGAGTTGAGCAACATATCTTTTGATCACAAGAAAACTGGTGCTTTGATGGTTGGTGGTGGGATAAGTAAGCATCATGTTATATGGTGGAACCAGTTCAAGGGAGGGCTTGATTATGCAGTTTATGTCACCACAGCAAGCCAATATGATGGCAGCCTCTCAGGGGCAAGGCTGACAGAGGCGGTGTCCTGGGGCAAGGTGAAAGAAAAGGCAAAGTATGCGACGGTAGAAGGGGATGCAACCATAATCATGCCCATAATGTTTGCATACCTTAACATATGCTAAATTTTAAAAACGTTTATTGTATATGATATTAGTTCGACCAGTGATATTTTGGACAAGAGCGACGAGAGACCAAACATAATATTTACTTCATTATGCAGCCTTTCATCTAGCATTGACGTATACGGAGGCAAGCTGAAGACCAACGTTATCTCAAAAATTGCCAGAAGTGGAACAGTCTACATGAATGCAATCTCTGCCGGGACTTACACAATGCCGTCTAACGTTTCGCTCTTCACAGGAAAGAGAGTAAGGAAGATCGGATCCCTGATGAAGGACCCGATAAAGAACGCAGATGCGAATACTGACCCCTATCTAGTGAAGAATAGGTACATAAGAATTGGAGAGATGACCCTCGCAAAGAAGATGAATTATTTAGGTTACAAGACCGCGCTTTTTTCAAACAACCCGTTCATCTCAAGGACGACTGGCCTCGCTGAGGGATTCAGCTATGTTGACAATCTATGGTTCAGAAGAAAGATAGACACAAACAGAGACTCGATAAAGCTCACCCTGAAGCTTATAGGAAGTGATAAGGCGAGAAAATACTTGATTAATCTGGCTTATCTAATTTCGAAGGGAATACCCAAGAAGAATCTTGACAACCTTTACCTAAGATTGAGGACAAACCTTAACAAACGCTTCGCAAAGGAGTACGGTTTCTACGAGCTTGACAAAGGCGCAAAGTACACAACGCAGGCGATAGATGAGTATCTGGGCAAGATAGAGCCTAGCAACAACTTCATGTTTGTAAACTTCATGGAAGGTCATGAGGGATATCCTACAAACTTCGTGAGCAAAGAGTATGTAGAGCAGGAGAAATGGCTCCACCTCGCAGGCATCGCTGCGGATCACAACATGGGCGCGATAAAAAAGGCCTATGAGAAGCGCATCTTGTATCTTGACACGCAGCTTGGGAGCTTCATAGATATGCTAAAGAAGAGAGGTGTTCTAGACAATGCTATTCTCATAATGGCCGCCGACCACGGACAGGCTTTCATGGAGCACGGGCAGCTCTATCATAACATGTTCCCGTATCAACAGCTGGCGAGGGTGCCTCTGATCGCGGCTAAATTCGTCAACGGCAAGCAGGTCAAGACAAAGGAGAAAATTCATGATACTGTAAGCTTTACGCGCCTCAACGATGCGATTACAGACATAGGCTACGGAAAGTTCGACATGCTAAATGGAAACGTCAAGAGCGATGACACTATCTTCTGCGACCATGTTGGCATAACCGAAGTCTGGGACTCCTATCTGCTGAAGCTCATAAAGGAAAGGTCAGAGAACGCGAAGAAGATATATCTTGCGAAGAAGCATCACAACGTCTTCGCGTCTGCGGTATATAACAAGAACTACAAACTCATCCACTACTTCGACAAGAAGATGAAGGACGAGCTCTATGACCTAAGCTCCGATAGTGAGGAGAACCACAACATAATAGAGAAGAACAGGCCATTGGCCCTGAGCATGCTTTCAAAATCTAATTTTGCAAATTAGATCAGCTACTCTTATCATAAAGATACGTTAGCGCAAGCAGCAGTATCACTATCACATGCACCAGCGTGCACCATAAGCAGATTTTCTTGAGCATGAACTCCCCGTACCAGAGATAGATGAGTGTGATGAAGCCAAGGATGTTCCAATACAACAGATATTCGTTGTTTTTCAGCACAATTAAAATAATAAGGTAAAGGATGAACCACACAAGGCCCGTCACCGCAACAGGTATTCCAAATACTACTGAGTAGCTGCTGTTGAGAACTGAGGCGCAGTCGACCAACTGGCTAGCGGGACAGACGACCGGCACATTAAGATAGTGAGTGACTGTTAGATAACCTGAAACTATTATGCCGAACACTGCCAGGATAAGTTGCCATTTGTATATCTGGCTCTTTTTCATGATAACACTACGCAAAGCTTTCAATATTCTGTATGTAAGCCTGCCCACACACACTAGTTGGGGTGTTGTTCGTCAGCTTGCATATCTCGGCGGTCAGCAAGTTTGCGCTGCCAAGCACAGCCTGCGATATGCTAGAGTTCGTAACGTACAACTGGGCGATTATCGTTGACCAGTTTTTGTTGACAAACAACTCAGGGCTTAATGTAGAACCCTCGATTACGCTCTTGTTTGCGATGTCCATGAACGGTATGCCTCCGCTGGTGTCAAACGCATTAATCAGGTTGTTTTCAGACGCGCTAGGGGTTTGCAGCAGCACGTAGCCCTGAATCCCTGCAGTCTGGTTACTGTTTGCAACCTGGTTAGTCGCCTGTTCTATCGCTACGAAGCTTATGTATTTGCTCCGGTAAGTTGAGTTGTAGAAAGTGAAAGTGGGGGTGCTCGCATATACATCAGAGGCGCTCGAAGTCGTATAATGCAAGTTGCTGAAGTTGCCGAACCTAGACAAAGCGACTATCACCGCCCATCGCTCTGCAGCGCAGAAAGGGCAATAATCCGCACCTGAAAAGAATATTTCTGGCTTGCCATCTAGCGTTAGGCTGGCTTTGGGATGAATCGCTGTTGGAAAGTTCGCTGCAGCTCCTATCTTCACCATGGCAAAAAGACTTTCAGGCACCGTTAGGTTTTGCATGACATGCTTGCTTACTAATACATTGTCGTAGGCTATCAGCTGCTTTCCAATGCCCCCACGGCTATTGTTCCAAATTAAGATCACCACTACTATTATGCCAAGTACTCCAACAGCAAGGATTCTAGTGCTTCTTTTATTGTTTATATTAGATACCTTAGGCTTCGCTGGAACGCTTTGAGTCGGTGTTTGTTCCTCCATAAATCAAATTGATTTCTCCTACAAATATATATATCTCACTACCTAAAACCGATAAGGCTAAATTATCCACGCATCAAAATGGATAAGCAAAAGCGACTGCTTGACTGTGATCTGACATGGCATTAATAGAGACGAAGAATCTCACTAAGAAGTTCGATAAGCTTACTGCAGTGAATAAGGTCAATCTAAAGATTAGAGAGGGTGAAATCTTCGGACTTCTAGGACCTAACGGCGCTGGTAAGACAACCACTCTTTCCATGCTTGCCACGCTTATAAAGCCGACAAGCGGCACCGCATCCGTGAACGGTTTCGACGTGGAGAAAGATTCATCAAAAGTGAGGCACAGCATAGGTTTTGTTTTTCAAGATCCTTCATCAGACGACCTGCTGACTGGCAGGGAAAATCTTTACCTGCACGCTCTCATGTATGGAGTGAACATGAAAAACGTCAACCAGAAGATGGATGAAGTTCTAAAGCTCGTCGACCTTGTTGGCAGGCAGCACGACCAGGTGAAAAAGTATTCTGGAGGCATGAGGAGGAGGCTCGAGCTCGCGCGAGGGCTACTTCACGAGCCGAAGATATTGTTTCTCGATGAGCCTACGCTTGGCCTTGATCCACAGACAAGGTCTCACCTATGGGGATACATAAAGAGGCTGTCAAAGGACAAGAGAGTCACTATAATAATCACAACTCACTACATGGATGAAGCTGACGCGCTCTGCGACAGGCTTGCGATAATAGACCACGGAAAGGTCGTGGCGCTGGACACTCCTGAAAACCTCAAGAAGAAGCTTGGAGGCGACGTGGTGAAATTGAAGATATCAAATCCAAACGTCGCAAGGCTCAAGAGACTAAAGTATGTGAAGAGCATCAAAAAGGAGGATGGGTCACTGCTGCTCAGCGTTAACGATGCAGGCAAGCATCTCCAGGAGATTCTGAAGAATGCAGGCAATGTGGAAAATGTTGAGTCAAGGTCCCCGACACTTAACGACGTGTTCCTTTATTTCACTGGAAGCGAGATACGCGACGATGAGGCGGAAGGAGGATTTTTCGAAAGGATGATAAACAGCAATCATAGGTAATGTTTATGAGCGAACTCAATGGACTGTACGCTTTGTGGTACAGAGAATTCAAGGTATTTCTCAGGGAGAAATCTAGAATAGTATCTTCTCTAGTGCAACCTCTGATGTGGCTTGTTATCTTCGGCACAGGGCTGGGATCTGCGATCGCAATAGGCGGCTCGAACTACCAGACCTTCATCTATCCCGGCATACTCGCTATGACTGTGCTCTTCGGATCCCTGTTCTTTGGCCTATACATAATCTTCGACAAGAGAGTCGACTTCCTTAAGGAGGTCCTGGTGGCTCCGCTTTCTAGAACCACAATATTCTTCGGCAAGGTGCTTGGAGGCGCTACGGATGGCATAATAGAGATAAGTATGCTAATAATTCTCGGTGCGCTCTTCTTCAACATACATTTCACCGTTTTCTCTATCATTGTAACCTATGTTGTAATAGGGCTCCTGATGGTTTCAATTCTGAGCCTCGGGCTTACAATAGGTGCATTCATGAGCAGCCCTGAGGGTTTCGGTCTGATAACCAGCTTTGTGATATTCCCTCTATTCTTTCTCAGCGGCGCACTCTTCCCTGTGAAAAGTCTCCCACCATGGCTCTATACTTTCGTTGTAATAAATCCTGTGTCTTACGCGGTCGACGCGCTAAGAACAGTTATACTTGGTATTAGCAGCTTCAACATATTCCTCGATTTCGCCGTGCTTATTGTATCAGCGCTGGTGATGGTGAGCATCGGCACCTGGTCTTTCAAGAAGATGAAAATCTAGATCCTGGCTCACCAAAGGTTTAAATTAGGTTCTTTCAATAGATAATCGAGTCAGACGGGGATAAAATGAAGATAGAACTCGAGCCAGAGAACATAAGAGTCCTTAAGTTCATTATTAAGAATTTAGGAGTCTCTGCCGCCCCCACACTGCTTATCGGTCTGTCAACGACCTGCTTCGGTATCTGCCAGCCCCATCCAGGGGTGACTGTAGGTCTCGTGTTCATAGGAATAAACATCCTGTTCTTCATGTTTTACCTGCTGGTCCTTGGTCTGATAAGAGTAAGAGATGACCTCTTCTCCTGAAACTTTCTTCTTCTTAAGAATCAGCTTATGCTCATTTCTATTTGGACTGTGTCAGGGACTGGTATTCTCATTACCTGTCTGAGCGCCTGTTCGCTTCCGTCTATCTCAACAAGCCACTTGTGAATCCTCATCTCCCAGTGGTCATATGTGTGCGATCCGTCGCCGTGAGGGGTCTTTCTTGTGGCTATGCGCATCTTTCTTGTAGGCAGAGGAATAGGACCCTTGAACTTGACGTTGAGGCTCTTCGCTATCTCAATTATCTGCCTTGCTATGTTCGCCACGTCCTTGGGTCTCCTGCTTATGATTTTTATTCTAGCCACTGGCATTCAAGCACTACATCTGCTTTTTAACTACGTCGAGCACGAACCCTGCCGCGACTGTCTGGCCCATGTCCCTTATCGCGAACCTTCCAAGCTGTGGGAACTCGCTGTACTTCTCCACAACTACTGGCTTTGAAGGCTTAATCTTCACTATGGCGACGTCACCGTTCTTCAGGAACTCAGGATTCTTCTGAGCCGTCTGGCCTGTGTGAGGATCCTTCTTCTCCATAAGCTCGGTTATCGTAGCAGCAATCTGTGCTGTGTGAATGTGGAACACAGGAGTGTATCCCGCTGCTATTGCAGTAGGGTGGTTCATTACCGCGATCTGGGCTGTGAACTCCTCGGCCACTGTTGGCGGAGAGCTTGCCGGACCTACCACATCTCCCTTCTTTATTGCGTTCTTGTCCACTCCCTTTATGTTGAAGCCTATGTTGTCTCCAGGCTCCGCCTTCTGCAGCTGCTGGTGATGCATCTCGATGCTCTTAACGTCTGTCTTGATATTGGCAGGCATTATGCATATCTGATCTCCAGGCTTCATCACTCCAGTCTCGACCCTGCCTACTGGCACGGTTCCGAATCCAGAGATGCTGTAAACGTCCTGTATTGGTAGCCTCAATGGCTTGTCCAATGGCTTTTCAGGCACCTTCAGCATGTCAAGCGCCTCAAGAAGCGTCGGGCCAGTGTACCACGACATCTTTTCTGACTTCTTCGTTACATTGTCACCCATTAGAGCAGAATAAGGCACGAAAATTACTGAAGCCATGTTGTAACCAAGGCTCTTCAGCACTGTGGTGAACTGATTCTTCAAGTCCTCGTACTTAATTCCTGTCATAGTTGGCCACATCCATCTTGTTTACTCCAACTATCAGCTGGTTTATCCCAAGAACCTTTGCGAGTATTACGTGCTCCCTTGTCTGGGCCTGTATTCCATCAGCGCATGATACCACAACAACCGCCGCGTCCGCCTGGCTTGCTCCTGTAATCATGTTCTTTACGAAGTCCTTGTGCCCAGGGGCGTCTATTATTGTGAAGTAATATTTCGCGGATTGGAACTCCTTATGCGCAACATCTATTGTGATTCCCCTTTCCCTTTCCTCCTTCAACGAGTCCATGACGAAAGCGAACTCGAAGGTCGGCTTGTTGTACTTTGCAGCCTCATCCTTGAGCTTTCTCATGTCCTGCTCACTCACTGCTTTTGTATCGTAAAGTATCCTACCTACGGTAGTAGACTTTCCGTGGTCAACGTGACCTATGAAAACTAAATTCATATGTGGTTTTTCTGCCATTTAATTCACCTAAATATCAAGAGTAAACTAGGGAAATGAGAAAATTCAACATCCTGCCCCCAGAATTTGCTCCTATATATTAAGGCGCCATATTATTTAAATCTTTTGGTATGTTTGTCGTCGGGCTTTTAGCCTAAGCTAAGACTTTATTAGCCTCCTATCTTTTCAGCCATTACACTGTAATCTTTTATGAGCTCAAGAAAGACGCTTACGTTCATTATGTCACTCCCTTTTGTATGTACGCCAAGGTTCTGAAGCATCAGCTGGTCATTCGCGCTCAGCCCCTTTATTATCACCCTACCCTTCACCATCTTCCCACTAGAGTCGAACATACCCGCTAGGTAGTTCCCAGAGAACTCGTTCTTATACTTGAAAATCTTTGTTTCTCGTTCTACAGCCTCCCTTGCCTGTTTTGCAAGCTTGGAGTTGAAGAAGTAGGCATGCTTTATACCCTCATAATCCTCTATCAATATCTTGTTTGGTGCCATGCCCAACTTGATTGCTGTTTCCACAAACTTCTCTATCATCTTGTCAAGCGTTGTGAATATCCCTATGGCGCTCCTCTCGTACTCCCTCCCCTTGTTCACTAGCCCAGCAATGTAGCAGAATTCTGGCGTAAGCTTCACTGTCATAGAATTAGATTCTATTTAAAGGTATTTAATCCCTTTTCAAATCAAAAACAAATTTCTAGCTATAGTATTTATACCATAAAATAGCAGCTTATAGCATGGAAGTCGTAGGAGAAAGGTCAAGAGTTCTAGGACCAATAGAAATGGACCCTATACTAATTGAAACTTTAAATACAGGATTTTCTAAACAGATACAGACAGCTAGTGAAAGCGCTAAAAATGCAATAAATGGTTGGTACAGGGAGCAAACCAGTAGGCACGTAGCTTCTCTTTGGATTAAACTAGCAGAAAAGGATCCTGCGCTTCAACAGGATCTTGAAGAATTTGGAGAGCTCCTTGCAAAACTTGCAGAACATGAAGGGGCATATGAAATAAAATTAAGCGAAGAAGAGAGAAAAGAGACCGGAAAATTCTATGAGTCCATCAAAGAAAAGGAAAATGAATTTAAAAAATACCTAAGAAGCCTTTCTGAGGAGAAAAATCCAGCATTCAAGAAAATTATGGACACGCTTCATGTTTTTCCAGATCAATTAGCATCTTCTTGGATTTGGGATTCAGACCTGCGTGATTCTTCTGATCTTAAGCAATTTCTACCCACATTAGAGCTGGCTGCAAAAGAGCTTAATTCGCCAGGTACTGCATATAAGAGGGTAGAAGAGGCAGTTGCCAAGGTAAACAAAGCAGAAAAGTGGTTCGAAGACCTGAAAGCGACCATAGCCAAAGTCTTCCCAGAAGACGCCCCTATTTACAAGAAGATAGTAGAGGAGATGCAGGCATTTGACTTAGGGAAGCAAGAATTGGGCAAGATTAAAGAAGAATACGAGAAAGATCTGAATCAGATGGCAACAGAGCAGGCCCTAAGATAAAATATCAAAAGATATTTCTTTCTAAAAATAAACCTTAGCTTTAGCCAAAAGAGATTAATAGTTAGTATAAACAACCTAATTATTCTGCGAGTGATAAAAGTGCACAATAAAGGAGAAAGGATCTATTCTTTGGAAGAACAGAAGGATATGCTTTACAACCTTGAGAAACATCATACGATGCCGACCAAGTACGTCTATTTTGGTATAGGGGCACAGCGATGGATAAGAGTAGCGGAATCTAGACTGGATCCAAAAGGAAAAGGCATCAACATATTAGAAAGGATGCTTCTCGTTGAAAAATCCAGAAGTATAATTGGCTCTTTGGCCGCTTATGGCTATGAAAACTTCAACCTGATAGATATGGGTTGCGGAGACGGCTCACCTCTGTATCCCATACTTAGGTATCTCAAAAAAGAGATGCCGAAATCTGGATTGAGGTATAATCCTATTGATATAAGCCCAGACATGCTCAGTGCTGCTTCAAAGAATGTGGGAAAAGGTTTCGCTGTTTTCGGAAAGCAAAACAAGTGGGATTTTGATAAAGGCAACTTTAGACACATAACAAAAACTCTAGAGAAACCAGGTTTCGGTAACTTGTACTTCTTTCTCGGATCCACGTTTGGGAACATGCCGAATTTGCACCAGACTCTCGTTAACATAAGAGAATCCATGAGCAAAGACGATTATCTTCTGCTTGGAGTGGAACAAATAGTCCCTCAAGAAATAGGAGGGATGTTAAGAGACTATTACGATACGCGCACGATATATGATACCCTTTTCACCTCTTTCGAATTCTTTGGGCTAAGGCCATCTACAGGAGAATTTAGAATTGAATTCAATAGAAAGCTTAGTCAAGTTGAAGGTTACTTTACTCCCGACAGAGACCTTCTTTTCACTACAGCTGCAGGGAAAACCACCCTCAAAAAAGGAGTTTCCATAATGCTCATGAGGAGCGTCAAATTTACCTCTGAGAGGTTAGCGGACTTGCTTGCAAATGCTGGCTTTAGAATAGAGCTTCTTACGACGTCTAGGAAAGATAATTACGCACTAATTCTCGTTCAGCCAAAGAGCAAATAAATGTTCCTATATATAAAACTTTGCTTTTTTAAAAGCAAATGCTTATATATAAGAAAATCCATATTCTATTTTAGAGGAAAGTAAGCTACTAAAAGAGCTAGCCTGAAAAATCGGTCCAAACGAAAAAGTGGTTTCGTGGTACACAAAATGAATATCCCTAGTGGTAACTTTGCGACGGCTGAGAAAGAAAAGCCAATGATCTTGACATTAGAAGCATTGAAGACACAAGTTCCAGAAAAAATAGATTCGAAGCAGATCTGGCTTCTTGACTCTTCGAAACTTTGGTACCTCAGTGAACAGCAGGGAGAGGCTTACATAGCATTAGATAGTTCAAAGGAGTATTCAACAATAATGCATGATGCCGAAACTGAGTGCATAGAAAGAAATCTAAAAGCTATTCTATCTTACATGGAAGGGCAGGTATCTTTCCTAGATCTTGGATGTGGCGAGGCTCTAAAGAGCATAAAGATAATTTCAAATGCGATGCAGCAAGGAATCTCTGTAGATTTTTATCCAGTAGATATCAATGAGGTAGTATTGAGAAAAGCTAGTTCTAACGCAAGCAAAGTAGATATACCTGTATACCCAATTTCTGGAGATTTTGAGAAACAATTGGGAGAAATGCTAAACAAGACTGGAGGAAAGCAGAGATTAATCAATCTCGGAGCAAATCTTGTCAATTTTGATCCAGATGAAATTCTGAGCATGATCGCCTCAACTATGCGCGAAAACGACCTAATTTATTTTTCTGCACAGAGGCTTGGTGACATAGATGCAATACTAGAAGGTTATAGCAACAAGCAATTTCAAGATTTTGCATTTGGGACGATGCAAAACGCTACCTTTATGGAAAGAGATGCAGAATTCGGTTCAAGATTCAACCATCAGAAGAGCAGGGTGGAAGTATATTATACTGTAAAAAACGTACCAGAAGAGCTTGCAGATACAACGATGAAGACTGGTGATGAGATCCTGGTTATCAAGTCTCTAAAGTTTACCTTGGAAGAATTTGAAGAGCTTTGCAAGACCTATTTTGACGGGGAAATTTTGTTTAACGAGAATAAGGAATACATGGCTTTTATTGGCAAGAAGAAAAAATAGAACCTCCTTTACGCAAAAGTGTCTCTATCTACAATAACCTCCCCTAATAAAAAGAAAAAGGTAGTCTTGAGAGTGAGCAGAAAGAACAATTTGTGCACACGAATGATCAAACTTCCTTAGGAAGTTTATGAGGTGATCTATCCGCAGGTTCCCCTACGGATACCTTGTTATACCTTACCCCTCCTCATAAAACCATAGTTCGAAAGAGCGTTTAGCTCTGCCTCACTATGACCTCATTTGGATGAGTTGGTAGGCGGTGTGTGCAAGGAGCGGGGACCTATTCACCGCTCGATAGTGACAAGCGATTACTAGGGATTCCAGCTTCATGAGGGTGAGTTTCAACCCTCAATCCGGACTTTGATTGGTTTTAGGGGATTAGCTTCACATTTCTGTGTCGCAACCCATTGTTCCAACCTCTGTATGCCGCGTGTAGCCCTGGAGATTTGGGGCATACTGACGTACCGTCGCCCTCTCCTTCCTCCTACTTAAACGTAGGCAGTCTTAACAGAGTGCCTGCTTATTCGCATAAACAGTAGCAACTGTCAATAAGGGTCTCGTTCGTTACAGGACTTAACCTGACAGTTCACACCACGAACTGACGATCGCCATGCACCACCTCTCGGCTTGTTTGGTAAGATCTTTAGTCTGACCTTCATCCTGCCGTCGCTCCAGGTAATGTTTCGGACGTTGAATTCAATTAAACCGTAGCATCCACCCCTGGTGTGCTCCCCCGCCAATTGCTTTAAGTTTCAACCTTGCGGCCGTACTCCCCAGGTGGCAGACTTAACAGTTTCCCTACGGTACTGCATTTACACTAGATAAATGCAACACCAGAGTCTGCATGATTTACTGCTAGGGCTACTCGGGTATCTAATCCGATTCGTTCTCCTAGCCTTCGTCACTCACTGTCGGATGCGTTCTGGTATGGCGCCTTCGCCACCGGTGGTCCTTACAGGATTACAGGATTTTACCCCTACCCCGTAAGTACCCCATACCTCACCCGCTCCCTAGCCTGAAGGTATCTCATGCACGCATTGATGTTATGCACCAATATTTCACATAAGACTGTTCAGGCCAGCTACTGACGCTTTAAACCCAATAATCGCGGAAACCACTTGTGCTGCCGGTATTACCGTGGCGGCTGCCACCGGTCTTGCCCAGCACTTATTCGCCAAGCTGACTAGACTTAGCAAAAGGTTCACCGAAGTGAACCGCTCAGACTACCCCCATCGCGCGTAAGCGCAGTGTGGAGTTTGCGCGCCTGCTGCACGCCGTAGCGCTAGGACCCTTGTCTCAGTGTCCTTCTCGGGGCTCCTACTCACATATCCCCTACAGGTCAAAGGTATGGTGGGCCATTACCCCGCCATCTGCCTGATCTGACGCAGTCTCATCGTAAGGTAGTTGCGCTGCAATTTGCGTACCTTTTGGCTAGAGTTCGTTCCAGAATCCCTAACCTATGGTGTATTAGCCTCAGTTTCCCAAGGTTATCCGCCTCCTTACGGTAGATTGACTACGCGTTACTGAGCCGTGTGCCGCCCATGGAAGCCCATGAGCTGACTTGCATGGCTGTCGCAATCTGATAGCAGTTCCCTCCAGCAGCATCGACTGGAGTCGATTTGCGCTGTTGGATTACTCAATAGAGTACTTTAACTTAACTTTGCAATTGTTTCCTCCTTGCTTCACATTTTCTCAAGACTACATCCAATTGCGAGACGCAATTTTCACTCGGGGTCATAAAATTCGTGAGCTATCACTAGCCCCCAAAGGAACCCGTGATTATATTAGCGCCGAGAATATTTATAAAGCTTTATCATCGTTTAGTGCACCCCAAAAAAATACCAAAAACAAAGCCTGACTCACATTTATTAACCCAAAAATTCATATTCTGATAAAAGAAAAAAGCGAACCAAAGGATTTTATGGTTTTAACCGAACTGGTATCAAAAGAGGCAAAAGTGCGACCAAATCCAATACTTATAACCGCGCTAGCTGACGCAAGGCGCGAAGGCCCTTGTAGATATGATTATTTCCCTAAAAATAAAACACTAATACTTACTTTCTTTACTTATAAAGGAATAACCGGCGAATTGGACGTAAATGATTCATGTAAAAATGCTGAAAGTGCAATGGAAAAACTGAGTAAACTGCCTCTCGATGCTTCTATGAAAACCACTAGAGAAGGAGCGCCAATTATAATAATAAAAGAAATTTCTGAAGATAATGCATCAAAAATACATTTTTTCTTAGTACGGCGTAGCAATAAACGTCTTGGTTATAAAAGCTATTCAGAAACGAAATTTAATTTCGGTAGAAAACTTAATAGCATTCTGTTCGAAGGCGACGAAAATTCTGGCACTGCCACTTTACATATAGTAGATCGAAAATTCTTAGATCCAGAAGTATTTAAAAGAATAGAAGAAGATCACGAAATTAGCAAAAAACTAGGTTCTAGTGATGATACTAGCGTTATTATTAACATCTCTTTACGAGATGTGCTTAGACTTATAAAAATGCATAAAAGATATGGATTTGAATTTTCAGAAAATTTTGATTTTTGTGCAGAAGGATTTGCGAAGGAAGCGCGGGACGCACAGATAGCAAGATTCTCTGGAACTTCTGATGGCGCGTGGATTGTCTTTCAAGATCCTAATATGCCTGAGATATATAAAAATGAACTTTTGAGGAGAGGGCTTAAAGTGGAAACCGTTAATTCTGAAGAAGACGAAGATCAGCTTTTGCAATTCGCGTTGAGAGATTGGGGTGTAAAATCAAAAATTTATCAAGGGATAACCTTACCAAAAGCAAAGTTAACTCAGCTATTAGAAGTCTATGATACAATTAAGAAAGCTTTTAGCTTGAAATAAAACTTTCAACTTTGAAAATAAAATCTGACCAAATCCTAATAAATTTATATATCTTCTAAGTGTTTAAATTCTAAGAAATTGAATGGAAGGAAAGAAACCTAGTTCTGAGCATTATTTTTCAAGTAAACCCAAGTCAAAACAGAGGGTGCTTACTATAGAAAATACTTTGAGAGGTAAAATCTACACCTTTGTAACAGGTTCTTCGACTTTTTCAAAAAAGGGATTGGATTCAGGAACGCGGCTGCTTATAGAAGAGATGGATATCAAGCCAACCGATATTGTATTGGACCTGGGCTGCGGCTATGGTGCTATCGGGATTGTCGCTGCCAACCTTGCAGCTAACGGGAAAAGCTACTTGGTTGATATAAATGAGAGAGCTGTAGAGTTGGCAAAGAAGAACATCGAGTTGAATAAAGTCAAAAACGCGGAAGCTGTTCTTGGAAATATATTTGAACCTCTCGGAGATATATTGTTTGATGTGATACTTACCAATCCTCCAATAAGAGCCGGCAGGGAAATCGTTTTGGCATTTATCAAAGGTTCTTATCAACATCTGAACCCGGGTGGCTCTTTCTACCTTGTCGCTCGCACGCAGCAGGGAGCGATGACGCTAAAGGTGAAAATGGCTGAGATCTTCTCTAATTCAGAGTACATAGCCCTTCATGGGGGGTACCGCGTGATTCTTTCGAAGAAGTAGCTAAATTATTTAAATTTATAAGGTTAATTCTGAGACATGGCAAAGCAGAATAGCGATCATTTCCTCTATAGGCATGCTGCCGCACTGAAGGGAGGGGTAAGGATCCTCTTCGGCTTGGTTTGGCTTGTTGATGCGTCATTAAAATTCCAGCCAAGCTTCGCACAAAGCTTTTCTGATTTGATAACTGGCGCAGCAGGCGGCCAGCCTACCTGGCTTGCGGGATGGTTCTCATTTTGGGCGAGCGCTACTTCTGTCAATCCTACACTATTTGCGTACATAATAGCTTTTTCGGAGCTTGCGATTGCAATATCTTTGATATTTGGATTCATGAGAAAGATAGGTTACAGTGGAGGCTTTCTTCTAAGCCTTATGATATGGTCAGTGCCTGAGGGTTTCGGAGGACCAGTATGGGCCCAGCTCGACGGATATAGGAACCGGGATAATATACGCAATAGCCTTTCTGATGCTCATGGTAATTAATGTTCTTGTTGGTCCTAGCAGATATTCTCTAGATTACTATCTTGAGAAGAAGTTTCGTTGGTGGAAAAAAATAGCTGAGTTCAGCAATCCATACAATCGTGCTGCCCTTCCCTTTGATTCTCCTGTTTCTATACCTCTAGCTATCATATGTGCCATTCTTAGAAATTCGGTTGCTTTTTGCAGTATCCTACTTACTCCCTCCTCTTCCAAACCAATGCTTTGCACATAAAAGTCTTTCATCTTCTTTATCTTGACGCTTTTTCAGAATAGAATCAAGCATCTCCAATTTCTCCTTTTTCTGCGTCCCTCTCTTTCGTATCGCAGTCCGCAATAGATTCGGATGAGGTTTTGTCCTGCTAGTTACTGCGATTATTGGTATATGAAACCTTTTGTATAATTGTGAAAAATCGATCAACATCAGGGCCTGCAAGCGTAACTCCGTTCAGTGCGATGAGTTTTATCTGGTCCCTGAACCTCGTTTTTTGTATTGTAGCACTGAGCCTCTCTGTTGCATCGCTGCCGTCAGCATCGACCCTAAATGAAAGCACTCCCTCTATCGTGCCCTCTCTTCCCACTATTCCAACAACTAGAACCCCCTTTCCACTCTTATCCAGCGGCCCGTCGTCCACCGCTAGGATTCTTATCCCCTTCTTATACATAAAAATTACTTCTTCGGAATCTGTTCCAAATTCCTCCACTTTCCTCCTGGACTTCGTCTATCGCCTTCGCTATGAGTGTTTTCGCGTTCTTGCTTGTTTT
>CAWHXT010000004.1:0-18032 GCA_963833485.1 uncultured Microcaldota archaeon | reverse complement strand
CTGATCAGTCCAGATCATATTCTTCTACCTGACAGGTAGTAGTATTTTCCACACGCACCTTTATATTGCGGCTAGCCGGATCTTCGGTCACTTCTCCAGGGAAGCCGCGTATATAATGCACTCCTTCTTCCTGCGATCTTTTATAGAGGTCTTCAAACCCTTTGCCGTAAGCACGGATATCCATGTAAAACACGTATATCTCCGTATCCGGGTGATGCTCTTTAATCAGGAGGCTGTCTTTAATGGTATTCATGCAGCATACATTGGAGCAGTAAGGATTGCCCCGGTTGGAAGTTCGTGAACCCACACATTGAATGAAGCCGATCCTCTTTGGCACAATGCGGTCAGTGGGATGTAGTATCTGTCCCTCGGTGGGCCCGCCGCCGCAGATCAGACGTTCGAACTCCATGGTGGTTATAACATTTTCAAAGCGCGTGTAGCCGTATTCATCGAGCACTGTCGGGTCGTAAATATCCATACCGGTACATACGATGATGGCGCCTACTTTTATCTCAATCTCTTTGTCCGTCATGTTCAGGTCGATACATTTCTTTTCACAGACTTCTACACATTTGTTGCACCTGACCGGATTGTTGCCCAGACAATTTTTCATATCGATCATATAAGACGGCGGGACCGCCTGGGGGAAGGGGATAAAAAGCAGCTTTGCGCGAGAAAAGCCCTGCTGGAATTCATACAACAATTCAAACAACCACAGTCATACCAGTAGGATGTACTCCTGAGCCAGGATTCTTGTGTCAGCAGAACCCAACACTTCTTGGAACTAATGGTAATGTTTCATTTACCTTTGGAGAGAATAGTAGTGCGACTATGTATAATGTTGGTTTAGCCTGTACTGCATTATCAACAGCAACTTTAGGGCTTCCAAATCCAACAGCTTCTATGGTACTTATAGATGGTAATACAGGTATGGCAACAAGCGTCATTGCATCAGGAGTCAACACTGTTATAAAAGCAGGTTATACCCCTCTTATACTAACTAGTGGTCAACTGATAACTGTAAGTGGATTGAAATGTTTTAATAGTTCGGCCAGTCCACTTGTAGCACAAGCAATCAGTACTTCATTCAATGGGTCCATTTATATGAATTATACAGAAAAACCCGGGTTTCCACAAGGAAATTGGTTAACACAGAAGGTGGCATTAGTAAGATTGAGGGTGGCTTAAGGAAATACTTTCTTAAATAGTATAAACAAAGAAAAAAGAATAGAGGAATAACTATGACAGGTGTGTCTGTAGCAGCAGCAATAATAATAGCTGCGATAATTCTTTTAATTGGATATTCTTACATCACTGCAAAAAATTCGCTTGGGTGTCAATTCGGTGAGCCTAATTGTGTACAAAATTTCTTCTTTTCAACTTCATTAACTGCATCAACTTCAATAAGTACAATAACAACTTCTAAAACAACCACATCAATTATCACAACTACTGCCTTATTGTGCCCAACATTTGCATGTAATACTGCGTCAGGAGAAAGTAGCACTCCAGGAGATGCTGGAATCTGCACAAATGAGACTGAATGGAAACTTTACAAACAAAATTATCCTAATACTGAATGCATGATGCCGCATAATATTCTAAATGCGAAAACATGTGTCAGTTATAATCAATCATATTTATGGGCGTCTACTAATGGAAAAGGATGGTGTGACGAATATCAAACAGTAAATGACACTTGCTTTTATGTTGGTGGTAGTCTTCAAAAAGCACCAGAAGCTTCATGTAAAGCAATACCTATCTCGTGCGGAGCTATATTCAGCCATAGAAATAATCAAGTTCCTTACTCAAATAATTTAACAGCAGATATAACCTGCTTTGAAAATGCTGTGTGGTATAATGGATCTAGGGCAAGCCTTACATTAATATATAACAATACCAACTTTGAAGAGACACACAACTTTACATCTTTTCTTAATGAAACAATTCAAGATACAGTAACAAATTATTCAATAAGCTCTAGATACACAAAAACAGGTACATACATATGCGCACAGCTTGGCATTTCTTACAATAAGACACAAAATCGTTCAGGATTACTTATATCGTCTTGTTCAGGAGAAAGTGATATATTCATACCATACAATCGTTCTCAATCTGTCAGCTAGAAGCTTCTCAGATACGGCTCCAGCGACATCTCCAGCCGCGGCGTATGCTCGCTTCGGGCTTGCTATTGAGCTGGCAAAGGTGTTCCTAAGTGGATCTATTCCCTCCGCTTCTTCCTTCGAACCAGAATTTATAACTGTAGATGTACTGCCCCTTCCTTAGATCGTACGCCTGGGCCGCTTTTATCACCATCTGCTTGCCTGGCCGTATTGTTGCTATCACAGTGTCTTCTACATAAACGTCCATCCACCTGTGGTCTCTCTTGGAATAAGCTTGCTTAAAATTGCTCAGACCGTCCATTTGTATGTTGACCTTGCTGTTTCTAATCGCCTCTCTGAACAGGTTTGCCAGGAGCGTCTTATCGCTATCTTCCAGTTCTTCTCCAGTGAGTGAGAGGTGCAGCTTCTTCCACTCTGGAGAACCATCCTCTTTCTTTGTGTGCCACCTAAGGTCTGATTCCATGGAGCCATACGCCCTTAAGTATAGACTGCACCAGCCTTGGATTCATTTGAGGCAGCAAGCCATTATTATCAAGCTCTCCAAAAATCAGGTCAAGCTCCGTATTGTAAGCCAGCCACTCGGAGAGGGTGGCATAAGCCTGGTAGGTTATTTTGACTTTGACTCGCGCCACTGTCTTCTCGCCCGAGTATATTGGTATGATCCGCGACGAACGGATTGTAGTTGATGCCGTCTCTGACAATGGTTGAGTGAACTTTCTCGTGAATTCCTATGAGCTTCCTTTCAAAAGTTGATTCCAGTCTGTCTTGATCAAACGGTCGAATAGGGCGATTCCCGGAGTTATGCCTCTCCCAACCAACATGGGCATATCTGGTATTGCGGCAGCCACGGCAACCGTTTCACCGGTATTTTCTCCTGCCGCGGCTGGTATTGCCGTCTGAAGGAGAGCAGCATCTCCGTATTTACCTGTCTGGAGCTCTTTATCGCTCAGCTTACCCTTACAGACTTCATCGATGAGCTCCAATAGTGTCTTTTCGTTATTAATATGAACTATTGGCATCCCAGAGAGCTCTGGTATCTTTTCTTTCATGTCTGCGATAACTTCCTCCGGTGTTTGTCGCGCTAACGGCTGCTGAACTTTTTCTGCTTCTGGCTGTTTTCTTCCATGAAATAATTGAGAAAAAGGATTAGCAAACCTGCTAAACTGATTACTATTTGGTTTATCGATAAATCTTATTATCAAATCACCAATCATAATGGTTTTTTCCCTTTAAAAGAGTGATTAAGTATTTGTTCCTACCCGCTTCTGGAGTTTGAGAGCAAAGGGTTTTATAATCGCGAAGAGTTATTTTTACCATCTTCTGATGGGATGGCATGGACTTCGAATACGACGGGAAAATCCTAAAATTTGACAAGGCGCTGTCAGAACTTGATAAGCAGGTGGTCGAATTTGTGAAACTGCTTGATGATTCCAAGATCAAATACGTGATAGTAAGTGGATACGTATCGATACTTTTCGGTAGATCAAGGACAACGGAGGATATAGATGTCCTCATCGAGAAAGTTGATCTGAAAGGTTTTCAGAGGCTTTTCAACCTGGTCTCCAGGGGAAGATATTGGATAATAGATTCGAACTCTAGGGAAGACGCATTTGACAGGCTGAAAAACGCATTATCTATAAGGATAGCGAAGAAAGGCATGGTGATACCTAATTTTGAAGTAAAGTTTGCAAAGAAGAAGGTTGATTTCCTCTCATTAGACGCGCCGCTTACGGTGTTAGTAGACGGTTCAAGGTTATTGGTGTCAAGGCTAGAGATACAGATACCGTTCAAGATATGGCTTGCAAGCGATAAGGATATAGAGGACGCGCTGCACATATACGAGCTCTTTAAGGAAAGGCTTGATAGGAAGCTTATGTCAAGCGTTTCGAAAGAGCTAAAAATTGAGAATGAGATGATTAGGTATGGTATTATCTAAGCACAACCTCAAGGAGAGGCTTGAGTTTGTCAGAATCTGGGCAAAATACGTAAAGTATACCCCGAATAAGAAATGGTCAAAACAGCAGAATATACTTATCAATTCAGTTATGAAGTCTGTTAATCAGAACGCAGATCTGTATCTAAAAGTTAAGAAACTGGCGGCTAAATAGCATGTAATCTCGTCCCCTTTTCAATACCTCATCCATCTTGTTGAGCGCCTTTGTTGCGTCCTTCTCGCTTAGGGAGATTTTAAGCATAAGTTACTGTAAGTTCACTCTTTTGCATTCCTTATGATTCCGACGAGCCTTTTTGCATCGTGCTCTACGTTAATTTTCCTATGCACGTCGTCAGTATAAGATAGTAAAGGTCCCGAATATTCGCCTACGCTTACCTTCACTAGTGAACCTCTCTTTCTAAGAAGAGGCGTCAATTCATAAGTTACTGGGCCAAACGATAACTTAACATGATCTCCATTAGTGCCTTGTGGATTTCTGAGGTTTGATGCTATAATAGCGTTTGCGATGACGCCCATAACAGCTTCTGTATCATCGTCTGTTTCGGGTACTACCTTGAATTCAGCATATGCGCCACGCGAATCATCAGTTTTGACTTCCACTTTCTCGCTTAGGAGCTTAAATCTGACGCCCTCATCCCCAACACAATCTGTGCCTTTACCTACCATTTTCTCACACCAACATTATGATTTTTCCATTTAAAAGCTTAATTAAGGTTTTGTTTCGTACGCTTTTGGGATTGCTCTCTAAGTATAATAAAACTAGATCCGCCGGAGGCCGAGGTTGGGCTGGACACCCCTTTCCCCCATTTTAATGGAAGTGCGATAGCCTTGCTCTATCTCAAGGCACATCGCAGAATGATCGCTAAGCTTCTGCAGCCTAACTTCATGAATATAAAAACAGTCCTTGAGGTGGTCTATCAGGCTTGATGAGATTAGGCAATTATCTATCCTCTGATCGATTTGGCCCGGTCTTCCGTTGCTGAACCAGGAATACTCCTCCTTCTTTGGGTAGAAAAGCCTGAAGGCGTCTATGAATCCGTACTCGTTAAGCTTGCCGTAGAAGGTCTCCCATTCCTTTAGGAACGGATAGTTGGAGGTGTGGTTTGGCTCTAGCGTATTCGTGTCCCCCAAAATTATTATTCCATCATACTCCTTGGCCGATGTTACGCTTTCTAGCGTTCTTGCGAACGCCTCCAAAAAGGTCTTTTGTTTTTCTGTGGCCCATGTCGGTGCGTATATCCCTATCAGCAGGATCCTCTTTCCTAGAAAACTGCAATTGATGGGGGAGATTCTGTAAGGCAAAAAGTCGATGTTGATCTTTGAGACGCTCTCGCCTTTCTCTTTTACGGCCGAAATTACCCCATAATCGTCGCAATCTGGCTTGGGAAAATTTACGGTATATCCCTTGCTCTTCAACCTGTCTACGATGTAAAGTCCCGCTTTCAAATATTTGGCCTCGGTTAAAATAATTATATCAAAATTATCTTTCTCTATCCAATTAATTTGCTTTGTCGCTCTCTCTAAAGAGGGGTTCTGTATGTTCCAATTCAGACATCTTATCTGCCTGTTAGATATAACCTTTGGCATATCATTTTTGGATTCTCTCTCATCAAGAAATACCTGTCTCATATTTGAAGACTCACCTATAATAGACCTTCAGAAATCAAATTAATATATTGTCTGGACTCGCTATTGGGGCTGGCAAAGGAGTTTAAATGACTTTTTCAAAGAGGAATATGCTGCTGTAGGCGTTGAGGTATTTCTTAGCCTTTTTCTGCAGTGCCTTATCTAAGCCATTTACATTAATGGTGACCTTAAAGTCCATGCCCTCTTTCTCTCTTCTTTTGCGGATATCCCTTATTTGGTAAGATCTTAGCCGCGAAGACAAGTCCCTTGGTGCATCTTTCTTATGGATCTGTAAAAACAAAAGAGGAGAATATCCCAATCTCTGGTAAAACCTTTCTGCAGGTCCTCGTGCGCCAAAATAGATCAGCCTCTTATGGTCGGCTTTGGCTCTCCTTTCTAGCTCCTCCATAAGGCTTCTGCCTATAGCTTTCCCTCGATATTTTTCATCTACAGCTAATTCACCTACAAATACTTTCTTCCCCTGATCGAACGCAAAGACTGCGCCGCAAAACTTGTTTTTAGCAAAGCATCCTATCATGTAGCTTGGTTTACGCGCAAAGCCCTTTTTTATATCACTAAGGTTCCTTCCGGCTTTCGTGTTGAGAATTCTTTTGACCTTAGTGAACGCATATTCGAGCTCCTCTCTTCTCAGCGAACGAATCTCAAAAGGTTTTTTCGTAATTCCTGTGGGGGTTAAGAGTAATTTCATGTCAACCTACTCTTTTTAGCAATGGTCCACCAGTTTAGAATGTCAGCCTTTGTGTCGAGCGTCTTTTTGGGCAGATCTTTCCTCCCAAACCACGCATACCCTCTTGATTCTTTGTTTAGGTTAATCTTCGTGTTTTCATCGATCGACGTAGAATAGAAATGTATCGCCCACCTGCGCGGCCCGGACTTCGGGGTTATCTTAATGCAGATAAATGCAAGATCCTCGGGCTTTAGGCTTACGCCGATCTCTTCCCTTGCTTCCCTTATGCAGGTCTGCAATGGAGTTTCGCCTGGTTCAATCGTACCTCCGACGTTACCCCATCCTGCGATGATCTTTTCTCTCCTCTCTTTATTGCGCCACAAAAGGAGTATTTCAGAGAAGTCTCTATTGAATATACATGTGTAAGCACCGCTCCATGATCTGTCGATTTCTTCCAAAAGAATCACTAGATATATTTACACAATAACAATTTAAATAAAGAAAATCTATTCTTAACTCTTTCCTACGTTTCATGATTAAATGTTAGTAATTCATACTCCTTCTCATCCAGCGGCTTTATCTTCACATAATCAGCGAACGAATCTCGAAGGGTTTTTTCAATTTTTCTACCATCTCCTCATCTTCTTTTTGGAGGAAGTGCCGGTGTTCCTTTCTTTGCTCTCTTTGGGAGCATCCTTGCGAAACGCCTTGCAACCCTTTCAGACTGCTCCTTCTTCAAGTGCCTTGTTTCTATGCCAACGCTGTCAAACAGCACATATTTTTCGTACTTGTTTCCATTGCTGTATCTCGCTGCCCCGTCTGATATCAAGACAAAGCTAAAATATGGATCCCTGCCTTTCTTTATCGGGGCGTCATTATGTTGGACGATCTCGACTCCGAATTTCGGGATCTTTTTGAATGCGTCTATGTAGTCGCTCTGCCTTGCATTGGCGTTCTCCCGCAGCAGCATGATGTCTATGTCATCCTTCTTTTTTGGATAGCAGTTCTTGCCGAAGTAGGAGCCGCGTCCTAAGGCGGCTACTATGAGCCTACGCCTTGCAAGGTCATCAATCGTGGGGATTGCGTATCGCAAGTAGCCGGGAAGCCTCTTCCTAAGTTTTTCCGATTCCCTCTTTTTATTTAGAAATAGCCTGCGCGCCTCTGTAATGTTTCCTTTCTTTTTAATCACACATATGTCTGCCTTGAGAAAGTCGTATTTCCACCATTCGTATGGCCTGGGTGGAGTTGCGAGGACGACGAAGCCCTTCTCGATAATCTTAATTTCTCCTTGCTTGCCGCTCAATATCTCTTTAGTGATGGAAGGAAATCGCTTTCTGAGCATTTCGGCTACATTTCTAACTCTCTTTGATCTTTTCTTATATACGAAGTCCATCATCTGCTTTGACTTTCTTGCCCTTTCAGCTATCCATGACACATCGTAATAAGTGCCAGTAAGCAGTTTTCTCATAGATAGAAAAAGGACTTTTGATTATTTATAGTTTGGTGCTGTAGTTATTCGCGCTTAGTGGATAGCTCCAGCTCCCAGATCCTCTTGCCGTCAACCCTGAGCTCCCCGATATCGTTCATGTATTTCTTCGTTACTATGTAGAGGTTATCTATCAGCTCTGAGGGTTTGGCTTGCGGATGAGTGTCGATATATTCCAATCTTTCTATGATATGCTTTTGCGAGTAGTTCCTGAGAAGGAGCTTGGTGAAGTCGTCCTGGAAGAAGGTGGCCAAGCGGTGGTACAGTGGCCTTGTGACCTCCGGATGCGAACGGGCATTGTCAAGCATGTATTTGATCGCTTTCTTTATTTCCGCCTTATATTTTACCGAATCTCCGCTTGTAATTGCTGTAGAAAGCGAATCAATGATCCTAAGCCCTACCTTATCAACTTTCTGTGTCCATTCAGGCATCTCACCCATCTTTATTTCAGTCGTATCTCTGATGATAGAGACGCGAGGGTGCGGTATTATTACTCTGCCATTGTTTGCATCAACTATCACTTCATCAAAGCTTGTTGCATAGCGGGAAAGTCTCTTTAAGTCTATGCCAGCTATAGAAGGTATTTTCTTTTCACGTGCGATTATTGCGGCGTGCGAGTTAATCGAATTGTCGCTACTAATTATTGCACCAGCACGCGACATAAGTTTATCGTATTCTAGCCACAGGCCGCGGGTGGCGAGCACGTTTCCAGTTACGAATTCTCTTTCCACCTCCTTTACTGGTACGTCATCATCGACATATTGTATCTTGCTACGTGCATATCCGAGAGAAGCGGGTATGCCGGTCAGGACAGCCGCCTTCTTGTCTACTTTAATGCTGCGCTTTAACTTTGGGCGAGGCGTCTCAAGCGTAGTTATTGGTCTGGACTGGAGGATGATGTAATCTCTCCCATCGAATGCCCACTCTATGTCCTGCGGCGCTCCGAAGAACTCCTCTATCTCCTTCGCTATTGGATATATGCCACTGAATCTTTCTGACTTCTCTGTGAGCACCTCAGTCTTGCCCTCTTCCTTGCCTGAGACCAACTTCCATGGTACCCCCTCAGTATAGGTTATTGTCATCTCATCCTTGTTGTTAGTAGGGTTTCTTGTGAAAAGTATGCCGGAGTATTTGGGGGACACCTGTTGCTGTACCAGAACGCCCATCTTTATTTTATCTTCGTCTATTTTATGGAATCTGCAGTAATCTATCACTATCTTGGAGTGGGCATTTTCATAGATATCCACGATGCCTTCCAGCAGTTTGTCAATTGAGCGAATGTTAGGAAATGATGTGAACCTGCCAGCAAAACTGGATCCTTTTTGGTCTTCCACAGTAGCGGAGCTGCGAGCTATCAGAGGGTACTCCATCTCAAAGCTGTGCCAATCTAATCTTTCCTCAAGCTGCTTGCGCAGGCCTGGAGGAAGCCTCCTATTCTCAACCCAGTATTCATACGACTCTGTGGTTATCACGAATCCTCCAGCAACGTTATAATTCGCTTGGGTAAGCTTCATGAGCGCGTACGCCTTGCCCCCAACCTTGCTTAGCTCTTCATAGCTGTTCAGAGATCTTGTATATTCTACCTGCATGCGTTCCTTACTGCGCACTGATCTCTCTCTTGTACGCGCACCTTTTTTGGCTGCCATATAAACCATTGAAAATACAGTTATTACAATAACTTTTGAGCTCACAATTATTACAGGTTACTGTTGATGGTGCTCGCATATAAAAATATCTTGATACCGACCTCTTTTGAAACAAAGCCATTCCGCTTTCAAATATGTTGCCGAAAGACGTGGCTTTTCCTATTGGAAACAATGCGCATGGACGCACATCCCCAGTTGGGCCCATCGCAGCATGCCTCAGTACTAGCTCACAATTTGGAGACCAGTTTTTGTTTTGCTCTCCATCATTATCTTGATTAATCACCTTGACTTCCTCCTTTAATTTCAGATATTTCTGTACGGTTGTGACTGCTTCGCCCCTTCCGATAGGAAAAGCAATACCGTATTCCACCCTAGCTGCGCCATTTTCGATCAGCCTTGCAGAGACTGCGTCATAAATCTTACGATCGAAAATAAAGTCTGTTGTAATTATCGTTATTGGGCGGTATTTGCTTATCTCCGCAATTGTTCTGTTAAGATAGTGTCTGCCTTCTAAGAATGGCTTGTATTCATGCATCCATCTGTTGAAACTTATGCTAAGGTTGAGTTTTTTCCTGTCTTTTACAGGTATTTTCAAAAGAGCTTCTTTCAGCACTTCTGGCCTTGTTCCGTTTGTGATGAGCTCGACCTGCTCAAAGTTTTTTGTGACATACGCTAGAATACTTTCAAGATCTGGATGCAGAGTGGCCTCTCCTCCTGTAATGCCTACCTCACTCATACCAGCTTCCTTTAACTTGTCTAAGGCTTGCTTAAGCTTCGACCAAGAAATAAATCTAGAATGCTTAAAATCAGGGTTGGCATTTCTATAGCAATACTCGCAATGTAAATTACAGCCATCGGTAATTTCGATTTGCATGTGCATAGGATAGAAAAAGTGCTTGTCTCCGGTAATTTTCAGATGTTTTAAGTCTGCTACTTTCTCTAAAGAACGCTTAAAATTAGGATAACTGCTAAGCAACTCATTTTCTATAACAGTAACTGCATCTGGATTAATTCTAATAGCATTGACTTCCCTAAAGCCGTCTTTATCATTGAAATAGTTTGATAGAACCCCACCAGCTAACACTTTGTGAAGTATGGACATAGTAACGCCTGGTCCCCTCCTGCTTGTTGGAAGCATGAGAAGCTCTTAGCTGTACATACCTTTACATGGTTTCTTTCCACAACTCTTCCTTGCCCAAAGGATCTTTGGTTTAAAATCTGAGATTATTTTTGGGTTTAGCCCGGTGCCCCTTGTCTTCACACTCATTTTATTACCAATTACAGTGTTACGCAATCAGATATTTAAAGCAACACTACAATTAATCGCTTTTTTAGAAAGATTTTTAAGTAGGGAATTACTACTTTTTTATCTCTTCTAATTCTTTTTCATTCAGTGGTTTAATCTTTACATAATCCGCAAATGTCTGTTCTTCTTGGAATTTCATTTGGCGCTTTTCAGCAACGTATCTATCTTGTTAAACGCCTTCGTCGCTTCTGTTTGACTGATAGTGGAAAAGATGCTTATAAACAAAAACCTAGAAATTCTTATATAGGGTCGGAGAGAAGGTCTATTTGAGTTATATGGCCCTGACACAGTTAGTATTGGGGGAGGAGCAGCCAGAGGCTACGAAAGGCACCGCGGCAAATACCATCATGAGCATATACAAGGTGGAGAAAAAGGATGCTGTGGCCCTATCTAGGCTTTGCGGCATTGACAAAATAAAGAAGGCGGTTGCTGCTTACAATGAAGTAGACCGAAACATAATAGTAGAGCAACTAGCATGGTTTGCTTTGCAGGCCTTTGAAAAGGGTATCGAGCCGTCAAAGACAGCCAAAATCGCGAAGAAGCTGCCCGAAATGGTAGAGGCGTTTGGGGATAGAAGGATCTCGGATGCGATAAATATGTATGAAGGGGATCAGAACGCTGAGTTAACTGCGCAACTAGTTTCTATGCTGTCGAAAAAGGACCCTGAGGAACATCTCTGGTGGACTTTTGATCGCATATCAAGAGGCCAAAAACGTGAATTTATCGAGCAGGTAAGGGAGATGGTGAGGGGGATGGTTGAGGAAGAGAAGGAAAAGCTAAAAGGTAAGGAGGTAAAGGTGGAGAGTGTACTGGAGAAGGGGTTGAGGTTCGCACAGGCTATTTCTGATAAGGAAGTGTACAGGGTTATGACCGGATGCAGGCCTGAAGTTGCCGGGACGTTAGCTTTTTACCTAGTGGATTATGTGCAAGAGAACGGTTTTGGAGCAGAGCAATTAAGGAATGTTGCACTCATGTTTGAGGAGCTAGAGAAGGAGTGTGAAAGGAACGGATATGCCGGTGACGCTCTGATGGAGGTATTAACATGGCTGGGCAGCGATGCGGTCGATTGCGCAGCGCAAAAAAGCGAGGAGCTGAGTGCTCAAAGAGAGATCCTTTTCTCCGAGCAGATGAAGCAAATAAGAGAGATTTACGGAGAAGCTGTACAAAGAGTAATGGCTGGGCATCTTAGCAAGAAAGAGTTCAAGGGAAGGCAAAATGCGTTTGACACGATGGAATTGCTCCTTTCAGACCAAATCAGGCCTTCATTAGAAGGGTTGGAATGGGGGGACAGAGTCATAGTGACGGATAGATTGATCACGGCAAGGGGTGAGATGTATGAGACAATTGAAAAAAACGCTTCTGCTCCGGAAGAATGCGCGCTTGCATCGGCGAAGTTTTCTAGGATCAAGGAGCTTCTTTGCAAGCTAGGGGGAATAGCAACCGAAGTGGATGATATAAATAAAGAACTTGATGACATAATTGACGCGAACTTAGACCACTTGGTAAGCGGAAAGGAGAGCCTCATGAACATAATGGTCTACATGCACTCTGGGAAGACGTTGCCAGTTCCAGATGCTACAAATATTGGTTCCTACAACGAGGTGGTGAAGAGGTACTTAAAGGAGGAGTATGGGGTCATGAGTGAGCTTGATGCAAGAAAGATGTCAAAGTTTTTTGCAATCGCAGATGCAGAAAAAAGGAAGCGGCTCGCGCATTTCCTAGACGAGAAAAATGAGAAGAACGTGAAGACGTACCCAGTGAGCGAACTCGGCCATAAAAAGCTCAGGATAAGGAAAGGCGAACTCGCAAGATACGTGGCGATAGCGCTTCTTGGATCGCCAGACAGAGCGATGAATGGGCAAGCAGAGAGGGAGATTGGAGATATAATCGGAGAAGAGGTACTGGCAAACGCCGTACAGGCACTGGACCTAGAAGATCCGGACATAAAGAGAAGAGCAGCGGAGGCCGTTGAGAGGGGGGAGTTCAGGACCGCACTGCAAATAGTATCAGAGACCAACAATGAAACTCTACTTGACGTAGTGAATGTGCGCCGCTATAAGGAGATCGACACCGACAAAGAGGGGAAGATAAGGGCTCTTGCCATATCTGAGTGCATGAATCCTTTCAGCTACGATAGCGAGGCAGAGATGTCATGCAACTTACTTCCGAGTGGCGGCAAACACAATGAGGGGATAGTGGAGTACGCGCTTGGAAGAAGATTCCTGATGCTAAGGTATGATGTAGACAAGCAGGAGGCTGGAAGTGCCACATGCTTTATTGAGAGGGGCAGGGCGGGAAAGACCCTACTTGTTGACTCTGTAGAGGGGCAGAGGGTGCTCAGGAACCCACAGGCGTTTGAAAAGATTTATCTGGATTTCATAGAAAGGGCAAAAGGGCTTGGGGTTAGTAGAATAGTTTTCAATCAGAAGGTTGCTGGTGATACTGCAAGGCAGTTCATAGAGCACCTGTCAAAGATGCAGGCGCTGAAAGGAGAGCCTAAACTCGAAAAAGTTAGGATAAGGCTGCACACCCGCGGGTACCTTGAGATGCCTAGAAAAAAGAGCGTTGACGCTTATATAACTCACCTACAAACAAAGGACGAAAAAGTTTAGATTACTCACTATTGTTCGTTTTCTGAGACAAATGTGCTCTTTAGCTGCGGCGTTGGCTTCTTTTGGGCTATCAAACGCTTTAGGGATTGGCTGGAGCTTTCCATTAACTGCAGCATCGTCCTATAGTATAACTACTTTCTAAAAATAGGCGTAATCTCTATTGGCCTCCATGAAGGATGATCCCAGCTGACTGGTGTTTCTACCCCACTTCTGACCAGAGTTGCCCGCCCTCCATCAAAACATTCCCCTTGACGCTCGTAGGAGAAATCCTTCACCTTCAGATTAGGATCGTTAAGCTGTTTTCTAAGCTCGTTCTCAAACTCTGTTTTATACTCTTTGAGCCATTCAACCCGTTTCCTCTTTTCTTCAATCTTTCTGAATAATGCAGAGAAACCCTTAAGCTCTGCCTCCAGTCGCTCTAAAGTTGGCACTTGCCTTTTCCCAAAAATGCGTAAACCCATTCAATCGCACCAAATATGTTATGGTTTTCCCATTTAAAAGCTTTAGTAAAGATTTGTTTCTGCCCGCTTCTGGGGCTTGCCTGGATGGGATTATGTATTTAAGCGAGGCCAGAGAGATGTCGCTTATACGATCATCAGCGCCCTCTCTATTAATTGCTTCTAGCTGATGGCTTCTGAGTGATTAAGGTTTTGTTTCTGCCTGCTTCTGGACTGGTCGGTAAAGGTGCTCTTAAGCTCTGCCTGGCTGCTTAAAATCCTGCATGTTGTTCTGAGCTTCTTCTGAGGCCCAATCTCCTATGAATAATCTACACTAACCTGCCATACAGAAGCGCCAGGGCGTGGTTTATGAGTTTAAGAAAAGCGGATTCAAAAGGTCATTGCGTCAAAGACACTTTTATCGACTCCTTTTAGCATAAAGGCGAGATTTATAGCCTTAAATTGGAGGGAGTATACATCTCCTTCCCCCGTTTCAACAAGCGTGCCGTTCTTTAAGAAACTTAATTTTTCCAGCACTTTTTCTTCTGTAGCATCTGGAGAGAGAAGGAGATGCTCTTTAACCCGCTTAACCGCATGCTTTGATAAATTCACTTCGATTCTATTGAAGGATATCCGGCTGTCTAGTCTATTTATATTATTGGAGTTTAAGTCCACCTGCTTGTGCATGTTAATTATTGTGGATCCTTCCCTTTAAAAATATAATTAAGGATTTGTTTCTGCCAGCTTCTGTGCAGGTTACACCTCTAGATAGATTTTCTACTTCTTTTTCTACTGTATTTACATGTTTCTATTTATTTAGAAAGATATAAATACCATATATTTCATAAATAGAAATATGAACAGGCAGGAGACCGTATTCAGGAGGATAGCCTACGGCTACGTCCGCGGCGAGAGGAGCTTCACGCAGCTTGGCGTTTCCAAGGAGCTTGGAGTTTCGCTCAGCATAGTGAACAGCGCCGTAAGGAACCTGAGTGAGATAAACGCGGTCAGGGTGAAAGCCAGGTCGTTTGAGATTATGGCCCTTGACAGGCTGCTGCTGTACTGGGCCACCCACAGGAACCTCGGGAAGGACGTAGTATACCAGACCAGGGCGGAGATGCCTGTCAGGGGGATAGAGCAAAGCATGCCAAACCAGATAGCCTTTACAGGCTATACGGCATACAGGTACTTATACGGCGATGCGCCGGCTGACTACAGCGAAGTGTACGTTTATGCCACGCAACGCGGACTCGAGCAGATAAAGGATCGCTTTACCCCGAACGAAAAGGTGCCAAATGTTACGGTGTTGCGATGCGATGGTGAGCTAGAGAACGAGATAGACAGGGGAGTGTTAAAAAGCTCGTCTGTGTGCCCTCCCCAGATATTTGTCGACCTCTGGAACATGAGGGAGTGGTATGCCAAGGATTTTGTTGATGCTCTGTCGAAGAGGTTGAAAATATGACTGAGTTTTGGAACAGCGATATAACGGAGACAAGCTGGCGCGGATTGCAAAAACTGAGCAAGGAGATAGATTTCGTGCTTATCGGCGGGTGGGCGATCTACCTTTATTCGAGGCTCCAGAAATCAAAGGACATAGACATAATAGTCAACTATGACATCTTGAGGGTTCTCGAATCCAAGTATCGGCTAAACAAGAATGAAAGGCTAAGAAAATATGAGATTAAGGAGGAAAAGTATGATATAGATATCTATCTCCCAAACTATTCGCTTCTTGCCATACCTCCAAAGGAGATAGCATCAAAGTATTCCACCAGAATGGAAGGTTTTAGGGTGCCTAAACTCGAGGCACTCATGGTCCTAAAGCTCGGTGCGGCATCGAACAGGGGTGAAAGCAAAAAGGGTGAAAAGGATTTCATAGACATATTGGGTCTGCTCTTCAATTCGAAGCTTGACCTGAAACTTTTAAAGGAGATTTTGGAAGAGTACAAACTTACGCAATACATGAGATTTTTGATGTCCATACTGAATGGTTTTGATAAGAGAAACCTCGACTACCTGAACCTTAATGAAAACGGCTTTTCAAAGCTTAAGCACAGATATGTGGAGGAAATAAGAAAACTTCTTTAGGCATTCTCATGGAGTTCCAAGCACGAATTGGTTCGCATTTTACTATACTTACTTTCACTCAGCCGCTTCGGCCCCCTAATTTCCCCCTCTTCAGCATCTTATCATCCACTACTTCTAGCTGCTCTGAAATAATATCTTTCAGAAAATTGGAATATATTAAGATTATTGTGTATTAAATGGAGACGAGCACAGACTATCTGCGATATGCGCTTTCTATCCATATCTTCTTGAAGAAAGGGAGAGTGAGTGTAGATAATGTGAAGGCTACTGCTGGGACGATAGCGCTTAGCCAGGCGTGTGGTATGTTGATCGCATAAAGGTAGATACCTATTGCAAGATAGGTGAATAAGACAAGCAGGCCTCTCCTGGTCCAGCTGGTCTCCCAGGCCTTGTCTGCCTCCACGCGCTTGTTTCTTGCCTTTATCTTTTCTATCTCTGTCTCTAGCTGCTTCAATGTAGGCATAGTTAGGACTAGCAGGTTAAAGCTTAAAATGTTTTATTCGTCAGGCTTCTGGAGATTGCTATTGGGCTGGAAAAGGTGTTCTTAATTAGATGATTCTTCTTGCCTTTTTGGTTTTACTAGCGAAAACTTTTCTAGTGCTCTCTGATATGAGCTACAAAATACTGCTATTGCTGAGGCTAATTCATCGAAAGCATCTTGAGAATCTTCTGAAGCATTAAATCCTACAAGATCGTTGTGCTGATAGAAGTGTTCTTTTCTTCTACTCTCGGTTATGTAAATTGGTTTTATGCGAGCAAGTGCAGGTTGAATGAAAGCAGGATCTATATACTGTAGGGTTAGCCCAAGCTCTGAAAGCTTATTTTCAACCTCTTTGTCACGATATATCTCTTCAACTAATTTGCATTTTGTTCTAATAGCGTATTCTTCTGGCTCTTCTTTTGGATACTTTAAGAAAAACTTGCATCTCAAATAGGGAATTGTTAGGAATTTTGAAACACTTATCTCAAGTTGTATTACTTCTATATCCCCCTTCATCTCGCTTGTTAGTCTTTCATCAGTAGCTTTAATGAACTGATCACCTAGTTGTCTTCCAAAGTCTCCTTTTATCTCGCCAGCAGTCGGGCTGCTCTTGCGGCTTTTGGCAAGTTCTTCGCTAACATCATCAAGAGATATTTTAATTTGTATATTTAGGGGCTTGCTTTGAATTGAGGTGGCCTCGACAGGCGCAGCTTCTTGTGATGTAGTAGAATCTCTTTCTTCAAATCTCATTTTATCACACCAACATTATGGTTTCCCCATTTAAAAACATGATTAAGGATTTGTTTCTGCCTTCTGATTTATCAATTTAACCGCCAAAGGTTTATCATGACCCTGCAGGTAAGGCTAGCTGACAACGAAATAGAGCTCAGCGGAGAGTTTACGAGCACACTTTCAACCATGGAGAGCGGGGAAAAAAACTTATTCATAACAGGAAGAGCCGGGACTGGCAAATCAACCCTGCTCTCATACTTCAAGTCAATCACGCAGAGGAATACGGCGGTCATCGCGCCGACAGGAGTCGCAGCATTGAACGTCGGAGGGCAGACGATACACTCCTTCTGCCGCTTCAAGCCGGACATAACGCTTGAAAACGTACAATACCTTGGCAACGTTTCCTATGGAACGAAGAACATGTACAAGAGCCTGGAGACCATCGTGATCGATGAGATATCAATGGTGAGGGCTGACCTCCTTGACTGCCTGGACAGGTTCCTGAGGCTCAACGGGAGCAACCCGGATGTGCCATTCGGAGGCATCCAGATGATCTTCGTGGGGGACTTGTATCAGCTGCCACCTATTGTGACCAACGATGAGAGGGAGATATTCGAGGGGCTGTACAAGAGTCCGTACTTCTTTGACAGCCGCGCATTCAAGGAGCTGAAGATGGACTTCATAGAGCTGAAGAAGTACTACAGGCACACTGACCCGGACTTCATAAGGTTGCTGAACACCATCAGGGACAACACCGCAACGGAGGAGGACCTAATGAGAATAAACGAGAGGTTCGACGATTCGTTCAATCCCGTCCTTGCAGAAGACATATACATAACGCTGACCACGA
>CAWHXT010000003.1:0-54762 GCA_963833485.1 uncultured Microcaldota archaeon | reverse complement strand
CAAACGACATCGCAGATTCGATAAACGGCAGGCACCTCAAGGTTATACCCAAAGAGCTCCACGCGTACCGTGCATCGATCACCGGGAAGTTTGAGAAGAGTGTCTACCCGGCTGACGTTGAGCTTGAGATAAAGGAGGATGCGCAGGTTATGATGCTGAACAACGATTCGGAGAAGAGGTGGGTGAACGGGAGCCTGGCGAGGGTCGTGTCCATGGAGAGCGGGCCGGAGGGACGAGACAGGATCACCGTAGAACTTTCTGATGGAGGCTATGCGACGGTCCTGCCGTACACATGGAAGACGTCCAAGCTCTCCTATGACAGGATAAACAAGAAGATAGTGTCCACGGAGGTGGGCAGCTTTACGCAGTATCCCATGATGCTCGCCTGGGCGGTAACCATCCACAAGAGCCAGGGCAAGACGTTTGACAAGGTTGTGATAGACATGGGAAGCGGAGCCTTCGCACACGGCCAGCTCTATGTGGCGCTCAGCAGATGTACTACTTTAGATGGAATAGTATTGAAGAAGAAGCTGCAGAAAAAGGACATCATAATGGACAGCCGCATTGTCTCATTCCACAAGAAGCATTTTGGGTAATGATAAGCTGCCCGCTTCTGGGCTTAGCTGATCCAAGTTATGAACTTCTAACGAGAGGCATAATTTGCTGTGGATGCTGCGCACGGCTGAGCGGTTTGATAACATACCATTTGCTTCCTAGAGCTTTCACTTTTTTCTGCGGGCCATACAACTCCTCAAAAAATTTCCTTTCCTTGCTTTTCATAAGCCCCTTGCCTCTTCGCATCCAGTCCAGCACATCGTACGCTCTACTCGCTCCCCTAACCACACCATCGTCTTTGCTGGAGGGCTCGTAAAGATTCGCCCTTGAATCTATCCCAAGGGACGCCCAACCAGTTCGCTGAAACACGAGAGTAACGTCCGCGATCTGTTGCACTGCAAATTCGAGCGTGTTGCCCATAGTTTGCACATCGGCATCTTCGGAGCCTATTACTATTGCGCTCACGACTTTCTTCTCGCCGCTTAGCGCGAGTATCTTATTCAAAGTGGCGGGGCGGTCGTGTTCTTTATCAACGTGCGCCATTATTATCTTGCTCTCGGTTATTAGGAAGATCCCAACGCATGGCCCAAGTTCGCAGGTTTCAATCCTACCCTGTTCATGTTCATCTGCACCTCTATAGATCATACCTAAAACTCCCTGTGTTACGATGACTGTTTTGTTCTCGTCTCTCTCTGTAGGAAGCTGTTTTGGTACGTTAAATTGCTCCCACTCGCCTTCCTTTAGCCTGTGGTAGGTGCAAAAGTCCGCTTCTTCTAGCTTACCTGCTTTTAGCTCTTTAGCAAAATAACTTATCATCTTCTCTACTCTCTTATGTTAATATTGCAGCTTTTCCCTTTAAAAACGTAATTAAGGTTTTGTTTCTGCCTGTGTCTGAGCCTGCTCTCTAGGTATGGTGAAACTAGACACGCCTGAGTTCGAGGTTGGGCTGGACGCTCCTTTCCCCCATTTTAATGGAAGTACGATATCCTTGCTCTATCTCAAGGCACATTGCAGAATGATCGCTAAGTTTCTGTAGCCTGACTTCGTGGATATAAAAACAGTCCTTAAGGTGGTCTATCAGATTTGATGAAATTAGGCAATGATCAATCCTCTGATTAATTTGGCCCGGTCTTCCATTACTGAACCAAGAATACTCCTCCTTCTTTGGATAGAAAAATCTGAAGGCGTCTATGAACTTGCATTCGTTAAGCGTATTGTAGAAGGCCTCCCATTCCTTTAAAAACGGATAATTGGAAGTGTGGTTTGGCTCCAGCATATTCGTGTCTCCCAGGATTATTATGCCGTCATATTCCTTAGCTGAGGTTACATCCTTTAGTGTTCGAGCGAACGCTTCTAAAAATGGCTTTTGTTTTTCTGTGGTCCAAGTTGGCGCGTATACCCCTATCAGCAAAACTTGTTTACCCAAAAAATTACAATCCATTGAAGAGATTCTATATGGTAAAAATTCAATGTCGATTTTCGAGACGCTTTCGCTTTTCCCTTTTACAGCCAAAATAACTCCATAATCATCGTGGTCGGGCTCGGGGAAATTTACGTGTACCCCCTGCTCTTCAACCTGTCTACGATGTAAAGTCCGGCTTTTGAATATTTGGCCTCGGTTAAAATAATTGCATCAAAATTGTCCTTCTCTATCCAATTAATTTGCTTTGTTGCCCTCTCTAAAGAGGGATTCTGTATGTTCCAGTTCAGGCACCTTATCTGCTTATTAGATATAACCTTTGGCATATCCTTTTTGGATTCTTTCTCATCAAGAAATATCTGTCTCATATTTGAAGACTCACCTATGATAGATCTTCAGAAACAGGTTAATATATTGTTTCTGCTGCTCCGTGGGGCAAACCCTTTCATTTATTCCAAGAGGAGTGGCTTGAGAGATTAACCTGTGTAGTTCAGGAGTTGGTAGATCCTTATTGGCTGGGTGTAGTTGACATAGTTTGTCCCGTTGATGTAGTCTGGATACACCTGTTTGAATCCTGGCAGGTTGCCGAGCATGAAACCCTGGTAGTATGTGGAGTTGTAGAAGCTTGTGAGCGAATTTACGGAGAAGACGTTTGGAGAGTTCGAAGTAAGTATCCCGAGAAACTCGAGGTAGGTCTCACCGTTAACATTCAGGGAATAAGACAGGGAGAGGTTTGCGCTTATCAGCATGCCGATTTTCGAACCGTTCTGGCTGTATATGTTCTCGGCTGTTTTGTTCTTATTGAAGGATGCGTTGGAGATGCAATACGTGCTGTTCCCAAGCTCAAGGTTCTTGAATATCCTGACCTGGACCGAAGATTGCCCGCAATGGCCTGTGACCAGACTGCTGGACAAAGGCACAACCACCTTAAGCGGGCCGTTCAAATGCTCGCATGTTGAGAGCCCGAGAACGGGTACGTTTGTTCCGGACTGCTGCCCCATCGAAATAGCGTATCCCAGAGATGTTTGATTTACATCGATGCACGCCAGGAAGTCGAGCGCGAGCCATTTCTGCAAAAGAGCGCTGTCGAATACGATGTACTTTGCGTGGACGCTCTTCATGTACGAAGCAAGGGATTGGGGTCTTTCGCTGCCGCTTAGCACATACTGCGCAGCAGCATCATAGTCCGCATTCGGGTTAGGGTTGGCACTTACAAGAACAGGATTGCTGTTTCCATACCAGCTTATCCAGTCGCCATAGTCCCACCACGAAAGCACATTTGGCGCGCTTGGGCCTATGTTTTTGTCCATCCAAGAAAGGGCAGAGCTCCATCCATCATACGGATACCCGCAGTAGAAGCCGATCCCGCTTATGAGAGCTGTTGCGTTCAGCGGATTCAGGTTCTGGCTAGCCGTTGCCAGGTAATCCTTGATTGAGGCGCAGCTCAGCATCTGGCAGTCTTTATCGATGCAGAGCTCCGGCCTGTATTGCAGGAAACCCTTGCTGAGGTGCACTCTTATGGTATAGCTGCCTCCTTTAGACAGGTTGCTGCTCAGGCTCGAATTGATGACGCTCTTGCCGCTGTATGAGTAGTTTGCAACCTCATTGCTGCGCATGATGATAGTCTTATTGGTTATGTTTGCCAGTGCGGTGATATTCAGGCTCAGCACACCGGAGCTGTACGCGATGTTGTTGAAGTAATACTCTTGGTGTATGGTCGCGTTTGTCGAATTGCTGACTGTTACGTTGAACGTGCTGGTAAAGTTGTCTACATCGCTCTGGTTGACAGCAAAACAGGAGACCGCTCCGGAAACCGCCTGGGTGTTCTGCATGCACGTAAAGGTGGATCCGTTGTAGGAGTATATTGCCTGACTGATTGGGGTTGAATTGTGCGAAGCGAGCAAGGCGACAGTGATGCTGAACATTTGCGCTGTTGCAGGTTTAGCATGAAGCAATAGCACATACGAAGCCAGCACGATTGCTATAAGCACTATGATGCCTGCGGCCACAAGGACACTTGTTTTTTGCATACGCATCTTTCTCAAGTTTAGATTGCAGGCAACAAATTAAATTCCTTTCTAATGGTGAGCGCCTTGGTCGCTGCGGGCGCTGTATACTATATAAAAATTCGAACGCTAAATAAATTAAAAGGAATCTTCTAACTTTTGCCCGGTTCTTTCATAGTCCTTTCTTAGCAAGTCTGCAAGCACACGAAATTGATGGTAATTCTCAGCTTCAGTCGCCATGGTGGCTATCGAGTATTTTCCAGACATAGCGAGAGCCTGGAGAAGAAAACCACCATTGCCTTTATCTCTTAATAGTAGCGATTTTGCCTTCTCAAAACTCTCCTCATTATCATGGAATGTTGCATCGGAGATCAGGGCGGTGGCCTCATCTACCTGAGAGGCGAGTATGACTACCCCAGATGCAGAAACAAAATTTGAATCAACTTGCTTCATCTAATCGTATAGCTATCACTTACCTCTTTTATAAGCGTAATTAAGGATTTGTTTCTACCTTTTTCTGATGTGCTTTGAGGGATGCTTTCAATACTGTCTCTTAATAAAGTTTCATCTCCTTACAATACTCGTAAACTTCTCCCAGTTTATTCTATTGATATAAGCCTTGAAGTCCTTTTTAGGATCCGGCAGGCTGACAAAACCTATTTCATCAGAGTATCCCCTGAAAGTAATCATCATTCTAACACCTTCTGTGGACCCACCAGCATACGTCTGCTGTGGATGAAAGCCAGAATCGATCATCGGTTTTAATATGCTGACACCTATGCTTCTGTCGCTACTGATGGTAAGAAAAATGCTAACTCCGTTTTTGTCGTGCTTAACGCTTAGACCATCTAGTTGGTACTGATCTTTTTTGATTTGCCTATCGATCTTTGCCAGAGCATTGGCCTTGTCCAATATCTCTTGCACTCCCTCTCTAATCTCTTTTGTTGGATGCCTCTTGTTTTTTATTGGTCCTGCCATAATGAAATCAAATACTCTGTGTTATATCTATTTAAATATCTATTTCCCCTCTTTGTTTTTGCTACTTAATAAGTTTCTCCCACAATATTTCGTCCTGCTGGAAACTGTGTTTTTTTAGGATGCCGACTTTTCTGAAACCCATTTTTTGGGAGAACTTTAGCACCTGCTTATTATTTGGATGGGAAACGCACCATACCTTATGGCAGCCGTGCTTCCTGGCTTGTTGAATTGCGTACTTCACAAGTGCTCTCCCAATCTTCTTTCCCCGAAAATTTCGATCCACTAGGATCCAATCCAACCAATCTACGTGCCCAAAGCCAGGGAACTGTGTAATGAGGCCAACCACATTGCCATCCTTTGATTCTGCGATTATTATGCTGTCTTTGTTTTCCTTGATGGTCTCCTTCAGGGCTTTGACGCTCATCTCATAGATGTTTCTAGCCATCTGCTCTCTGTTGTAGAACTTGAGTGACTTGGCTATCGGCGTAGCGAATTTGCTGATCGAAGACAGGTCCTTTTTTGTTGCAAGTCTTATTGTAAAATCGTGCATCAAGTCACTTATTCGCTAGCAAAGCATTTAACCTTTGACTGAGGAGCATGACTATGGAGTTCCTTACTTCTGTAAATCCAGCTACGCACAAGGTGCTGGGTAAAGTGAGAGCATCTACAAAGAGTGAGATTCGAAGGAAGGTCGCGGAAGCGAACGCTGAAAAGGAAGCATGGAAAGATTTGGGCTTGGCAAACAGGCTAAGAATCCTCAGAAATCTCTATGTGCAGTTCAATAAACGCAAGAAGAAGTTGGCGTTGCTCGCAACACAAGAGATGGGCATGGCTATAAAGGAGAGTATGGCAGACGTGGAAGGTAGCCTTCGTTATTTCAAATGGTACCTGGATAACGCAGAAAAAGTGCTAGCTCCTGAGATAGTAGATAAGAGCAATAATGAGATACACAAGGTAATCTACGAACCTCTCGGCACCACAGCAGTAATAATTGCGTGGAATTTCCCATTCGGAAACTTTGTTGCCAGGGTCATACAGAACCTGATAGTTGGCAATACGGTGGTGTTGAAACACGCGGAAGAATGCTCTCTTTCTGGCAAAGAGATCGAAAAAATAGTAAACGTATCGAAGCTGCCAAAGGGCGTTTTCTCCGAGGTCTATGGTGATGGAAGAGTCGGTGATTATCTAGTCCACCAAGATATAGATTTCATTTGCTTCACCGGCAGCTCAGCTGTTGGAAAGCATCTTTATCAAGTGGCTGCAGAAAAATTCATCAGGGTACATCTGGAATGCGGCGGTTCGGCTCTTGGTATAGTGTTCAATGATGCTGACGTAGAAGGTGTTCTAAGTACCATTTACCTAAATAGATTTCTCAACTGCGGACAGATGTGCGACGCACTGAAAAGGTTAATAGTGCAGAAAGAGGTGTCTCAGAAGGTCATCAGAAAGTTGAAAGAACGGTTAGAAGAGGCAAAGGTAGGCAAGCCTGAAGACAAAAGAACAGAGCTTGGACCTCTGGTTTCAGAGAAACAATTACGAACGCTCCAATCTCAGGTGGATGACGCTGTAAAGAAAGGGGCTAAAGTTATTTGTGGAGGAAAACAGCCAAAAGGGCTTTCTGGACCTTATTATGAACCGACCCTTCTGACAAATATAAACCGTTCCATGCGTGTGTGGAAAGAGGAGACCTTTGGTCCCGTACTTCCTATAATAACCTTTAGGAACGAAAAAGAAGCCATAAAGCTAGGAAATGACACTAAATACGGACTGGGTGCTTATGTCTTCACTAAAGACAAGGAAAAGGCTTTGCGTGTTGCGTCCAAACTTGCTAGTGGGATGGTGGGCATCAACAATTCTCTTTATTTCAGGCCAACAAATCCGTTCGGAGGCTATAAAAATTCTGGAATCGGCAGAGAGCATGGCAAATACGGGTTCTATGACTTGTGCCAGATAAAGGTAATCTCGGCTTAAACCTCGCCTTCTTCTGGGATTATTGGAGGATTTGAGGGCTTGATTGGATTGGGCTTATGCTTAATTATATTACTTAAGAGTGTTTGCTGTGGGGGTTGAGCTTATTTGAGCCAGTTTAACGTTCTTATTATGGCTACAATTCATATATTTGTAAATAATGTAGCCATTATGGCCACAAAATATATATATCTTGATATTGTAGACATATCATGTCATTCATAGAAAAGCAGATCCATGCCGGGCATACCTACTACTACCTGGTCAAGAACGTCAGGGTAACGCCAGCGAAGGCAAAGAAGCTAAGGATATTCCTCGGCAGGACACTGCCTGAGCACGATGCATTGCAGGGATACTTTCTCAAGCTGGAGAAAATGTCGATGGAACTGCATGGAGTCAAATGGCTTCCAAAGCTTCTAGTTGAAAGAGTCGACGACCTAAGCGCGTCCATAATCGTGTTTCATAGGACTGCTTCAGACGTGCTGCCAAAGGATTTTATGGTGCGTTACACCTACAATACGAACGCGATAGAAGGAAACCACCTTACACTCAGGCAAACTGCGCTGGTCATAAGCGACAGGATAGCACCGCAGGGAGCCAGAACCGAAGATGTGGTAGAAACCCTCAACGCCCTGGATGCTTGGGAGTATGTAAAATCATACAAGGGCAGACTGAACAAGAAGTTTGTATGTAGGTTGCAGTACGAGGTGACAAAAAATACAGCGTGCAGGATACAGGGTGAGTATAGGAACGTTGAAGTCAGGATAGCAGGCTCGGAGTTGATACCGCCCCCCCATGGCAAGGTCCCAGAATTGTTAGAGGGACTGTTCAGCAGTTTCTATTCAGAGAGAAAGGCGCTGCACCCAGTGGAGCTTGCCTCGTTTCTGCACAACAGATTCGTTAAGATACACCCATTTACCGACGGGAATGGCAGGACAGCCAGGCTGTTGATGAATTGGGTATTGCTAAGGAACCGTTTTCCGCCGGTGATAATAGAGGTTACAAACAAGGAGGAATATTACAAAGTCATCGAAGCCGCTGATAAAGGGAACCATAAACCCTTTGCGGTGTTCTTGGCAAACCAGTTGCTTGTACAATACACTGTAGCACTTCCGGCTTGAGCGGCCATCACATGACTGTGCGCAACCTCCCTCCTTCTTTCTACGCCCGCTTCTTGGGGCTTGGGGTCTGTTGTGAGGTCGCTTATACAAGCATTAACGCCCTGCCTATCTCAAAAACAATGAAGGAGGCGACCATGCCGACCAAAAGCATCTCACAGCCCGAAACAAGAAAGTTCCTTTTTGCTATCCTTCCTTTGATGGCGCCTATTACAAACAGGCTTCCAAAAGAGGTTATGACCGAGATAGCAATGGCATTCGAAAGGCTGCCAATGAATACGTACGGCGCAAGCGGCACAAAACCTCCCACCAAGGAAGAGAGTCCTATTGCCGCCCCAACCTGAAACGGTGAACCAAGCATGTCCACATTTATATGAAGCTCGTTGAGAAGCATGTCTTCTAGCCACTTTGTCTTGTTTTTGATGATCTTGGAAACTAGTTTCCTTGCGTCCGATGGGCTGAGTCCCTTCTTAGAATAGAGGTCCACCATCTCCTGCTTCTCTTCTTCCGGCTCGTTTTCTATTTCATAACGTTCGCGTTTGTAATCCGCATTGAACAGGTCTATCTCAGTGCGTCTAGCCAGGATGCCGCTGAAGAACATTGAGATCGTGCTTGATATGATTGCTATAACTCCGGTTATGATTATTATTTTCGAATTAGCGAGATTCAGCGCAATTCCGGTCAGAAATGCAAGAGAGACTATCATGCCGTCTGAGATGCCAAGAATTATGTTGCTTATGGTTCCGCGCCATTTTGTATGCGGATGCAATTCTTTCATGACTAGCTATAAGCCAAAAAATAGATAAGGATTGCCTATGAAGAAGTAGTTTTGGCCCCTTAGCTTCGGGCTTGCTTTTACAGTGGCAAAGGTGTTTTTAAAGAGCGCACACTTATTGAAACTCAGATTCGTAAGAAGGATAAATGTGCTCATAGTCTAAGATCTGGCGCTTGACCATATCTACATCATCTGGATAGACGTCTCTCAGAAGCTTGTCCTCCGCTGCTACAAAATTCTGAATAGAACCATAATGCTTTGAGACCATTGCACATATGTCAGACTTATGAAGGTCTATTTTCTTGTCAAGAGATGATGCTGCCTCGTAATTGATTAATATCAGCAAGGCCTTATCCACAAGCCTTACCTCCCCAAATTTCTTTCCGTTAAATTTAAGAGGATCCACGGTAGAGTTCTCAAAGACCTTCTTCAAAGCCAAAAACCCTCTCTCTCTGAACTGCACATCAACCTTCAGGTAACCCCACCCTGTCTTTTTGTAGTCAAATACCATAACCCCAGTTTGATCTATCAGCAGTTTTATACCCAGTTCCTCAAGCTTGGCAATCTCTTCTTTGGTAGGTCTATGATTAACCATCAAGTCGACATCGGATGCAATTCGCTGAAATTCCGGTCGGCACCAAAGATTAACAGCAACTCCTCCAGTTATTGCAACATTTTGACCAAATACTTTTGAAAACTTTCCAAACAGATCGGAAAGAACCTCAAAATCTTCTTCTTTATTTAAAGCCAGGTAACGTACTGGAAGCTCTTCAACTTCTCTCTTTGCTTTAACAACATCTGGATCTGGCTTCCGCTCCTCTCTATCTTTTTTCTTAATTACCTTTGGAAGCATCAGAATCAATATGAGAAGTATTTTTCCTTCTTAAATAGCTTATTCATCTTTTGTTTAAAAGCGGCAAAAGTGTTCTTAAAAGGTGTTCGTGCCTCTTTGGACCCTGAGTTTCTTCGCCACTTCAATATACTGCTCTGGAGTTGCAAACATAACGAACAATTTTCTTCCTTCTTGTGTAGCTGTAAGATAACTCAGGCGTCCAACGCTCTTGAAGAGAATTTTTTTAGTGGTTGGATTACCGCACATTGCTATGGCGGTCTCGCTTGACAGCCCGCTTTCCACGGCGCTGTAACCGTCGTTTGTTGATGTTTTGCTAACTATGGCGCATTTTTTGGGATCGGTAAGAATATTAAATGCTATCACGTTTTCTCCTTCGCTACCTGGCCCCCATTCGCAGACCCATTGAGCAAGTCGATCGTGCAATGCTGTGTAACCTGTAGTTTCTTTTGGGGTACTAGCGCTTGATATTCTTGAAAGGAATTTTATCCCACCTATTGTTGAAACCAAATCTGGTGCTTTACGAAGTATGCTGAAGAAAGTTCTGTCATTTACCAGAACTTTTGTAGTACCACCTTTGGAACGGAGTGCTTCTCCCTTAGCAATTATACCAGCATAAGTTACTTTTATCTTCATTTTCACCACATTGATACTTCTTTTTCGGGTTTTATAAGCATAGCTTAGGTTTTGTTTTCTAAGACAAAGTACTCTTAAAGATGAATTAATTGGTCTCTTACTGATCTTAATCCTTCATCTATGGAACGGGCGTGCTTTCCAAGTACCTTCTCTACTTTTCGTGTTGATAAGTGAGATTTCTTTGGATATTTCAATCCTGATCTATATTCCTCTGGTGGCACGGCTCTTAGTAGCTTACTATCAAGCTCAAAACACTTAGCGATATGGATCCCAAACTCGTACCAGCTCATGTTCTGCCTGCTCGCAATGTTGAAAGTACCTGTGGTGCCCTTTCTATGCAAATCTAAGACCATATCAACAAGATCACCAACAAGTATTGGGTTAAATCACCCACACCTAAAGGTGTGGGATTTCTAGGAATTGGATAATCTTCTTTGCCTCTGATCATTGTCCTCGCGTACATACCTTCTGACGACATCGTCGGTCACATTGCTCACACTTCTGTAGAAATAACCTCTTCCCCAGAAGTGTCCTCCCCAATAATCTCCTTTGACTTCTGGATGTAGTCTGAACATGTCGTACGAACTTGCACCTTTCAACAATCCAATCACATGTGATACGGATATCATTGGAGGAATGACGACAACAACATGCACATGATCCTCCATCACTCCGATTTCCAGGATTTCAATTCCGTGCCTCTTTGCAGCGGAACGTATCGAGTTCTCGCAATCCTTCCACAACGACTCCCTTGCAAGAACGTCGTACCTGTACTTTGTAACCCACTGCAAGTGATACTCACTTGCACCAATCGAGTGTGCATTTCGCGCAAAGTTTTTATTTTCGTAGTTTCCACTAACCATGGTTTCACGTCTTTGCGACCTAACGGTCGCATTGACAAAAAATAGACAGGAAGAAATAGAAAGTTAGAGGCTTTTCATCCTCATGCGTAAACGCAAGGGATTTCAAAGCCATAATGTATTAAACTACTTTCTTGCTATTGCCTTTTGATGTAACTTGTCGAAATCTTCCGTCCAGGTGCCCCTCTGATAAAAAGTGTATTTAATAGAAAAGAAACCATCTTCGTCTTTGAAAGTTTGACAACTAAAAACTTTTTTACCTTTAGAAGTCACTGTTACTGTAGAGCCAGTGCAATGCCATCCGAAACTGCCCCAAGCATTGTATCCATATCGGCTTGTTGAAGCATACTTAACTTTTAGATCTCCTTCTTTACAAATTAGCGCTTTCTTGACAATAATAGGGTACCTTTTAATTTGATACCATTCTCCACGAATGAGTGAAGTAATAGTCGGCTTCCCAAAGGTGCTTATGATATCATTACTTTTAGTTCCTAATCACAAATCCCCTGCTTCCTTCTCTAGTGCTTGCTCGAGAACAACTGACATTTTATCATTCTAATACTCTATTTTCAACCTTCAAAAGTTTGATTTAACTTTTGTTTAACGCATCTCTTTCTTTGAGAAACTCTACCATCTTGATGTACTTCTCTGGAGGGGCTAGCTTAAGTTCGGGTTATACGCTAAGAGCAGTCATATTGCGAAGAGCATGAGTGACTGAGCCGAGTAGCGATACATCCTCATTTTTGGAGGCTAGAATACCAAGCCCATATGTAAGCCCATTTCTGCTGCTCTTAACAGGGACAATTACCTCAGGGCAGCCAGATAGGCTGCTTGGGACGATTAACTGCATTGCTCTGGTTCTAAACTGCAGCAGCTCTTCTGCCGAGGCTGTTGTTTTTGGAGGGATATCTGGAATTATTGGAAGCGCAACTACCGAACCCTCTTCTATGAATTTACCGTATCTCTCTCTATATTCGTTCATTGCTTGTTGGTCTGCCACTTTTTCTCCTGTTGAGGCCTTTGAAAACAACTCAGCACGTTCAAACCTCGTCTTAACGTCAGGTGCAATAAGTGATATGTTCTCCTTAACCCATTTGCTGTGGCTCGCCCAAATCTCGCGTCCCTGAATTCGTGTAAACAGATCAGCAATAGTACTATTGACGAATGTCCCAAATTTTGCTTCTTTCAGCTCGGCTCTCGATAAGTTTTGCGAGTTTAGACGCTCCGCTCAGTGCTGCATCTCTCATCCCTTCACCCACCGATTCTAAGCAGTCTGAAGGTAATATTATGCGTTCGATTTCGTGCGTGTTCGCCTTAGTTTTAGAGTCAACTACGTTAAATGCTTTAAGCAGGAGGTCGGGCTTTCTGGCCAACAGGCCGATCACATCGAAAGAGTGTGCTAAAGGAATTACACCTGAAGAATCGATACGCCCATGTGTTGGGCGAATTGAAAATAGTCCACAAGCTGCGGCAGGAACCCTGATCGAGCCAGCAGTGTCTGTCCCTATTCCAATGTCAGCTACGCCTCCTGCAACTGCAGAAGCGGATCCGGAAGACGAGCCGCCAGTGAAGCGATCAGGATAAAGAGGGTTAATAGGGGATTGCCCTTCACCAACGTTACCCATTATAGAATATGTGAACTGGTCTAGTTTCGTAAGCCCTATCATCTCTGCCCCAGCTTCGAGCATCTTAGTTACCACAGGAGCTGTAGAAACTGATTTGGAATGTGTTTCACGCCAGCGCGCATGCCCAAACGAAGAAGTGTGCCCAGATATCGCAATATTATCTTTTACAACAAAGGAGAGTCCGCTCAGCGGCCCTGCCTTTAACGCTCTTAGCCTGACAGAATCAGAAACAAAACAGTTTAACTGATCCTTATACTCTGACATGATTAAAATAGCGTGTTTGAGCTTAAAAATCCGACTGTCTGCTTCTAGGGCTATCGGGAGCTTTTGGGCTTAAGCTCAGATAATAAGGCCGCCGAGGAAATCATGGGTGAAGGCTGTTTTTCCCTTAAACAATATCTTTTCACTTCCGATGAACTTTGTAATGTCTCCTTTCCATGCGCATGCGTACTTCCAATCTCCTTTATTCAGCCTTCTTGGCCCTCGCGGCTGGAATCTGCCCTTCTTTTCGCTTGAGCTCAGAGCTATCTTCAGAAAATCAAACACCTCGTGTTCAAACTTCTTGTCGTGCTTGAAGCTTTCTGCCATCCCGCCACCATAAAGCTGCGACCAGAACGGCTTGCCATCAAGCCATACAGTTTCCCTTCCCCATGATCTGGAGAAGCCAGTGTAGCTATCTCTATAGCTCCATCTACCCTCCATGAACTCTAGATCTGTGAAGCCTGGACCTTCCGGGTCAACTTCTGGGCCGCCTCCAGCATAGGTGGACAAGCTAGCTTTTCCAAGAAATCGATTCAGTTCTTTCAGCAGGTCTTTCTTCATACTATGACTATGCTATCAAACTTTTTAATCCTGCTCTATGCCCTCTCCGGTTTCTTACGCTCTTCTTAGAATCAGGAATGCTGACTCGCTGCCCTTAGCGTAGTCGACAAAAAGAGTCGCACCAGACTCAGTAATAAACGGCAGCCCTAGTAGCGGGGAGGGCGAAAGATGCGGCATGTTTGCAGCATCATAAAGCTTGTTAAGCTCTTTTAGGGAACTTTCTTCAGGCTTGATGACTGTGAATTCGTCTAGATGTACTCCCACGGTAGTTCCACCCACACTCCTCATCTGAATTTCGGGATCGGCACCGAGAGATAGAACATTGGTACGGACGCCTGAATACCCCATTTCACCAATCATTGGCAGACTGCTTACGTCTGCTCCAACTTCCGAAGCCAGACTTTCGTTTAGGAATCCGGTTGCATTAAAGCCAGTGTCAAAGCCAAAATCTACGCGCACTTTCCGGCCATCTGCAAGAAACACGCAATCAAGATGCGGCATGTTTTCTTCTGTATTGATTGGGAGGGGTACGGCAAGATAGGGCGAGCTTTTCTCCGTTTCTCTAGTCCCACTCATGCTCATTATCATCTCCTTAGGCAGGATCTCCGTTGCGCCTCCACGTCCGATATACGCCTTCTTGTTCATCCCGTCTATTACAAGATACGAATTAGTATGCTGAAGGAATCGTGACCCAACAATACCATCATCGTCTTGGAATGAATCACTGTCCCCTGTTAAGATGGGCACGTCTCTGTGGCGTATGTCCTTCCCTCTCAGATCTCTTAAAATCACATCGGTTTCATCGCAGATGCGCAGAGTAATTACTTGATATTCGATAGGTATTTTATATTCTTTTTGCAATTTATCTACGTCCATCCCTAGCTTGGAAGCTGTTTTAGTATCTATAATGAAAAATCTTGCGCCAGTATCAACCAGGAGTTTTGCATGCGCTTTAGCTCCGCCGCTCCTTATGGTAGCTTGCAGGAATGAAAGATCTTCAGGAGCACCGCTAAATTCGAGTGGCACGTTGTATGGTCTGAATTTAATTGGTTCCCCCACTATAATCATTGACTATTGAGACTTTACCGTTTTATATTCATTGGTGTTGTTTTGTGTTCCAAGAAGAAGGATTTGAGCTTAACTAAAGGCGGATCTCCTTTTTCAGCCATGGGATACTTTTCTCTCTGTGCCTCCAGAACAGCTCAGTGAAGATGTAATGGAAAGCCAGTCCCCTCCATTTTCCATATCTCCCTTCAAACGTGTCTAGTATCGTGTCTGATGAAACCAGTTTCTTGCCGAACAAGACCATGGAGAGTATCTTCTGTTCCACATCCTGCCAGTCAGATCCAAAGTGTCATATCTTCTCAGGTATTCCCCCAGTATTATCTGCGCTGTTGCTGGTCCGACACCATATAGCTTCATCAACTCATTCTTGGCGTCCTCTGTTGCCATCTCCCTCAGCGCCGACTCTCTCACTTCATCTTTTACAAATCCTTCAGATATCCTCTTGATCATCTTAGCTCTATAACCCACCTTCAGGGCTCGTAGACTTTCCTCAAGCTCGTTATCTAGATCTTCTGGGTTCCAGTATGCGAAGAGCTCCTTGCCATCGAACCTAAGCTTTGAGCCGTACGCATTCAGCATGTTGTACATCATCTGGATCGTTCTTCTTATTGTTGCGTTTTGCAGCATGATTGCAATCATGAGCAGCTCGTACAACGAGTTGGCGCAATTGATGCGCATCCCGCGCAACTTCATAAGCGGCAGTGTGAGGAACTTGTCTCGTTTGAACTTTTTGCAGAATTCTGATATGTCCTCATCAAGGGCGTACCTCCAGCTAATCTCATTTACTATTCTCTGCGATTCTTCTTTGGTCAGCTTCGAACGAGCGTAAAGCTTTACTTTTATCTTGGGTCTTAAAAGCGTTCCCTTATTCTCCATTTTGATACCCAGAAGTATACCCTCAAGGTTCATCGTCTGCCAGCAAATGCCTTTTCGCCATTCAAAGTCGGGGGTTTGGAAGTGGTGTGGTACGTAAACGGTACCGTCAAAATTGAATGGAGGCTTTGGAAAAATATTGAAGTTGCCAATCTCTTTCAAGCGTATAAGCTTCATGTTTGATATGTGGAAATTCACCCTTAATATCCTTTTGCAGTAATTATCTATTGAGCAAGACAATGATTGATATTTTTCGAGTATTTGGTTCTATCGGCACGTTACTATTTGCAATAGCATATCTGCCTCAAATTTTGCATCTTATAAAAGAGCGCAGCTCCAAGGGCATAAGCCTGAGTTCTTGGTCCATATGGCTTATTGCATGCGTACTCCTGCTTTTGTATGCTATGAGTGTATCAGATCTCATTTTCACTGTATTTTATTCGGTGAACATAGCTGCAATAGTCATTATCATTGCTCTGATTTACAAATACAAGGGAAGTTAGCTCATGGCTGTGTCTTTTTCCATTTTTTAAGCTCGCTTCTGGGCTTGCTCATTTTAGCTTATCCAGTGTCTCCTCTCCGTAAAATTTGCCGGTTCTAATCCTCTCATTTATAAGCTGAATTTCACTGCCACAATTTGTTATTATTAAAGTTGCTGTAAACTTCGCAAACTCCTTGGCATTCTTCTCAATGTCATCAGTTCCGAAGATTATGAGTCCCTCTTTTCTGAAATCTGCTATCTGATTGATCAGTGTGATTCCTGGTGTATCAAATGCTGAAACTCCAATAGCTTGTATTTTAATCTTCTTGTCGCGTAATACGGTTTCGATATCAGCGTCCAATTTCAGGGTTTTGTATTCTATACCATTCTCTATATCCTCCTTAAGGCTTGCTCTTGCTTCTTGGTATGCTTTATAGGCGTATTCTGGGTTATCGCTCATCAGTTTATCTACCTGCGTTATTGCCTGCTGATATGTCGGTACAAACTTGTCTGTTATCTCTTCTAGAAGCTTTGAAGGATCAGTTGGTTCTTTTGTCCTGGGTTGCGTTCCATAAAACTCCTTTAGCAATGAATTAAGCTGGTATTGCATCTCTGTTGCGTATTTGTACACGATGGAAGATAATATCTCTTTAAACTCCTTTTTCATCTCTTCGTACTCTGCGTTTTCTTCTTTATCTTCAAATAAATCCCCAAATTCCATTCTCATGCTTTGACGCATATGCCTGTCTAGAGCTATATTCAATTGGCTTCTCTTTATGACGGTGTCTGGGTTCGGGCTAGTGACATACTCCCTCAATTTCGCGAACGATTCCTTGTTTACAATTGAGATTAGCGTCCTGCCCCAAGAAACGCTATAATGAGCCCGTTCAAAGGAAGCAAGGGCGTTTTCGTTCTGCTCTGACTCACTTTTATTAGCAATTATAGCTTCTAGCTTGTCTCGTGTATTTCTTATCATAAGAGAAAGCTTATCGTCAATACGAGTAACGGCATCAGCACTGCCAATGTCTTCCTCCTCTCTTAAACTGCCTAGCCCATCTAGTATCAAAGCATCGAATTCATTTTTGAAATCTTCATCAGCCTGAAGATCTTCCGTAAATCCTATTTTAGCTGTTTGTAGTCCTTCTCTAATCCTATTTATTCCAGCGCTTAGTTGCGCATCCATATAACCTTCAGGATTGTTTTCCCACACAAAAGATTCCGCCGCATACTCAAACGTAACTGCTGCATGCCCAAAGTCTCCTTCAGTCCCACGCTTAAATGCATCAATTGCCTTCTGTTCTTCTTCCCTTCCGAAAGACAGCCTTTCCTGCCCGCTATGGTGCTCTTTAGAAAGCAATTCTCCTCTCTTAGTCTCTACGTATTTCTCTAAACTCTTTTGCTCGAGTTCTTTCAAAGCCATAATCTCATTCTCTGACTATCCTAGCAATTTTTACCTTACTTTCAACATATCCATGTATTTTTGAAATGCCCTCGTACTCTCCGAATATATTAAGTGTCGGGTCTGCAAGGAGCTTTACTCCATCTACCGTTGCCTTCACCCATGCATGCGGTTCACCTTTACACGTACCTTTGATATATTCACTTTTTACCTGGTCAAACTGGAGAAGCATCTGCAAGGTTGCTGCAAACTCTTTGCAGACTCCTTTCTTATCTCTTAGAGCCTCTTCAAGCAGAACCCTCTTTCTCCCTTCTGCCCAATTTTCATCAGCCTGCATTTTCTGGTTAAGGAAGTCAACAAACTTTGCTACTCTAACCTTTCCTACTGTGCTTTCTGCATATGCACTCGCTTCGTTGTACAGCGCCCTAAAGAGCGGGCTGTTATAAGGAGGTATGACAAGCGCGTATCCTTTACTAGAAGCTGAGACTATCTCATCGCCCCTGATTAGCTTTGCTCCAGGCAATTCAAGCAATTGTGTCCTCTCCACGATAATCCATTACTATTTTCTCATATATACGGCTCTACATCTGATAGCACAAATGTCTAAATTTATTACTTCTGAGAAGAGAAAGGTGCTCTTAAACTGAGGATCTACTCGCCTCTTTTTGGCAATGTTCTACAATCCAGATTCGAGCTTGATTTTGGCCGCATTTACCAAGCCTATAAAGAGGGGTGCTGGATTCAGAGGCCGTGATTTTAGCTCAGGATGAGCCTGTGTTCCAATAAAGAAAGGATGCCCGCCAAGTTCCATAAACTCCATCAGTCTGCCATCAGGAGACTGCCCAGAGAACACTATACCTTTTTCCTCCAAAACGCTTATGTATTTTGGATTGACTTCGTATCTGTGTCTGTGCCTTTCAGAGACGTTTTCTGCTCCATATAACTTATGCACAGCAGTTTCCTTTTTCAGCTGCGCTGGATAAGCGCCAAGGCGCATCGTCCCACCATAATTTTCTTTGCTCAAGGATTCAGCCTGCCCTGGCAATATGTCTATTACGGGATTGTTTGTGGAAGGGTTGAATTCAGTGGAGTTTGCATCGCTAAGGCCGCACACGTTCCTTGCGAACTCGATTACGGCGAGCTGCATTCCCAGGCACAGCCCCAGAAAAGGAATATTCTTTTCCCTTGCATACCTTATTGCGGATATCTTTCCTTCTGTTCCTCTCTTTCCAAAACCGCCGGGGATTATCAGGCCTTCGATCCCTTCGAACGCATCAGCATAAGACCTCTTTTCATCCTCAAGGTTGGTAGATTCTATCCACTTAATCTTGGTTTTGACCCCGCATTTGGCTCCAGCGTGCTCAAGCGCCTTAATTATGCTTAGATACGAGTCATGGACGTACGTGTATTTGCCAATTATTCCTATTGTTACTTCCTTGTTCTCTGCCTTGACTGCATCGTTGAACGCTCTCCATTTCGAAAAGTGCTCCTCGGTGTCGTTCTTCGGCTTTATGCTTAGTATGTCAAATATCGATTTGTCTACCCCCATCTCCTTGAGTGCTAATGGCATCTCGTAGACGTTGCCGACGTCCCAAATGTTGTATATTCTTTGTATATCTACATCGGAAAATATGCTCACTTTCTCCATGACGCTCTTGGTTATCGCGTTTTCGGATCTACAGACCACTATGTCTGGCTTGAGCCCGAGTTCCATGAGTTTTCGCATTCCAAGCTGCGCTGGTTTGCTCTTGAACTCCGCAAGGGCTTTTGGTTGAAGTATGTAAGTTATGTTTATGGAGCAGACGTTTGAGCGTCCCTCTTCATATCTGAGTTCACGCATCGCTTCTACGAAATAGGAGCTCTCCAGATCTCCCACGGTACCTCCGACCTCTATCGTAACTATGTCAGCGTTGGTGTTTACGGCTAAAGTCCTAACGAAGTTTTTGATCTCTCCAGTCACGTGCGGTATGAATTGAACGTCTCTGCCAAGATACCCGCCGCTTCTTTCCTTGTCTATTATTGTCTTGAATATCTTTCCCGCAGTAAGATAGTTGTCCTTTGAAAGATTCTTATTCAGATTTCTCTCGTAACTACCAAGATCAAGATCGCATTCGGTTCCGTCATCCAGCACGAACACCTCTCCGTGCCGGAAAGGGTTTAACGTGCCAGCATCGTAGTTAAGGTAGCCATCGAACTTTAACGGAGAAACACTGAAACCATGGCATGCGAGCAACGTACCTAGGCTGCTGCAGAATGTGCCCTTGCCAACACCTGACATCACGCTTCCGGTTATTATTATGTATTTGGTCTTACCCACTTGGTAGTTTTTAGGAAAAGAGTAGAAGAATTCATCTTCAACCGACCTCTCGGAAGCAGGTTTGACTTGCATAAGTTATATGTGCGCGAAAGAAATAAATTATTATGCAGAAAAAATGATGGACAAAGTAACGTTTTTGATTATGGTTTTAGTTTTTTATACTCTTCTTCACTCAATGGATCCACCTTAACATAGTCAGCAAATGTTTGCCCTTCCTGAAACCGCAGCCTATCGTAAACCAGGCACTCCCCCTGTGCTGCGCTTGCGATGTAAGCCTTGTCGAAGTTGTTGAGCCATATGCCCTCCTTTGCACCCCACAGGTAATGATAGTTGTGCAGGAACATTATCGCACTGCTGTTGATGAACGCGCTTGGCAGGTCTTCCAATTGCTGTGTGCTTGTGACGATACCGAACCCGTACCTCCTCCCTATCCTGACCACTTTCTCTGCCAGGGATTCCTGCATCTCCAGTTCCTCGCTGCTGCTGAGTATCTGCCATGCCTCATCCACGACCACCACCAGCCTAGGCCTGTCCACTATTGGAGACTTCTCGAAGAGCTCGCAGATCCTCTGGAGAAGGCAGTATGCGACTATCGCCTTCTGGTTCGTGTTCAGGCCCGAGAGGCTGATCACAGGTGTTTGTGCCGAATATGCTATCCCAGAACTCCTTTGGCTCCTCGCCTATCACCCTCCAGATCGCGCTCAGCTTGAGCATCAGCATGCCGCTCTTCCTCCCGTCCTCCTTCAGCTTCTCCACTATCTGATCCAGTGCGACCTCCTCGCCGCTGAGATACTTCGCAAGCACCATGTCCTTGATCCTGGTGGCCTGCAGCTGGGTGAGCCTTGCGGCTACCACCAGCATCTCCTCTATCAGAGAGGCCCTTGCTTCCATAGTAAGCCCGCTCAGCTTGAACGGGTTCACCTTGAACGTCTCAGGCACCCTTCAGAGCCTTGCGCCAGCCCTCTTTGCCCACCCCTCGTTCTCACCGTTCCAGTCTATCATCAGGAAGGGGATCTTGTAAGCTATCGATATCCTTCCTATGAAGGACCTCATGGTGGTGGTCTTTCCGGAGCTGGTGCTTCCCACCATGAGCACGTGCGGGTTGGGCTCATGAAGGTAATCTATGTTATACTTACCGTACCTTCCCGCCCTTATCGCCATGCTGGCAGATCCATATGAATTTACGTTTGCGTACTGCTCTGTTATTCTCTCGTAACTTCTTCCCACCCCTATGCCCTTGTATTTGCTTATAATTGAGGTATAGACGATGACAAACAGGGGCGTAGAGAACATCATGGCGTTTGCCAGGATTAGCATATTGTATTCTAGCGCCCTGCCTATGGCAACCTGTGAGAAGCATATTGCTACATCTACAAGCAGGACTGATATCAGATAGCGGACTGCCTTGACAAACGTCGTAAAAAGCAGCCTTAACCATTAAAATAAGCCTTTGTCTATGTCCCTCCTGAGCGTGCGCACAGCGTCGCTTATTGAGATTTTCACAGGATTCGCATACACTCTTCTTGCTATCACAAAAGTATAATGGCAAAGGTGTTTAAAAAGGAAATTGCTTAATAATTAAGGACTGGTAGATTGAATGGGAAAATGGCTTGATATCTTCTTAGAAATTTATGGTTTGAAAAGATATGGCAAGAAGGTAAAGACGGAAAAAGGGGAAAAAGTAAAAAGTCTTGCTGAGAAGAAGATTGCTGATTATCTGTATGAAAATGGGATTAGCTACCAGTACGAGAAGACCATGACTACTTTTCCTTTAATAGGAAAGAAGATTAGCACTCCAGATTTCTACCTACCAGGTCATGATGTGTGGATAGAATACTGGGGTCTGGCTGAAGCCAAAGACAGGATCAAACGGGAAGAGTATCAGAAGTCAATGCAGTGGAAAATGAGCGAGTACAAGAAACATGGAGTTAGATTAATTTCTCTTTATCCGAACGACCTGTGGGACCTGGACGAGGCTATGAAAATGAAATTTAAGGAGGCTACAGGCCAGGATCTGCCTGCGCAGAATAAGAGATAAAGAAAATGAGGCAAAGGTGTTCTTAATCGTCTCAGATTAGCTGCCAGCCCTTCAGCTCTTTGATCGCTCTTGGAAGGTTTTCCTGCCTAGTCATCAGATAATCCTTACTAACCAGATACCCTATTTTACTCGTTGTCAATTTTTTCATTATCTTCTCATCCAGTTCCATCTTGTTGATGTTTTTCAGGAGGACTGAGAAGTTTCCAGGAGTTGTCTCTATTGTCATGCATTCACTTACAATAAGCATTAAACGTTCTCATACTTAGATTAGCGCATTCAAAGAACATGACAGAAAAGGCGTTCTTAAGCTGTTACAAGCTTACTAGTTTGGGTTCCTCCTTTCTTTTTAGCGCTCTCCACACCTTGAACGTAACACTAGTTATAACGGCAGCCGCAGCAGATCCACTCCCGAAAATTCCACCAACGAGAAGATCGTGCCTTAGCAGACAGACAAATGCGCCGATTGCAAAAATAGTAGTGCCCGAAGTGCCAATCGCTACGCCAATTCCCATCACACGTCTAAGGGCTTTAATCTCATTCGGATTTGCGTATGCGAATTCCATGTATGATACTTGCCTCATTTGTTTATTTATATTTGCGTCTTGGCTTCTTTGAGTTATTTACTTCTGATTTAGTGCATTAACGGCCTTCCTGGATTTCCAATAGGGTGTATTTTTGTTTTTAGATTTCTTAGAAAGAGGGATAAGATTAGTTCTCTGCTGCTCTAGAGACCGCCAAAGTCTTCTTTGTCAGCCCGTCAAATAGAGTCCCCACCATCTCTCTTATCTTACTTATTATCTCCTTGCGCTCTTCAGAAGTTACATTGTGCGGATCTTTAACATCCCAGAACTCCGTTTTACTTGAATCCCTTGCATAATCAGGAAGATTTTCTCTTTTATCTGTCATGATTATCACCCTGTCTGCTCCGTCAAACATCTCCTTTGAAAGAGGTTTGACCGTCTGGCTGCTAGGAATCTCAGCGCCAGTCTTTTCTTGGTAGTCCCTAATTAAATCTCCGAAATCAGTTATAGCCTTTCCCTTTAGGGAAACAGCCCTTTCTCCTATTCCTGCGCTTTCTGCCATGAACGTACTAGAAGGATGCTTGCCTCTAAGCTCATTAAATGCCGCTTCTGCAATCTGACTCCTGCCAATATTTGCGTCGCAGACAAACAGAACAGTTCCCTCGCCGCTTCCTTTTACCATAACCTATTCCCAATATATATTTTGGTTTTCTACCTTTTTAAGCATGTTTCATGCTTTGATTTTTACGGCAAAAAACGAAGATCTCTATACTCTTGGATCAAACCGCTTTGACATCTCGATCTTTTGCTGCTCTACAGGCAGCTTTGCGGTTTTGTTGAAACCTTCGAAGAGAGAAGTCGGGTCGATCTCTTGCTTAAACTTCTCATACTGCCTTGCCGGAGGCCTCCAATCCTCATTCAACTTCTCTTTTAGGGGCTTTAGAGCCCAGTACCAGATTTCCATGTACTTCTGGAGCATAGTTTTTTGATCAAGAGACTCGATTTCTTTTGCTCCGTTTTCCATGACTTTCTCTAAGTCATCTACATATTTTTTAAGCTGCGCTGCACTTGTAACAACAGCATCATCCACCTGCATGTAAACCTTTAGTAGATTTTCTCTATATCCCTTTACAGCATCGACGCCTCTTCCAAAAAAGTCAATAGACATCACCGTGCCTTTTTTGTACACCTCGAAGAATTTTGCGCTTTTAAACGAAAGTTTGCTTGTAAAGCCCCAGATTTCCGGCCTGAGATCGTAGAACTCCTTGACTAGTAATACACCTTCTTCAGTTTCGTACGGACCATGAAACTCATGACCAAGTGGATGATTGCTGAAATAGATCTGCTCTGCATACAACCATAATTCAGCTTCAAGTTTTTCCAAAGATCTCTTGAAAGCATCATCAGAGACATCGGTCCATAGGGAAATTTTCTGCCGTAGATAAGATGTTTCCCAAAGCATTTTTTAAATAAGGAGCACTTAATGGTTGGTTGGGATTGTATGGTGTATTTGCCCAAGAATATACTGTTTGCCTTATATTATTTAGAAAACTATTTATATCAGAAGTTGCAGTGTTTATAGTTGTAGGGGTTATATATGGCTGAAGCAAAGAAAATAAAGCTGTGGGAAGTTGCATTGAAGGGTGCGCTGCTGTCATTGATTGGGAGCCCAGAAGCTGGGTATTTAATAAAGCAGTACCAGAAGCAGAAGCAGGAGACAAAGAAAAAGTCTTTGTCAAATCAAGGTTTGAAACGTTTGGCTGAAGCCTAATATCACTTGAAGATGGGGGTTGCGAAAAAGTCTTTGGTGTAATTCTTAATGTTGCGGCGAGATTTGCAGTTGCTATTCCTCCTGCTGGGCTTAATGTTGAATTGCTAAGTTTGCTAAGCCCTGCTAATTGATTTTGAATAAACCCAGGAAGCAATGCATAATTATTTAAAGCATATTCTGGATTGAACTGCATACCTGCATATTTTGTCTGAGATTGCCGTATCTGTGCATCTCTTATAGCAACTAAAGTGGCTAGAAGCTGATTGGTAGCTTGAATGGTTGGGGAATTTATATCTTTGAATAAAGGAAGATTATTTATATCATTGCCTATTGAATTATATATGTTTTGAGAATATGGATTGGAAGAGAGTAATTCGCTCCCCGTTATGGTGGGGTTTGCTAGCATCAATGTGGCTAATGCTTTTGGGTCTGTCAGAATATGTTGCAAACCCTGAAGTTCCTGTGACGTCACTGGAAGTTGCATATTACCTGCTGACGATAGGACTGACGGTGCTAATTCCTGTGTTAAAGTTCCTAGCGGATTCACCGCAAGACCAGCAGCAAGCCCACCGAATTGTAAAGCCTGTTGCATCTTTGGAGAAGTAAGATAATCGTTTAAAGTCATATTTTGCGATCAAAAATTATTTTGCTAATTGGGTCTCCTTGTATGTATGCTCTTCCGTTATTAGGATCATATAAGGAAACTCCATGAATCTCTTTTGAAGTAGCTGTAATATCTTTAGAAGTTGAATCTGCAATATATATATGGTTGTTATCTTGATAAGGTGCTCCAGATTTAGAAAAAGTTTGTGTCGTGCCAACATAATCAAAAGCTTTTACAACATTTTTCGCTTTTATCCCTAATTCTTCTTTTGCTTCTCTAATTGCAGTATTTTTGGGGTCTTCTCCTTTATCTACATTTACCCCTCCACCAGGTAACCCCCATTTACCATTATCTTCCAGAGTAAGAATTACTTTTCCATCAGTAGTTGGTTGAATTAATGCCCCTCTATCCCTTGAAAATGCAGACATTGTATTTAAACCATCAATTATATGTTCATTTGTTATTGCTTCAAATTCCTGTGGGAATGCAACCTTAAGCCTCTGTGCTACTGTTTGTCTATCTACTGGTAATTGATAAGCAGTTATATATTGCCCCTTTATAAATTCTGGAAATAAGTTTTGCAATAATGGAACATTTTGGAATAATCCTTGATTTGGTTCTATTGTAGTAATCTTAAAAGATGTCCCTCCTTTTTGTGTTCCTAGCAAAGGTTTAACACCCTCATATTCACCTTTACCAAAATACTCTACTACAGGACTATGTACGTTTTTTCCCATCTCTGCTGCTCTTTCATCATAAAAGAAATCAAACCATCTAGCATAATTTGGTATCCTCCCTGTATTAGATATATAGCTTATAATTTTTCTTTCAAGATCTGGTTGCCCATAATTTTGCTTCGCAAAATCAGAGCGTTCGAGCCAATCTGTAGGGTAAGATTGAAAAGGAGATACAATTCCATAATATCTTCCAGCGATGCCAACGCCCGCTCCAGTGGGTTCTTCGTAAGGGAATGCACCAGAATAAGCTGCATACCCTAATGTTGTAGGTTCTCTAGCATATTGATTTATTCCAGGTATTGACTGGTATTCTGAAAGTCCTGTTGCAAACTGGCTTCTTGGATTTTGAGGGGTTTCGCTTGGTAATATTCCTGTTTGCCTCCCACCAATTATTGATTGGTATAATCTTGATTCTGGTGAAATATGTATTAAGACAGCACCTTCTGGAGTTGTCGAAGCATTAAATAATGCGTTTATTATATCCCCCGTGGTGAATTGAAAACCACCCATCGTTGAACCGCCTAAAGTAAATCCACGCACCATCAAGAACCTTGGATCTGGTTGTGAATTTATGAAATTATATAAAGCATCAAGTTTCTGCAATGTATTTAAATCACTTACATCTACATTCTGTGTTTTAAGATAATTGTCTACATATTTCTCTGGAACATCTCCATTGCGAATATCATTAAGCAAAACAGTTTTAGGGATTACCGCTTGGAATACAGCACCAGAAGCCTCGAATAGTTTGGGATTTGATACAAGAATCTCTTTTAATTGGCTTGCTGATAGTTCAGACAAATCTTTAGGTATATCTAATTCAAGATTCGTTTTCTCTATCCCATCCTTAATTATTCCTTTAAGTTGATTTTGATTGTCTGGCAAAAGCTTTGCAACTTCAGAAAGCCCAGCCTGATCTTCGACTAGATAAGAAGGTAAAGTAACTTGACCAATTCCTATTTTACCTGCTATTTGTTCGGAAGTAAATCCAAGACTTCCAGAAACACTCTTTAATCCTTCCACCCCTATAGGAATTGCCCCCGCTATTGTTGCAGCTTCTAAAGGAGACAAAGGGCTTCCAGCCAAAGCATTAACTAATGCTCCTGTTCCTGCACTTCCTGCTAATCTAGCTCCAGAACCAATTACTCCAGCACCAGTTTTTCCTATCAATTCTGTCTGCAAGGAACCCACCTTCAGGCAGTTGAGGTTCAGCCAGGGCATTTAGCCTTCTGCCGCTTACAGGAATAAACGGCATCTACATCACTAACACAAACAACATAGGAGTAAATACAATCTCTCCGATAACAAACAGGCTCGTCAAGCACGGGGAACACGGTCCCATTCATATTCTCGAACACCGCACCAGCCAATACGGTGCTCTGGGTCAACGCAATCTCGAACAGCCAAGTGAACCTAGTCGAAGGGTATCCTGGAAACGTCAACATCCCAACGAACGTATTGTCAACTCCTACAGCATACAATGCCATAGGCTCTTGGACTTTCAACGCAGTGTTCATAGACGGGAATGGATTGGGGAGCAATGAGCTGACAACCTCTGCTACGACGCTGAAGATAAACCCAGCATTCTCCTCGGTAATCCTATATTCAAATCCAGCCACAGTCACGCAGGGGGGCAGCGAGGTATTCACCGCAACGGTTTCAGGGGGCTCGTCGGCTTATACATACAACTTCATGCTGTCAAACAGCGCAGATGCCAATCCGATTGTTGCTAACATAATCACCATCAACGCTTTGACGACAAACACCTTCACCTTTACAGTCCCTTCATCCAATAACGCCCTAGGGATTCTGACTTATAGCGTAAAGATAACAGACAGTGCAACAACCAATGTGGTGCTTACATTGACAAACACCTTGACGATAAATGCCGCAGGAGGCTCCACGACAGACACTCTTGGAGACACTTCCCATAACGACAACAACGCAGGGGGGGTAAACACTGCTGGAATCCTTACCGCCTCGTCTAGCGGTGCATTGAGGAGCATAGGATTGGACGTACACGATCTAAGGGGCTGCGGAACCACAGATTACGGTTCAGTCGCAATCTATTCTGATGTAGCTGGATATCCAGTCGCTCTTATAGCAAATTCCCCGTTCCAGTCAATGTCTGTGGGGTGGTTGAAATGGATTCGAAGTTCCAAAGAAAGTTAGAGAGTCTTGCAGAGGAGTAAAAAAGCTTTGCTATCTCATCATTGCTGTATTTTTCGCTAAGACGGATTAGAATCTCATACAGATCCTTCAGATAGTCTCCGCCCCAATATAATACTCTAGATACTGTTGGAGGAAATGGCCATATCACTAGCGTGTTTTCTTTCTTTCCGCTGGCAGCTACGATGATATCTGCTGTCAGCTTGACAAAGGAATCTATCCTTTTATCCGAGTACGCTTCCTTCTTTTCCATCAACAACAACCTCCATACCGTCCTTCAATACCTTCGTAGCTTCTCCAGTTCCAACAACACAAGGGATGTCAATTTCACGGCTGAGTATCGCAGCGTGCGACAGTAGACCACCGTAATCCGCTACTATAGCTGAAGCATGAAAGATTGCTACAGAAAATAAAGGATTAGTGGTTTCCACTACCAGAATTTCACCTTTCTTCAGCTTTCCAGCTTCCTTTGGATCTAAGATTACTCTAACTCTTCCTTTTACTTTTCCAGGATTAGCGCCAACGCCCTTTAGCAGGACTTTCATGATTAGATTGAGGCTAATTGTTTATTTAAACCTTTTATTATAGAGACTATCTGCCGTCATTGTCTGCTCTTTCAATGGCAGCCGCTTCTTTTCCAAGCGAGTCAAGAACATCAGTTATTTCTTTAATATAATCGAACCCCCTCTTATATTCGGGTGCACCAGGCCTCCATTCTTTAGCAATTACGTCTCTGACAAGCTCTATCTCGCCTTCGCTCTTTGCCTTTTTGCACATATCATAAACAATGTCAGCTATCCCCTCCACTACATCCGAAGGCGCTTTGACAGATATGACGTAGCATGGGTTCATCCTTATGCCAGTCCGACCGTTAGTATAAGAGTCGTATTCGGTTACGGTTCTAGCCCCACTTCCTTATATGAAAACAGCGACAGGATACTCTGTAGAGCTGCCAGTATGGGAGAGTGTGCACATGCGGGATAGATACGAGACGGGCACCGGAGTCATAAAGCTGCATGCTAGTGACAAGAGAAGGACAAAAGACGCAATTGATGGTGGAGAAGCAATGACATTCTTCGACTCTGTAAGAGAATCTAGCTAACCTTTTGCTTAGAATGAGATATTCTTAAGTCGGATCTTCTTCTAATGTCTAAATTTATTCCTTCCAGAAAAGCAAAGATATCATTATATGAGAAGAGTGCTACCTAAGTCTCTTACGATGATCGTACTTCCGTCGAGTTCTTTGAGCATCTTTGCGACTTCATCCCTGACTGCTTCAGCGAATTTCCTCTTCTCTTTCACTTTCTTTGAGAACACGTAGAACGGGAAACCTTTCAGACCATTAAGCTCTGGTATGTTTTTGGTAAGGAACCTAAGCTCATAGTGCTGAGGGAAACTCCCCCAAAATCCTTCGTCTGTTGCGTTATATTTATCTACTACCAAAACTTGCTTTCCTGCGGCTTTCATAGTAAATGAAAACATCTTCCATGAATCAGACAGAGTAGATTCCTCAGTTTCTTCGACAATTAATTTTAGGTGCTTGTGCAAGAAGGGAATCAGATGCGATTCGGTGCGCCAGATATCATCGGCTGAAGTAGTAGGTTGAACATCATCAACTCTCAGTGCTCTTTCTGGTGAAGGCGTCTCTTCAAAAACCTTAAGAGACTTACTTGTTGGTATCACGTCTTTTATTTTTGGTTCCGCTAGCTTCCCTATGACCATTTGATCGTAATACTATCTGTTTTTCCCTTTAAAAATATGCTTAAGGCTTTGTTTTGCTGCGTTTTATTTGCTGATCTTCTTTTTCAGCTGGTCTATGGTCCAGTCGACTATCATCTTCTTCATCTTGAAATATTCCTCCTTCTCGAATTGCATGTTTGCTATACAGTACTTCTTTGACTTGAGCGAGGTGCAGAAGATGCATTCGTAAAGGTCTACGCTGTCGCGGATGTACATGCTCTTGGACACCTTTGCGGACCATACTATATCATAGCCAGAGGTGCAGTATTTGTTTTGATTGAACCTTATGCCTGAAGTCGATTCTCCATTGTCCCAAGAGGCCACGAGATACTTTGAGTTTCTGTTCCTGTAACCGTATACGATGTTCTGACACCCAAATTGTAGCGAACTCCTGTATACTGACGAGCTTTCATATATGCCGTCTGACTCCGACACATCCTTAGAATCAAGATAACGGCCCCCGACGTGGTAGTTCAGTCTCTCCCATTCCTTGAGAAAATCATCCATTGACTTTACGTTCTTTTTAGGTTGCATGAAGTCAGTCTTCCCACTCTGTTCCAGATTCTCAGTAAAGCTTATGATCTTCTCGCTCTTGTCGAAGATGCCCCAAGTGTAGTCTGCGCCAGTCATAGACTTTATCTTTTCAGGTAATGGGATGTCATACGCAAATACTTGCCGAGTCTCTTCTAATGTGAATGGGTTATCCATTCCAAATACGTCTTTAAAGACGTAATCAACTATTTTCTTTGCTTCTTTTGTATCCATTTCATCATCTCGTATCCATTGTTCTCCCCTTGAAAACGGGATAGAATTGATTATTATAATAAGCCCTTGTGACACACTGCCTAACATCAAGTGTGGTTATCAACTTCAGTTTAAGTTCGTCCTGGGTGTCAATCTCGGCCCATCCTTTTATTACCTCATCAGGAATTTCTATGAGCAGGTTCTTCATTAGAAGCGTCGCATCCTCTATATTAGTCTTGAATATAAAGTAATTGTAACTGTTCGCTAGCACACCTTTGAGCAAATCAGGACTAACTTGGGAAAGGTATTGCATCGATAAGAACAGGGAGAGGTTGAACTTTCTTGCTTCAGAAAGTATTGTAATGAGTGCGTCATTTTCAACTATCGGAACTTCGTCTACTATGAGTATTATCTTTTTCTTTATGGTTCCGCTCTGAGCAATGAGGAATATCTGCTGTATCAGAAGACCGGCGATAAGTTTTGTCGCCTTATCTCCCAAAAAGATTCTGGAAAGTGAGAATACTGTAAGGAAGTTGTGTTTGATCTGATTTTCAAGAGACAAAGATTTCTCTCCGGAAAAGGTGGGGAGGAAGTTTAACTCATCCAACAGCGTCAGAACTGGCATGATAGCGGATTCGTAGAACTTCGTGTTGATCTCCACATACTCGGTATCGAAAAACTTGGTTATGTTGTCACTGCCCAACTCCTTGACTATATCATTCCTGTACATCATGTCGGTAAGGAACGTCTTCAAGTTAGGGAGGCTCATCTTCTCTGTAGAGAGAAGAGCAAACAGCGCGTATTTCAGGACCTGTTCCATCTTTCCGTTGAACTGTTCTTTTAGAAGCGTCTTGAATAGCATTATGGTAAGCTCAGCAGCTATTTTTGGCTCTGCCTTGCCCCCGAATAGTTCAGCCGCCTTCTCCACAAAGTCTATGTTTACGTTATTCGGGATGTTCATAAGGTCAGTATACAGAGAAGCGTGCGGGTCTATTACTATTATTGAATATTGGTCCATTTGCCCAAGATTAGCTATCTGGTTTATGAACAGGCTGATGAACTTAGATTTGCCTACTCCTGTTTGACCTACAATCAGGGAATGTTTGCCAAATTCAAAATTACCAAGACCAAAATACCTTTTGTCGTTGAAGTATGGGAAGCCTTCTATTTCTAGAAGGGCGCTTTGCTCGGTTTTTGAAAATAGAGGGAGTGTTTTTTCGAGCTTCAAATATATTGGCAGATCCTTTTTCTTATATTTGACGGCAGTAGCCCAATCAATATTCTGGAGAAGATATGTGGGGATATCTGGGAATACCCTTTTAGCCACATAAATATTACCCGTATGGTCCTCAAAATTAAATGTCATTGTGGAGGCTTTTACACCTATATACTTCATGCAATGCCATACCACAGTCTTAAGCATCCTGCCATGCTTTATCGCCTGCTGCTCTTTTATCTCGAGCACTGTCTTGTCAGAAGGGAGTCTTAGGAAAAGAATTGATTTTTTGCTTGATGGTTTGAAAAGTTCGTGTTTGGCGGGTTTGATTATAAAAGGTAATATTTTTGTCGCAAGAGGAGAAAGGTCCTTGTTGCTGAAAATGTGGAAGCTAACTACGTCAGTAAAATCTATCTCGATGTCGACCTCGTGGACGTATTCCAATATTGAATTGATTAGGTTATCCCAGTCTAACTGCTTAGGGTTTCCTCTCTGTATGAATACCTCAAAAGAGTAGGCCGCCATCAAGCAATAACACCCTCTGATTGAGTAATGAGGGAGTTTATATTAAATACGTTTCTGTTTAGAGAGGAAAACATTTACTGAGATACACCAGTCCCAGTAAAGCTTAGTGAGCCACTTAGAAGTACGGTCCATTAAATAACTCTTCTGCGCCTGTAAGCTTCTGCAAACCATGCTTCCTCTTTCTGTAGATCATCATCGTATAGGCTTATGTAGAGTTCCTTCACAGATGAATCTCTTTCCTCAAGTATGAACAGTGCGTCGAGCGTGGCTTCTGTGCTCTCCTCCTTAGTCAGTCCGCCTTTCCTAGTGCACATTACAGGAACAGCCAGGCTTTTGCATCCGATGCTATTAGCCAGCTCAAAACTATTGGCCAGCGCCAGCCAGACGGTCTGCTTGGTAGCTGGGATTACAGGAGGATTCGGCTGCACCTTATAATCATAGGTCATTCCAACAGCATGTATAATTTTTCTTGCTCTTTCAGGCTGTTGAGCAAGAATTCCGGGCGAAGTCATCACCGCATCCCCAAGTTTGAGCTCTTGCGGGTCTCTTCTTATAAGAATTCTGAGGCATTCTTTTTGCACGATTGATGGTTCAGGCTCTCGACTGTGCACGAACTGGAGCACAAGGCTGAGAGGGCTCTTTGCTTGGCTCACTAATTTAAAATAATCGTCAAACTCTTCGGTTCCTGGAGGGATGTTGCCTCCTGCACGTTTCACCTGACCAGCTGTGCCGCTGCCCAATATGAGCAAAGAGTTTGAAGAGCTTACAATAGTGTCTACGGGGAGGTCAGTTATCGGTCCGGGCTTTACAATCACAGACATGTGCGGAGCCATATTACCAGATTGACTGCACTTTTACTCTTTAAATAAGTGTCTTCTTTATTCGTTTTCTAGCAGAGTTCTTAAGCTTCACCTATCGACAGCCAGCCAAACGATCCTTTCCATCAGGCTCTTCTCGCGCACTCCTTTCATTATGCTTTCGTAATCGCCCTGCAGCACAGGCTCAAGCTCGTCATAGAGTTTTCGAATTGACTTGGTTGTCAGGTCTAAGTAGGTCGCATCAAAATCAAACTTGTTTTTCGCGTACAGCAGGGCTAAGAAGGCGTCCTGCTCTTGTGGGGGGATGTGTCCGGTAAGGATATCCTCGTAGGTTCTGACCAGTTTTCCTGCCAAGACCTCGCCTGTGCAGCTGAATATATCGCCTAGCGTCTTTGAAGCCTCCAGCCACTTTACATAGCCCTTGTACTGTATTCCTGCATTGTAAAACCTAAGACTCAGCGCACCGCCTTTTTCTTCCTCTTCAATGGCCCCAATTAACAAGTCCCCTCCTTGCTTCACGAAGTCAGGGTCTCCGATGGCCGGTTCACGAATGCCTTTGATGCTTTTAAGCGCTTCTCTCACTTTTCCTGCAATTTCCTTTCTGTGGCCCTCCTTTGCGCCTTTTTGTATCATTTCGTAAAAACGAAATATCAAATTAGCTCCTTCTGAGGGGTGTTCGCGCAGCAGTTTGGTGAGTGGACCAGTTACGTTGATTTGAACGGCGCGCTCCGATTCATCTGAAAGTGGTTCTCCTTGGGCTTCACCAATCAGGCTTGGGAGAAAACTCTTTATTGCTCGCACAACAGGATCTTTCAGAAGGCGTTCGAGTTCTGGCACGTTATGGGCACGCATCGCCTCGGAGAGCAGGTTGGCTCTCTCGTTGAAAATCGCTGCTGCTGCCTCGATTTGATCTGGAGTCAACTCTTCGCGAACTTTGGCGCCCAATTTGATCCCCAACTTACACTTACTTTATTGGAATATTTATATTTACGCTGGCTGGACTCTTCCGTGGCATCTCTTGTACTTTTGCCCAGAGCCGCACGGGCAAGGCTCGTTCCTGCCAACCTTCCTGAGAAGATGCACCAGCTCTTTTTTATCATAGCCCTCCATTCCCTGGTCCTTCAACCATAGCACAATCGCGTCGAATGGAGTCATGCCTTTTGACGCCCCTTTAAACTTATCCTGTATGCTGGAGAGCCTTATCTCGTCTTGGGGGTGGCCGGAATAGGATTCCATCGCTATTTCGCACATTACTTTGTCCAGTTCGTCCTTGAGAAATTCGGGCATGTCTGGAATGAACTGTGATACGCCCCTTGAGGCCACGTTTGCGGGTTTCATCAGGTCTAGCGCCCTGTTCAGAATGTTCTGCTCGGCGCTTCCGTCAAGCTTCCTCATTGTCGCCCAGTCAACAACATACGGCTTCTCTGGGGTCACATAAAAGTTACCCATGTGGATCTGCAGGTGCGCCCTCCTGCCCGTATCGTGCAGGTCCCTGAGCGCCCTGCCAATAACCAAAGCGTTTGGTGCATAACAATCGAAGAAGGTCATGAATGCCTCCTTCATCGTCGTTTTTCCACTATACATCTTTGTTGTAAAGCGTTTTACGAAGTCGTCCCATGCTCTAGGCACCTTTGGATCCGGAACAGGAAATACGATAAACCCGAATGGCCCGTCGCTGTTTTGCAGAGCTGGGTTGAGATACCTGCCATATGCCTCGACGTGGGGCACGACCATGCCCTTAAGCTCGATGCTGGCTATTTCCTGTGTTTTTGCCACCTTTTCGCGCAGCTCCGGAGTGGTGTATGCGCCAAAAGCCCTGTATGTAGGCGTATACACCTTTATTACATTTCCTTCGGCATAGCTTGTAGACATCATCCCGTCAGTAAAATTATTCATGAAATTATCTGTATTCGGAGGGGAAAGTTTGTTTTCGGAGGTTATAACTTTGCCAGAAAAATCGATTTGTGCATGACCGATGCCGCTGATTTCAAGACTGCTCAGTTCTACAGGCCCCTTTTTGATCGGCTGCTTCCTGCGCCGCACTATCGCTCTGGATCCTTCATAATCATCTGCAACGCTGTTCGGATCAACCTTCCAGCTGCTGATTCTTAATATATCTTTTATCTCCTCTTCAGTGAGTGTGGAGCCTTTCGGGATTTCCAGCTGCACCTTGTATCTTCCACCGCTTGACAGTCGCACTTCTTGCACATCGTCAAATAAAGTTTGCAAACTTGTGCGCATCATCTTGATTACCACGTATACTGGAATACGCATTGATTTTCCTTATTTAAAAATATGATTAAGGATTTGTTTCTGCACGCTTTCTTAAAAATAAAGCATAATTCTGCCGCATAAAAGAACTTTTGGGTATATAAATGTTAAGAGCAAATTAGCAAATTACAGGAAAGGAAAACTTAGAGAGATAAGATGGCTTCAAGAAAAAATTCAGAAGATACTCGGAAGAAAGAGGGCAAGGCGAGCAGTGCGAAAGTGACGTTTTCAGAGGACAAACTGAAGAACTTTCCTGACTGGTACGACAGAGCCCTAGAAGTTGGCGACATGATAGACGCCAGGTATCCTGTGAAGGGGATGTACATATGGAGGCCCTACGGATTCAAGGCGCTAAGGAAGATGATGGCCATAATGCACGAGATAATGGAGAGGACAGGCCATCAGGAGGCTTACTTCCCGATGCTTATTCCAGAATCAATATTCGGAAAGGAGAGAGATTTCCTAAAAGGTTTCGGTGGGGAGGCGTACACAGTCACCAAAGCGGGAAATGAAGAGCTTACTGAGAAGCTTTTCATAAGGCCTACATCAGAAACCGGGATGTATGAAAGCGTCAAGCCATGGATAAGATCAGTTTCTGACCTGCCTCTCAAGCTGTACCAAGTGGTGAACATATTCAGGTGTGAAACAAAGCAGACAAGGCCAATGCTAAGATTGAGGGAGGTGGTCCAGTTCAAGGAAGCCCACACTTTCCATGCCACAGCAGAAGATGCTGACAGGCAGATTGAGGAGGGGGTGAATGCCTACAAGGAGTTCTTTGACAAGCTGCTTCTTCCTTACTTGATTGTGAAGACGCCGAGCTGGGACACGTTTGCTGGAGCGCTGTACAACTGGGATTTCATGTGTGTAATGCCAGATGGAAAGGCGATAGAGCTCGCCTCTGTAATCAACCTCGGACAGAAGTTTGCGAAGGCGTTCGATTTGAAGTATCAGACTACTGACAACAAGCTTGAATACGTGTACCAGACCTGCTATGGCATATCTGAGAGGGAGCTCGGGGTTGTGCTTGCGATACATGGAGATGGTAAAGGCCTGATTCTGCCGCCTGAGATTGCTCCTGTGCATGTTGTGATAGTCCCAATCTTCCAGAAAGGGCAAGAAGAGGCTGTGAAAAAGCGCGCTGAAGAATTAAAACACCAGATCCAAAAGCACGGATTAGTTGTGGAAGTAGATTTGAGAGAGAAGGGTGTCGGTGACAAGTATTATGAATGGGAAGCGAAGGGGGTGCCGATAAGGGCTGAGCTAGGGCCGAAGGAGATAGAATCAGGAAAGGTGGTCTTATTCAGGAGGGACACCTTCAAAAAGGAGACTGTAGACGCTACTGAAGCGCCCACATACGTAAGCAAACTTCTCAAGGAGATAACAGACTCATTGAGGCAGAGAGCGCAGGAATATTTCAGGGGCAGGGTGCTACACTTCAAAACACCTAGTGAACTGAAGCAGAAATACACTGAGAGAGAGGGGATGGTGGGTCTTCCTTGGTGCGGAGATGAAAAATGTGGGAGAAAGCTCGAGGAAGAGATCGGAATACCGACCTGTAGGATTTGTACCTGATAAGCACCTAGCTGAACCGTGTGCATCATGTGGTAAGAAGGAAAAAGTAGTGGAAATGTTCTTTGGAAGAACATACTAAATTAAATTCTTCCTGAAATATCGCGATAAGTGTATATGTATAATAATCTTCATTCCAAACATAACTAAAGGGTCTGATTGAATGAATAAGATGATTTTGGTAGGTGCAGTGGTAATAATAGTAATAGTTGCAGCAGGGGCATTTTTCCTTGTAGGAAACAAGAACGGCACTCAGCCAGGAGCTACGAGCTCAATAAATTCCACTGGCAGTTCAAACGCTTCGGGAAGTAAGGGCACAGGCCAACCGACAGGAAGCAGCTTAGATTCGTGGGTTGGTAAAAATCTTACACTCACAGAATTTAGCAAGGATTTCGCAAATGAGACCAACAGTAAGGCGACCAACCTAAACGAAACTTACAAATACACTGAAGGAATAGCACTAAGCTCTGGCGCGTATCAGGAAAATACGACTACTAACGGAATGATCACGATAGAGATTTATTATAACAGCTCAAGAATAACTACCTCTTCAAACTCTTCATTTGGGGTTACTCTAAGCAACATATTGATATACAACTCCTCTTCACGCACAATCTATTCGTGCAACAAATATAATGGCAACTACACTTGTTACGTAGGATCTACCAATGTGAGTGAAAGTTCAGCAAACTTAGCAAATACAACAGGAAGCCTGGGCTTTTTGACAGGTGGTGGTTCAGCTATCCAGGAAAGTGGATATTTCAATAATATCTCAGTCTCGAATGGCAGTTACAATGGTCAATCCTGCACATCACTCAAAGGCAACCTTTATCTAAGCACAGGAATTGGAACATCGAAGACTTCATTTGCAGGTATGTTTGCGACATGCATCTCGACAGCGAGCAATACTTGGTTAGTGCAAAGTATAAAAGGCATCGATATGCTTGTAGGTAATGGTGGAACAACTGTGAATGCGAGTGTCTCTTACAATGAAACACTGGTCTCGACTGGAGCACCAACGACTGCAAGCATAACTGCGCTTCCGGGGCCAGTAGCCTAGATTTAGAATCAGAAACAGGGAATTAGGAAGATTATGTGTTCCTTGGCTGGCAGCTCAAGCCGGTATCTTTGGATATGTACGCCTAAGCTCTTTGATCATCGATACAATGTAGTTTACGTCCTCCTGCTCCACTGCGATCGTATATTCTCCATGTATGTCTATATCTCTTACTAAGGGATCAACCACCTTCAACCTTCCATTAGAAATAAGGATGTTCTCAGTATTGAAGTCGCCTTGCATAAGGCCCGCCTTATGAATCTTGCTAGCATAATCGACAAGTTGATCTTCTATGCCTTCAGGCAGAATGAGCCCCTTTTTCTCGTCAAGATATTCGCTCAGCTCAACAGCATCAGGAATCAACTCACACATCACGCCAATCAGTCTGCCATCACTTCCGAAGATCTTTTCATACTGCTTTGGAGTGTACTCTGGAGCAGCTTTATTGATTTTAGTAGCAAGGTCAAATCCTTTCTCAACAGCATTGGAAAGGTTAGCGAATAGGTCATCGTTGGCGCTCTTGAAGAAAATTCCTTGTTTGTTTGCGCCGTATTGCATAAGCAATACGCCTAGCTTTTCAGACAGGATTTCCCTGCTCAAGCTGGCGCGCTCTATTGCCGCTATGAAAGCATCCTCTACTTTCCTATACACCTTTTCGTCGCTCCTGAGCGCTGAGGCAATTGTAACGGTATCTGACACATCTCCCACTCTTGCTGTTGAGAGATATCGGTCGAGCGCCTTTTCGAGTTTTTGATCACTGATATTCAAAAATTTAGACATTTTCCTCTGCCTTGTGCATTAAATATTTCGTTTTTCCCAGTCTTACCAGCCTTTCTGCATATCTTTAGAGGCTGGGAAGTAGTCGCTGGAGTTCTGCGCCGGAGTATAGACTACGGCACGTATTAGCTCCTGATCTGTTCTATTCCTTGTAGAGTGCAAGTCTCCAGGCACTACACGGACAAGCGTGCCTCTCTCAACGGGGATTATCCTGCCATTAAGGAATATTTCACCAGAGCCAAAGAACAGCTGCCACTCAGTGCTTTCCTCATGTGTATGAATCGCCACCTTGGATACTGGTTTAAAAACATACTTTAATACAGTCAGTTTGCCATTGGGGGCACTAAGCACCTGGCTCGTAACACCTTTGTCGACGATTTTTGGCGGTTGATTGCAAGGATCACTCACATCTCTTATCAACTTTCTCCCTCCTTGAAGATTGAGCGGAGATTCATTTAAAGCCTCTATGTATCGAAGAACCCCACTTATTAGCTCTGGAGTTATCTCTTCCTCATTCTTTCTCTCTGCGCTTAAAAGCTCTGTTCTATAAGCAAAACTGACAGCCTCCATCTTATTATCACTAAAATTACGGTTTTCCTTATTTATAAATATAGCTATAAGATTTGTTTTTCTACCAGTAGGAGCGGAGCTGTTTCTCTTAGTAATAAGAAAAGGACTGAAGCTGTAGTTCAGACTAAATCGGTGTGGTTGTTTTAAATAGTTGTGCAGGGATTTAATCTAGATGAGATTAGATTCATTAACAGTACACTACCTTGAATTTGCGATAGCCTCTGTTTTGCTGATAATCAACGTAAAATCTTTTTTATTCTTCTTTCTCTCCAGCGGTTTCTTTGTTTTTAGCGCACTCCTTACTTTTCTTTTCTTAATTTATGCGTTCGTTTACTTGATGAAAAGAGGAGAGCTGCAGAATAAGCCGAAACTTTCAAGACAGATGCACGTTCTTTTCATTGCGATATTAGTGTCCTATTTTGCGGCATTGGCGGCAAGCGGTGGAATGCTCATAAGCATCTTGAAGACAAACGACGTTCACTTTCTCCTTTACTTTGGAGGTATTTTTATCCTTTTTCTACCTGTGTTCTTTCTTTGCTATGCTGGAGCCTACCTGATAAAAAACAAAAAAGAGAAGTTAAAATTGGCATGTCTTCTCTTTCTAGTAGCTTTTTTGCTTTTGATATTTTACTTAATTCTCTTCACCACTCTCTTCACCAAGTTTCTTCCTGGAGGAGATGAGAGTCTTATGAGCTTCGAAAGTATCAGGATTCTCTTGAACGGGTCAGATCCTTACACTACATCAATTGCTCCACTCCTTTCCGCCTCTAACTTAGGCTTTGGATTGACTACAAACAATAGCATAATTGGAATAGTGTGCTATCCTGCTCTTTTTTTCCTCTCTTCTTTTCCTTTTTACTTTCTGGCTGGGGGTAAGCTATCAGCTCTAAAAACTATCTTTACAACGCCCCAGATGATTATTTTCACATTTATTCTTTTGATAGTATTCATGTTCTTGTTAAAGAAGGACAATCATTTTAAACCAAAACTGACGCTTCTTTTCTTCTTCGCGTTAATGATCTATGACGCGTTCAGTCCAGAATACTACCTAATGTTAGCGTTTATCTTCCTTGCATACATTAAGATAGACTCAAAATATGTTTGGGTCTTTCTTGGACTGTGCGCATCAATACAGGAGCTGCTCTGGTTGCCAGTTCTCTTCCTTCTTGCCTATTCTGCAAACAATAATGGCATAAAGAGAGGCGCTTACAACTTAATAGGAACAATTATAATTTTCCTGTTGATTAACGGTTATTTCATAGCGTTGAATCCAGGAGCGTATTTCAGTGCTGTCTTAGCTCCACTGAACCAGTTTCTAATGCCGCAAAGTGCACCCCCACCCGCATTCCTTCTACTTAAGTATTATCCAATACTTATGCCTACATACGGCCAGATTTTTGATCTTGTTTCTGTTCTACTTCTTGTGTCATTCATTTATCTAAATAAAAAGGAGCTGATTCCATTCTTCTGTCTCATTCCTTTAATGTTCAGAGTTAGCACATTTTCTCCTTACTACACATTTTTCATATTTATAATATTTTTTGCGCTTCAGTTTGAAGATAAAGGGATTAGAACTGGAATAATGGAAAAGGAACTAAAGAAAAGAAAGAAGTTGTTTTACCTTATTCTTATCACTATTCTGGTTGTGACAGTTGGAATTGTATGTCTATCACACAACACTTACGAGAAAAATTTCAGTATAAGGGTACAGAGTCAGAGTCTGAACGTTGACAGATTCAACAAAACAACTGTAAGCAACGTAGTCATAGTTTATCACAACCTAACAAATAGAACTATCAACTTTTTTGTATTTGCCTTTGATGGCCGGGAAGAAAATGGCATTGGATTAGTATATCCACATGTAGATTACCTGAATCTGACAAACAACTCTGGTGAGGGTAATTTTATCATAAAAATTGAATGGTTAAACACGACCAAGCCCATCGTCTGTTCAGCTGTTGAGTTGTATAATGACGATTATTACTATACGAGCGATGTAAAATGCATTGCTAACGTTTAAAGTAGTAAAAGCTAGCGTAACAGGTATAAATTTGTTCTTAAAAGAACTCATATTGTTGATTATATGAAAACAGAAGCTGAATTAAAGAAAGCAGACCTTGCAGGTCCTGGGGTAGGAAATTATGCAGATATAGAGAAAGTGCTTCCAACAAATTATGAATCACTGCTAAACACGCGCGACACGCAGAAGGCAGTTTACAGCATAAAGAGGTACATCGAAGAGAACCTGTGTAAGGAGCTTAACCTGATGATGGTGCAGGTTCCGCTAATAGTAGAGAAGGACAGTGGATTCAATGATATGCTCGACCGTGACGGATCAAGGACGCCAGTATCATTTCATGTAAATAATGATTATAACAAACATCCGATAGAGGGGCAGGTGGTGCAGGCAGCCACAAAGTGGAAACGCTTCGCTCTCAAACAGTTCAGCTGCAAAGTGGGAGAGGGAATATGCACTGATATGCGTGCAATACGCAAGGATTATTTCCTTGACCATGACCACAGCGCATATGTAGATCAGTGGGACTGGGAGAAGGTCATCACGGCTGAAGACAGAACGCTAGCATTCTGGAAGGAGACTGTAAATAAGATATGGAAGGTTATAACAGGTGCAGAAAAGAACGTTCAGAAGGAATTTCCAAAGCTAAAGAACAAGAAATACCCCAACCTTCCAGAAAAGATAAGGTTTGTGCATGCTGAAGACCTTTTGGACATGTACCCTGATCTGCCTAGAAAGCAGCGTGAAACTGAAGTGCTGAAGAAGTACAAGGCGGCTGCAATTCTTGGGATAGGATGGACGCTGAAGGACGGCTTTCCACACGAGATGCGAGCTGCGGATTACGATGACTGGGTCACTGAGACGCGCTCTGAAGATGGCAGGCGAATGCACGGACTCAATGGAGATATATTAGTGTGGAATTACGTAACAAAACGCAGACACGAACTCATGTCTGGAGGCATACGGGTCACTCCCGAGACGTTGAAAATGCAACTAAAGATGACAAACCAGCTTGATAACCTCAAGCTAAAGTACTATCAAGATATAATGAAGAAGAAGATACCTTTGAGCGTAGGTTCTGGGATAGGGCAGGGCAGGACGCAGATGCTGCTCCTTCGCAAGGCACACATAGGAGAAGTAACGGTTTCGGTGTGGCCGAAGATCCTGAAGGAAATCTGCGCTAAGAAGAACATATACTCTCTAGAGTAGCTATGATAAACGGGCACATAAATAAGTTTATAAATGAGGCGACGAGAGTACTAACGAAAACATGCCGAAACAAAGAACAGTAACTGAAAAACTAGATCAAATTCAGGCTTTTCAATATGATACAAGCTCATCGATTTCAGTAGACGCACTAATGGCTAGTCCAGGTTTTAAGGTTCAGACCGCACACTACGTTTACATCTTGACAAAATATCCAGAGCAAACACAGGAACTTGCGAAAGAGATAGAAAAAACACTGAAAAGGCGTGGAGCTAAGGGCGCGTCGTTAGAGGAGCGCGTTGCAATTTACTTCGGGGATCGCGCAGAACTTTCAAAACTAGAAAGGGTCAGATTGATGTACGGCATCCAGGTGGCTTCGAATATAGCTTCGGTTGTAGATAATGTTGTTGGTGTGAGAGCTATCGGAGCTGAAGGCAGACTGTCTGAAAGAAGTGAAGAGAGAGGAATTAACGATCTTGACCTTGCAGTTGATTTCTTTACTGAACCAACTTTCATTGAAACGAGCTTAATATCGACAGTTGCGAAGGATGTTGAAAAGAAAACTGGGATAAAGGTAGATGTATTGGGACCAGGCATACCTATAACAGAAAACTCTATGGAGCACGTGCTTGCATTTTTTGATGAGCCGCTGGGGGTAAGGGGTTTCCCTATCTATTGGAGAGAAGATAGATACTTAGGATTCTTCCTTGAAGCAAAAAACGAATATTATGATAAAGCAATATTGGAAGACATAAAAGCTAAGGCGGAACTAAAAAGAAAAGGGTTAGAACAATTTTCTTGAAAGGGTGTTTTTGGGCTTATTCAAGTAAGATAAAGGTCTCCTATTGCGATGAAATCCTGCCCGGCTGGGGCGTCAGACACCACCCTAAACTTAACCGTCTGGCACGTGTAATCTGACAGATTTATATACTCTGAAACAAACTGGTCGTATGGGCTACCAGTGTCATAATGTTTCACTATGGATGGCTGGCCATTTATTATAATCTCAACATAGATCCTCGAGTTGTTTGTAGAGATAAGTTGGAAATTAAGATATCGCTTGTCAACTAGGAATGTGGTTGTCAGATTGCCGAAACCTATGGGTTTGGTCTTACTGAAAGAGGTCGCATAATACGTTTCCGCTAGATTAGACCAGGCATACCTGAAGTAGCTTCCGTTGTCATTTGCCTTGGTGAAATTAGTTGGGGCCGTCCCGAACGCGTTCCCAGTGACATTCCAGTTGTAATAAGAGTCATAGCTGAAGTTCCAGTTTCCACCACGCTCTGTAGGACTGTTTGACAAACAGTAGGTTTGCTGAGATGCTGTGGTGGTGGAAGACTTTACAGTAGATGTAGTAGATGAAGAGAGTGCGTTCGTCGTGACACTCGAGTTCTTTATTGTGTTGCTTTTGTGGGTAGTTTTTGCTGATGATCCTATCCCAAAGTACAACACTGAAGCCGCAATAATCACTATTACGACCACCACTAATATGATTGGGATTATGCTTTCCACAAATAGAATAGAAGATAAAACTTTAAAACACCTTTGAATCCAACTGTAGAGTAAGAGTGTTTTTAAATCCTAATTTCTTATAGTAAACCATGGAATCAAAAAAGCCAGAAAAGGCACAGCAGGAAAAGACGCCGCAGGAGAAACCTAAGGCTTCTAAGCTCAGGCTCTCATATGTTATCGTAGCAGTAGTGGTAATAGCAGTAATCATTGGAGTCCTTTATGCTACAAGCGCTCCTCTGGTCGTGGCGGTTGGAGACAACGTTAGCGTTTATTATACTGGTAGCTTGACAAACGGTACAGTGTTCGGCACAAATGTTGGCGGCACGCCATTCAACTTCATAGTGAGAAATGCAAGCAATATCATTAACAGCACGGTGATTCCTGGATTTGATCTTGGTGTGATCGGCATGAAGCTGAATGAGACTAAGAACCTGACTATACTGGCAAGCGAGGCATACGGGGGAAGTGAATGCAAACCTGATAATCAGCGTCCCAATAACGCTGTTTGGCAATCAAACAGTAAATGTTGGAACTGGCGTGCTTTCAAAATCAGGAATGCGTGGAGTAGTCAAAGCAGTCAATGCAACAAATGTGACGGTCGACTTCAATCCTCCTTTGGCAGGGCAGACGCTGATATTTCAAGTAAGGGTAGTTGCAATTCACAAGGGCAAAGCGTGATTTTTCTTACCCCGGCAAGACTCTTGCCTAGCAAGGAGTAATCAGAGTAGAAGAAAACCTTTATAAGAACTTTCGTGGAGAACGTTAATTGGTTAGGATGGAAGACCTTGATAACGCTATGGATGTCATGAATTCTATGGAGGAAAAGAATAGGAGCAATACATCACCAGGAAGTGACCAAAACAGGGTGCTTATTGGAAAGGTGGAGCACTTCTTTGACAAGATAAACGTGGTCGCTATAAAGCTCTCAGGAGAGCTCAAGATCGGTGATGTAATCGAGATAGGCAGCGAGGAGGAGGCGGTTAGGCAGAAGGTCACCAGCATGCAGATAAACAGGAAGGATATCATAAGAGCCTCCGCTGGAGACGATGTAGGCATAAAAGTTAGCCATAGAGTGGCTAACGGAAGCAACGTCTACAGAATCGAAAGTTGACTGAAGAATAATTTATAGCAGCCCTCAGTACGCCCTTAAATGTCTTCTTATCAACTTGGAGTATTTCCTGACTATCTTTTCTTTCACATCAAAATCTGCCGCAGTATTGAATACATCTCTATTAACGCCAAACTTCTCAAGAACTATCAAAATTACAGCAAAGCACATCGAATATGCGTCCCTTCCGTTCGTCAACTTTAGCTTTATGCAGTATCTGTAAAGAAGCGAAGACGACTCCTTGATCTCTCTATCGAGGTGCAGCCTGCCCCAGACTATTTCCAAGACGTGCAGCGCCCTCTTGAAGCTTCGCTCCTCATTAGAGGAGAAGCTCTCCGCGGCATGCCATCGCCTCAGCTTGTTGTAGAATGGAAGACTTTTTGGAACGCGAGTCCCAAGCCCTTTTCCCACTTCAGAATATGAAGTTGCCTTGCCTCCCCTTTCGCGGCCATGAGCAAACTCTATCATCTGCCCTATCACAAAACCGCAGTTGGTGCAGTAGTATTCGCCGGTGTTTCTATCAACCGCAAACTTCTCCTTCCCGCAATTAGGACATCGCATCTCTTTATCTCTCGTTTAAAAGTAAATAAAAATTATATACTTTTACAATACCTTTCCAGTTTCCTCCTTTCTTTTGTCTCGTAGGTTGAAGATGAGCTTCTGTAGGTCCACCGCCTCATGCGGCCTGAGAGCTGGGAAGTAATTTGCGCTCTCCACGTTTTCAGGCGTGCGGGGTGTCCCGCCCATGGGCACTATTATCAATGAGGCGATGTTCAGCACCCTCTCAAGAAGGCTTCGGTTTATTACCACGTCCGTAACGTTCTCAAGAGGAATGGAGTCTATGCTGTATCCTATTACACCTCTTCTCCCTATCACCCTGTGGTTGGTTATCCAGTACTTGTATTTTCCATAGGATATGATGGGACCCAACATTAGCAATGCTGCAATTAGTATGAATGCACAAATGGCGAGCAGAAGTTCATACTCATATTGGGGAAATTCAAACAGCGCAACCATTATGATTATTGCCAATAAGACTAATCCTGCAATCTCAGCAAAAACACGCATCATCACGAAGCCGAAGAATCCTGGCCTTACTTCTATCATTATTTTTTCTCCGTTCTGGAGTTCATAGGGAAGCTTTTCCTTAGGCTTCGGGCTTTCCTCTACCATGTTTAGTAATAAGACAACTCAGATATTAAAACCCGATGTAAATAATCGATCAGAACATTTTACGCTTCTAAGATATGTGAGTATATCCTAGTTATGTGGTTGGCGTCCTTTTCAAAAGGACGTGCTGCAAGAGATAAACTTTCTTTACCTGTGACCCTTGACGCAGACCAGTATCTTATTGTATGCAAGAGCGCTCGGGGTTAGGATGAAGACTGTGAAGTGTCTCTTGAGCATGCTTAGCAGCTCTGCGGACTCCTTGATGTTCCAGACGCCGCTAACGTAGTTTATCGCTAAAATGCCTTTCTGAGCAAGCGCATTGGATGCGTCGATCGCAAACTGCTCTGACAAGAAGCCAGGTGGGGTGCGAACACTTTTGAAAGCATCAAGAATTATAAGGTCATAAGTTTCGACTTTTCCTTTCACGAAAGACACTCCGTCTGCTACCGAAATGTTTGTCTTAAGTTGTCTTGGCAGGAAGAATTTGGATATCTCAATCATGTTCTTGTCTATGTCAATAGCGTCTATGCTGATCTGCTTGTAAACACTTTCAAACTGGTAAGGTATTGTTCCTCCTCCAAAGCCTATCAGCAGCACTCTTGGATTCTGAAAAAGACTGGGAAGAGGAAGGAAAGAGTCCCAGTAGCCTCTAGTGTATATAGAGTTAAAAGGCAGCTTTGAGAATAATATCGAACTGGATGGAGTCTTGTAGTAAAGCAGGCGATCTTTGTTCTTCTTTAAAACCTCGAGTGAGTAACCGTCACACTGTATCTCCATCAGCTTCCTGCCGAAGAAAATATCTATTAGCGATTCTAGCGGATTTTTCATCAATAGAACTTGTCACAGAAAGTATATTTAATTAACTCTATGTTTGTTTTAATGCAATTTCTCATGCGGAGTTCATGTTCTGGTTGGTTACACTTTGGTAAGCATCGGGTGTGCGGTTGCTATAATAGTTTACAAGTGAGTTTAGGTTGGTTGGAAGGTGCAGTTCCGATGCATCTTGCTTCGCCGCCTTAAAGGCGTTTGGAAAAAATTACTTTGGCGCGAGCTTTGATATGTAAGTTATTACGATCACTGCTATTATTGTCACCAACACAGCGTAGCCCAGCATCGCCACCAGCGTGGCCTGCTTTCCGAAGAAGGTTGTGAACAAGGCCTGTATTGCAGTGTTCCATGCGAGTGCAGCCACAAGCCCGAAGGCAGTGGTCACGAGGGCCACCACATTCTTGAAGGTATTTCTCCTAAGCTCCTCCACTCCACTCTTTTTCTGTTTTTCTGGCATTATCTCACTTCTAGGAGACTATCGAACATAAATTATTTAACTTTACTACTTTATCCTCTCCAGAATAATTACTCCTGCTACTATGAAAACTCCTCCAAGAAGGCCTTGGAGGGTGTAGCTCTTGAGTGCGATGCTAATCAGGAGTATGATCACCACGTCCATCTGGGTGAAGTTGTTTGCGAAGTTTCTATAAAGGAGGTTCCTTTTCGTTCCGGATGTATTAGCTATTCTCACTGCTGACAGTTCACCGATCAGAGCAATGGAAAACAGAATCCCGCAAGCAATGCCGGTTGCGATCGGAAGATAGCTGCTGCCCATGCAGCTTGTTTTGCAAGCCGGAATGAGCAGAATACCAAAAAGAATTGAGAAAAGTCCCACGAGCACTCCCTTTGAGCTGGTCGAGTATTTTTCAGGCCTGTACAACGATGCGTAGTAACCTATGCCTCCGAAGAAGATTATTCCAATTATGAATGGCAGAGTGGACGTCTGGAAGCTGAATCCATTGCTCTGCGCTAGGAAAGTGCCGAAAAACACTATGAATACTCCAGTTATTAGTTCAAGGACCTCTTTTCTGGAAAGTTTGCTCTCATATCGTAGGAGATCTATTGCGAGGAAAACAATAGCACCTGCCGCGGTGAGTGGATATATCCTAGCCAGTCCATATATCTTGTAGCCGAAGTACAGAAATATCCCAACCATGACTAATGAACTTGCGCTAACGAAATTCGGCCATCCGATATTTCTTAGATCATCGAGCATGAGGCTTTTCTTGAAGAATGTGTAGAAAAGCAGTGTCCCTATAGTTGTCCCGATGCCCGCCATTATGAGTGTGAATGTTGGGGAGGAGTTAAGCACAGTTATGAACGCGAATGTGCTGTTTGAAGCGTAAGCTATGGTGCTTATGATAAGGAGGAATATCTCTTTCCTGAAATAGGAATCCCTGGTCATAGAGATTCATAATGATAATTCCCTTTTAATACTTTGTTGCGATTCTAATATGGTGGTTCAATGCCTGTTAAAATTGACAAGAAGATCAAGGATGTGATAAGCAGGGACAGGAAGGTAATAATGACCAGCACGAGAGAGCACTTCCCGTTCGTTCCAGACCACGGAAACGGCGACTTCGTATATGATATCTCTGGAAACAGATTTATCGATTTCTCAACTTTCATTGGGGTTTACACACTTGGCGTCAACGCGAACAAGGAAGTGAGGGATGCAATAAAAAAACAGGTGGATAAGCTCATGCATCCGGCGTTCCTTGACTATTACTCTGAGCTGCCAGTAACCTTTGCTGAAAAGCTGCTGAAGTTCTTCCCAAGGGACTTCGGGAGGGTTTTCTACTCAAATTCCGGAACAGAAGCAATAGAGGACGCGATTAAGCTGTCAAGGATATTTACTAAAAGGAAGTATCTTATCTCGTTTTACAGAGGCTTCCATGGAAGGTCTATGGGTTCTCTTTCGCTTACTGCTTCGAGAGCAGTCCAGCACGCTAACATAGGCCCATTTCTAGGTGGGGTCATCCATGTGCCATATCCGTATCCATACAGGTGCCAGTTCCATGAAGACCAACCAGAAGAGTGCGCGAAGGAATGTTTAGATTATATAGAGAAAGTGATATTTGAAAAAGAGGTGCCGCCAAAAGAGGTAGCAGCGATATTCTTCGAGCCTATACAGGGTGAGGGAGGTTACATTGTACCACCAAAAGAGTTTGTGAAAGGGCTTCGTGAGCTAACAGAGAAGTATGACATACTACTCGTAGACGACGAGATACAGGCAGGATATATGAAGACAGGGAAGTTCCTTGCCATTGAGAACTTCCATGTGGAGGCAGACATATACACGATGGCAAAAGCAGTTGGTGCAGGAGTCCCGATTGGAATCACCATTGCAAGGGAGAAGTATGGTGATGTGCCTGCAGGGGAGCATGCTGGAACGTTCGGAGGCAACTTACTAGCCGTAGCAGCTGCAAACGCGTCGTTGGATTATGTTAAAAGAAATATGAAGAGCCTACAGAACGCAGCAAAGAAGAAGGGAGGATATGTGATGAAGAGGCTCGAGCGCATGAAAGAAGATTATGAAATAGTGGGTGATGTAAGGGGCATCGGGCTAATGATAGGGGTAGAGTTTGTGAAGGATAAAAAGTCAAAGGAATTTGGTATCAAGGAGAGGGACAAGATAGTTGAGAAATGCTTCTACAATGGGCTAGTGCTCCTGCCTTCAGGAAACTCTAGCATGAGGATAATACCACCTCTTACCATAAAGGAGGAGAACCTCGAGAAAGGCATGGATATAATTGAGGACGCTGTGAAAGAGGTCAACTCAAAGCGTATATAATAGTAAATTTTATCTCTTTATCTCAAAAGTGTCTACGTTAGTACGAATGTGTTCAGCGAGGTTCTTTGATATCCTCTCAAGATCGTTTCTAAGAAGACCGAATGCCCCCCACACCTCTCTGTAGTTTGACTGTGGTGATCTAAACTCTACTACAGCTTTTTCTAGCAGTTTCAGGGCCTTCGTCCTGTGGAACAATAAATCTTCTTCGACCATCTGTTTAACTCCATCAACTTTTTCATCGCTCCAGCTTTGAGCTTCTGCGCTTAATCTAATATCTTTTGTTCCAGAATCCACCGCCTCTGCTAGTTCATGTGAAATTCCAATAAGTGTATCGTAAGCCTCCTCAGCTGAAGATTTTACATTTTTACCCATATGCTTCGCTTGAGGCTCAACGCTAACGCCCATTGAATCTACGCTACTAGGTTGAGCATACTTCTCTAATATCTCTCTTAATGTGTCTGCTGCATTCTCAAAGTCAGGACTAATAACATCATAGAAATCAGGTCCTAGTTTCTCTTGCCATGTAGCTATTTCAACCCCTTGATCTACAGTCTTCATTATATCACACAAGAGGTAGTTGCTGACAGTGGTATAAATAGATATGGTGTAAATTTGTTTTATAGCGCAGTGAATAAAATGGACTACATAATAGCCGTGCCACTTGACAAGAAACTGGCAGAGTTCATCGGGAAGAAGGGGTCAGAAAACAGCATAAGTTTCTATGATAGGAAGCTTGATGGAAAGGTGATTGTCGCACTTACACCAACTTCTATTGAGGAGAAGTTCTATGCAGTTGCAGAGGCAATGCTCGTATCCAGTCAGATAATAATGAGCACTTCGCAGATAGACAAAAGCTTTGGTGAGCTGCTGGTTGCATGCTCGCTTCTTGACAAGCGTGTGATATTTACAACAGACAATAAAATAGACCAATTCCTTTCTGGGATAAAACTGAAAAATTACGAATTCTCTAGCAAAGAGGAGCTGTTGCAGAAAGTGATTTCTCTCGCGCATGACATAGAGAGCGAGAGCCCAAGAATTGACATAGATAAGGCGTTTGATGTGAAAGGGATAGGTGTTGTTGCGCTCGGGGTGGTCACGAGAGGGAAGGTGAAGGTTCATGATGAACTTAGCCACAGTTCGAAGAAGACAGTCATGATAAAATCGATACAGAGCCAGGATGTTGACATAAACGAGGCAAGCTACGGAACTAGGGTCGGACTAGCGCTGAAGGGGATAACTAGTGAAGAAATCCAAAAGGGGGACATACTCACCAAAGAAGAGGTTGAAAGAAAGAGTTACATCAAGGCAAGGCTGTTGATGAACATCTTGTCTCCAGAGGAGATGAAAGTTGGAGGCGCGTACTCGCTTATACTCAATTTCACTGATACGAGAGTCAAGGTAGAGGACGTCTCTGGAGACGTTGTTTCACTAAAGCTTGAAAAGGCTGCAGCGATTGAGAAGGGTGATAAGATTCTGTTGCTGAGAGAAAAGGTTCCTAGGATATTTGCATCTGGAGAGGTGCTTTAGTCATTCAAATGTTGTTTCCCACATCTTTTGAGCGAGCTTGCCAGTGTGCATGAACTCTTCAATCTTGTCATTAGCCGTCTCCCTCTGCGCCGCATGCTTTTCAAGGAAAGTGTTCACTTTCTCTATCAGTATTTCCTTCAGTTCACCTGTAAGCATTTTTCCAGATTTGTAATCTTCCTCTATCACCTTAAGCTTCCTGTCGTCAGGCTCGAACATGTCCTTCAGCCACTGGAATGAGACATCGACATCTGTGTTTCCACCGAGCTTCCTGTGCTTTTCTACCGTGTCTTGCCCTCCTGAAAAAGCGTACTTCATTATCTTGTGTCTGACCGTCTTTGCGTCATCGGACAGGTATATTGCGGTCTCGGGCATGGACGCGCTCATCTTACCTTCGATTCCGACGAGAGGGGCGAGGAACTTGCTGTGGATCTCTGCAGCCTTAAGATAACCGAGACTTTCGGCAATGTCCCTCTGAATCCTCCAGTATGGATCCTGGTCTATCGCAGCTGGGATCAGACATCTCTTGCGCTCAAACATTGTGGGCACTATTTGTATTGAAGGATAGAACATCATGCCGATGTTTGTCATGTTGTTGAAGCCGAACACCGCTTTGACTGTGGAGAAGTTGATTTTCTTCGCTATTCTTGCCGCAAGTGGATAGATGTTCTTTATGTACTCTGTATCATAGAAGATGAATGTCTTGTCGGGATCGAAGCCCATCGCGATCACGTTGAGTATGTCCTCGTGCGCGATCTTTTGCACGTCTTTGAGCGTCCTGTCCTCCTTGAGCATAAACTTCTCGTCATCCGTGACTTCTATGTAGGTATTCACGTTGAACTTTTCCTGCAGCCATTTTGTGAATACAAACTGCATCGTGTGCCCGAGATGCATAGCGTTGGAGGGGCCTACCCCAGTGTAAAGGAAGAAACCTTTTCCAGACTCATGGTCGTCGAGAACAAGATCAAGGTCGCGGTGGGAGAAGTATGTATCCCTGTGTAAGAAGATGTTGAGTTCACCAGTATGCTTCTTTATCCTGTCCTTTAAGTTTTTCGAGATCGGAGTCGTGCCGAACTGCTTTATCAGCTTGCCATAATCGACCTTACCACTCACGCTCCAAGGCGTTACTTTCATCCCTTCATTCGGCATAGACAGAATCACGCTTGAAATATTATAAGCCTTTCCTACAGCCTGCTCTCACTTGTTCTTCTGCACGAGCTTTATGTTTGCTTCAATCAGCTCAAGGGTCGTGTTGAGACTGCTCTTAACATCGCCTCTCATATTGCCTTTGTGTTTGAAGAACTTCTCGATGTCGCGTTTAGTGCTTGGAGAAGAGACCATGGACAGCATATCTATGAATTTTGATAGTATGTGCGTTCCAGGTTCGTATTTTTCCTTAAACTCTTTCCAATTTGCCTTCACCCAAGGCCATACAAAGTCCTTTCCTAAAGGCATCGATGAGATTATACTTGGAGTTACGAAGGAATCCCCTAACTTCATTTCCTTGGACTTGCTGAACTCTAGGCTCCCCTTTATCAAATCAGCCTTATTGAAATAGCCAAGAGCCTCAACAACCCGTCTCTGCTCGTCCGGGGTCAAGTCCTCTTTGTACCTTTTAATGAGGAATGGCAGAACGCTTTTGTCTCCACTTAATGCAGCAAGTGCGTATACCTCCTTCTTTATGTCGTCGCTTATCTCTTTGCCATGTTTAGCATAATCTTCAAATCTCTTCTTTGCTCTGCCTATCGTAATGCTGTCACCTATAAGCCCAAGGTTAATCAGCGCCTTGTTCCTTACAATCACCTTTGTTGGATCTGCTTCATCCTTGGTGTCCCACCCAACCTTCTTTAAGATGTTCTTGCTGAACTTTTCAGTTGTGCTCTTTACATCTTTAGAGAACTCTTTGCCCTGGCTAAATGTATAAAGCGCCACTAAGCGAGAGGCTATGCCAGAGTTAGCAGGATAGCCTACATCCATACAGTACTCTTCTATGAAGTTAAGATACTCCTTCACAGGCATCCTTGAAGACCTGGCAAGAGCGAATAGGTCGTTCTGGACTCCCCATGCATCAAGGCCGCTTATCTTCTTTTTCTTTATGAGGGTCCCAATCTCTTTTAGCATCTGGCTTTCGTACATCGCTCTGTAGAAGCCTTCCTGTCCGTAGTTCAACTTTACCCACTCCCCTTTTTCGTTAAGCTTCTGGTTTTCTTGGGTCATCAAGAAGTGCGCCTCCTTCTTAGGGCTTAGATAGCGCACTGGAATCGGCCACTTATCCTTTATGTTGCCCGAAAGCGTGAACCTCTGTTGCTTCAAAGCGAAGACCTTCCTCTCTTTGCTTATGCTTATGATAGGATATCCCGCCTTTGATACCCATTTCTGCATCGTTTCCATTATTTCCCGGTTTTTGCTTCCGCTGCTAGCAGCGTCTGCGATCGCCTTGAAAAAGTCCTCCTTTTTGACGTTTGAATAGGAATTTTTGGTTAGATAGTTGTAGAGCCCCTTCCTGAATGCTTCTTTCCCCACGTACCCTTCAAGCATGCGGAGAACAGCTCCACCCTTTCCATAGCTTATCCTATCAAATGCAGCGTCTATGTCTCCAACAGAGTAGATCTTTATGTTTATTGGGTGCGTGTTCTTTAGAGCATCTGCAGCAAATGAGGCCGCGACCGCGTCCCGTTCATCCTCAAGACATTGAAGCGACATCTTCCACTTCGGGAATATGGCGTCTACTGTCTTGAAGGACATGAATGTTGCAAAGCTCTCATTAAGCCAAATGTCATCCCACCATTTCATTGTAACTAGGTCACCGAACCATTGGTGTGCGGTTTCGTGGGCTATCACTATAGCCTTGTACTGCTTGTCTACTAGGCTTGCATCCTTCTTACCTAGGAGTGCAAATTCCCTGTAAGCTATCGCACCCCAGTTTTCCATCGCTCCTACGGCAAAGTCTGGAACTGCGATGTAGTCTATCTTAGGAAGCGGATATTTTACTCCGAAATAATCCTGCAACCATTCGAAACTCTTCTTTGCATACTCTAATGGTAGTTCTGCGAATTCCTTCTTTCCTGGGGTAGTTATTACGCGAATCTTAACGTCTCCCACTTTGTCTGTGAGATATTCAAATTCCCCAACGCCAAGGTAGAGTAGATAGGAGGACATCCTTGGGGTTGGTTCAAATACGACCAGCTTCTTTCCCAAGGAGACACTTTCGTGCTTGATCGGCATGTTGGATATGGCATCCAGATTGGTATCGATAAGCATGGACACGTTGAAAGTCGCCCTGAAGCCTGGCTCATCAAAGCAGGGGAATGCTGCCCTCGCATCTGCGGCTTCGAACTGTGTAGTGAGCATGTATCTCTCTTGTCCGTTCACAGAATACTTGCTTCTGTAGAATCCGTAGAGCCTGTTGTTGTTTTGGCATGTGAACGTGAGCTCGATCTCAGTGTCCCCGGACGCCGGCTGTTCAAGCACAAGAGCCATCTGCTGCTTGTCCTCATACATCTTCACTTCCGCCTTCTGCCTTGCGTTTCCACACCTGACATAAGCAGTCTTTATTTCAAGCTCCTTTGCGTTAAGCCGGATCTCATTGGTGGGGCTATTTGTTACGCAACGAATCTTTGCGGCACCATTTGTGATGAAACGCTTTAAATCCGGTTCAAAAAGAAGCTCATAATTTACTGGTACTACATTATCCCCAAGACTCTCGTATCCTTTAGATCTCATCAAAC
>CAWHXT010000002.1:0-51048 GCA_963833485.1 uncultured Microcaldota archaeon | reverse complement strand
GTCTGCATCATCAGTCGAGATCTGCATGTATGGATATGTGTTCGTCTTTGCCTGCTCGTCCAAAAGCAGCGCGTCGCAACGTACCGTGCTCTTCGCACTTGCTGCATCCTTTGATATGTGAAGCAAGCCCCTGTACGAGGTGACTCCGCTTCCCTTTGAAACACTCTTTGAGATTATCCTTGAAGTGGTATCTGGAGCCAGGTGATATATCTTACCTCCAGAATCCTGCACCTGCCCCTCCCCAGCAACCGCTATCGAAAGTATCTCACCCTTCGCCCCCCTCTCCTTGAGGTAGACGCTTGGATACTTCATGTTGGTCTTGCTCCCTATGTTCCCATCAATCCATTCCACATAAGCGTTCTCGTACGCAAAAGCCCTCTGCGTCACAAGGTTGTAAACATTCTTGGACCAGTTCTGGATCGTCACGTATCTCACGTGGGCGTTCTTGTGTGCCACTATCTCTACTATTGCTGAATGCAGTGAAGAGCTCATGTAAATCGGAGCAGTGCAATTATGTACAGCAACTCCTCCCGCTACATAACTTTCATCATCTTCAACACTAAAATTGTAAACGTTTAGATTTTCAACATTCTCATAGGATATCTCATGTATTGGTACATATGCATAATTTCCTACTATTTCTGCATAAGACTTTGCTTCTAACATCTTCAGTTCAAGAAGCATCTTCTCACCGTTAACCGATATTATCTCCGCTATCTTGAAATCTATTATCTTAGAAAAATTACTCAGGTACTTGCCCCCTACATAAACTACATACATGTTGCTTCTTTTTCCATGGCGTTTTGCCAGGTTTATTGAAGCAAATATGTCCATACGCAGTAAAATGTCTCTAATTTGCTTTGCAAGAATGCCAGATATTGTGTTAATTCTGAACATTCTTTTTGCTCCCCAACTATAGTACTTATACATAAAACTTCCATCCCCTCTCCAAAATGCCTTTATAAGATCTTTCTGTTTTTCTGGAGATTCATGGATTACCCATTCTGGCAAGGACTTATTCTTTGCTCCTTTACCAAACTGGGTTCTAAATAATCTGCCAGCTACTGTGCTGTTTAGAACTATCGATATTCCATTCTTGTACTCTTTCTGCACAAACGGTCTCTTTCCAAAGTATTTTTCTAACAAATATACAACATCCTGTATGTATTTCGTTTCCTCTTTATTAAATGTAAATGTGAGATAATTGTCTCCTTTTCCAATTACACTACCTTCAGCAAGATAGTAGCCTATGAGTCTGAAGAAATCCTTATCCGTCCTTATTTTAAGTACTTGTTCCTCTTTCTTCCACCTTGAGATCTTTTTAATCTTAAATTCTCTAGAATCTTCAACCTTCTCTATTCTGTCTATCGGCATAGCAATGTAATCTCCTTTATTCAAGTCTTCAGCTTTTACCCATTCACTATTCCAGCTCGTATTCTTGTATTCAGCATGAAGTTTCTTGACCGCCAAAAACGGATGCTCGTCTGTTGCTTTTATAGTGGTAGAAGTATCACCATAATATTTAATCATATACAACTTGCCTGTGTGTGGTCTCACTTGAGTATGATATACGTTTTTGTACTTGCCTGTGTGGGTTAAGACTTCGTCTCCTATCTGGATTTGTTCAATTGGTTTGAGCCCCTTATTCGTTAGAACTTCAGTTCCTACGACAAAGCAACCTTCGATGTAAGTCACGTCCGCGCCCTCATCAGCGATTATGAGCGTCCTTTCAAACTGTCCCGCCTTCTCAGAATTTATCCTGAAGTAAGCCTGAAGAGGCATCTTTACTTTCACCCCTTTAGGCACGTAGATAAAAGACCCTCCAGACCACACCGCAGTGTTAAGAGCTGCGAACTTGTTGTCTGTAGGAGGTATAACAGTTCCAAAATACTTCTTCATGAGCTCGGGGTACTTTTTCACCGCCTCGTCCGTGTTCGTGAAGATTACGCCCTGCTCTTCCAACTCCTTCTTTATATGGCTGTACACGACCTCAGAGTCGTACTGCGCTTCAGCTCCAGCGAAGAACTTCTGCTCTGCCTCAGGTATGCCTAATTTGTCGAAAGTTTTCCTTATCTCTGCTGGCACGTCCTCCCACCTGCTGCCCTTCTTGTCCGTTGGCTTCAGATAGTAGTAAATATCATCATAATTTATCTGGCTAAGATCCGCTCCCCACGTTGGTGTGGGCTTTGCTTTGAACTGCTTGTAGCCTATGAGCCTCTTCTCGAGCATCCATTCTGGCTCGTTCTTCATCTTTGAGATCTCTCTTACTACGTTCTCGTCGATTCCCTTCCTTGTCTTGAAAGAGTATTCAAAATCATCATGAAAGCCGTAGCTCTCCTTGTATTGCTTGTCTCTATCTACCAAAACCTCTTCTATTTCCCCGCTCATCAACACCACTGATCTAGACTTTGATCATGTTGGCACTTGAGAATGCGCAATCAAAGGAGCTTAACGATTGACATACGCTGCAGATGCACGCACTCACATACGCTTTATCCCCACTGATAATTTTCTTTATATATGCATCCATCATCGGTCCATCTATTCTCTTCTCAATCTCCTTCACTTTCTCAGAATATTTTTCATTTATGTACTTGCTTATCGCAGCCTGTGCCACATTCAGAAGCTGAGCTATCTTTTCCTCACTCATGCCACGCCTGTTGAGCTCCTTTGCAATATACGATCTTATCGCTGGCACTATCTCGTTCGTAGCTACCTCATACATTGTTTGCATTAAAACACTATAACTCAGTTATACAAACTATGCATGAAAATATTTATAAGGCTTCTTTATTCAGTGATTCCTAACGTTTTTCTTCTTAAGTTGCGCTTAAATATCTTTATTTTGTTGATATATTGATTTCATGAAGATACAGGCCGAAATGGACATGCTTATGACTTATATCTTCTCGATAACGCTAATACTGCTGTCTGCCGCGATAATCTACTTGATCTTCATCGTACCGGCAACCAACATACCTTTTTTCTGCAGCTTCTCAAATGGCGCTTATTGCCAGGATCTGCTGGTTGCATCAAACCCGAACAGTACCAAGATTGCTGTCTTAATAACTAACCAACAGTCATATCCAATACTAAATCCCTCCCTGAGCGTTAACGCAACGGCTCTCGGGAATATCCCGGTGCAATGCAACCCTAGCTTTGTGTTTCCTGGTGGAGCTATAATATGCTACTTCTCTTCGATCAAAAAGCTTGCACAACTAAATCAACAGATATCTGGAAGGCTCACGCTAAGTGAGATACCTTGCCCAAGCGGAGATGCGAGCCTGTGCGCGTCTTCGCAACCACAAAAATACGTTGCTAATTTCGGCACGAAGGTTTCACCACTTTCTGCTAATGCAATAGAAATATCTCTCTTTGCATCGACTGCAAAAGGTATAGCAAACGGTCCGGCGGATCCTTTGACAGCTACAGTAAACTGTCTTTGGTTCCCCACTCTATGCGGCTACCGTTAACTTTACAGTGCTCCAAAACGCTTCCTATGTCACATTGTATCCAAATATCACTCAGACAGATCGTAATGGCACGGCTTTAAGTGCAATATCTGCTGCTTATGATATAATCGGAGACGTTAATGTCTCAGTGATGGCTAACTTTGGTGTTTTCAATTCGCCTATAGTAAAAATCACCTTCGTAACTCCAGCCATTTTTGCAAACATAAATCTTGCGACGCACATGCCAGGCTTCAAGGGCAATGTGATTACCATCGGAAACGAGACCTACACTTACAAACAGTTGCCAGTAGATGCGGTGATTCCATACAATACTCCCATACCATACTCATTCTTCTCTCCATTGTATCCTTCAGCCCCTAGAACAAGATATATCTACAACTACTCGTCTGGTTGTGGAAATATACCAGACTCTGGGTATTTGATCGTCTCGCAGAACTGTACAGTTAATGTTTACTACACTTTACAGTATTGGCTTGCACTAAACACTTCACCCATCAGAGCAGGAATCGTGCCGAACAGTTTATGGGTAAATGCCAGCAAGAATTACATCCTTTCAGAGACACCAAACCCAGGATACTGCTTCCAGAATTGGGACGGCACAGGCAGCTACCACTACAAAGGAACAGATCCTAATGGAAATGTGCTTCCAAACGAGGGAAACATAACCGATACCGCTTTCTACACCTCTTGCTAAAAAAATAGTTCAACTTCTTTAAGCTGGTGCCTGTTGTGCAGCCGCTCCTGAAATCTCCAGTTTCTTAAGCTCCATCTTGCTTATCGGCGCTATCTTCTTTATCGCGTTTATCGCGTCTGCTTGGAACCTTCCCTCTATGATTAGCTTTATGAGCTCCTCGGTTCCTTTCGTGGGCACGTACTGTTTCTCAAACTCTAGAAGCAGCCTTCTTATCGCAGCCTTCTTTGGGGTTGTTATCTTGTTTCTAGTTATGGTGACAAACTTGAGCACTATTTTCCTCTTGTCCTTGTCCATCAACTTGTCCACTGTGTAGACAGCGCTTGCCTCTCTTCTTATCTGTGAGTGCATGTAGCTGTACGTCTGCTCAAGATAGTTGAGTTCGGTGTGGGCAGCATTGCCGCTCACCATGTTTACTCTAAGTCCTACGCTCATGAACGAGTGCGCAGGGTTCTGCGTTATCCATGACAAGCTTACTTTTATTACTCTTCCGATGACACTCTTTTCGTCAAGCGCGGGGATCTCTCCTATGATACTCTCGCCAAGTATCTTCGGGGCGTGGACATTGAACCACTGCTTCTCCCTCCACTTTTCAACAGCTTTTTGTGTAGTTGCCAAATCATCACTGCCCCTTTACAAGAAGCGCAGCCTTATCAGGCTCGTACTTCCAGTCTTCAGGTATTAAGCCGACCCTCTTGTAGTATCTTGTCAGCCTCCAGATCTTCGATTCGATTCTGTTTAGCCTGACCTTGTTGTAAGTATCCTTGTGATTCTTTGCGATGTGCTCCCTCATGCCAACCGCCTTTTTTATAAGGTCCAGCATGTCCTGAGGAAACTCGCTCTTGACTCCCTTCTCTTCAAGAATTTCTCCGAGCCTCTTCCCAAACACCTGCTTTACGTACTTCACCCCATGCTTGTCCTTAAGCTGCTGGCCTATCTGCGCCTGGTGCATGTTCTGCTTTGCATACTCTACTATGAGGTCCTCTATCTCAGCCCTGGTAATGTTCAATCCCTCTGGTGGCTTGCCTATCTCTACTTCTGGCTTCCTGGATTTCGACTTGCCGTGTCCGCTTGTATGCATCCTAGCCATTTTGTAACCTATTATCTCATGTCATTGAGAACTTGTTCTGAGTGCAACATACTTCAAAGAAAAGAAGCTGCAATCAGTAAGTATATTATCTGTCAATAAGGTTTATAAGTATTTTTATAGCCGTGCATTCCAAAGGTCCTGCGACATCTGCCTTTTTGGTTCAGTTTGGCACGTAAATAGTCCAATTATATGCGATCTCACTAACATGATATGAAGAATTTACCGCGTTCACGATGTCTGGGTACCTGTCAAACCTTCCCGCAGTCGCAATCGGTCCTGGATTGCAGATCACGGCGAACTGATGCTCCTTTATGCTGGTTACTATCTGCGAATCGTTGAAATACCCTTTATTTATAAGCGCCCAGAACACGCTCTCTTCAAACATGATGCTCTTGTTTGCTGCGACAGTCACCGTTGGGTTTTCACATAATATGTTGCCGCTCACGTTTTTCAGAAGAAGTCCCGCATTGTAGTCATCGATGTTATGCGGATATGCGAATATGTAATAGCCGATGACGTCCATCAGTAAAAACGTGAAGAACATGTATCCTAGTACAAAATAGATCATGTTTCCTTTCTTTTTCTCAATCATAAGCTCGATTCCGTCCATGGCAGCTAGCGAGAAAAACGCCAAAGGAACCACATAATACACTGTAGTAGCCCCAACCTTTCCTACACTTACTACAGTAACAACCGTGCTGATTACCAGCGCAAATGCGAGCAGAGATTTCCAGTTGTAGCGTAACCAGTAGAGCACAAATATCCCTAGCGGGATCACTGGAGACAGATAAACGAAGAACCAGCCCCAGTTCAAGATTTCAGTCGGGTCGATTGGTGTGATCAGAGGCAAAATAAATAGAGAAAGTACATAGCGGCCATCGGTCAGTGCATTAAGAATCAATATCGGAGGCAAAGAGATCAAAATAAAGACGCCAGCAAATATCAATGCGTCCTTGCGCTTCTTCGTGCTGAGAAGGTAGATCAAAGCAGCTACGAACACTATTAATGCTGTTTGCTTAAAGAAAAAGCCAACGCTAAATGCCGCGGCAGAATAAACTATCGCTCTTCTATTCTTGTAATTCATTAGGAAGAAGATTCCTATGAGGTCAAATAACAGTTCAAGCAAAAGTGGTCCTGAGCGGGATTCGTACGTCAAAAAGAAGAAGGACGAAAAATAGAAGATTGGCGCAAGTACGCCCATTATCTTTCTTTTTTGTGTCAGCTTGACACCTATTAGATACATCATCACAGCGTCAAAGAAAGAAGCTATCAGATTCAGTAACCTAATGTTTGTGTAAGGAGAGCTAGTTGTGTAGAGCGTCTTCATTCCTGCTATCAAAATGTAATAGAGCGGGGGATAGTACGTGATTAGGTATGGATAAGAAGTAAAATTTTTGTATAAGTACGATAGATGGCTGTTTGCGACTACAGAAGCTGAATAATCGAATGGATACGGTGAAAACAGGTTAGTTATCTGCAATATTACGCCATAAACGGCTATGCCAACTAGGCAAATTGCAACAATAATAATGATGAGATCATACGCCTTTACTTCTCCTTTTTTTTGCATGCAACTTCCCTTAATCTTAAAAAACCTCTGCAAAATTCTAGCGATACCAAAAACTAATCTATAGCAAAAATATATAAAACACTTCAAGCATATTATTAACGGTGCAGGTAGTGAACGAGTTTTTTGGTATAAGTCTAGAGGCACTCAAATCTAATTTTGGAAAATTGAGCAAACCTTACAAATTGAATTATGCTATAACGATGTGGTGCCAGAGCAGGTGCCTGACATGCAACATTTGGGAGATCAAGCCAAAGAATGAGCTCACGATAGACGAAATAAGGGATTTTGCGAGCAAGAATACATCTTTCAGGTGGATTGCGCTTACTGGCGGTGAACCTTTCCTTAGGAGCGATATTGTTGAAATAGTCAAGGCCTTCAAGGAGCACTCGAAGGGTATGTACATGCTTACCATACCAACGAACTCTCTTTGCAATCCAGACAAGCTCGAAGGACAGATGAGGCAGATACTCGAGCTCAAGATTCCAAAGGTTGCAATAACACTTAGCCTTGATGGCCATGGTGAGCTGCACGACAAGATCAGAGGCATTCCTGGAAACTATAAGAAGGTTCTAGAAAACTATAGGAGGTTCAAGGAGCTCAAGAAGGACCACCCAAACTTTTCATTCTTCTTCGGTTATACGCTCAGCAAGTTCAATGAAGGGCAGCTAATAAAGAATGTGGAAGAAATCAGGAATGATATACCAGAAATAAAGTACAGCGATTTCCACATCAATCTTGGGCAGACATCGAACAACTACTACCACAACACTGGAAACGAGATAAAGGGTCGCGGAGAAGTGGTAGTTGGAGACCTTGAGCAGATGCTAAAAAAGAGGGAGTTTGAGATTGGAGTCATGCCCGTTATTGAACGCGCATTCCTAAAGGGGCTCATCCAGTTTGCAAAGACGGGCAACCAGCCTTACAAGAGCAAGAGCCTAGATGCATCGATATTCATAGACAGCTGGGGGAACGTCTATCCTTCAATAATGTGGGATAGGAAACTTGCCAACCTTAGAGAGATAGGGTTCGACCTAAACAACATGTGGCACAGCAAAGAAGCCGAAGAGATAAGACAACTAATTAAAGAGGGGAAGGAGCCAAGGCAGTGGACTTCGTGCGAAGCTTACCAGACACTGCTGGGCAACGTACAGAGCCTAATTTAATCTTGCTACTTAGCCCATATCTGCAATGGTTCATAAGGTGGGGACGGATCTAGAACTACATATTTTACAGAGTAGTTCAAAGCAGTAAGGTTTGCTTCTAGGCATCTGTCCCAATCGCTTATTATATTAGGATCCATGTCCATGCTGAGAGCTCCTCCACTTACAAATCTTAAGTTTGCCTCTGGTGTTTGATTGCTTACGGATTGAATATACGAGCTGTTGCAAGACCTCATAAAACGAACATTTCCAAATCCCATTATTATGTTCGTCTCGCTCCCAATGTAAAAGTTGGAATAGTATGTTTCGTTAGGGTTATGCTGGATATAATTTATGAGCGCATGCACGTCGTAGATTGTGTTCCTGTAAATCATTACGTCGTAATTGAGCTGTATTATTCCAAATACTATGACTGAAATCACCAACGCTGCTACGAAGGCCTTCAGCAGCCAGCTTTTACGGTTCAACAGGTTTTCGCTGGCAAGTCCTATCGTCACTATTGCCGGCATGGTCAACATTGTCGCGTACATAGGTTCATGCGCCACCTCCAGAAGATTCAATTTACCATTGGCAATCTGCACATTAGTAAAGAAGAAAGTAAGGAAGAGGATGTTGAACACAAACATCCCAATGAAAAACCTGCCCTTCTTCACTTTCTTAAGAAGAAGCACAGGAGAAAGGAGTGCCACGACGTAGAACGCATCTGAGAAGTTCAAAAGGTTAAATTTCGTTGGTATGTACGTCTGGATTTTCAGCACCCTTAGCACCTGGAATATGTAATCCGTAGGGTTTCCGTCAGGAAACTGGAGTACTATGCCGGGCGCTGCGTTCACAAGCAGCGGTGGAGACTGCTTAAGTTGGTTGATAAATACCGAATGCTCTGTCATTGGATAAAGCAAGAAGTGCCCTGACAAAAGATAAAAGTAGACTCCTGTTATTGAGAAGGCGATGAAAGCGCCAAAAAATATTGCAGCATAGCTGATCACTATGTGTTTCCTGTTTTTCTTATCAAAAATAAGCATTATTATTCCATACACTATCAGGAAGAACATCAGAATGAGCCCTATCGGGTTGTTTAGATAAGCGAGTCCTATTAGGAAACCGGTTCCAAGCGAAAGCAAGTACCTGTTTTTCAATTTCTGTGCATCCTCACTCCTTATGAAAAGGTACGCCGCAGCTGCTACCAGAGCGGCCGCAGGCACCAGAGGAAACACGTGCGTAGAAAAAAGCACATCTATTGGTATGAAAGCGAACAGCAATGTCCCAACTATCGCTCCCTTCAGTCCTGAAAGATATCTTATTATCAAGAAAACAAATAGCCCTTCTATCACAGAAGTGAAAATCACATAGTATAAGATAAGTTTGACTGAGAAACCGAACAGATCCATGAGAACGATTTCAGGCCCTGTGAAGCCCAGATAAAAAGCGAAAATGTCAGCTGGGTTGAATATAGATTGCTCTACGTTGCTGAAATTAGCATGCCTGTACGCTGAAAAATTCTGGTAGTTGTGAAAGTACGACCCCTGTGCAATTATGTTTAAGTAAATGCCTTCATCCTGCACATTGCCGAATATTGGTCCACTGTAGTAGTAACCCCTGACTGCGACAATGATAAACAGAAGGACGAGAAGTATCAAAGTCTCTTTAGAAAGAAGTTTGCTCTTCAAAGTGTGATGCTGCATCTTACGCCCTGATTGTAATTTCTATACCTTCCTCAACCTGCAGCTCTCCAACGTCAAAATCTACCTTAGCCACAGCCATCGCTCCCTTTATATCTTCGACCGCATCGCCAAGCTCCTTCTCCAGTTTCTTAGATAAAGTTATCTCTTTGATCGGTGCGTTAAGAGCAAGTTTGTTGTCGTGCTTCCACCTCCTTATGAATCTTATAATCTTCACAGCTTTCTCCCCTCTTGCAAAATCTTTTGCGTCCTCTTTGCTCTTATCAAATTCAGGCCATTTTGTGATATGTATCGATTTTTCCCTCTCGTTTATGAAGCTCTTGAGATTCTTACCTTCCAAGAACAAGCTTTGGTAGAGCTCTTCCGTTACAAATGGGATGAATGGAGATAACATCTTAAGTATTTGAAGGTAAACTACGGCCATTGTGCTGCTAGCGATTTCATCATCTTTGTATATCCTATGCTTGATGAACTCCACATAATCGTTAGCAAAATCCCAGAAGAAGTTTTCTATCAGAGTCTTTGCGCCATAATAGTCATAGTTATCAAATTTCCGTGTTGCAGCCTCTATTACTGAATTCAACTCTGAGAGTATCCATAGATCTATCGGATTATGGCTCTTCTCCTTCTTTATCCCCACATCGTTCATGTCTATCAATCGTCCAAGATTCCATAGTTTGTTGATAAGCCTAGATCCCGAAACCACTTCCTTTTCCTGGAAGGAGTTGTCCTCTCCAAGTATTGAAGAGCTCGCCCAATATCTTAAAGCGTCAGCGCCGTATTTCTTGAGATACGGCTCAGGATACATGACATTGCCCTGAGACTTGTGCATCGGCTTTCCCTTCGGGTCCAACCCATGGCCAGAAATCATTATATCTTTCCAAGGTATGGTGCCCTTGTGCAGATATGACTTCACTATGGTCGTGAAAGCCCAGAACGTTATGATATCGTGCGCCTGAGCCCGAAGCCCCATCGGGAAGATCTGTTCATACTTGTTATCAAGCCCCCATCTTGCATTTATTAGAGGAGTAAGCGAAGACGTGGCCCAGGTGTCCATTATGTCTGTCTCCGGCAAGAACTCCGATGATCCGCATTTCGCGCACTTTTCCTTTGGCTTGTCAACAAAAGGATTGACTGGAAGGTCTTCTTCCCTTGCAAAGATCGTTTCTCCACACTTCTTGCAGTACCATACTGGGAAATATATTCCGACATATCTCTGCCTCGCTATGCTCCAATCCCAATGCAAACCGTTGACCCAGTTTTCGTACCTGGTCCTCATAAATTCAGGATACCAGTTTATCTTCCTACCAAGCTCGATGAACTTCTCCTTTAAGTCAAGATATTTGAGATACCACTGCTCCTTGACAATGAATTCTATCTCAGTGTCGCATCTTTCATGTACGTTAACGCTGTGCTCCAGCTCCTGTTCTTTCACTATCAACCCTTTCTCCTTAAGCTCTTCTACGATTTTCTCTCTAGCCTCCTTGATTTTCATGCCCTTGTATTTCTCATGCTTCATCCTCCCTTTCTCGTCTATTACTATCTTCAAGGGCAGATTGTACTGCTTGTACCAGTCTATGTCTGTTGTGTCTCCGAATGTGCAGCACATCACCACGCCCGTACCAAACGATGGATCGACCTTCTCGTCTCCGATCACCTTGACCGTATTTCCAAATAACGGTACCTTGACTTCCTTGCCTATGAGCTTGCTATGCTTCTTGTCTTGCGGATTGACGAATATAGCGACGCACGCTGGCAGCAGTTCCGGCCTTGATGTGGCAATTGTCACATCATTAGAGAACTTTATCTCGAATAGCTTGCTCTTCAGCATCTTGTCCTTAAGTTCCATCTGCGATACGACTGTCTTGTCCTTCGGGCAGAATAGCACTGGCGCCTCTTTCTTGTACACCCTTCCCATCTTGTGAAGCTCAAGGAATGATTTCTGCGAGACCTTTTGAACGTCGTCGCTTATCGTCTGGTATAAGAGACTCCAGTCAACCGACAATCCAAGTGTTTTCCAAAGCTCGATGTACTTGTCGTTATAAACCTTAACCTCCTTCTTCTCAAGCTCCGTGAACTTTTCTCTCCCAAGATCCTCCGCTACTACGTTGAACTTCTTCTCTATGAGCAGCTCTGTTGGCAATCCGTTGTTGTCCAAGCCAAATGGATAGAAGACATTATAGCCTCGCATGCGCTTGTATCTCGCTATGAACTCTGCCTGCGAATAAGAAAAAATATGTCCAAGATGTATGTCTCCGGAAACTGTTGGTGGAGGGGTGTCTATAGAATAAATTGGTTTCTTACTCTTCGAGTCGAAAGCAAATATCTTCTCCTTCTCCCAAAATTTTCTTATTTTATCTTCTACTATATCAGGATTATATTTGCTATCCATCAAGAAACCCAAAGCAATAGTCCTTCTCTCTTTAAACCTTTAAAACCTTCTTTTAGTGCGCCTGCATCCTTCTAAATTCTTCAACCATCTCCTTCATTCCTTCGTCCCATCCAGTTTTTGGTTGGAAACCTAATTCTCTCTTGGCCTTAGATATGTCAAATGTCCTGTCCGCGGTTATCTTCCTTATGTGTTCTGGTTCTAATTTGGACTCCTTTTTTCTCAGTTTGGCGGAAATAAGCTTGTAATATGCTAGTGCGTATGCGGAATTAGTCGATACATGCTTTGTCGACCTATCTACTCCAAGATACTTGGCGGCTAAAGCTGCCAATTCAGCTTGCGTCTCAGTCTCTTTCCCACCTACAAGATAGACCTCCCCTTTCTTTCCTTTATCCTTAGCTAAAATCAAGGCTTGGATCAGATCGCTGATGTATATCCACTGCATTCTGTTTTCCCCGCTGCCAACTATAGGCATCTTCCCTTTCTGTATCTGTGCCAGCATGAAGTAGTATCCTTCGTTGAAACCTGGTCCGTATATCGCTGGGCATCTTATTACAATGCCTCCTTTTTCCAAAACGAGCTTTTCTGCCATGACCTTTGTTTGGCCATAGTAGCTGTATGGATGGTATGGTGTGTTCTCGGTTGCTGGGTTCTTGTGTTTTCTCCCATATACAGCAGTAGACGACTGGTAAATGAATTTTTCTGCTTCTGAGTACTTCAAAACGTTCCTTGTGCCCAAGACGTTAACATCGTACGTCTGTTGCCTTGGAGCAGGATGGTAGTCGACTATCGCAGCCAGGTGATAGATGACTTCGACCCCCTTCGTAGCTCTCTTGACCGCCTCCTCGTCTAAGATATCTCCCTTAACCACCTCTACTTTATTTGATCCTGTATAATCCTTTCTTACCAGCACTCTAACTTCTTCATGCTGCCTTACTAGCTCCTCCACTAGGTGCCTGCCGACGTGACCTGACGCTCCAGTTACTAAAATCATAAAATCTATTATATAATCTATTTCAAGATTTATATAAGTTCTTTAAAAGGACCTTTGCCTATATATTATTGTAATAAGTCAAGGAAAGCTGCGAATGTGCGTTTCTAACATATTCTTAGCTTTTCCTGGGAAACAAACCGAAATATGACCGAAAGATTTATATATCTAATTGATTCCATAATTATTGCTTCTTTTAGAAATATTTAAAAAATTTATGGTGCTAACCAAGAGCATCTTTGCGCTTAAATGGTGGTATGAATGACAGGAAAAAAACAAAAAAGCAGGAGTAGAGCAACTTCTTCAAAGAAGGCATCTACAGAGAAAAGGACACAAGTACGCGTAGCCAGCTCAGCGAGAAACGAGAGGCTTGGAACCATGACCCTTCAACAGGCTGAGGAGATAACGCTCCCAGAAGATGTAAAAGTAGTCAGGGAAGCAAGAGAATCAAAGATTGCGGCAGACATCAAGAGATGCCCTAGCTGCGGCTCTTCAGAAGTCATATATGACAACGAGAAGGGGGAGATGGTATGCAACAGCTGCGGACTCATAATTGAGGAGAACGTCGTGGACACTGGTCCTGAATGGAGGGCTTTTGATGCAGATCAGAGGAACTCAAGGGCGAGAACTGGCGCTCCTATAAAGTACATGAAGCCGAACAAGGGTCTCGTCACAGAAATTGATATGTATAACAGGGACATCAGAGGAGCAAGGCTTCCTTCAAAGAGGCAGGCTCAGCTGTACAGGATGAGAAAGTGGCACAAGAGGGCAAGCATAGCAAGCTCAAGCGAGAGGAACTACCTGATAGCTCTTCCAGAGCTAAACAGGGTAGCAAGCTATCTTGGTTTGCCTGACAACATAAGGGAGAGCGCGGCTCTTCTTTACAGGCAGTGCGTCAAGAACAACCTTATCAGAGGGAGGCCAATGAGACTGTGGTAAACGCAGCTCTTTATGCAACCTGCAGGAATGCGGGAATGCCTAGAACTCTTGATGAGATTGCGCAGATATCTGGCGTTCCAAAGAAGGAGATAGGAAGGGCTTACAGGGTAATATCCCACGAGCTCAACCTTAAGATCCCACTTACGGATCCATCAGCATACGTTCCTAGGTACGTCGCTGCTCTTAAGCTGAGCGGAGACGCGCAGGAGAAGGCATCTGTGCTGCTAAAGCAGGCGATGAAGAAGGGCCTGGTTAGCGGAAGAAGCCCAACCGGTGTATCTGCAGCTGCAGTTTACATCGCAGGAGCTCTTGTTGGCGAAAGAAGGACCCAGAAGGAAGTGGCTGACGTAGCCGGAGTGACAGAAGTCACAATAAGGAACAGGTACAGAGAGCTGAAGCAGGAGCTCAACATCGACGTCAACCTGTGAGTTCTTTTTTCTTTTATTTTTCTTCTTCTTTTTCTTTGAGATCTACCATGAAACGAAGGCATGAACTATATATTTAAACGGAGCAAACCAGGTAGTACTGTGATAATATGGCTATGCAACAGCTTGCAGTTAAGTTTGAAGGAGAAATAGCTGAAACGGAAGAAACAGATATAAGAAAAGTCAGCTTCGAAGCAAAAGGAACAACAGAGTTGACTTTGGAAGAAGTAAAAGCGGCTATAGAGAAAGATCTTGGTTTAATATCTACGCATGGAGGTAATTATTACTCTTTGGGAAGCTCAGAACCTACCGAACGAACAATCATTTATGATATGAGTATGGACGGACAATACGCTTTGATAAATGTTAGAGTTAAGAAAGTAAGCAATCCTAGTGAACCTAACCTCGTTATTGATTGCAGTCTTTCCAATCCTATCTCTCAATTTAAAGCAGATGTATCAAATCGCATACAGCAAATAGTAGCGTCATTGAAGAAAATACCTTTAGAGAAGCCTCTCAGAGCTTAAAGGGGTTAGAAACAAAGGCATAGATAAAGATTAAAAGCACCTAAATCAATACTAAATTAGCAGTGTTTGGATGCGAGCTAATTCAGCTGTTCAAAAATCTCAAAATGGGGGAACAAACGTCACCGAGAAGTATCTAAGCGTGCTCGGTTCGATAAAAGGGGGAAACAAGAAGCTTTCTCACATAATGAAATCAACACACTTACCTTATTCTGCTTTAGTTAAGATGCTCAATAGACTTCAGACAGACGGGGTTATATCTGCACGAACTGATTCTCTATGGCACAGCACACTCAAAGAGAGCAAGTATTCTTATAAGATATACGAACTAGAACCTAAGGGAGAGGAGGTTCTAAGGAGGTTGGGAGAATCGATGAAAAAGAACACAGAAGCAATAGAGATTCTAACCGCTCCGGATCTTGGGCAGAACGAACCAGAAAAGGTGGCTTACAGGCAGCAGGTTTCAAGGAGCCTGTTCCTTTCATCTGCCATGGTAAACGTTCTCTGGACCTCGCTTCCAATCTTGTCCACAAGAAGTCCGCTGATGCTTAGCCTTGCGCTATACGGGTTCATCTTTGCGATAGCTGTTTCGATTGCTTTAACGCTTCTGATAAGCGGCAACTTCTCAAAGTACATATACAAGTAGATTCTTCTCTTTTCTAACCAAAGCTGATTGTCGTACCAATGGTTATGTTATTTCTCTGCACAAATCCCGCTTTAGCTTCCAGAACGAAGTTTGCGAGAGAATTCGGGGTATAAGTAAGGCATTCGCTTGCAACAACGCAGGTGGGCACATTACTGACTATGTAAACGACCTTCCCCCCGTTCTCCGTTCCGTTTATCCAAATCATATCTAGGTTGCTGTAGGTATCATACATCCAGAAAGGGTAGATCTCGCGCGTCGGGAAGGCGAACAGCTCTGTAGTAGTGTTATCTATACTCTTATTCATCAGTCCCTGCTCCCACTCACTCTGGTTCTTTGCTATGTAAGTGAAGTTGAACTGCTTCCCATTTACAAGAAAATAGGTTTTGTTAAAGCTGGTGCTTGCTTCTCCACTGTTTCTCGATTCCGTATATAATATTAGTATTGCAAGCGCAAGCAGAACAACTACTGCTAAAACGATGTTCTTTTTCTTCATTTGCACAACAGATTTATCTAATATACACTATTTAAAGTTATATTACATAAGAATAATACATTTTGATTAGCATGAAAATACTCCAGCTTGACGTTGACAAAATAGAATACGAGCTGATTAAGCCTGAGATTAAAGGATATGAAGAATCAAAAGAAAAGAAAGCCAGCATAAAAGATGCAATAGTGCTATTGACATCAGTAGAAAAAGGGGACAACACCACGGTCGTAAAACAGGCGATAAGCGACGCAGTCAAGTTCGCAGATAATGTGAAGAGAAGCAAGATTGTCGTATATCCATTTGCTCACCTGAGCAGCGACCTTGAGGAACCACAAAAGGCAAAAGAGATACTACACGAGATGCTTGAAGAGGTTAAAAAAACGAAGCTGGAACTGTTTTATGCTCCTTTCGGTTGGAACAAGAAACTCATGATAGATATAAAGGGTCATCCGCTTGCAGAACAGGCGAAGACCTACGGCGTAACGGCCAAAAATGTTAGTAAGAAGATAGCAACGCACCATGAGAAGGTCGAAGTTAACACAGCGATAATAAAGAAGAGTGACTGGTCTGGGCTTCCCGACACTGACCACAGGACGATTGGGGAGAGGTTGGATCTTTACAGCTTCCAGGAGGTATCCCCAGGGATGGCGTACTGGCACCCGAATGGCTACATGATCTACAAGGAGCTGTTCAAGTACATAAGGGAGAAGCTTGATGAGTACGGATACAAGGAGGTTGCGACACCAGCATTTGCAAATATGGCACTCTGGCAGATGAGCGGACACAGCGAGCACTACAAGGACAACATGTACGTGTTCGAAGCAGAGGGCCAGGAATACGGCTTGAAGCCAATGAACTGTCCTTCATCGATACTTCTCTACAAAGCAAGGAAATGGAGCTACAGGGATCTGCCGATAAGGTTTGCTGACTTCGACAAGCTTTACAGAAATGAGATAAGCGGAGCGCTGACTGGCTTATTTAGGGTCAGGGAGATCACGCAGGACGACGCACACCTTTTCGTTAGGGAGGACCAGATACAAGCGGAGCTCTTCATGGTTTTGAAGATGGTGAGAGAACTCTACGAGAAGTTTGGGCTAGAATACAAAGCTAAACTTTCAACGATGCCTGATGATCACACAGGAGAGAAGGAAGAATGGGATAAGGCAACCGAGCACCTAAAGGAAGCTCTAACGAAGAGCAAGATGAAGTTTGAGATAAAAGATAAAGAGGGTGCGTTCTACGGGCCTAAGATTGACTTTGACATTAAGGACTCGTTAGGAAGAGAATGGCAGTGCGCAACAGTTCAGCTGGACTATCAGATGCCGAAGAAGTTTAATCTTGAATACACTGGAGAAGACGGCAAAGAGCACAGGCCAGCGATAATTCACAGAGTAATCTATGGATCCCTTGAAAGATTCTTAGGCGTGCTCATTGAACATTTGCAAGGTAACTTCCCAACATGGCTATCTCCGATGCAAGTGCGAGTGATAACGATCTCAGAGCCAGCGAACGCATATGGCAAAAAGGTATTCGAAGAGCTGCAGAAGGCTGGAATCAGGGCAGAACTTGACGACTCCGACAAGACTTTAGAATATAAGATAAGGGATGCACAATTGATGAAGACACCTTACATGCTTGTTGTGGGGCAAAAAGAGATAGAAAACAACACTGTTGCAGTCAGGACAAGAAGCGGAGGGCAGAAGTTCGGGGTAAAGATAGAAGATTTTGTGGAGAAGATAAAGAAGGAGATCAAGACAAGAGTCTCAGGTCCGATCAAATAAGGTTTAAATATTCTAATAATTAATTCTAAATCAGGATATTATGGCAACGCTGCAATCACCACAGTCCCAGGCGGGAGTGATGAGTTTCTATGACGCTCCGGAAAAAGGGCCAAGGTTCAACCTGAAGCTAATTCTTATCTTGGTGGTAGTGTTTGCTGTGGTAATACTGGTGCTAGACAAGCTAGTGGTTGCTTAATCAGGCCAGCGCAAAAAAGTCTCTCTTCTTTTCGCTAACATCCCCACTCTCAGCAAGAAGATACAATATAGCTCTGACCCCATCCTCTTCAGTACCAACTTCTTTGGCTAGCTGGTCCACCTTCTTTTCCCCATCCTTTAAAGATTTGATTATCTTTCCGTTGTACCTGTCAAAAAAGCTCCTTAGGACTATGTAGAACTTCTTGTTGAACGCCCTAGTTCCTACAACAAGCCCCTGCCTTATGCTGCTCTCCAACGCAAGCGAAAGGTTTGCCGCCTGCGTCTCGTACTGCAATACAAGGAAACCCTTCTCCTCAAGTTCCTTAACCTGCTCGTTGTCACCAAAGCTTCTGATCATTGGCGCCCTTTCCATAATCGGTCTTGAGCTCTGCCCTTGCTGCTGTTGGTCTGCCGGCTTCTTTCTCATCAGATATTTATCGTAAGCACTCTTTGAAATCCCAAACAGCTGCTTCTTGTACTTCTGGTTTGTAAATAAAGATACGATCTTCTTCTTCATCAATTGCTTCATTATCTCTTTCTCGTTGCTGTTAAGCATCTGCAGGACCTTCTCCTTTCGTTCTCATCTCATATCTTAACGTGTCCAGCTTTTTCAGCACGGCTATCTCTTCCCCAGAAAGCTCGCGTGAAGGATAAGCCTGGACAGGGCTTGCCTGCTTTCCCTGGTTTCCAAGAAGCAGGTTGGTGATGTCCGATTTCTTGGCGAACAAGAAAGAGGTGTTGTTGTACTTGAAGAAGTCAACCTCATCGCTGTCGTCCAGGTTCAGTGCTTTCGTAACTTCTAATGGCAAATACAAAATTAGCTTTCCCTCCTTATTCTTGTATACCTTGACCGTTAGAACACCCCCTTTAAATTATTTATCAACTTAACTTATTAATAGGTATATGCAAAGTCTAAAAGAGTTTGCAGAAGAAAGCTAAGTGATCAGATGTATTCAAATCCGATTGGTGAAGCTAAGGGTGAACTTGCAGGAATCCTGACATCTTCAATCAAATTCTCTTTGAAGAACGTAAAAATCAGAAAAGATGATCTAAATAACTCAATAAATGTTTCAAACGGGGCCCTCGGCGACCTAAGCAGCTCCATAGCTTTCAGGCTTGCCAAAGAGCTCAAGAAAAATCCACATGAGATAGCCTTGCAGATTGTCAAAGGCGCCAAGAGCGGAAAGATCATCGCAGAGCTTTCCGAGCTGAACGGATATGTCAACGCAAAGTTCGACAAGAAATACTATTCAAAGATGGTGCTGGATGCGACCAGCGGACAGAAAGAGAAGTTCGGAACCAGTGGAATCGGTAAAAAGGAAAAGGTGATAGTAGAATTTCCGAGTGTAAACCCAAACAAACCATGGCATGTTGGTCATCTGAGAAACGCACTACTCGGTGATTCGATATCAAACTTGATGAGTTTCTGTTCATACGATGTTGAAAGGGAAGACTACATAAACGACCTTGGCCTGCAGATGGCCGAGAGCCTATGGGGGTGGATGCATCTGAGCAACAAACCAGCTGGAAAGGTCGACCAATGGTTTGGCGAGCAATATGTTAAGGTAAACAAGATAATGGCCGAGAAGCCAGAAATAAAAGAGGAAATAAATTCATTGCTCAAAAAGATGGAAGATATCAACTCTACTGAATTCAAGACGATGAGAGGGCAGATTGCTACAAAAAGTATACACGCACAATACGAAACCGCTTACTCCTATGGAATCTTCCATAATGTGATGATTTGGGAGAGCGACATCGTGAGAGTGGACCTATTTAAAAAGGGCATTGAGCTTGCATCAGGCATGCTAGAGAGACCAAAAGAGGGGAAGTATGCTGGTGCAACAGTTGTGAAATTGGATAAGATCACAAAATTCGCAAAGGAACTCGAAGGAAGCAGAGAGGATGCAAAGGTTATCGTCAGAAGCAGCGGAGTGGCTACTTACGTAGGTAAGGATTTTGCCTTCCATACTTGGAAATTCGGCCTGCTAGAGAACGAGTTCAAGTACGAAAAATTTGCCCAACAACCTAACGGGGAGCCAGTATATAGCACGTCAGATTCTGGGGAGTCTATTGACTTTGGCGGGGTTAAGAAAGCCATAAACATAATCGACACCTCCCAGAGCTATGAGCAAACCGTAATGAGAATCATGTTCAGCATCATTGGACGCGAAGATATTGCAAGCAATTTAATACATCTCGCATATGGAAAGGTCAGGTTGGAAGAAGGTGACCTTGGTACGAGAAAAGGTGACTGGCTTGGTGAAGAAAAGAGCTATACTGCCGACGAGCTGTTAAAAGAGGTAAAGGCTAAGGCGCAAGAAATAGTATCCTCAAGCGAAAAGGTAACTGACAAGAGGGCAATCGATTCCATCTCCACAAGCGTTGCCCTGGCGGCAATAAAATTTGAATACCTAAAGATAGCACCTGAAAAAGAGATCGTATTCTCTTGGAAGAAGGCGTTGAGTTTTGAAGGAAACTCCGGCCCGTACTGCCTTTACACTTATGCAAGAGCCACAAGAGTGCTAGAGAAGAATAAATTAGAAGCAGAGAAACCGAGCGACAATGACTTTGCGCAAGTGAGTGAAGGTTATGACTTCCAGCTTTTGAAGTTAATCGGAAGCTTCCCAGAAGTTGTCGAAAAAGCATGCAAGGAGTACCGCCCAAACATAATCACAGACTATCTTCTTGATCTTTGCACCATGTTCAGCAAGTTCTACGAAAGCATGCCGATATTGAAAGGTGAGGATGCAAAGAACCTTAGGCTCAACATAACAGTTGCAACAAAACAGACCATAAAGAATGGACTCATGCTTCTAGGAATCAGTGCAATCGAAAGGATGTAATGCGATAGTGTTAAATAAGTTGTAATAGAAAAGTGGTGTGAGGGTCCGTAGCTCAGCTTGGACAGAGCGACACCGTCCTAAGGTGAGGGTCACGGGTTCAAAAACACGTTTGAAAATCCCGTCGGGCCCGGTGATTAAATGGTGAATAAACAAACAAAAGCTCAAATGGACGAGACAAAGATAGTGCTGAAGCCAATAGGTAAGTATGGTGGTTTGGATGGCATCCACATAGCCCTGCTTATACTGGTTGCAATACTGATAGCGCTGCTTCTGGTCATATCCTACTCGAAACCTGTCACAATAACAAACACGACAAATTCGTCAAACAAGACTTCGGTATGTGCTTATGGCGCGGTAAACGGCAAATGCGTAATACCCACCCACAACCTGAGCAGCGTATCACACCAGGTTGGTAAGATAATAGCAAGCTATGAGTACGTCAACGGCTCGCTCTCTCTTCTTGCGTATTATTCTCAGATACAGAATGCCTCTTTTAGCTTCCTGCCAGCGAGCAAAGAATGGCTTGCTGTGGTGCCTGTTATCAATCCAGCTACGGGAAATGTCTTCTCAACATCATTCCTACTTTACGACTCGAATTTATCCCTTGTAAACCCTTACGTACAGACTGTTAAGACTTCGCAGGTGCTCAGCGACTATGTTGTGTCCCAAGGTGTCGTAAGGCTAAGCAACAAAGCTGTGTGCGCCAAAGGAAATCCTCTTCCAATATACTGGTTCTTAGATCCGTATTCCCCTGGCTCGATAAGCAGCCTGTCAAACTTGACAAGCCTTGAGGTGAAATACGGCAGCAAGCTGAACCTCTCAATAGCAATCCTCTTCGGAAGCGAATCCCAGCGCATAGCCAGCACGTACGGAGAGAACGGGACCAGGGCTCTTGGTGATTATCTCTTCTGTTCATCTCAACAGAAGAATTTCAGCAATTTCGTCACCATCATTAATGCAGTCTACTCTGGCTCCTATGTTTCCCCTTCCCTTCTTAGCAGCCTAGCGAATCAATCTAAGCTTAATATGCAGGAGCTCGGAGGATGCATACTCAACTCTACCAACTTTATAAATCACCAAGCGCTGCTCGCGCAATATTACAACATCACGATTACGCCAAGCATTGTGACTGATTGTGTATACGGTTCTATACCACAAACCGAGCAGAACGCAATATGCTTTGCAAACAGTTCGATATGCTGAGGATTTGATGGTCCATATAATAGCAGGAGTCGATCCGGGGAAGACGACAGGAATAGCTTGCATTGACCTCGATGGCAACGTAATCTGGGTGAAATCTTCCAGGTTCGTAGGTTTTGACTGGCTTGTGCGCCAGATCAACAACGTCGGCACTCCTGTGATAATAGCAAGCGACAAGAAGGATTCAACAGCCCTAACCGACAAACTCGCTGCCGCCTTCGGCTGCAACGTTTTCACTCCCGATGAGGACTTGAGTGTTAGAAGAAAAGACGCGATGACAAAGAAAGAGTTAATCACTAATACGCATGAACGCGACGCTCTTTCTGCAGCGATCTCGGCATACAATGCTTACGCAAACAAGTTCAAGCAGGCGGAAAGGCTCGCAAAGAACTCTAATTATCAAAACATAGACAAACTGAAGGCAATGGTGGTGAACAAGTACTCTATCCATGAAGTGATGACCAACAAAAAAACAGGAAGGCGCTGAATGGCAAAATTTAAATACTAAGACTGGCTATAACTATCAAGGCAATAGCTTCAGGTGAAAAAATGGGAGAAGAAGAGAGGACAAACAATAACACTAGCAGTGAGATGCCAGAAAATGTGGTATACGTTGGAAAGAAGCCGGCGATGAACTACGTGCTGGCTGTGGTGACCCAGTTCAACAACGGCGCAAAGACTGTTACCATAAAGGCAAGAGGCAACACCATAGGGAGGGCGGTTGATGTAGCCGAAATAGCAAGGAACAGGTTCCTTCCTGATGCAAAGGTTGGCAACATTTCGATAAGCTCTGAGGAGCTGACAAACGAGGACGGGACAAAGTCAAAGGTCAGTGCAATACAGATAATGCTCTCAAAGGAAAAGTAGTTTTGTTTTTATTTTTCTTTCTTTCTATTTTTTCCTATTTTTAATGATGTCAGTAGAAGTAATTATTCCAACACATTTCATCTCGCGCTCGCCGTTCACTACTGGCAATCTTGCAAGTCTATTCTCAAGCATGATCTTTGCTGCTTCATCTATACTTGTCTTTTTCACACACAAACTTGAACTTCTTTATCATGACGTCCCCGACCTCTCCCTCTTTGTATATGTCGCTGCTTACCGCTTCTAATTCTTCTCTAGTAACGAGACCCACCAGTCTTTCTCCTTCAATAACTGGCAAGATAGAAACAGAGCTTCTCTCAATCAGCTTTATCGCAGTCTCTATCTTCGTGCTCTTGGATAATCCTACGATGTGTTTTTGCATCACAGAGCCTACTGAAGTCACGACTATCCCCTTAAAGAATAGAAACCCAAACCTTTAATTTCTTTGTATGCTAGGCTCCGTGTGGCTCAAAAGTCATTCGGTCCTGAGTGCCCTTATGGGGTCTATGGTAGATGCCTTCCACGCTGGGTAAAGGCTTGCGGCCACGCTGACTATCACTGCCAGAAGAATTGCACCGATTATTATTGTTGGTGTAATCACTGGTGTGAAAGAGAAGTTCGATGAACCAGTTGCAGTTGGTGCGGCGCCTCCTCCCCCTCCTGAAACAAATGCACCTCCACCACCACCGCCTCCTCCGCCAAAACCTCCGCCTTCGCTTCTAGCGAATCCAGAGCTTGAGCTTGCAGATGTGCTAGATGCGGTCGAGTTCGCACTCGCACTTGCACCGGACAAGAGAGCAGGAATTGAGTAAGCCGCCCCACCTCCCAAGGCGACCCCTATCACGCCTCCAGCAAGACCTATTATCAGCGCCTCTGACAGGAAGAGCATCATCACATCTCTCTGCTTGAATCCTATAGACTTCAGTACGCCTATCTCATGAGTCCTCTCAGCTACAGAGACCATCATTATGCTTAGGATGCTTATCCCAGCAACTATGAGCGATATGCCCGCGATTCCTCCAAGTAGGAGACCCAGGGTGCCAGTTATGCTAGATACTGTTGCTGTGAGTGCCTCCACCGAGAGTATCGATGCCTTGCTGCCGTATATGTCAGTGAGAAGCGTATCAAGCGCCGCAGCTGTGCTGGTGTTCGTGGCCTTGACTATCAGCGTGCTGTAAGAGTACCTGTTTGTCAGGCTCTCAGCTTCAGAGAGCGGGATGAAGATGGACGTGTCTGGGGAAACGAAGAGCGCTGTGCCGTATGGCTGCAATATGCCAACAGGTACAAGCGTTATGCTTGTCTTCTTGCCTCCGGAAGTTGTGGAAAGGTATATTGGCTCGTTGAGCGTCACTGAAGGCGTTAACTGCGTAGTGGTCGGAAACGCTATGCCATGCCCAACAACCGCCGTAGGCTCCGTGCTGTCGTTGTAAGTCGTCCCCTCATACAAGTTGACTCCACCAACAACCTGTGACATGCTGGAGTTATCCACTCCGTAAACTGTAGCCATGGTGGTCGTGCCTGAAAGGGTTATGCTGGCGCTGAAGCTCAGCAGCGGCACCACCATGCTAACGTTTGGTAAAGATTCTATCTCGGCTACGTCCGCATCTGTAAAGATCGTTGAGCCTCTGGGGGTCATGAAGATTGTGCTTGGCCCTATGCTGCTAAGGTCTTTTGCTATAGCTGCAGACACCCCGCTTACCAATGATATTAGCGCGACTATCGCTGCCACTCCTATGACAACGCTAAGAACCGTAAGCCCTGTCCTTAACTTTCTCTCCGACATCCCCTTTAGCCCAAGCCAAAGGATATCCTTTGAGTTCATTTGGTTTGCACCATCTTAGTTTTCCTCCAATAGGAGAAGGAGACCGCTGCAATTGCAATGATCACCACGGCTGCAATGGCTATCTCAGTCAGCGGTGGCCCGGTGTTGAGTCTCCCCCTGAATCCAGCGCCGTTCGTGCCTGTGGTGATGTAGTTGTCTGAGAGCGCGTTGGACGCGCTGACGTCCACCGAGAAGTTGAGCGTCTGGTTGACTCTTTGGTTGAGGTTGTTCGAGTAAGTGAGAACTATGGGTATCTCATATGTGCCTGTGTTTGCGCTGGAAGACACTTTGAAGCTAACAGTAAATGCTGTTGGCGTATCGGCTGCTAGGCTTCCTATGAAGGTTGTGTTTGCGCCCTCGATGGTGAGCCCCTTTGGTGGCTTCACTGTCACCTGCGCGGCGGTGGCTGCCGTCGATCCGAGGTTGTTTAGTGTTGATGTGAGTGAGAATATCCCACCTTTTGTTGGCGTTGCAGGCAGCACGGTAGTGCTCACCTCAGTTATGTCAACGTATCCTGGTGTGACGAAGCTAAGCACCCTCGGGGTGCCCTCCTGCTGGCCGTCGTACGACAGCTGCACGTTAAGGGTAGCTACGGGAGGGGGAAGGGTGCTTGATGAGGAGGTTGACTGCGGCGCTGCGAAAAGGTCCACCGGTATGCTCACGTTCTTGCCCGGAAGGAGTTCTGCGAAGTTGACGTAGGTCTGTGAACCGATAACTGTGATCTGCGACCCTGCGCTCATCAGCACTGAGAGATTATCTATCGAGCTCGTCCCTTTGTTGGTTATTATCACACTTACGTTCTCAAGCTCTCCCTCAACAAGCGACTGCTTGGATGCAGAAACCGATATGGTGCTCTCAGATGCGGAGAGCGCATAAAGGTTGAGTGTGGTGCTGAGTGTTGTGTTGTATCCATACGGGTTTATGTAGTGCGGGTCGAATGCCAGGTTGACCGCCTGTCCCGCAAGGCTAGGGGACACGTAGAGTTGTATGGTAACGTTGCGCGTCTGGTTGGGTGCTATAGAATCTATCTTTGGAGGATGCCCTTGCAGGCTTATTGAGCTCGTCAGTGATATGCTAGGAACAAAGCTCCTCGCTTCACCACTGCCGGTATTGCTAATCTCTATCGTAAGGTTGTTATCCTCTCCAGCGATCAGCGCCCTGTCAGGCACGATGAACGAAAGCTGTGGGGTGCCTCCCATCGGGATGTCTAAGGTATATGATTGTGTTGTCCTTGATATAGTACTGTTTGAATAGTTCCATGATATGTAAAGCGGAAGCGCAATCGTCGCGTTCAGGCCAGCAGTTACGTTGCTTGCCAGGTTAAGGTTGAAGATCATGTTGAATGTAGAGTACGGCTGCACGGTTGGGATGAAATATGCGGCGTATGATGTGCCGTTAAAGTTCGTTACGCCACCGTAAAGCTGTAGGTAACCCTCAACGCTGATCAGGTTGCATTGATCCACAAAGCTCTCAACAGTCACAGTGAGCGGCACGTCCATCTCTCCAGGTCCTGCTGCTATCTGGTGTGTAGAGTTGCCCCACATCACTCCGACTATCTTGAAACCCTGCCCAAGCGGCGCTGGGCAGTTAGCCGCGTATGCCATCCCTGCCTGTAGCATCAAGCAGAGAAACAAAATCACAATTCCATTCTTTATTGCTCTCATTTTCTCACTCTTATTTCCTTCTCGATTAATCCATCTCTCAAATATATGCTCCTTTCAGACAACGCGGCAACCTCAGGGTTGTGCGTCACCATCAGGATGGTGGTATTCTTCTCCTTGCTCAACTTCAAAAGCATGCGCAGCACTATGTCCTCAGTCTTGGTGTCCAGGTTGCCAGTAGGTTCGTCCGCAAGCAGTATTGGGGGATCGTTCACAAACGCCCTAACTATCGCTACCCTCTGCTGCTCTCCACCACTGAGCTCCGTAGGTTTCTTCTCAAGCTTGTCTCCAAGGCCTATCTCATTGAGCATGCCCTTTGCCTTCTCAATATTCTCTTCGTTGTCCCTCCCATCTACCATGAGAGGCAGCACCGCATTCTGCAACACATCTAGGTACGGTACGAGGTTGTACGATTGGAATATGAATCCTATCTTCCTGTTCCTCAGTTCGGAGAGGCTGTCGCTGTTGAGCGTTGTTACGTCGATTCCATCGATGAATATTTTTCCATCGCTTGCCGTATCAAGCGTGCCTATGAGATCTAGCAGCGTGGTCTTCCCGCTTCCTGACGGGCCGAGCACTGATACAAATTCCCCTTTGTCAACATGCAACGATACATCTTTTAGCGCTGTGTAAGTTATCTTCTCGTCTTTCTTGCCGCCATACACCTTCTTCACATGGTCGACAACGATGACGTGTTCCTCATTCTTACCTTTCATAAATCCACTTTATATCAAACCCGACTAAAAGTCAGCATAACTTTTATATGAATTAACCTTCGCTAGTTTATATATCTAACCTCTATTTTTCGGTTTTCTTCAATGCTTACGCACGATATCTTTAAAGCCTTTACAACATAAGTCTAATTACGATGGTTATTTGATAAGAACGCATTATTCTAATGAACTAACTGCAGGGATGCATGGGCAAGAAGTAGTCCTTGCCGGGTGGGTTCACGAAGTCAGAGAAACCGCAAAGATAACTTTCCTCATCCTTAGAGACCCAACTGGCCTTGTTCAGATAATTGGAAAAAAGGGGCAAACCGACGAAAATGTGATGGAGAAGATGTCGCTTCCAAAGGAGAGCGTAATTAAAGTTAAGGGAATCATCAGCAAAAACAAAGAGGCAAAAAGAGGTTTTGAGGTACTTCCTTCTGAAATCACCAACCTCAACCCGCTTTCAACAAAGATCCCGTTTGAGGTGACAGGCAAGGTCCCTGCCGACCTTGACGTGAGGCTGAACTATAGATATATCGACCTAAGAAGGGCGGAGTCCAGAGCTATTTTCAACATACAATCAACGATACTCAATACTTTTGTAGATTATGTTGCTAAGCTTGGTTTCAAAGAGATAAGAACCCCAGCCATGATCGCAGAAGCAAGCGAGGGCGGATCTGAGCTCTTCCAAATCTCATACTTCGATAAGAAAGCGTACCTTGCACAGTCGCCGCAACTGTACAAACAGCTCGCCATAATAGGAGGCATGGACAAGGTGGCCATGGTGGTTCCAGTCTTCAGAGCAGAGAAATCGAACACTGTCTACCACATAACAGAATGCACGCAGATGGATATAGAGATGGGCTTTGCGGATGCAGATGATGTGATTGCAATATTATCTGACACAATAAGAACTATCATAAAGAAGGTCAAAGAGAGCAACGCGGAAGATCTAGGGACCTTGAAAGTAGATCTGAAAACTCCAGAGTCAAAAATTGTCACTTATTCAAACGTTATAAAGAAACTGCAGAGCAGCGACTCAAAGATAGAATTTGGCCATGATCTGTCAAGAGAGCATGAAGGCATGCTCCAAGAGCTTTTTGGCGATTCTGTGGTGGTAAAGGACTTCCCCGCTAAAATAAGAGCATTCTATTCAATGCCGAAAGAAGAGGATCCTGAACTTACAAATAGCTTTGACTTTATCTACAAAAGATTGGAAATATGCAGCGGAGCTCAGCGTATACACCTTCCAGAACTTCTGATAGAGGCACTGAAGAAAAAGAAGTTGAACCCGAAGAACTTCGAATTCTACATTAACGCTTTCAGATGCGGTGCCCCTCCACATGCTGGATGGAGCATAGGATTGGAGAGGTTAACAATGCAGGTAACAAACTCTAAGAACATAAGGGATTGCTCCATGTTCCCAAGAGATCCAAATAGGTTGGTACCTTAGGTGATTGCGTGGAAATAAAGATTGTAGACGTTGAAATGGTTAAGGATTCACAGCTGATACTCGGGCATGCGGGCTTCATAAAAACCCCAGAAGACTTGTACGAGGCAATGATGAATGCTGTTCCCAATGTTAAATTCGGGCTCGCTTTCGTTGAGGCGAGCGGCAACTGCCTAATAATGAGTGAAGGAAACGATGATGCGCTTAAGCGCCTTGCCCAGAAGAACGCGAGGAAGATAGGTGCCGGCCATACATTCGTAATCCTATTCAAGAACGCTTTCCCAATAAACATCACCCCAGTTGTGAGCAAGGTTCCTGAAGTAGTTAACATCTACTGCGCAACCGCAAACCCAGTTCAGGTGCTCGTAGCGGAAACGAAGCAGGGCAGATCTATTGTCGGAGTAGTGGATGGCAGCAGCGCTAAAGGGTTGGAATCAAAAAGCGACAGACAAAAAAGAAAGAAATTCCTGAGAGATATAAAATACAAGCTCTAACTCATCTTTTTTCATGTATCCTGATGCACTTCTTTCTTAAAACTAGCTCGTTCTATGAGTTCCGCAACCTTTCTGATAACTGTAGCATTAATTGTTCCTATACCAACTGCAATTCCAGCAGCAATGAGAAAACTATAAGCGCCTCCTTCTACCAAAAATGCCATCGCAAATGAGCCCGTTATCAATCCAGTATATACTCCTTCTCCAATTCGAGTTACAATATTAACCCTTCTCCTTTCAGCCATGTCAAGTCGATTCTTGAGTTCGTATATCTCTTCATCTAACATCAATTCAGCGTCTCTTTTGTTTCTTTTTTCCTCTTCTTTTCTTTCCTCTGCGGTCGGCACCAGCTCCCTCCTTCTATTCAGCTTCTCAACTTCTCTCTGGAAGACCGCTTTAACTTCCTCAATATGTTTTCTCCTCCTTTCGAAAAATTCTGATGGAGTTGCACCCATCCATTTCTCATTTGCAATGTCCTCAATCTCATCGTTCAGCCATCTATCAAGGCGCTTCCGTTCTTTGTCAACATCCTCTTTAGATAAAGGTAAAACGTATTCACTGGCATCTATAGTAGAAACAGCTTCAGTTTTTCTATCAATCTCTTTACGTTGCGCTTTGCAAATGGTGATGAGAATGCTTCTTTCCCTTAAATCTCTTACAAAACTATAAGGATTGAAGGTGCTTTCAAGCTCCCTAGCAAAAACCTGCACTTCTCTTCGCATGAAATGCTTTTTGTTTGATTATCTTATAAGTCTTATTATGTTTTTGTTTCTAAATATAATTAGTTGAATTATGGAGTACATATCTGAGTTGCATACCCATTCTAGATTCGCTGGAGCATGCAGCGACAAGCTCACTTTAGAAAATATTGATGCAACTTGCTATCTCAAAGGAATCGGAATAATAGGCTCAGCTGACTTCACGCATCCCACTTGGTTCAAGGAAATGAAAGATAAACTAGTGTCACAGGGAAACGGTCTTTTCAGGGTTAAAGGCTCAAAAACCAATGTTAATTTCATAGTGAGTGGCGAGGTTTGTACCATAGTTTCGAAGAACGGAGGAGAAAACGCCGGCATGTTTGACAAGAGTGGAAGCGTAGAAAAGATTCATCATGGAATCCTTGCTCCAGATCTTGAAACCATAGAACAAGTTAATGTAGAACTCGCGAAGCACGGCGACCTCGCGTTGGACGGCAGACCACAACTTAAGATGAGCTCAAGCGACTTCGTAGAAACGCTCATGAAGATCAACAAGAAGATCTTCATATATCCTGCACACGCATGGACCCCTTGGTTTGGGGTGTTTGGATCTTTCTCGGGTTACAACTCGATAGAGGAAGCGTATCAGGACCAAGCAAAGAACATATACGCGTTAGAGACTGGCCTTAGTTCAGATCCAGCTATGAACTGGCGCTTGTCGCAGCTTGACAAATTTGCCATCATCTCTGGAGGTGACGCACACTCTCTCCCGAAGCTTGGAAGAGAAGCGACAGTTTTCGATATCGATGAAAAGAAGTTGTCTTATGATGCCGTGATAGACGCGATAAAAAGCAAGAAGATGAAGTATACAATCGAATTCTATCCCGAAGAGGGCAAATATCATTATGACGGCCATAGGAATTGCAACTGCTCCCTCTCGCCAGAGGAAGCAAAGAGATTCAACGGGATGTGCCCGGTTTGCGGGAAAAGGCTTACGCTCGGGGTGCTGCATAGGATAGAAGAGCTTGCAGACAGGCCTGAAGGATTTGTGCCAAAGAATTCGGTGCCGTTCGTTCACTGCGTGCCTCTCATCGAAGTACTTGCATACGTTACAAAGAAGGGTGCCTACACTAAGACAGTGCAGGATCTCTACAACAAGCTGCTCAAGAGTTTTGGGACTGAGTTTAACGTTACGATAAAAAGCGATATCGAAAGCATACGCGCTGTAGACAAGGAGCTTGCAAGTGCGATACTAAACATAAGAGAGGAGAAGGTCAACATAATTCCAGGATACGACAGGTGTTTTCGGAGTTGTCGACATAATGAACACGATGAAGAAAGAGAAGGAGGGCAGGCAAACCTCATTAAATCAAAATGGTTAAAAATCTTAATCAATAATGTGTATCCATGAAAATGTACACCTACGCTATAATCTCGCTTTTGTTGCTGCTTTTGTCTGCAACATATGTGAATGCTAGCAGCGCTTACATTTATGTCCCCGCAGTTACTGGAGTAACCACAAGCACTCTGACAAAGATACAGCTAAACGTCACCACTGGCAACGGCGCAGTTATAATATCAGGCCCTACCAATGTCAGTGCTGACACTTACCAATCTGCCAAGACTGCCGTATATGTTGGTTCCAACTATGTTGGGCTCAACATGGGAAACTACAATTTCACTTTCACAATATTTGATAACGCAAGCGATGTGTCCGGCCCGAGTGGTGGATTTGCAATGACCCTACTCACGATATCCGCACTGTTAAACAGGTCTTTGGTACATAACTTCTCTGCTACGGGTACCATATCGCGTGACGGATCGGTTGGTCAGATAGGTGGGGTTTACGATAAGGCAGGAGCTGTCAAGAACGGCGGAATGCGATTCTTCCTTGTGCCTGCTGCAGCCCCAGGCAGCGAAGAGGATCTTATATATTATATGTCCCAGCAGCACTACAACCTTCCAATGATGGAGATGTCTAACGTCTCGCAGGGGGTCAAGTATGCTTTCGGAATCATAGCGCCATCGAGTCTTACGTTCAACTTCTCAGACAACAAAACGATTGCGGACGCACCGCTATTCAACCAGACGTGCACTAACTGCACGCTTAACCAATTCGGTAAACTAGAGAACGATACGCTAAACTACACCACAGGCGAGCTGAACAACCTGACTGGAAACTATTCAGCATTCAAGAGTGAGGCACTGGCAGAGCTATACAATTATAGTCTTCTTGCTAAGAAGGGATATCTCTACGCAGCAGCTAACCTCGCATTCACCCAGTATAGCAACATATTTGTTCTTGTAAACCAGAAAAGTCTCAGCCAGTCCGGAGCCGGACTGCTTATAAACAGCGTAAACAACTTCTGCTCATCCGTAACCCCTCCTTTGATGACCAACACTAATTACGAGTACGTGGTGGGTGGAGAGATGAGGCAGACATGGGCTAACATAACCCTGAACGACTCTACAGCCGCGCTTGCCCAGGTGCAGACTAGCGATGAGATCGCAGGCGTATTGCATCAGGTAGGATCCGCCTATGCATGGTGCTTGGCTGCAAGTGATATGTACAACATCGCTGCGAACATGACAAACGCCTCTTCGACCTACGTGCAGATCTCAAAAGCTGCGCAGTCTCAGATTCTTGCGCAGGTGCAGAGCTCCACCAACCTCCCAAGCAGCCTATACACTAACGCCGCTTTGCAGGACTATAAGCTCGGATGGTATCCTGCTGCACTCTACAACGCAGAATACGCTAATGCATTCGACAACTCGACTATTTTCGGAACCTACAACAACTCACAGCTTATAGACTTGACAAATGCCAACGTAGCCAACTCCATATATGGAGTATGGCCGTACGAATTCGGGGCAGAGGCAAAATTCTACCTATCGCAAGTCAAAGGGTCTCCAAATTCTAATGCATCCACTCCAATAATTCAAAACGCTTACACCGTCAGCTTCCTTTCTTCAGCGCTGAGCGGTGCAAACAGGCTCTTAAGCTCCTCTTTCCAGGTGGTGAACGCCTCAAGCTTGGGAATCACAAAGTCTATTGCAAACATACAGACCCAGGTAAGTCAGATCTATGCCTTCCTTGCGATAATAGTCTTCCTGCTGTTTGTGATCTTCCTGTTGCTGCTTCTCATTCTGATAAAGCAGCATGCGATACACAACAGCGTGGTTGGCAAGCAAAGGACTAGATCAGCGGCGCGAGCAAGAAGGAGATAAGCGAAATCCCCATAGCGAGCAACGATAGGTTTCTTGCAGAGGCGAAGAATCTCTGCGATTTCTTCGTAATGTACCCTGCGCCAACATAAATGAATATTATGTCAGCGATCAGGACGATAATTCCATAATAAAAGTTGAACAGGAAAGGCTTCACTGCAACGAAGAGATATGCGCTCAATGCGATCGAAATCAGATACAGCAGCAACGAAAGGTACGCGGCCTCCTTTTTCCCGATGACCCTCGGTATTGTGGTAACGTTCCTCATCTTTACATCTCCCTTGTAATCCCTTATCGTACCCTCTATCTCCCTTGCCAGGCTGGCGATGAACGCCATGAGCGCTATCACAACTATCACAAGCTTCAGTGTGGTACCAGTGACGTAGTTGCCGAAAATGAAAGGCACTGCTCCTGTGAATGCGACGTAAGCGTTCCCCCAGAATAGGAGCTCCTTCAGTTTGTAGCTGTAAAGGATCGCAATAAGCGCGAACAGTATCGCTATCAGGAAGCAGTAGAGGTTTATGAAATAGCTCGCACCCAACCCAACAAGCATGCAGAAAGCTGTTGTGTAAAGTGCGTCAGCTGGTTTCAGCTCTCCCGTGACAAGCGGTCTCATCTTCTTGTTTATTTTGTCTACTTTTATGTCAAAATAGTCGTTAATCGCGAAAGCTCCCATGCTTATGAAGACAGGTGTTACCAAACTGAGTGTTTCTATCAAAGGTGAAGGGAACTGTCCGTTGACAGAGACGATGAGCTCTGCGGCAATTACCGCTATGACAAGTATGACGCTGTGCTCTATCCTTGTGAGCCTTAGGACTGCGGACAGTTTGCCCATGGGTCTATATAAGAAAACAAGGTTTATAAATTGACGAACTACCTTTCACTTAAATATTTATAGATTAAGATAACAAAACTTCTTATGCAACCATTGAACTCTTTACCAAAATACACTCTTTTCGGAGCAGAGGAGCAGGACTACAAAAAAGCGAAAGTGGTGGTGCTTCCAATACCATATGATTCGACAGTCACCTACAAATCCGGCACAAGGGACGGCCCGAGGGCGATAATCGAAGCAAGCAGGAACATGGAGGCTTACAGCTACGAGCTAGACGCTGACATAAGCAAAATCGGGATATACACAATGGACGAGCTCCAGCCAGACCTGAGCTCTCCTGAGAACATGGTCAAGAGAGTCCAAAAAGAGGTCTCGCTTATAATAGATGCTGGGAAGATACCACTTCTCTTAGGTGGGGAGCATACGATAACCATAGGAGCGCTGAAAGCTTTCAGCGAACGCAATAAAGATTTCAGCCTGGTGCTGTTCGACGCTCACGCAGACCTGTACGATGAGTTCATGAGTAGTAGGTACACCCACGCAAGCGTGACAGCAAGGGCGAGCGAATTCGTGAAGAAGATCGCCAGTGTTGGGATAAGGAGCATTCATAAAAAGCCAGGAGATGTTAAGAATGTCGATATCTTTTTCATGCGAGAACTGCGCACCAAAGGAGTAAAAAGGGTAGCCGCGGAGGTCGCAAGGGCAACCGGCAGGGATATCTATCTCTCCATAGACCTTGACGTCCTTGACCCGAGCGAGATGCCAAGCGTAGGGACCCCAGAGCCCGGAGGCCTCAGCTTTGATGAGCTCTGCGAATTCATCAGCGAACTGTCAAAGAGCAAGAGGCTTATTGGATTTGACATAGTAGAACTATGTCCCATACCTCACATACATGCCCCTGACTATCTCGCAGCCAAGCTCGCATACCTGACAACAGGCTATTTTCTCCTTAACGCTAAGAACAAGTGATTTACTATGTACGAATACGAGCTAAGATTCAAGATTAAGAACCCTAAGGCTTTCGAAAAATCTTTGAAGGCGAAGGGCTATTCCAAATGGAAGGAGTATGAGATGTGCGACCTGATCTTCGAAAACCAGCATCCGATGCTCGGCAGGATGCGCAGCGGATACCTGATCCTCAGGATCAGGATGATGGAAGGCAAGGAGCCTTACCTAGAGTCGAAGAAGTACATCGCCGATACGAAATGGGAGGAGGTTGTCTACAAGGCTAAAGTGAATCTTGAGTTGTTGAGGCTGCTTGAATACGTGATGTACCCTTCAAGGATCATCAAAAAATTTCGAAAGGAGTACAGAAGGGCCAACCTGCTGGTTACGGTTGATAAGGTAAAGGATCTCGGAAACTTCGTTGAGATAGAAGGCTCCGAGAGGGAAGCGCATTCCGCAGCTAAGGAGCTTGGGTTTAAGATGTCTGAAAACCAGAAGAACTACGGCACATTGCTATGGAAGAAAATACTTACAAACGAAATTAAACTCCCGACAAATGATCAGATCACCAATGAGCTCAGTAATTTTTCAAAGAAAAGATAATATGAGAAATTTTGCAATTGTATTTTGTGCGTGCGTTCTTTTGTTAGGCACTGCAAATGCTGGAACTGTTATAATCACAGGAACTTGCAACTCAAACCTGGCACCAGGGAACTTTCTAAACTTCGCCTTATTTAACAACGGAACGGACACTGCATACAGTCTACTAATATCTCCTATAATTCCTAATGCACTCCCAGCAGAAAATACGTATTCGATCAGCAGTCTGCCGTCAGGAGTCAACACCGCAACCAAGATTGGTCTGCTGAACATAACAGGCAGAGGCAGCTATGCATCCGCGCTAATACTCAACTATCAGCAGGGCCAGCAGACGTTCACCGCGCTGTTCCCATGTATGGTCAACTTCGGCAACGCAACCAATTCAACACTTCGCGTCTTCCCGGCAGCGAACACTCTCATAGGCAACAGCAGCAACATAGTTAAGATAGGGGTCAACATCACCAACGGCGGCAACAACAACCTAGATGCCAATGTGTCCATCCTAGTGCCACCCACTTTCCGCAACCTCTCTAGCTCTTCTTACCTGATTACAATCGGTCCTTTCCAGACAAAGAGCCTGGTCTTCACATACGCTCTTCCTCCAGGGCAGGTAAGCTACAGCGCAGCTATATCTGCAAGCTACACTCTCGAAGGGCTCCATTACGCTTCCATTGCAACGTTAATATTGCGCAACTACATCCCTCCAAGCAGCAGCACAAACAGCCAGACATACTTGTTCGTAGGCATAGTTGTGATTATACTGCTCCTTTTGCTGCTAATAGTGAGATCGATTATTAAAAGAAGAAAAGGGAGCGTCGATCAGCCTAACACGTCTCAGTGAGTGTAGTTCAGTATCTTATAGAAGGCAAAGGTCTTTCCCTCTGCGGAATCGTTTTCAATAGCCAGCGGCACAAGGTTGTATTCCTGCTTTAACGATTGGCATGTTGTATTCTGGTATGGGGGGACGTTGCACCAGTATCCGTAGTCTATTACAAAGCATGTGAATTTGTTGGAGAAGTTCATAAATGTTGCATTATTGCTGTCCAAGTTTCCTATCTGCGCGCTACTCCTGTTAACCTCAGCCCAGATCTCGGGTGTGAATGTGAACACAATGCAGTTGTTCGGCACGTTCTGGTAGTTGTTGTAGAAGAAATTCATCGCCTTTAATATCACCGATTGCTGCGGCATGTTCTGCGGCGCAATTGTTATATTTGGCATCAATAAAATGAAAGGCACAACAATAAGCAGTCCTGTAACATAAAGAAAGAGGGTCTCCCTGTAAGCGCTGAGTAAGTGTGAATTCTTAGCAACTGCTGCCCACATCTTCTTCATTATGAAAATACTTGCATCATTGGCAAGCTGCACTATTCCAAGTATCCCCACTCCAGCGAGCAGCGAGATGCCTGGGATTGCCTGAAGCATGAATCTTACATCAACCCCATAGATGGCCGAGCCAGCGTAAAAGAACCCGTAGAAAATCTGGTATGCAACGAACCATATGAGCGCTAGCAACAGTATGCCAAACCTGTTATTCGAGAACTTGCTGTATACTATAAGCGTCAGGCCTCCTAATATCGCCATGATTGTCGCAATCGGAGGAAATACCGCAGGATAGTATGATATGTTATTGTAGGATCCAAGAAGGTAGTTACCGTTCATTGGTAGAACGTTTGCCGCATTGGCTATCGAAAAGAGGCCTGTGGAACCCTGGCCATAATCTGGATTAGCCAGCTGCAAGAATATCGAGTATATCTCAGGTATGAGGAGTAGAATGAACATGAGCAGCAATACCAGGAGCCAAGTGTTCTTGTCGATGCTCTTTATCAACATTTTGATCCTTATTGCAAACGTCCTCATTACTCCATCGTTGCTGTAAAAGAGATAAAGCAGTATGAAGATAGGTATGAGTAGTATCCCTTCGATTCTCATATAAGTGGCAAGCACTAATGAGAAGCAGAACGGAAGAAGGGCCTTCATGTTGTGCCTCTTCGCAAAGATTACGAATGTAAGGAAGGCAAAGGTACTTAGACAAAGCAAGTAAAGCTCAGTCGCTGCCATCGCCCGCGACCATATGAACAGCTCGGGCATCAGCGCAAATACTGTTGTTGAGATCAATGCAACGTCCTTCCGCTGGAAAAGAAGGGATGAAAGCATGAAAAACAGGAGAATCGAAAGAGCTCCCACAAACAACTCTGCTGCAAATGCTGTCTGTATTCCTATGCCAAAGAGAGCGAATGCGATCGCGATGAAGAATGAGATTCCTATTGGGTCATGGTAAACTGTTGAGAAAGGGCATGCTCTCAAGAATCCTGACCCATACTGGCACCATGCAGCATTACCGTTGCTGAGTATGTTGATAGCTATCCCCTGGTAAATGTTTTCGTCGAAGTACAGCTGCTCAGCGGGATGCACGAAAAAGATTGAGAAGAGAACGAAGAATGCGACTATCAAAAGCGCAAGAAGCAAAGATATCTTGTTTATATTTTTTCCTATCGCCTTGCGTATCTCATCCCTTGCAAAAAATGTAGATGCAACAAGCCCTATCAAAGACAATGTTAATGCAAGCGTTGTGAAATAGCCGAGCAGCATGCTCATACCTCCTTATTATGCACATAAAAGTCTCCAAGGAACATGTGCTCCGTCCTTGTCTTCTTCATAGTCTCCAAAGCGTCTTCTGGCGAGAGAACTATAGGCATACCATGTATATTGAAACTCGTGTTTAAAATAACTCCGTAGCCACTGTCCTTCCTGACCCTTCTCATCACATCTGAGTAGTTCTCATTCTCTTCTCCTACTATCTGCGGCCTGGCCGTGAGGTCTATGTGCATCACCGACCTCATTTGGTCCTTGGTTTTCTCCTTTACTTTATAGACCATCGTCATGTATTTTCCGTCTCCCTTGAGATCTTCAAGTAGCCTCGGGGCGTCCTGCTTCAAAATTGCAGGGGCAAAAGGCTGGTACCATTCCCTCTGCTTTACAAATATGTTCAGCTTCTCTTTCACTTCTTCAGAACCCGCCTTTGCAAGTATGCTCCTGTTTCCAAGCGCCCTTGGTCCGTACTCCATCCTGCCTTGGTACCAGAAAACATAATGGTCATCGTTTATCAGCTCTCCTGCATGAGAGTTCTTCTTCTTATCGCGCTCATACTCGATGCCCTTGGTCTTCTTCATCGCTTCCATTATCTGATTTTCGTCGAATTCAGGACCGAGATAAGCGTCAGGGAAAGCATAGGAGTTCACGCCGTTCTGCACATAGTTCACATACATTGCCGCTCCAAGCGCGATTCCTCCATCGCCCATGTGTGGGAATACGAACCAATCCTTTAAGTTGTTCATGTCTTTGATCAGCATGTTCGCCTTGACATTGGAGAAGATACCTCCAGCCATAGCGACGTTGCCTACCCCATATTTCTCTATAGCGTTTCCAACGAATTTGACAAGGGTCTCTTCTGCAAGCTGCTGCGCCATGTAAGCGAACTGCTCCCTAGGCATCTGCCACCCTATCCTATCGAGTATCCCATACTGCCTTACTGGAGAGTATTTTGCCTTTATGTCAGCCCCTTCGACAGTGAAGAAGTGCTTGAACTTGTTATCCTCGAACTTGAACGGGTAAGAGTAATCCGCCATTGCCATGACTTTGCCCTCGTCTTCCAGCTCCCTCATTCCGACGATGTTTGTTATCTGTTCGTAGAAAAGCCCGAGAGAGTGCCTTGTTGGTATCGCATGCTCTCGTTTTAGTTTGCCGTTCTCAAACAGGCTTATCGAGCCGCTTAGCCCGTCACCCAATCCGTCAAGAGTTATTATTAACCCTTTTTTGAATCCGGAGGTGAATGCAGCGGTCGCAGCGTGAGATGTGTGGTGATCGACTGAATAGAGTTTGTAGTTCCTGAAGCCCATGCTGTTCAGCTGCCTTGCAATAATTGCCTTGCTGACAGTACCGCAGAGCGGCCATACTCCCAAACTAGTCATCGAATACTTCAACCAATGCCTGAAGTCGTTGAAGTATGGCTTAAGCATCTTCCTTCTCCTGTAAAGGTAATAATACTCCTTTGAATATGGGTAAATCCTTTCAAGAGTCTTCGTCAGTTCTGTTGTGGGGAAAGCAATCAGTTTGACATCCGTTGGTTTTATGTTTGCAAAACTAAGCGCAGCCCTTATTGAATGGTAAGGAAACCACATGTCTAGCTTCTTCTTACTGAAGCGCTCCTCGTTCGCAGCAAAAACTATCTTATTATCTTCTAACAACGCTGCTCCTGCGTCATGTCCGTCCCATAATCCAAGTATGTACATAAAATCGCTGATAATTAAGTATCAATTAATTCACAAGATTAATAATGGTATTTTCATCTACTTCTTGACTATCATTGCTCCGAGTATCGACTGGTAACTCTCGCACGCTGTGAAGTAGCTCTCCCTTTCGGTGCCAGCGTTGAATTTCTTGAGCGTCTCAGTCATGTCGTTTCCGTTTTCCCTTATGTTCCAAAGTTTCTTTGTCGTCATTATTGAAGGATAGACGGTTCCATAGCTGTCCATGAAGATGCTGAGCTCTCCGTCCCTATTTGCTACTGAGCTCTTTCCACTCTTTACGAATTCCAGCAGGCCCTCCATGTATTTGATTTCAAGATAGTTCTTCGCCATCTTCACAGGATTCGCTTCTCTCTCCTTTTTCATGTTGTCGTGCAAGTATGTGATATCTTTAATTGCAAGATCCACTGGGGCAGATATCTTATTCGTTGTGTTCCCATAATAGTTCTCGCTGTTTTGCCCCAGGTTGACATGGAATTCTGAGAATTTCAAATCAGGTATGTCCTTCTTGACCTCCTGAATGGTTCTTTCAAGCTGCCCTGCGTTGTGATTTATTATAGTGAACCCGAACACACACATAAGATTCTTGTACTTCTTCCCGAGCTCCTTGATTCCCTTGAACATCCTGATTGCTTTATCGTAGTTGTCAGGGATCCCTCTTATCTTTGCATGAAGCTCCCTGTAGCCATCCAACGACACTGTTATTACGATGTTAGGTATGGGAAGTTTCGCCATCTCTTCAATCTTCCTTATCTCCATATCGTAGTTGCACAGAGAATTGGTAGGCATTGTGAGTAGGTAAAGCCCCTTGCAGTTCTCGACGAACGTCTTTGTTATCTCAACTATGTCAGACCTCAGGAACGGCTCCCCTCCAGTGAGCTCTATCCACTTGAAGTACCTGTTTGCCTCCGCAAACTTCTTTATCTCATCTAGCGTCAGCTCCCCCTTAGGCCTTATCTGCCATATAGAGCAGTGTATACACCTGCTCTGACACCAATACGTTACTGAGAAATTGAGCTTGTACGGCTTCTGAAGTCTTGAAAAGTTACTTTTTACTACCGTGGCGCTCAAACCCAGCATCTTCCCTAATGCCAAGAATTACACCGTTATATTTTATGTGAAGGTGATTTAAATACTTTTATAATTGCCCGTTTTTCAGCAATGAAACGTTTATTTTTTAGCGTTTAGCACATTCCATTCCTTTCTAAGGAGCTCCGGGACAATCTCATTTAGCCCATAATAAGTAGGTATTTTAGCTGCACTATGATATGGTCTTGCGTTAACAAAGGCAATGGTAAATGCCGTGCTTTTTAGAAGATCCTTTGGGATATGTAATGGGCTGTGAGGGTCCTCAATTATCCCCCCCACAACTCTTCCACCTGCCGAAGCGTTAAACGTCATCTTCACCTCCCCCCTCCAAAGCCCCCAAAGATTAGATGCGGCGTTTGCGTAAATCTTAGCTATCAGGCTCTCTGAATGAGAAAAGGCGCTTGTATCTCCAAATTGCTCCTCCGCTTTTCGAATTTCTTTTACCAATTCCTCTACTGAACCGGACCGCTTAAATCTTATCCTAATTTTATCTCTACTTTCCTGATCTAACATTTTATCATGAACTTATTTGTTTTACCCCTTAAATACATTCACTGTTTTTTTGTTTAAAATCGCTTTTATCATCTGGAAGTCTTTTTAATACTTAATGCCAATTCAGATAGATGAGCTTTGTTTCCCAGCTGTTAATCGACCTTGCGGCATCTTGGCTGCGCCTCCTAATAGCACTCGCCTTCTCAATACTGTTCAGCATAGTCATCGGGATAGCGGCTGCGACAAACCGTGCGCTTGAGCGCATAATACTCCCTCTTCTTGACATCTTCCAGACGATACCAATCCTTGGCTTCTTCCCAATAGTTATCTTCCTTGTAGTAAGCGTTATCCCCGGAGCCATCGGAATAAACCTCGCGGTCATATCTCTAATCTTCACCAGCATGGTGTGGAACATCTCGTTCGGGGTCTACGAGGCAGTCAAGTCAATACCTGACGAGGTCCTTGAGCTTGCTTCTCTGAATCACTTCACCTTCATGGAAAGAGTTCGGAGGATGTACATCCCCGCTTCGATTCCACGCATAGCTTATCAGTCTATGATATCCTTCTCTATAGGCCTCTTCTACCTTGCCACCAGCGAAATTTTCTCTACAGGCAGCGCTAACTTTGCGGTCAAATACGGAATAGGAGTGGAAATAGCCAACCTCGCTGCAACTATGGCGCCAGTTTCGCAGTACGCTTTGGCGATAATCAGCTTCATAATCGCTGTCATACTAACCAGAGAGCTAATCATCGAACCATTCTCTATTTACTCTGAAAAATTCTCGCTCAGCGAGACGAACTTGGAAATCGAGTCCTCTCCAATATTAAAGTTTTATAGAAAGATCTCTGCCCCATTCGTTTCGATGTTAAAGAAGATCATGCCACCATCCCAAACAAAGAGTAAGAAAAGGGAGATTACGCCCGCTGCGGCACCGCTCTTCAAGGGAAGCACCATAATAAGCGCCGGTGCTAGAAAACATCAAAATTTGCATATATACGAGATAAAGAAGCATAGAGGATTCAGGCACGTCTATGCAGTCATAATCCTGCTGCTTCTTGTCCTTGCATTGATAATACTCTTCCACATCGGGGAGCTTTCAACAGAAATCAGTGTCCTTTATGCGTTGGGAGCGTCTTTCCTAAGGGTATGGTTCATCTATCTAATTTCGGTGCTGATCGCTGTCCCTATGGGGATAAAGGTTGCGCTCTCCAAGCGCTGGTTCAAGCCGTCTATGGCCCTTTTGCAGGTGCTCTCCGCTATTCCAGCTACAATCTTGCTTCCAGCAATGATCGTTTTGCTTGCAGGATTTCCGTTCTTTGGGGAAGACGTTGCACTCTCTGTGATTTTCATTGCAATGGTCTGGTACATTCTCTTCAGCGTAGTTTCAGGAATGCGAACAATACCCGAATCTCTCTTTGAAGTGGAAAAGATCAACAGGTTGACATGGAAACAGCGCTGGATTAAAATTTATATTCCGGCCTCTTTGCCTTCATTCGTGACTGGTTCGATAACCGCGATAGGCGGAGCTTGGAACTCTCTGATAGTTGCTGAGTACTTCACGGTGCAGGCTGTCCAAAACACTAGAGTGCTGAGCCAAGTCAGCATCGGTATCGGAAAGTTGATAGACATAGCTGTCTTTTCAGGAAACCTCACAATGATGGCTTTTGCAATAATCTCCATGACGATAATGGTGATAGCAATCAACAGGCTCTTCTGGCAAAAAATATATAACAGGGTAACTTCCAGATATAGATTTGAGGTATAATAATGCCAAAACCCCTCATCAAAGTTAATAACGTCAAACTCTCCTTCTCTAGAGACAACCTTAACTATGAAGTCATAAAGAACATAAGCTTTGATGCGTACACGAATCAGTTCCTATCAATAATCGGCCCGTCTGGGTGTGGAAAATCTTCGCTTATCAGAATAATCGCAGGTCTCCTACAGCCTAGTGGTGGCACTGTTCATTACAAAGGGTCTGCAGTGCACTCGCCACCTCAAGGAATCTCTCTAGTTTTCCAAGATTTCGCGCTCCTTCCGTGGTTGACTGTGTTAGATAACGTTAAGCTCTCACTTTTAGATAGCGGATTAAGCGATGACAATATTGACGAAAAGTCAAGAAAGATGCTGGAAATCGTACAGCTCAAGGGTTTTGAGAACGTTTACCCTGCAGAGCTCAGTGGGGGCATGAAGCAGAGAGTCGGAATCGCAAGGGCCCTAGTTTCAGACCCACAGGTCCTTCTCATGGATGAGCCTTTCAGTTCCCTCGATGCTCTTACAGCCGAACAGCTGAGGTCGGAAACAAGAAGCATACTGAAGGATTACGGAACCTCCGTAAAACTCGTGATAATGGTAAGTCACAGCGTGGACGAAGTTGTAGAGATATCAGACAGGGTCATAGCGCTTGCAAAGGCCCCTTCAAGAATAGTCGATGATTTCAAGATAAACCTGAAATATCCAAGGGACAAGCAGTCGAAAGAATTCTACAAATATGAGAACAAGATATACAAAGACCTCTATACCGCAGGAGAGTGAGAGTTTGATTAAATGAAGAAGACAATATTTCCATACGAAGCGAAATTGAACATGGTGATAAGTATAGTGAGAATACTGCATAACAGGAAAGGAAAAATCAGCATCAAGGAACTGATAAAAATCTCAAACCTTAACCATGCGGCTATTTACCCCCTTATTATAGCGGGGAATGATCTCGGTTTATTCGAAATAAAAGAGAATTACATTCATCTTACGAAGATCGGGGCGGAATTTTACATGAGAAAAAGTAAAGGAATGGATGAAATAAGGGAAAGGCTGAAGCGCTATGAACCTTTCAAAAGCTCCTTTGAGCTTGCTGAAAGGAATGGCTACTTCTCAATAGACGAGCTTGAGGAGGATCTAAATAAATCTGGGATGATGCTGCACTCAAATCTCACAAAGTCGAAGGCGCTTCTCACCGGGGTGCTCGTACAATGGGCTATCTTCTTCGGATTGCTAAACTATGACAGCGTCAAAAGATTGTGGATAAAAACAAGGTAGATAAGGCAACATTTAAATATGATATAGTTTATATATATACTAGTCTAACTTTAGACTATTTGTGATTTCTGATGAAAGGGGAAGGTGATTACTTTGGAAAAGCGCTCAAAGGCGAGATTCTCAGGTTCATAATCCTCAACCATCTGAGTCAGCATGAGGGTTATCCTTACGCATTGATGAAGGCGATACATCATAAGAAAGTCTGGATTCTCAGGGGGGCCACCAAGAGTGACTGCTATAATGCAATGAATGCCTTGGAGAAACAGGGTTTCATAAGAGGCAAACTCGTGCTCAAAGGTGCAATGGCACAGAAGCACTACGTGCTGACGCCAAAAGGCAAGAGAGTAGTTAAACAGTCGATAAAAATAATGAGAAAGGGATTCAAGGAGGCAAGCAAGCTGATGAGGGAGAGATTGAATGAGTGAATACGCAATACAGATAAACAACCTTGTCAAGAAGTTTGACGAGCTCATCGCGGTAAATGATGTCACACTCAGAATAAAGAAAGGAGAGATCTTCGGGCTTCTCGGACCCAATGGTGCAGGCAAGACCACCGCAATAAACCTAATACTTGGGCTATTGAAGCCTACTTCTGGCAAGATATTGGTAAATGATCTTGATATAGATAAGCATGCTGAGGAAGTTCACCAACTCATAGGGATGATGACTCAAGAGACAGTAGTTGAGAGTGACCTTACCGCACATGAAAATCTCGAAATATTTGCAGAGCTGTATCATGTCCCCCATGAAGAGATACCTGGAAGGATAAAAGAAGCTCTCCTCGAATCAGACCTAACCAATTTCGCTAATAAGAAGGCAGGTACCTTCTCTGGTGGTATGAAGAGAAGGCTCGAGCTAGTAAAATCGATGATTCAGCGCCCGAAGATTCTGATACTTGACGAGCCCACAACAGGGCTTGATATTCAAAACAGGAAGAGTATGTGGGAGCACATTAAGGAGCTCAACAGAGATGGTGTCACAATAATATTGACAACCCAATATCTGGAAGAGGCTGACGTGCTCTGCGATAAGCTTGCGATAATAGACCATGGCAAGATAAAGGCTACGGGCACACCATCAGAGCTCAAGAAAATGGTCGGAGGAGGCAGAGTGCTAGAGCTAGTTTTTGACAATAACTCTGAAGCAACAGCAGCTTCCGCAATACTGAAGTCGGTATTCAAAATCACCGCAACAGTCAAGGCAGAGCAACTGACTGCAGCCATGGACAGCGAAAATACAGATATGGTGCCTAAGATACTAACGGAGCTAGACAAGAGAAAAATCACAGTCTCTTCAGTGAACCTTCATATGCCAACGCTTGACGACGTCTTCGTAAAGCTTACGGGCAGCGCGATGAGGGATGCTACTGGAGAGATGAAAGGATCAAGAAGCGAAATGATGAGAGGAATGAGCAGGGGAAGAGGTTGATACTTTGTCATTGCTAGGAGATACACTTACACTTTACAAGAGGGAAATGCTAATATTCAAGGCGAACATCAGGTCCAACCTAATCAGATCCATAATATTTCCAATAGTGATTATCGTTTTCTTCGGGAGCATAAACATGCTGCCGTCGAACGTTCCGATAGCTGTGGTGAACCTTGCAAACAACCCGCAGTCCATTTCGCTGCTCTCTCAGTTGAGTTCCAGCAGGTCGCTGCAAATCAGTACGGTCACAACAGAGAGTACCGCACTTTCAGAGCTCCAAGCCGGACAAGTCCCAGTTGTTGTAATAATTCTCCCTACATTCCCACATTCTAGCCCAAACGCCCCAGGCGTCCAGATATACTACAGCAACACACAGCAGACAGCATCTCAGGTGGGCGTATCTGCTGTAGAGACTATAGTCACGGCTTTTGGTGCGAAGGTGTCCAAAAGCCTAACCTCTGCAGTCCCTTCAGCAACCACAAGCCCTGAAGTGGTTGCGGGTGCGTTGTACGGAACTAGCAGCAGCTATAAGACGTTCCTTGCTGGAGGCGTGATCCCAATGGTCGTTATATTCGGTGCGCTCTTCGGAGGGGGAATGTCCCTGATCTCAGACAGGCAGATGGGCAACCTCAAGGCATTCTTCATAACCCCAATAAAAAAGGACGCGATAGTGCTCAGCAGGATAATGTCTGGAGTGACACAAGGACTGATCTTCGCTCTTGCCGCTTTGCTAATCGGCGTGGCGGACGGAGCGAGCATAGCAATGTCAATACCCCTTGCAACACTCTACATCTTCGGGACTGTAGTCTTCATAAGTGCAAGTTTCAGTTGCATGTCCATAATACTGGCCTCAAAGATAAAAAACGTCACCTCCTTTGCCATATTCGCCCAGACATTAAATCTTCCACTATGGTTTATCTCAGGTGGCATCACTCCAATCCAAAGTCTCCCAGGATGGCTTCAATCATTCGCGGCTTTCGATCCGCTAACGTATGCGAACAATGTAATAAGGAACGTGATGATACAAGGAAGCCTGTCGACCTCCGCAGTGATGCTCAACTTCAGCGTGCTCATAGCTTTCGCTCTGGTATGCATAATTATAAGCTTCCAAGTGTTCAAGACCTCTTCAGGTGTTGATTGATATTTAGGTGTGATATATGAAAACTTACAATGCAAACAAGTTTGCAACTTTGCTGGTCTTTATGACCGCAGTTGCGCTACTTTCAGGGCTAGTGAGCGCGAACAACGAGCTCTCAATCGCCAATCTTGGGATAACTCCGCAGCCTGTAATAGCTGGAGACAACATAACAATATCTTTCCAGATATACAACTCCTACACGAGCATAACAAACGTTGATCTAAGTCTCACTGGAAGTTATCCGCTCCTGAACTACTCTCCAACAGGCACTCAGTTCATAAGTAGCATTGGCAATGGCGAGTACGGAGGCACTGGAGATTATTTCACATATCACCTACAGATACCAAAGAACATACAGTCAGGAACATACACCCTTAACGTTGTTGCGACTTACCAGATAATCACAACCACAGGAGGCACGTCCACCACATCAACAGCTTCTTCAACAATGCCTATATCATTTTACGTAAGCGGAAGCCCTAATCTTGTTCTATCTGCAACTCCAACTTCATCGCTGGTCCCTGGTAGCACGATAAGCGTTTCGCTTCAGGCATTAAACACCGGCACTGCCTCTGCGACAAACGTTAGCGCAACGATCCTCAACTCTTCTAACTTCAGCATTTCAGGAACCTATGTCTTCAATCTCGGTTCGATAGCCGCAGGTTCAGGGTCAACCGCAACGGTTACGCTGATCTCAAACCGTTCCCTCATGCAAGGATCCAGCTACCTTCCAGTCAAGCTCACTTACATCACTCAGTACGGGACAAACCTCTCAAGGGTCGAGAAAGTGCCGCTTAGCGTACTGATAAGCGAGCCGAGCTTAGTGGCAAGCGAAATCAGCTCGCAGCCACAGACTCTCTACTCTGGCTCAAACCAGACGATAACGGTCGGCATACAAAACATTGGAGTGGGTATCGCGAAAAACGTCAGCGTTAAGTTCTTGAGCACTCAGAACATAACAGTGGGCAGCTCGGCTGTCGAACCTCTTCATTGGAACCATTGGTGCAGGGTCAACCGCAACCGAGTCTGTATTCATAATAGCAAACAGGAGAGACAACCTTACCAACTACTTACTCCCCGTACAGATAAGTTATTCCAACGCTAACTACCAGAACGCCACAACGAAGACATCATATCTGAACATAAGCCTACAGAAGAGCGCCCAGTTCACAATAAGGAGTGTGAACGACTCTCTGGCTCCGGGAAGCACGTATGCGCCAATAAGTTTCACCATACAGAACACTGGCAGCGAGACGGCACAGGAGATAACCTTCTCACTCGATACAATATATCCAATATCGCCAGTGAACCCCAATGTGTATATCAACTCTCTTGCGCCAGGCGCATCTACAACAGTAACCTTCTATGTGAACGTTGACGGGCAGGGAAATGTTGGACAGTATCCTGTCTCTTTGTACGAGCAGTGGACGCAGCCAAACGGCGCGACGAATCAGCAGTATTCCACCTCCGAGAACTTCTATGGGATTGTGTATAAAGGTGGAGGGTCTGACTCTTCATACGCATATCTGATAGGGGCGATAATCATAGTGGTCATCGCTTTAGTAATATACTGGAGAATGAACGCAGCCAAAAAGACAAAGGGCAAGTAGAAGCAGGAGTAATCAGATAACTATGCCAAAGTAGGCCCTTGTGTCGTGCCTATCACGATCGTAACTATAGCCGCACCTAACGAGATGGCGATCATCTCAAACGTCCTTCTCTTCACGCTGGTCTCGCTAACGACCGCTATGACTATCGATGCGATGGTGAGTACTATTATATCTAAGATCATCGCTAGCACTATCCCGAAATAACTCTTTGCGCCGAAGATGAACGGCAGGATGGGTACAACGCCCGAGGAAATAAAAAACACCAGTATAATACGCGTCCTTTACTGGTTCGGTCATCTTTATCTTTTTACGTCCTTCAATCTCAACTGCCCTCTCTACGATGTTCTGGGACTTTGAGGAAAGGTATGCACCACCAGCCATGGAAAGCGTTCCCGAGACCCCGACAATTATCCCAGCTGCAACAACCGTCGAACTCGTTGTCGAAAGCGCTGCAATCCCTGCAACCGCAGCAAGAATTTCCACAAGCCCGTCGTTCAAACCAAAGACGATGGACTTGATATCTCTAGGCTCCTTTCATACGCTTCAATCTCTTTTAAGGTCCGGCTGATGGCCTCTCTCATCTTTAAGATATCTCTTATTCCTCTTGCCATACTGGAGCCAGCGGTTCTTGAATTGATTGCCTTCCAGTATTCCTCAATACCATTGCTTTCGTTCCTTTTCCATCACCTTTACCATGAAAGCAATTCCAAAACTCTTCGCATGATCTTGAATTCCAGGACTCTCAAAGCAGTGAAGACTGGCGCTCTAGGGAAAACGCCCTTTTCGTTCAGGAGTTTTTCCAGATCTTCATGTGTCTTTGCTCCTGATTTGCCATCTTCTCAAGGAGCTGTTTGAGTCCTAAGTGCCTCTCACCTTTGAGCAGGCTCATGTAAACGAAATGATCTGTGTACTCGTCTCTGAAGAATTCTTTCTCCTTTCGCAAAATATATCCGCTTTCCACTGGCATAAGAATCATTTAATATTATCTTTTACTTAGTTATGATATGCTAGAAATATTTAAAAGCAACTCTTATTCTGGACCAAAAGTTGGCTCCGCGAGGCAAGGCCGCCATCGGCCCGCCGGATAGTGTCCGCCACAAGAATGCCCGCACACAGAATTTCGCTCATAATCATTGTCCTCATGCACTGTCGCTTGTCAATTGATGGGGGTGCCGGGCATCCAAGACACCCTCAACCGGGAACAACAACGACCCCGGTTGAGGGTGGCACCCTTATCTATCTACGTTTGGCGGAGCCCTACGCCTTTCCGTGGCAGCCCAGCTTTATCCGATGCGTTGAAGGGGACGGCCCCGCGGACGGCCAATCGACCGGCGACCTATGATATCATCCGGCCCCCATTCCCAGAGTCATGCGGGTTTCCCTGCGAAGGGACAGTCCCCAGCTGGCCCGACGAGCCTGAGGTATCGCTGTTTGAGATACGTTCCGTAGTTGACCTTGCGGACGCCCAGGGAAATGGCGGTCTTGAGCGATTCCGGCGGATGCCGCTTCCGCCGTGCAGCACCAGCGGGACCGAAACGCGGCGGGCGATGTCCGCCAGCGCCTGGAGGTCCAGGTCTTTGCTTCTGCCCGTCACGATGTGTTCGTTGCCCACGCTGACGGCCAGAAGATCGACCCCGGTCGCCTCGACGAACCGGGCGGCGTCCTCGGGCGTGGTGGGTTGCCCTGTCTGTTCGCTCCGGCGGCGGCGCAGGGCAGTTCGCCCACCTCGGCCTCCACGCCGATGCCCCGAGCATGGGCTGCGGCGACGATGGCTGATACGCAGCGCGCATAATCCTCATTTGGTTGTGCCACAGCCATGGACACGATGTTGAAACCGCACTCCATCGCCTGGAACGCAAACGTCGATGGGGCACTCGTTGAAGATGCATTGAACCACACGGCACGCGGAGCGGACCTGCGTCACCAGCCCCAGGCGGCCATACCATTCGATTCGCTCGTCCGCCAGGCGATCCGGGCGGGTGAGGAAGTTCGCCGCGCTGAAACGCGGATGACCCGAGGCGAGGGCTTGCTCGGCCGCGTCCAGAACGCCCTGAAGCGATTCAAGGTACCAGCTTCTTGAAATAGCCCACCGCGTAGTCGTGCCGACGCGCGCGTGCCATCAGGTCGGCGAGCGGTTCGGACGCTGGGCCTCCAAGCCGCCCGGTGCCATGCTTCCCGTCTTCGGAAGCATGTCTTCGTTGTTTCCGGTCGAGAACATGCTTCCGCCGACGGAAGCATGGCACCAGGCATTCTGTTGCGTCTATCATGCTCAAGTTCCGTGTCACACTGTAGTCAAACAGATGCTAAGCCGCAAGCGGGACGGTAACGGGGCTCTTGATTTCCACGATGCGGTTGAGATTCCCGGTATGGCCAAGTATATTATGCGCCAGCAAATCTAACTCGCGAACAATTCCTGTCGTCCGAAGGAGAAGTGAACGCATGAAAACGATTCTACCGTTGCTGATTGTCCTCGCCACGCTGTCGCTGCCGGCATTGGCCCAGGATTTCGGGAGACGACACGGAACTCAAGCAGCTTCGATTCACGGTGAAAGTG
>CAWHXT010000001.1:0-75752 GCA_963833485.1 uncultured Microcaldota archaeon | reverse complement strand
ATAAGCCACGAGGCTAGTGTAGGTAGCATCGGAGAGGAACAGCTCTTCTACCTGATGTCAAGAGGGCTCAGCGAGGAGGAGTCAATAGCGATGATAGTTCTTGGGTTCATCAAGCCGCTTGCGGATGTGCTGCCCTTAGAATACTCGCTTGAATTGAAGAGGCTCATCAACCTTGACATGTCGAACTCTGTAGGTTAGAAGGTTTAGATTTTATGGATTACAGCGCTTATTTAGAAGACGCGATTACGCAGCTGAAGACACTTCCTGAAGAGAAGGGCGAGCTTTACAAAAGATATTACGTCATGCTGAAGCTGGACAAGTTTGCCGAAAAACTGAAAAAAGGAGGTAACGGAGCGAAGGACGACGTCGAGGTGCAGAAGACTGTCGCAGGCATGGAGGAGGCTCTAAGGAAAAAATTTGATATAGTAGTATGGGAAACAGGCGCTAAGACTGATAAGACAAGCAAATACGTCAAGGTCATCGATTCCAAGTCTCTAAGCTCGCAGATAATCGAAAAAAAGATGGTGAAGAGCAGCGACGATAGGATTGCCGCGTTTCTTAACGCATATTCAAGCAGAGTAATAATGATTGATATACCAGAGAACATCACCGCAAAGCTCAACCTGATGTTCCTGTGCGCAAATGGAGTGCTGCCCGTGCAGATATTTGTAAATGTGGGAAAGGAGGCTTCGCTAAGCCTTTTCGAATATTATGCTTCACAGGATGTGGAAGAAACGATGGTTGGAAGCATCAATGAGATAAGAATGGGAAGTTTCGCAAACGCAGAAATAAACATGATCCATAACGAGAGCCAGAAAACGACGGTGATCGCAATGAACAGGTCCACGTCTGAAGAGAGCAGCGACCTGAAGCTCAATGCTGTGTACAACGGAGGTGGGGTCACCAAAGCAAGGAGCACAATAAACGCAAACGGATACCTTTCAAAGGTGGAAGTCAACGAGCTGCTTGTAAGCTCTGGAGAGCAGAAGCAGGATATAAGCACGATGATAACGAACTCTGCAAAGAGTTCCCATGCTGTGCTTGAGTCAAAGGCCGTGCTAATGGACAGGTCTTCGTGCTTACTCAAAGGCTTCGCAACTATAGCAAAGGACGCTGGTGAATCGAGGTCTTACGTGAATGAGAGGGGGATAATACTTGACAAAGATGCACACATAGATTCCATACCCGGCATGAGCATAGGCACAAACAACGTAAAGGCTACGCACTCCTCTGCAACTGCGCCGATTGATGAAGAGGCGATTTTCTACCTGATGTCAAGGGGCGCTGACGAGCTCTCAGCGAAAAAGGCGATAGTCAACGGCTTTCTATCTGGAGGAATAGCAAAGATAAACGATATTATTGCAAGAGAGATAGTCGCAAGCATAGTGAACGAGAAGATGACAAGTAAGAAATATGGATTTATACCTAAGATAACTACTGAAAGCATGTGGCTTGCGGGCAGCGCGCACACCAGCGCGAGCACATTCAAAGGGCATTACAAATATAGAGGAGAGTAGAATGAACTTGGAGATCAAGGATTTGCACGTAAACATTGAAGAGAAGGAGATAGTAAAGGGAGTGAACCTCAAGATAAAGGACAATGAGTTTCATGTGATCATGGGGCCGAACGGCAGTGGAAAATCTACGCTTGCGAAGGCTATAATGGGACATCCCAAACTCAAAGTCACCAAAGGAGACATACTGGTGGACAACAAGAGCATACTGAAGCTTTCGGCAGATAAGAGAGCTAAGCTTGGAATATTTCTTCAATTCCAAAATCCGATAGAGATAGATGGTGTGGGATTCGTGAACTTCCTGCACACTGCGAAGAGGTCAGTTGATGATAAGGATGTTGATGTGAATACCTTCATGAAAGACATTGAAGAATGGTCTATCAAACTGAAAATAAGCAACGGAATAGTCGGCAGGTCGCTGAACCAGGGTTTCTCTGGAGGGGAAAAGAAGAAAGCGGAGATCTTGCAGCTTGCTGTGCTTAATCCGCACCTTGCCATACTTGACGAACCTGATTCTGGGTTGGACATAGACGCTATAAAGGTTGTCGCAACAAACATAAATGAGATAGCAGAGAAGCACAAGATGAGCCTGCTTGTGATAACACACTACAGCAGGATACTTTCGTACATGAAGCCCCAATTCGTACATGTGATGGTAGAAGGTGAGATGGTCGCAGAGGGAGGGAAGGAGATTATAGAGAAGCTCGAAAAGGAAGGATATGACTCTTTCCTGAAAAAGTGAAAATGTGGATGGATTTGACGTTGAAAAAGTAAGAAAGGACTTTCCGATCTTGAAGATAGAGATGAATGGAAAGCCTCTTGTTTATCTTGACAGCGCGGCAACATCCCAGAAACCGAAGCAAGTGATAAATGCGGTCAGCAGGTATTACAGGACTTACAACGCGAACATACACAGGGGAATATACAAGATAGCTGAGGAGGCGACAGAGAAGTACATTGGTTCGAAGAAGCTGGTAGCGAAACTTATTAATGCTGAAGATTTTTCGCAGATAATTTACTTGAGGAACACCACCGAAGCAATAAACCTTGTGGCGCTCAGCTACGGGAACGAAAACATAAAGAGCGGAGACAGAATACTCATAAGCAAGATGGAGCATCACAGCAACATCGTGCCATGGCAGATGCTTGCAAAGAGGAAAGGTGCAATTCTAGATTATATAGAGATCAAGGATGGAAGCACAATTGATATTGAAGATTATAAGAGCAGGCTTGAGAAGAAGCCGAAAATAGTTGCATTTACACACGTCTCAAACGTCCTTGGAACGATAAACGACGCAAAGCAGATGACGAAACTTGCGCATAATGCGGGAGCGATGGTAATAGTCGATGCTGCACAGTCTGTTCCACATATGCCTGTCAGTGTAAAAGAGATGGATTGTGATTTTCTTGCCTTCTCTGGACACAAGATGCTTGGACCTGCAGGTATTGGGATTCTTTACGGAAAGGATGAGTTGCTCAAGAACATGAACCCTCTTTTCGGTGGAGGAGATATGATACTCAGCGTAGATTTCCAAGAGAGCACATGGAACGAACTTCCGTGGAAATTCGAAGCAGGGACCCAGAACATAGAGGGAGGGGTCGGGCTAGGCGTTGCCGTTAAATATCTGAAGAAGTTGGGGATGCAGAACGTCAGAAACCATGAAAAAGATCTCACAAAATACGCTATTGAAAAGCTGAGCAGTATTGAGGGTGTAAAGATTTATGGGCTTGACGCGAACCACATCGAGGAGCGCGCAGGAGTGATATCATTCGCTGTTGATAAAGTACACGCTCATGATGTAGCACAGATATTTGATAGTGAGGGGATTGCGGTAAGAAGCGGATACCACTGCGCAATGCCTTTAGTGAGAAGCATAATAAACGAGAGTGCAGTAACGAGGATCAGCTTCTACATTTACAATAACAAGGAGGATGTGGATAAGGCAGCCGACGCAATACAAAAAGTGAAGAAGTTATTTAAAGCATAAAACAGCATAAAAATATATGTCTCAAGAGCAGAAAGTAAAAACAAGATATGAGGAATGGGCGGCAGAGCTAAAGGCTAAACCAGTATTAGATAGAATACCAGAACATTTGAAAGGAAAGTTCAAAGATATATCAAAATTAAAAGGAGCTAACCTGGAAGCTACGACAATCAGAGCAATAGATTGCGTCCGTTATTTCTTTAACAAAAGCTGGGAAGAAAACAAAGTTTTATTCAATGGACTGAAGAATTTATACAACCACAAGTATAACGATTTCTTTATTACTGATAAAGATAAGAATGATCCAGTTCTTAATGCAATTTTCTCGGCCATCGACGCCTCGGGAGATGCAACTACTACTTATTACACCTTCGGCTTGGTTGTCGGATACGTCAGTGTGCTAAAAGATGCCAATCCGAAATGGGACGTTACTAGAAGGGGAGGAGGAAAAAGAATGATGGTCGGAGATGCTATGATGATCGAACGGAGAAATTCTGGCGAAGAAAAACCAAAAGACGCTGAGGCTACTAAAGCTCCCCTCACTGGTGAAATGAAAAAAGAAACAAGGAAATACGTATATTAAATAGATTTTTTGATAAAAGCCGCAAGAACAACCGCGTTGTTGTGCTCTTTGTCTTTTGTGGAATATAGAAGCGTGACGTCAGAGCTCTTTATTATGTCTATGAGTTGCTGGACTGCAGGATTGCGTTCCAACTCCTTTGTGTATCTGCTTTCAAACTCCACCCATTTGTTCGGGTCGTGAGCAAACCATTTCCTCAGCGCGTCGCTTGGTGCCACGTCCTTCAACCACATGTCTACGTTCGCTGTGCTTTTCTTGACACCACGCGGCCAAAGGCGGTCGACAAAAATACGTTTTCCATCGGTTATACTAGCCTTTTCATAAATTCTCTTTATTCCGAGAAGCACTAATACACCAGTTATGATAAAATGAGACTGAAGATTAAATACTTTGCTATGAAAAACACGCAAGCTATTAATAATCAAAAGTCGAATTAGATTATCATGAAGAGTGTAGGGGAGCTAAAGGGCAAGATTCCAAATGAGCTGCTAGAGTCGATGGAGGGAAGAGGGATAAAATCTCTCACCCCACCACAGGAACTAGCTATTGAAGCTGGACTTTTTTCTGGGAACAACCTTGTGATCGCTTCTCCGACCGCAAGCGGGAAGACGCTGATAGCAGAGATGGCAATTATAAGAAGTGTAATAGGCAGGCAGAAGAAGGCTGTATATGTCGCGCCTATGAGAGCCTTGGTTAATGAGAAGTATGAAGAGTTCAAGCAGGCTTACCCATACCTGAAGATTGCGATGTCTATTGGAGACCTTGACTCACTTGATCCATGGCTTTCTAAGTACGACATTGTCTTTGTTTCTACAGAGAAGCTTGACAGTCTTATAAGGCATGGACTCAACTGGCTTGATAATGTAGGATGTATAATTTTCGATGAGGTCCACATGATAGGTGAGTCTGGGAGGGGCCCGACTCTAGAAATACTCATAACAAAACTCAAGAGGCTTTGCAAGGACACACAGATATTGGCGCTGAGCGCAACGATAGGCAACGCGGACGAGATTGCAAAATGGCTTGATGCAAACCTGGTAGAAAGCGATTACAGGCCGATAAAGCTCGAAAAGGGAATAGTTCTTGGAGATAGAGTATACTATAGGGAGGGAGACGAGCTGCTGAAGGGAAACAGCATGCTGCCTGAGATAAGGATAATCGAGGATGTGCTAAACAGGAACAAGCAGATAATCGTATTCTATTCAACAAAGAGGAACACAGAAGCAGGAGCCGAGAAGTTCCAAGCTGTTGTGAAGGAGTACCTGAAGGCTGAGGATAAGAAAAAACTGGAGGAGGTTGCTGGAAGGGTACTTGGTGCACTGAGCAAGCCAACGACTCAGTGCGAGAAGCTTGCAAAAGACATAAGGAATGGCGCCGCTTTCCACCACAGCGGACTTGTGAACTCGCAAAGACACGAAGTTGAAGAGGCTTTCAAGGACAACCTGATAAAAGTCATATGTTCGACCACCACTCTGGGGCTTGGGGTTAACCTGCCAGCACAGACGGTTCTTGTGAGAGATACCAGCAGGTATGGTGAGGACTCTGGAATGGAGAGGATAAGCACAAATGAGGTCACGCAGCTATTCGGGAGAGCAGGAAGGCCAAAATATGATACGAGCGGCAGAGCACTTCTGATTGCGAAGTCTAAGGTAGAAATCATGGATCTATACAGAAAGTACATAGATGCTGAGCTTGAGCCGATCGATTCGAGCCTTGGGATACTGCCTGTGCTTCGCACTCACGTTCTTGCATTCATAGCCACTGACTTTCTAAGGAGCGGAGAATCTATCACTAACTTCTTTGGAGAGACTTTCTACGGTTACCAGTACTCTAACATGAGAGAGATCAACAAGAACGTGCAGAAGATACTTGAGGAGCTACAGAAGTGGGGCTTCGTTGAAAAAAGAGGGAGTATTTACAGCGCAACAAAGCTGGGCGCAAGGGTCAGCGAGCTCTATATAGACCCGCTTTCAGCAAAGCGCATGGTTGACATGCTGATGAGGGACGATAGGGACGACATCGCAAACCTGTTTATGGTATGCAACACCCTTGAAATGCGACCATACGTGAAGGCCACGGATGAGGCTGAAGAGAAATACGTGCTTTACAACCCATCGACAAAATACAATGAGGAAGAGCTGGATGAAGAGGAGATGTTTGAATTTGATTATAAGGTAAGGGCATTCAGCACAGCGATGATGCTGAACAAGTGGGCGAACGAGATAAGCGAGCCAGAGCTTGTGAAAGAATACGGCACCACCCCAGGAGCACTCTTTGTAAAGATCTCAAACGCAGACTGGCTGCTCTACGCAGCAATGGAGCTTGGGAAGATAATGAGGGTGAGCACCTCAAGGCTGCTTGAGATGCGGGTGAGAATACGGTATGGTATAAACAAGGAGCTAGTTGATCTGGTAAGCCTGGAGCAGGTCGGAAGAGTCAGGGCAAGGGTCATGTATAACAATGGAATAAGGAGGGTTTCAGACTTGCACGCGCCAGGGACCGCTGAAAAACTCAATAAGCTCTTTGGCAGCGAGGTCTCGAAGAAGATCATGGACCAGGTCAAATCTAATTAAAAACAAATCGTCAGTTAGCATTAAATTGGGTCAAAAAAAGGTAAACTGAGCATATGGAAGGAATAGCTGTGGAGCATAAGAAAGAGAAGAAAAGCTTTATCAGAGATTTTGCTAATCAGATTGCTGGGATAATCAGATGGGAAGGAATCGAAAAAGGTTATGTTGACGTAGACAGTGTTGAAAAGGACACAATAATAAGCGACAAGATCTCTGGGGGGCAGACACACGTCAAGATAAGACAGCTGGTGAGATTTAGAGATGAAAGCGCTGCTCTTAACATTGAAGTCTTGACCTATGATGACGATAGGGAGAAGGTTCTGGAGATTGTAATGCAGGAGGTAGAGCTAGAACTGCGGAAACAGATTATCTGGGACAGCACCTTGGGCCTAGAACTTCTTAATGCACAGATAAAAATTTATCAAGAAAACGGTTTACTTGAGGACCCTAAACACCTCAAAAAGTATAGGGGGCTGATAAAATTAAGAGAGAGCGCTGCAAGGAAAACAAACGATCCGAGAATGTTAAAGGTATTAGCGAGAAGCAGGGATCCTAGCGAGATGCTAATCGCAGCGATGAATACAGCTACTCCGGAAAATGATCTGTTCAACATGATGCGAAAAACTACCTACATGAAAGGAGGAGAAACGATAAGACGCGCTATAGAGAGGACTTTGGAAGCAAAGAATGAGGGCTTAGGCAGGAAACCACAACTTGGGGTTTCAGAAACATGATTTATTTTCAAAAAATTCGCTATTTTTCTTAAAAATTTTGTTAAAAAATGCCCTTTTATCGTTATAGTGGACTTCTCAAAAGTTAAGTAAGGTATTTAAAAATTAACTTACACATAGTATTGACCTTGAAAGGGCGACCGTGAACTAAATGGGAATTTTCGATAAACTTGGACAAGCATTGGGATCCTCAAAAGAAATGAGCATAGAGGAATACATGGGATCTGCGGAAATGGAGAACGTTGATGTTCTTAACGAGCCTGCAGATATGTACGTGAAACCTGTTAACATAGTTGGTGAGGATGATGTTAAGGTGATAGAGGACGAGCTTGACAAGAAGAATATAATACTTCTAAATACCACAGAGATCAACAAGAGACCTAACACCAGAAACAACATAGTAACTTCTCTCAAGGCTTATGTCACAAAGATAAACGGCGACATAGCCCAAATAGACGAAGCGAGGATACTTCTTACTCCTGCGAAGGTAAAGATAATAAAGAAGAAGAAGACGCAGTAAGCTTGTTTATTTGAGCGCTGTCATGAGCGCGTGAACCTCCTTACCGGTAGGGTGGGAGAGCGCAACTAACCTTTTGAAAGCAAGGCTCACGGCCTTTTTGTTTCTTATCCTCTTTCCTTTTATCGATTTTGAGAATATTCTCAGCAGCGCGTCTACTTCAGCCTTCTGAGCCTTGTTCGAAGCTAGCCGGTCGTACTCCTTTTCATACTTTTTCTCTGTCAGGACGAACAGTATTATGGACAGCGCGTGGGAGATGTTGAGAACAGGGTACTCTGGGTTGGTACCTATGTAAGTTATCAGGTCGCATTTTTCCAGCTCCTCCTTTGTGAGACCTATGTCGTCCCTTCCGATCACGAGCGCGACCTTCCTGCCTGCGCCGATCTCATTCAGCCTGTTTGCAAGCTGCCTTGGTAGAAGCACGTTCCTGAAATTAGTGCTTGCCTTCCTCCACATCCCAGTAGTACCTACAACAATATCGCAGTCCTTAACCGCCTGGTCGAAGTTTCTGTAAAGCAAAGCATTCTCCACAAGCTCGTGGGCGTGCTTTGAGTATTTGGTTGCCGTCCCTCCTTTCAGGTAAGCTCTGGGCGCAACAAAATAAAGACGTTTTATTCCAAAGTTCTTAGCGACCCTAGCCACGTAGCCGACGTTTATCTGGTATTTCGGCTCGACCAATATGAGCTTCAGCCTCATATCATCACTATGAGTGTGGCGATCGCTACGGAGTTGAGGATCATGTGCGCCAGCATTGAAGGGTATAACGATTCAAGCTTCGTGAAGACGTAACCGGAAAGTATTCCAAAAATGAAAGCAGCAATTATCTCTATGCCGAAAGTGGAGTCGTAGCTTGCGTGCAGTATTCCAAACACAAATGCACTCATGATTATAGCGAAGCCAACTGATTTGAAGAAAGATGAAAATCTCTTTATCAGGAAGCCTCGGAAGAATATCTCCTCATCTATCGGCGCGATGATCGCTGTGAAGAAGAGGAACCATGCAGGAGCGCCTTGCAAAATAAGGTTGACGTTTGTGCTTATCTGCGTGCCGCTCACCGCGCTAAGCAAGCTGACGGTCACCTCCATTGCAAAAAGCACCAGGAATAGTAACGCACCGATCACCAGATAGCTCGGGGTAAGATTTTTCCTGCTTAAGCCAAGGTCATTGATTATGCCTTTTGTGCTGTAGCCGCGGAAGTAAAGGTAAGAAAATGAAAATGTTGGAAATAGAAGGGAGAGAATTGCGGTGAGGACGAAGTTGGCGGCAGTCAAGCTCACCATATTTTCGAGTGCCGCAAAAGTCAAAATCACGAATGTTATCAGGAGCAGATAAAAAGAGGCGTACGCAATATATTTTGCCTTGCCTTTGCTCCTCTTATTCTTCATATTCAGAGCAATTACCTTTTTTGGGCTTCTTTTTTCCATTCAGTATACCCGCATTTCCCGCATGTGTTCCTGTCTGCGTGCTCAGCCATCCTTGAGCTGCACTTTGGGCAGAGTTTTCCTGGCTTGTATGGCTCTACCTTCTTCGTTTTCTTCTCTTTTGTTGGTGCGCCTGCTGCTGGTTTGTTTTCTGCCATTCAATCACTCTTTTGGTGCCTCAGCCTTTTCCTCCTTCTTTTCCTCCTTCTTGGCTTCGTTCTTAGGCTCAGCCTTGGCTTCAGGTGCTGGGGCCTGAGCCTGTGCGCCGGCTTTCTTGTCTTTCTTCCCCTTCCTTTCAAAAAGGTATTTCTGCTCTACGTTCATCATCTCTTTCGATACGTATGTGTGAGCAAGACCGTCGTTCACGGTTGTACCAAAAAGCGGGCTAATCTTCACAATCAGAGTAAGCTCTGGATTCAGGCTTAGCTTCTTGCATAGTTCCTGCTTCACCTCTTCCTTTGTCGGCATCTTGCCAGTATAAGAAAGAGAAAAGGAGATTTCCCTTCTTCCAAACAGCTTGTTTTCAAAGTCCTTTCCTATTTGAATTTCCATCAAGCACCACCAATTACTCTTGTCATCGCTTTCCTTCCCATCGTCTCAATCACTTCGACCTCTGTTCCCGCTTTCACCGTGTTTCTCAGCTCTTCAGGTATGGGAAGATCATAAGTGTCATAGCTCTCTAGGTCCATCAGCTGCGCGGAGGAATCGGTTACAGACACGATCTGCGCTTTCCTCTTCGTTATCACAGGAGCCTCCACTTCTGAATGGCTCGGCTTGAGCAGGGTCTTCTTCTGGCCGTCGAATACTCCCATAGCTGTTATTCTCACTTTTGCTGAACCGTGCTTTCCGGGCTTGGAGAACTCTATGTCAACAACCTTGCATGCAACATTATCTATGAGTATGAATCTTCCTACGCTTAGGTCGCCGACCGATACATACATTATTTCATCTGACAAACGCTCACCTAGTTAAGGATACAGATATGTTTTGCATAGAGAGTTTTTATACTTTGCTGACGCTATTCCGAAAACAAATTGGTCAGGACCATTAAAGGATTTCAAGACCTTCAAGCTTCATTGCCGGTACTGATTCGCGCGAATGCGGCGTACCAAACTTCGCTTTCACTCCGGTGACTATAGACATCACTTTTATCTGGTCTGATAGCTCCGGAAGCATCCTCGCTCCGAATATGACGTTCGCGTCGCTTGCAACCCCTTCCGTGACCTCAGCGCCTATCCTTGTCGCCTCGCTTATGGTAAGGTTGTTTCCGCCAACCACGTGCACCAGTGCGCCCTTCGCTCCTTCGCGATCGACAGTCAGCAACGGGTGCTGCTGTGTTGTTCTTATCGCCTGGTCGACTCTGTCAGGGCCTGAGCCTGTGCCGATACTTATCACTGCGGTGCCCGTGTTTCTTACCACAGTCCTCAGGTCCGCAAAGTCAAGGTTGATAAGGCTTGGAAGCATTATCGTGTCAGCTATGCCTTTTACAGCGTTGCCCGTTATGTTGTCTATCAGAGAGAAAGCCCTATCAATAGGAAGGTTCGGAACATACGAAAGCAGCCTGTCGTTCTCTATGACTATCGTGCAGTCCGCATACTTACTAAGCTGCTCGAATGCCCAATCTGCCTTCAGCTTCCTGCTCCTTTCAAGTGCAAACGGATATGTGACTGTTGCTATGACAGTCGCGCCAAGCTCTCTTGCCATCTTTGCGACTACCGGAACGCTTCCAGATCCGGTTCCTCCTCCGAGTCCTGCTGCCAGGAACACCAGGTCGTAACCGTCAATGACCTTTATGATCTCGTCTTTGCTGAGCTCAGCCGCCTTTGCTCCCACTTCAGGAAAACCTCCGGCTCCAAGACCCTTTGTTACTTCCCTGCCAAGAAGCAGCTTCTTAGTAGCCTTGGTAATGTTGAGATGTGCAAGATCTGTATTCATAGCTATTGTGTCTGCACTCTTTATGCCTGTGCCATATAGTCTGTTAACTAAGTTGCACCCCTGTCCACCCAAGCCAACAACGGCTATTCTGGGAGTGAACGTATCGTAGTCAAAATCGTTCTGCACGGTCGCCATTTTTTCACCAAACACTGAAATATAAAAAAATAAAAAAAGAAGAAGCTCAGATCATCTCTATGTCGCTGTATTGCTTCTTCTTCTCATCCTCAAAGTGGCCAAAGATGCTCGATCCCTTGACCCCAGTTACTATTGCTACTATCTCTAGCTGCCCTTCGTATCCTGGAATCAGCCTTGCACCCCACTTGATGTTTGCGGTAGGGGACATGCGCTCGGTTATGAGTTCTCCAGCCTTTATCGCATCTCCTAGCGTCAGGTCAGACGCACCTGAGATGTGTATCAATGCGCCCTTTGCGTCCTCATAGTCTACGTCAAGCAGCTTGTTCTTCAGCACTGCTTCTGCAGCTGAAGCAACCTTGTCGTTGCCCTTTCCAACACCGTAAGCTATGAAACCTACATCTCCGCTTCCCATTATGCTTCTTACATCAGCGAAGTCGATGTTGATCAGGCTTGGCTGGGTTATTGTCCAAACAAGTCCGCCGATAGCCTTTGCAAGAACGTCATCCGCGACCGCGAAGGCCTCGTTCATAGGCAGGTTAGGGTGGAGTTTCACAAGCCTGTTGTTGTCCAGTATTATGACGCTGTCGCAATACTTTCTCAACTGCTGAATCCCCTCCTCTGCCTTCACCTTTCTCACTCTTTCAAGATCGAACGGATATGTTACCATTGCGACTACTATCGCTCCCTGCTCCTTTGCAATCTGCGCGATCACCGGTGCAGCGCCAGTTCCTGTTCCTCCTCCGGCTCCGCGACACATGAAGACCAGCTGCGCTCCGGAAACAACTTCCTCAAGCGCCGGCCTATCAACTTCGGCTGCTTTCGCACCAACTATTGGTGAACCGCCAGCACCCAAGCCTCTTGTGATGCTCTTTCCAATCAAGACCTTCTTAATTCGGTCATCGATTATCTTGAAGTGGTTAACGTCCGTATTAACCGCAAATAGTTCGGTTCCCCTCACTCCTACTTTCATAAGTCTGTTCACCGTATTGCAACCACCGCCTCCTACGCCTATGGTTACAATCTTTATCTGTGGATTAGCCTCCGCTTCCGCAGGAGTGCTAGTGCTATTTCCCAAAAATTCGTTCGCAAAATCTGTCATTCGATCGCCTGTTTATATGATATTTAGAATATATTTAAAAACCTTATGTCGAAAGCTTTGTAGTGGAAGCGGAGGTGAATTTAGTAAATTTATTGTAATTATTGTTTTATTTTTTACTTAGATATATAAAAAGGTAGTGATAAACAAGGTTATTTTCATATAAATAAGGTTATATTTTTTATTCAGATATACTAAATTATCTTAAAAGTAAGAAATTTTACTCAAAAAATATCATTCTGCGAGCCTTACTTTTTTCTGCTGGTCGAACATTTCAATCACTTCCTTTGTTGTTGTTGCATCTTCCGCGCTCTTGTCGCTCCTTACTCCATCACTGACCAGCCTAGGGAATCTGAGCGCGTATCCAACCTCACTTCCGTCGCTCTGCGTCTCCCTCCCACACATATGCATCGGTGATTTTGTGATCTCGTCGGCTCTCACACTCACGACGTATTTTGGCTCAACCCAGAAATCGGGCACCATCTCCGAAGACACTCTCGCCGGCTTGTTCTTCACCTTTATCTTGTCGAGTACGCTCTTCAGCCTGCTCATCTGCTCCTCCGAGAAGCCGGTTCCTATCCTGGTCACGCTCTCGAATAGATCCTTCTTCTCGTTGTAAGCTGCGCAGAGCAGTCCGCCGAACTTGAACTCGGTGCGCTGTCCCCTTCCCAAATAGTATCCTATTATTACGAGGTCAAGGGTGTCGGATAGCTCGCCCTTGTAGCTCCTCTTCATCTTTATCCAGCTGAACTTCCTTGCGCCGGCGACATATCTCGCGTTGAGGTCTTTAGCCACGATTCCCTCAAGGCCTAGCGCGATGACCTCCTGGAAAAACTGCTCCAGCTTCTTCGGCTGGGTGACGATAATCTGGTTTGAGAAGCGTATCGTGCCGCCAGTCTTTATAATACTCTCAAGCTTCTCCCTTCTCTCTTCGTATGGCTTCTCCAGATAGTCGACCCCATTAACAAACATTATGTCGAAGGCGAAGACGTGGAGTGGCATCTCGATGCTCTTCTTCTCTATGTCGTGCTTCCTCTTCCTCTGAATCGTCTCTTGGAACGGGTAATACTCTCCTGTGTCCTCGTTGAAAGCGATAGCCTCGCCGTCGAAAATCGCGGTGTCCGCCTTTACCTCTTCCAGGGCTGCCTTAACTATCTCCGGAAACATGTTGGTGACCTTCTCAAGCCTCCTAGAGAAGATTTCCACCTTCTTGCTCTTCCTGTCCACATGGACCTGAACTCTGAACCCGTCGTATTTGCTGTCGACAGCGCACTTCCCATGCATCTTCTCCAAGATCTCCTCAGCGGTCGGGAGCCTCTCGGCGAGCGCCGGTCGTATGGGCTTGAAAAGGGTGACCTTGAAGTCTTTTATCCCTTTCTCTCCTTTATCGAGGAGGATCTCACCCACCTCACCGAGGTCGCTGCACAGGTTGTACGCATTCTCCAGCTCGCCCTTAAGCTTCCTCTCCCCGGTTGCAACCTTTGAGAGTGCCTCTAGGATGGTTGCGTCTCCAAGGCCGAGCCTGAGCTGGCCCAAACCAAACCTAACTATATATCTCGCTTCTACGCCGCTTGATGTTGCAAGAAGTTCAGTGAGCAGCCTTATCTTTGTATCCTGGCTTCCCTCACCTGAAGTGGAGGCTATGCGAAGCATCGTATCAAAAACCTCCGTCACGTCGAACTTGTTCTTGCTCATCCTCCTAAGCTTCGTCTTTGAAGTCAACTGCTCTGCTGCGCTGCCTAGATCGCCGAGCTTCTTGTAAGTGGATATTACCTCGTTTTTTGTGTAGCCTGTAGCCCTTGATATCGCCTCCTCTGAGGATTTTTCAGCTATTCCTATATTGATTCCTTCAAAAGGGGGCGCAAGCTGCCCTTGTATCATGTAAACAAGCTTCCTTATCTCGTTCTTCTTTGCCTTGCTCAGCATCTCTGTGAGTACGTCGATCATCTGCAGTCTTGAGGATATTGATTCTAGCTTGCTGTAATATTCTGCAGCTTCGCTGAATAACATCAGACCACTTATTGCTTAGAAGATGATACATATTTATATTGTTTTTGTGAAACGCGCTTGATGCTAGAATATGAAGGACTTGTTGTAGATACCCCTGAGAACTTGTACGAACCTAGAGAGGACTCGTTCCTTGCAGGAAAGGTTATCGAAAGGGTGATAAAAGAAAAAAAGCACGAAGTTGATGTGCTTGATCTTGGCACAGGGACAGGCCTGCTTGGGCTCTTGGCCGCAAAGAACGGCAACGTGAAGAGGGTTGTTTTTTCTGATGTCAACAGCGAAGCGGTGAGCGCAGCTAAATCAAACTTTCAGGCAAACAAGAAGCTGATGCATGCGGAAGCGGAGTTTGCCAGGAGCGATCTTTTCGAGAACATCAGAGGCAAATTCGACATCATAATATTCAACGCGCCATACCTTCCTGCAGAAAAAGGTGAGAAAGTTGACAAGAGATCTATGGCGTGGCAGGGTGGAGAGAAAGGCATAGAGCTGTCGTTGCGCTTTGTGGAAAGCCTGAAAGATTATCTTAAGAAAGAGGGGGAAGCAATTCTTGTCGCAAGCAGCCTCTCAGATTACGAAAGATTAGCTTCGTTTATCAAAGAAAAAGGGCTTGTTTTCTCCGAGGCAGCCAAGGCCCATTTCTTCTTTGAGGAGATAACGGTTTTGCGGATTTCAAAACGCGCTAGATAATCGGCACCTTCTTTATTTTTGAAATCGTCAGATCCAACCTGCCCTGCAACTCTGGTCTGCCCTTGAAGTCCCACTTATCTTCTTCGTCGTACCTTGGTATTACGTGTATGTTCATGTGCATTATTTTCTGCTGTGCCTCCTTTCCAGAAGAGCTAGTCAGGTCTACAGAATTCGCATTTAGGGATTTTTGATAAGAGAGTGCGATCTTTCTTGCAACTGAGACCATCCTCTGCAGCACTTCGTCAGGAACATCGTATATATTTTCATAGTGCTTCTTCGGTATCACAATTGTGTGCCCTTCGCTTATTGGATAGAATCTTGCAAGGAAAGCTTTCACGAGGGTGTCTTCGTATACCTCGTACGAAACTTCCTGTTTTGCCACTATCTTACAGAATATGCAATCGTCCATGCAACACCTTTAATTTAGTATATCAGATAGTAATTTATTACTTGTTTTCGCTACCTTTACGATCAAGATGGAAAAGCCTAGTCTGGACAAAGGGCAATCTGTTGTAGAATACTTGATTACTTACGGATGGACCATAATGGTTATAATGATAATTATAGTTGCAGTATACCAGCTTGGTGCTTTCAACTTTAACGCGAATTCAGCTCAGAGGGTGGTCGCAGGACAGTGTGGTATCACCAGGCCGTTGGGGCCAGGCACACTCACAGACATTGGTCTGGTTGGTCTATGCAACGGAAATCTGCCGAACAACGTCGTGTCTCTTGAGAAGGCAGCGGGAAGCAGCATAATAGTAACGAGCTTGTTCCCGTCCTATTATAATAAAGGCTTCACAATCACAGCGTGGATAGAGTATTCATCGAACGATACAGGCTGCGGAAATGAGATATTTACGATAGTTAACAGATCAAACGCCAGCCAGTTCATCGATCTGAGGGGAACGTGCGGAAATGGACTTCTTCCAAATCTAGTAATCTCAGGATCAAAGACATTCGGCTTAAACGCTACCACAGTTCCTATGGCCCACAAGTGGTATTTCATTGCCGCGACGTGGAGCCCTAATCAAACAGTCAACAATGCTGTAATCTATATCAATGGAAAAATAGCAGGAGCTGGCGAAGGGCCGACATCAATACCAGAATACGGAAGCTCGCTTGCTTTCATAGGTGGTTTCACTTCGATCTTCAACGGCTCAATAGCTAACGTGCAGCTGTACAACTACAGTTTAACGCAGAGCCAGATACAAACCATCTACATTGGAGGCATAGGTGGAGCGGTGAGAAACCTTACTACTATTACAGGCTGGTGGCCGCTAAATGGTGACACGAACGATTACAGTGGCAACAACAACAATGCGCGTTCCACGTCGATAATATTTAACAATGGCTGGGCAAGCAGTTACTCAGCCCCAGGCTAATCCTCGTTGTTGCCTGTGATTATGACAACAGCCTGCTTGTTCCTGAACAGCATTGCGTTCCTCTTGTAAACTTCGATTAGTCCGGCAAGGCCTGTCGCGCCGCCTAACTCTGATTTGATGTTCGCATATCTGTAGAGAGTGTCCTTCGCAAGCTCGATCTCGTTGTCGCTGACTCCTACCGCGTAGCCTTCCGTAGCATGCAGCGCCTTAATCCCTTCAAATCCGAAAGTCGGGTATCCGACAGCTATGGCATCCGCGGCAGTCTCCGGCCTTATGTACCTTATGCTTGAGCTTGTGATGAATGCTCTTACCAATGGGTCACACTGCTTAGACTGCACAGCGATCAGCTTTGGCATCTTGCTTATCAGACGCATCATCTTTAACTCCCTGAGGCCTTTGTAGACGGCAGCGAGCAAGGTCGCATTGCCAACTTGCACGAAAACGTAATCAGGCACCTTAAAGTTCAGCTGTTCGAGTATCTCGAATATCAGGCTCTTCTGGCCTTCCTTCCTGTAATGATAATCGCCGCAGAGGAAAGTTTTTTTGTTCGCAAGTGCGAACTGCTCCGCCTTCTCTAGAGAGAAATTGAAGTCGCCCTTTGTTTCGATCACCTTGGCCTTCTGCGCTTTTATCTTTGCAATCTTTTCCTCATTTGCATCAATGCTTATGAATATGGTGCACTTCATCTTGTGCTTCCTTGCATACTTCGCTATTGAGAGACCCATGTTGCCTGTGGACGCGCAGCACACACTCCTGTATCCAAGCTCCTTCGCTCTGCTTATCTCGACCGAAGAGCCGCGGTCCTTAAAAGTCCTCGTGGGGTTCTCGGTCTCGATTTTCAGATACAGCGCAGAAAGCTCTTCGAACATGCCTCCCAGATCAGCCTTCTTGAGCTCTGTGCCTCCCTCACCTAAGCTCAGGAGCTTCTTGACAGGCATGAGTTGTTTATACTTGGAATGAGTTATCCTCCCTTTAGGAAGTTTTTTTGGAAGCGATGAGTAGTCGTAAGTAACTTCGAGTATTCCATTGCATTTCTTGCATCTGAATATGCGCTCTTTCTTATCGTATTTGGCATTGCAGTTCATGCATGTTAGCTTATAATCAAGTATTGAATCACCAGTTACCAGCTAGACATAAGATATATAATTACTTATCTTATGCGCATAGTTAAATAGTTTTTTTACTAATATAATATCATGGTTGTGGAAGCTGCTGTTTGTTTAATAAAAAAAGGAGAAGAAGTATTATTTATAATGCCGAGCAGAGGGGATAGTAAAGGTCGTTGGAATCTTCCTGGAGGTAAAATAGAACCTGGAGAAACTCCAGAAGACTGCGCAATTAGGGAGGGACATGAGGAAACGGGATTAAAGATCAATGAAGTTACTAAACATGGAATTATAGACTGCTACGTGGAGGGAAAAGGTTTATTTTATAGGCTGCATATATTTTCTGCAAACTCTTTTTCTGGGGAACCGAGAGCTACGGAAGAAGGTGAATTGAAATGGTTTCAGGTTAGCGAGCTTCCTTTCAGCAAAATGTGGCCATCAGATATAATTTGGATTCCATTAGTCTTGGAAGGTAAAAAATTTGATGCTGATTTTCATTACGACGCAGAAAAGAAAAAGGTACTCAGTCATGAGATTAAATTAAAAGTAAGAGTATAGCTTCAGTGAAGGAATAATAATATAAGTTGGATTAATTCTTTAAATTGTAGCTGGCAAAACAGAACTTCTTCTCCATCATTTGCTTCAATATAAACGTATCGCTCCAATATTCCTTTTTAGGGGATTTTGTGGAACGACTTAGAAATTTTGTTGAATCGCAACAGCTAACTAGGGAGTTGACAGAAGAACTTTTCAGGGACGCAGACATATTTGCCGAACAGGTGCGAAAAGATCAGAAAATAACCCCGATACTTGATGGGAAGATAGTGGTGATGCTGTTCTACGAGCCAAGCACAAGAACCAGGTTCAGCTTTGAGTCGGCAACCCAAAGGCTTGGTGGGGACATCCTTAGCTCCGAGAACGCAAAAGATTTTTCATCCGCAGTCAAGGGAGAGACTATTGAAGATACTATAAGGATAGTGGAAAAATACGGGCATGCTGTTGTGATAAGGCATCAGGAGCAGGGCAGCGTTGCGAGGGCTGCAGCACTTACTAGCAAGCCAGTGATAAACGCCGGCGACGGAGTTGGGCAGCATCCGACACAGGCGCTGCTAGACATTTACACGATCATGAAGGAGGTGGGGAAGCTTGACGGAATAAGGATAGCGATGGTCGGAGACCTTACTCATGGGAGGACTGTAAGATCGCTCGCGTACCTTCTTGGCAAGTACGATAATGTACACATTACTTTCGTTAGCCTGCCTGGCCTTGGGATCGGTGGGGACATCAAGGACTACTTGGAAAGGCATTCTGTGGAATTCGAAGAGGTAACTAAACTTGCTCCAGTGATTCCTAATGTTGACGTACTGTATATGACGAGAATGCAGAAGGAGAGGATGAATCAGGAGGAATTCGAAAAGGGAAATGGGAAGTATGTGATAGATTTCGAGAAGTTCAACATGCTCAGGCCCAGCGCAAGGCTGATGCATCCGCTTCCAAGGGTCGGAGAGATATCTTTACCAGTAGAAGTGGAGCAAAATGATCCAAGATTTGCGTGCTTCAGGCAGGCGGAGAACGGAGTTTATACAAGGATGGCCCTGCTCAAGCACCTTCTTCTGAGCTAATCAGAGGCTTCGTATCTTTTTCACAGTGACTTCGTTAAGAGTATTTAGGACCAGCATTTATGAGAGCTATTTTTATATATGTCTTTTCTCTTTTGGTGAATCTCAGTGCAAGGGAATCTTTTCTCTATACCTTGGTTTTCATTACTTGTTTCCACATTGTAGCGTCCATCTGGTCGTAGCAAAATATGGAATATCCATCAGCGCCTGCGGTTTCTGCTGCTGAAATGCCCCTCCTAAGTTCTCCAGAGGTCAGAAGATTCATTGGCCCTATGCCAGCAAGCAATCTTTTCTTGAACGCCGTTCTATTTTCCTTTACAGCCGTTCCCACCCAGTCAATTTTCCTGTTGTAGTACTCGTTGTAAATCATCGGAACAAGGAAGTCTAGATATCTTGAGAACCCTCCTACGTCTTGAAAAACATGCGCACCCGCTATCTCTGGTGTTGCAAATACAGAGGCGCTCAGAGTGCTCTTTGACAGAGTTTTGCGAATTTCTCTTACTGTTTTTACCACATTCTTCTTTCTCCACTCGTCCCAAAGAGGAGAGTTATGCATCTCATTTTCTGGCATTTTTCCAAATTTCTTGTAGAACCCCTCCTTGCAGTCATCGCAGTAACAGAAATCAGCTTCTTCTCTGAGCTGAACGAGCCTCTCCTTAGTGCACTGCTTAGTCATGTAAGGCATTAAAAATCTATTTGGATATCTGATGTAATCAAGATGTATCCCATCTATGTCATATCCTTCTATCAGTTCCTTTACGACTCCGCAGATATCTTTCCTGTAATCTGCGCTAGAGGGACATGCCCAGTATCTGGGTTTCCAATCCGGTATGTTCTGCTTCATATCTCTTGTGTCTACAAACGTCCTTCCCAAACGGTTCACTGCGATGCGAATTTTTTTGCTTTCAAGTAGTTTTTTACCTGCGAGATTCACCCCAATCCACGCATGCACGTCTATTCCCTCCTTCTTCAGCCGTGTGCATAAGAGCCCAAAAATATCTTCATTTTTATACATTCTAGGGCGTAGTCTGCTCTTGTAAGTAACGTTGCCATAAAAATCAGTTGTCCGAAGAAACACTCTTTCTATCCCATTTGCACTCAGGGTCTTGACTATCCTTTCTATGCTTTTTCCACTTTCTGGCGTATGAAGCCACATCGCTTTTTCCAAATAATCTCCGCTCTCCTCTTTAATCTCTTAAACATCTTCATTTAACTTCATGTGAAAGTCTTGCCTTTATCTTCTTCAAATCGTACCTAAATAGGAATAAAACAATGACAAATGCCAAGACCATCGTGACTATTGATGTAATGTATAAAGAACTCTGTGAAAGTGCAGAAGATAAGAACAAGGCCAGAACAACTCCTGCGCTCTGGGCCATCAAGAACAAACCCGTTACTGGTTCTATGTTCTTTTTGGTCGTAACGTCCCCCACTAGGGCCATAATCATTGAGCTCATGCCCGCGTAATTAAGCGCCAGCAAGGCAATTCCTGCCACAAGCAGCACAGCCACAGCAGGCTGATAGATCAAGACAAGCCCTAGGATTGCCGCTATGTAAGAATAGAATATCATCTTCTTTCTTCCGACTTTATCAGAGCCCCTGCCGATGAAGTAAGCAAACAATATTGGAGTAAGATAAAACAGGGCACCAAGAGCACCAACGTAAGTTACGCCCAACACGTCCTTTACCTGGACTGGTATCCTCCCTATCGCCAACCCATAGATGAAGTACGTGGAAAAGCTGATCAGGGCTAGCTGCAGGACAGTGGCACTTCTAATTGCTTTTCTCACTAGCCGTATCGCCGGAGCTTTTGGCTTGCCGGCAACGGGTTTCAGGCTAAGCAAGACCATGACCCCGATTAACGGGAAGATCACAAAGACGCTGAAAGGCAACATGTATGAGTACCGAGCTATGAGGAATCCAAGAGCAAGAAGCCCAAAAGTTGAGCCTATCGCCCTTATCGTGGTGAAAAAGCCCGCGCTTTTGCCATAATTTTCTTTGTTGCTGAGCTTTATCAGATACACGTTCTGCCCTATTAGCAGCATACTTGCCCCAAAGCCCAGAAGTACGGAGGCCATGTAAACCAGTATTGGTGTGCTTGTGGCCACTGATCCTACATAGACGGCGTATGTGACTGCACCAAGTGCCATCATCTTTTTTGGTCCGTATCTAGAAATTAAGAGCGTGGAAATAGGATTGGAGATTAAAAGGAAAAAGTAAAAGAAGCAACAAAGATGTAAATCCAACTCCCGGCGCGCCCAGTTGGGTGAAATATGTTGTGACATATTGTTGAACAGAATTGAATCCCAACACTATGAACAAAAACGCCAGGCTTAGTAAGGCCACATTTTTGTTTACCCCTAATTTCATGTACACGCTACCCCTTCAGAAGCCCCAGGAGGTCTCCGATCGTTAAGTAACGTGCGTAACCGACGTCAAACGACGTCAAAAGCCTCTTTAGCTTACCTCTGTATGCCCCAGTTTATGGAAGTAATTTTATCTATAGCATCTAACATTAATTTTGCTCTTTTCTTTCCATTCCCATGTCTAAAACTATCGCTTAGCCATTCATCCATCATTCTTCTTTCTCCCTGATTGTCTTTTTGCTCTTTTGGATGTCCGAATCCTCCTTCTGGAAGTCTTCTCTCTACTATTTTTGGTCCCTCTACCATCAATCTTATTGCTACTTCACACCTTGCATCCCCCAAGCTTCTTACAGTAGTCTCAGCAGGAAGTTTGTTTAGAACACAGAATAGTGCATTGTAGTCAACTTTGCCTTTTACCTCTTTAGTAAATGTAAAGTAGAGAAAATAAGCCCCTCCAACTTTGGAGATCTCTGAGGTGATATCTGATTTTTCAAGACTACCTATCCATTCGCTAAATAATACTTCATTCTCCATAAATATCATCTATGGTATCAAACAATTTATCCAGTTTTCTATCACTACTATTTTCGTGGACCATTTCACGAAGTTCCTCAAAGACAACTTTATAGTTTTTAGTTGTGTCGTCTAGGGTTTTCTTAACGTCAAAATCATTATGTACGAAAAGGATCATAATCACAGCTGCACCTAAAACATACTCATTCTTTTCAAATTCCGCAACATTATCAGCTTTAGCATGCTCTTCAAGTTTGTTTAATAGATATTCTTTGCTGTCAGAAGTCTGTAGCATTTTATAAACCAACTTTATCATGTGGGTTTCTGGAGTACTTTCAGCCTCCCAGTCGAATGTAATTGCGTTTCTTCTTATTTGCTCCACTAACCCTTCTAGAATTATCCTTGTTTTATGCTCAGGGCTTAATTCGAAACTTCTATATGCTTCTTCGCTGAAAGTTGATCCTCCCTCTTCTATTGAGTGTATTACGGTCACCTTAGCAAAAAAGTCTTTATATGCCATTTTTCTCATTTTTGCAAGCGTGAATTCTTTAAGGAAAGTATGATCCTGTAAACTATGAGCCATTTCATGCACAACGACTGATAGCTTCTCATCGTTGCCCAATCCTAGGTTAATCTTGGTCTTCTTTTCCAAATGGTCATATTCTCCAGACTGCTCAAGATTTGGTACCGGAACTTCTATCAGCCTTGGTGTTGGCACATCTCTTCCAAAGAGTGTCTTAAGACGCGGCGCAGCAAGATGAAAAATTTTATGGGTGTCTTCGGCATAGCCACTGAAATATTCTATGGCAGCATTTTTTGCTTCAGCACCATGATATTCAGAGGCTATGTATCGGACTAAAGCGTCTATGTTGTCTTCCACTATGATATGACTTTTTGATTCTTTCAAAATACTTCTTGCGGTACTTTCTATTATTGAAATATTTTTTGTATCGCTCAACACATCAAATATTTCCTTTAAATTGCCAACAAAAGCCTCATTCCATTCTTTTATACTCTCTACTTCTGGTTTGAATCGCGAATGCTCAAAAATATAGTCATCAATGCCAGCTACAATGCCGTTAGCTATTGCTTTTTTACGTGTATAAAGTCCAATAGTATGGTTTGCTTGTTCTGTGATCTCATCGCCGAACCTTACTCTTAAAACATTCAAGAGTTCAGCAAGGTTTTTACTAGACTTAGACTCTTTAACAGGATTTTCTGCAAAATTTGTTTCTGGGGTGTTTTCCAAGCTTGCTGCTTGGCCACTGGTTTTTCTAAGCAAGGTGACTGCTTCGGATCTTTTCTTTTCAACTTCCAATTTATCCCCAATTAAATGAAATTAATTTTAAGTGGTATTTATATTTTGCTGGGTATTCGTCTTGTTTTTGTCTAGAAGCATCTTTCTATCAAATTCCCACTTTCCTGACTCATTGTTATACTGCAATGGCAGCCCTGACCTCTTGACAGCTTCGCATTCGTGTATGTGGTACAGGAAGTCAATATTGTTTTTAATAGCGGCTTCACAGATCCAGCACCTATAGAAGCCATCTGCCATTTCTTGCTTCTTGCTCTTTTTGAATATTAGCGAAAATATATTTTTCATTTGATCCCCAATACATTGACTTGGCAGCCAGCCGGCGGAGAGAGAGTGGGAATGGCTAATGTGCGCCATCCTTGCTGCAGCATCTTTACCGGCCGGCATTTGCCTCAGTCAGCATAAACGATGCTCCATGAGTTCGCAGTGTCCTGTATGATTCTTATCGGCCTAACTGCGTTGTCTTTTTTCTCTCTATTCCCCACTATTCTTTCTATTATTTTCCCTATCATTTCCCCACCTTCATCTTTTGATCGTTTGCCATGCATCTCTTGAGAGTGTCCTCAGTCTCGGTAAGCAGCTCCTGCAGCTTGTAGAAATCACTGTCATTAAGCACCATGAACAGCTTCTGCAGCTTGAACTTGAGTGTGCGTGTCTCATTTATCCTGCAATCGATATAGCGGTAGTAATTCATTCAAGCACCGTAATAAGGATAGAGGGCGCATCTAGCAGTGCGCCCAGGGATGATGGAATGACTACGCTCGATAAAGAGCTGAAGCTAGCATAAAAATAATTATCCTCTGCCCCACGATTTTCCGACATATCCCCTTCCCCACTTTACTTTGATATATGATATGACTGAAGCCATATTTATATCTATCCTAGATAAATTTGAATATCTATAAGAAAAATTTAAATATTAGCACCTATATATTATATTTGGGAATTATTATGCCTGCATCCAAGGAAATCCAGAAGTATATCGAGAAGGAGCTGCCCTATAAGATATTGATGCACATATACGAGGATTCTAGAGCGCCTCTGAGGGAGCTAGGCAGAAGCGTAGGCATATCGCACCACACAATATCAAAAGTTCTGCGCAATTGCGAGAAGAAATACAACATCAAATACACTTTGGATCTGAATCTGCATGTTCTTGGGTTCTACAGCAGCAAGTTGATAACGATAAAATTTGGGAGTGTGCCAAGTGCAGACTTCCTGAAAAAGAAGCTGCAAGACGACTTCTTTGTTCAGGACGCGTATCTAGCATCTGGAGACTTCGATCTGCTGCTTTATGTGGTGGGCCTGACGCCAGAAGATTTTCAAAGATGGCAGTTCAAGCTAAGGCTTGAGTTCAGCGAATACAAGCCAAGGGTCAATGTCTCTGACGTGAACATGTACATGGACGGGTTCCTTCCTATAAGAAGCGAAATTATAGCAAGTAGCACTGTACTATCTGACGTCGAAAAGAGGGTGCTGACGGCTCTCAATGACAATTCTAGGATTAAGATGAAGGAGCTTGCTAGGAAAAGCAGGCTGTCCCCTTCGAGCGTATTCTATATAATGAACAAGCTGAGAGAAAGGGGCGTGATAAGAAAGTACAGCGCGCTCACCCAGAACCCAAGCAAGAGGCTGCTCTTGGCTTATTCTGCCGAATTCACGCCAGTGAAGGAACACGAATCCCTCTCGCTTGCGGCATCAAAGGCCATACTTGCAGAGAGCTATCATGAGGTAGCAAACGATTACTGTGTGGTCATAAACACGAATGGAGCCGTTGACGCTTTTTATATCTGCACCTTTCAAGACGGCATGACTCTATCCAAGCGCGGTCCCAATCTCATACAAACGGCTTTCAGAAAGGAAGAGCCAGTTACGAAGCAGGCATTATTGACGGGTTTGCTGGTGGGCCTATGGCCATTTCATCTTGAAAGCCACAAGAAACATCTGGAGTATATAGAAAAAGAAGGAAAATTACTTTAGAGCCGACAGCTTCCTAAGTAGCTTAGCGCTCATGGCAATATTACCTTTGTAGTCATCTCTGAAGAAGGCTTTATTGCCGCTGACTCCGATTCTTGGGCACCCTCCCATCGGGCATATATTAAGTATAACTACATCTTTCTTCATTCCATCATCCTATAGAAAAATAGTAATAATAAGCTTAAAAAGCTTATTGCGCCTCTGCAGTATCGGAATCCATCACCCTGAATCTACGTCATTAGTCGATGTCTTATTAGCCATTTCCAACTACACCAGCCCAAAAAACATGGTGTAGTTTTTGGGCAGAGTTTCGAGGACAGGCACGGACTACACCAGAATTTCGCCCCATAATAGGTGTGTAGTTTTGCCACCAAAGTCTAACATATTTCCAGTCTCTCAAGGCCAGGCGCTGAGCGAGCGATGGCGGAGCGAGCGAAGCGTGCTTATCCCCTCTGGCTAAGCACTGACCCCACCACCAACACCCCCAGCAATAGCTCCAGCATCACAGCCAGTATCACCAGCACCACCACCACCAACAGCAACACGAATGCCAGCTTAAGCTCTGTAAGAGCTTCGAGCTAGGTAGCATTGGAAGATATATGCTCGGCACCCCTCTCGGTCCCTTCGGGACCTCGGCGTAGGTGCCTTCGCTGGTAACGTAACTAGATAAAATGGCTGAAAACAGACATTTTATAAATTTGCTAATTACATCTAGATTATGGCAAGCTTGTCTACCGCAGCGGCAATAATAATAGCAGCAATAATTATTGTACTGGGGTATGGCTACTTTCATTCTAATCCTTCTTTATTAGCAACCACATCGATTTCAACAACCACCACTATACCACCTTATACGAATTTACTTACAGCTAGCAACTTCAGTTATCCAAAACTATACCTATTCCAATTCACACATCTTTCTACGCTTAAACAACTGAATGTTTCATACACTATAAAAATTTCACAATTATCAAGCCAACAATTTATTATCGGGCATACATATAACGAATCCCAAATTGAGTCATACAACCATAATTTTACTCTTAATTCCGTTTATCTTAACTTTACTGATCTATCTTATGGTAATAATTCTAGGATAAACTTTGAACCTTCTCCCCTTCTCACATATCCCAATGCCGCAATCCAAGCAGCAAATGGTACAACTTATAATGGTTTCTCGGTAGTTTCTATTTTCTATAAAAAACCTCTAAACTTCTCAACTTCTTGTATCTATACTAACCGAAATCTTTGTTATAATCCTTCCTCTAATGAATCTCTTAATTTTGCTAAAGATGGCTATGCTTCTCTATTAGAAGGATACGTAATTCCCTATTCTTTAGGCAATCTGAATCTCTCTAGTGGTCTTGACGTTCTACAAAATATTCAGCAATCTTATCCATCAAACCTTATCTTAACAAATACGTCCCAAAGTTCCTATCTTGGTTATTCCTGTACCTCGTTTTCTGCTGATAATACTACAATATTAAGAGGAACAACTTACATTCTTAAATTACGTGGCTGCCTATCCAATGAGTATTATGTGCCTCTTTATTGGTCCTTCACATATTCAAATTCAACATATACCATATACTCAGAAAATGTTACCGCAACTTCTATAGGTGGGCCTGTGTCTTCTTCTTATGTATCTAACATACCACACCCTTAAACCCAGGTCTGCCGTTCACCAATTGGACAACTTTCAATAGTTTGTTTTAATGTAACATATATGCTCGGCGCTGACCACTCGCTGCGCTCGTCCGGTAGCGCCTCGCCAGAACTTCATTTTTGAAGCACCCCTGCCTCTTTTATTAAGCTATTCGTATGGCACTTTGCTCAATTCCAGTTTTTTGGACTTCTATAGTATACCCCTGAAATATTTCCTTTATTGTGCTGACGTGACTGATGAGGATGACACGATCGAATTCTTTTGTCAGGTTTCTGATTACATTTACCGCGTCCCTAATACCACCTTCGTCTAAATTGCCAAAGTCTCCTTCATCTATGAAAAGCGTCTGCATGATGGCGAACGTATGTTCTTCAGTCTGAGGCATCTTACTTAGTATTCTTGAGATTGCTACACGCAAGGCCATATTGATTCTTGTTTTCTGCCCTCCAGAGAAGTAGTGAATTGGTTGAATCTCCCCATTAGTAGTCGCCGCTATATTGAGTGTTTCATCTTCTATGTTGAGTGCTGTGAGGTCGCTATCCGATAAGTCATTGATAATATCTGTTCCTTCTTTCTCGATGAAAGGTCTCAACCTTCGCAGAATATTAGGCGGGATGTTCTTGAAAATATTTTGGAGATCTCCCAATGTAGTTATTTCTTCTGTATGTTGTTCTATCTGTTTGAGATTCTTTTTGAGTTTCTGTTCCTTATCATTCAAGTCATTCAGCTTGGCTACGGCCTGTTTTTCTCGCTCAGACTCGGTAGCAAAGGCAGTTTTGTTGTCATTGAATTCGGCTAAGACTTTATCGTATAGTTGTTTTGCTCTGGTGTACCTCCCTTCGATTTTGGTCAACTCCTTTAGCTCAATCTTCATTATCTTCTCGTTGTTAAAAACATCTGAAAGGTTTTTCTGCGACGTTTTTAATTCTATCATTACAGATGGAAGTCTTTCAAGTTCGGTTTTATCGTAAGTGTACCTCTCTATAATTTTCTCCTTTCTTAATTTCTTAATCGATGCGTCGAGTTCTTCATATTCTTTAGAATCAAAATTGAGTTTATCACGTTGTTGAGTCAACAATTTAATATCCTCCCTGATGCCGTCAATCTGTTTTTGAATGAGTTTCTTCTCTTCAGCATCACTTGCCTGCCTCTTTCTTTCTGTATCGAGCTGTCCTGCTTTTGATGCCTTCTGTTCCAGTTTATGTTCGAAATTAACTAAAGTCACCACCTTTTTAGAGAGAATCATAAGCCTTTGTGTGGTTGAAGTTAACATCTTTTCATATTTATTTTTATTCGAAATGAGCGCGCCTATCTCTCCTTCATAATGTTTCATAATCTGTTGTGGATCAGTTATTTTCTGCATACACACCGGGCATTTATTTTTGCCTTTTACTTGATCTCGTTTTTTTTGTAGTTCTTTAATGGAAGACAAAATCTGTCTGACTTGCCCCTTCAAATTATCTGATGTTTCTCTTGCTTTCTTCTCATAGTTCATAGCTTCCTCTGCGTTTTTCTTTGCATTTTTCAATTCTAACTCGGTTGGAATTTCTTTTTGAAGTTTCAAAACGAAAGAGTTGCGGTCATTTATCTGTTTAATCTTCTGAGAAAGGTTAAGGTTTTTTTCACTAATGGCAATGTTCTTATTTTCAATATTTTTGGAGAGCCCGTCGTAATTCGATTTCATAGGTTGAAGAGCCAAGAGCTTTTTCTCACGCAAAGAATATGTCTTGTAAGACTTCTCAAGAATTCCAAATCGCCCCTTTATTAATAACAGCCTATTTTTCTCAGCCAGACTCTTGTTCACAACTTTACTTGCACTGTCTATTTGCTTATCAATTCCTCGCAGTTTTTCATTCTGCTCAATAAAATTGTTATGCCCGCTCTCCAAGGAGTTCACTTCTTTCTTGCTTGCTTCTACTTTTTCACTTAGTTTCTGGTTCTCACTTGATAGTGCTGACACCTTCTTATTGATAAGTTTGATTTCATCTTTAACGGTTGGAATCTTCTGAATCTCAGTGGAGAGATATTCATCAACTTTCTCTATTGCGTTTACGTCAGATTTTTTGCTTTCTACCTTTTTCTTTGCTAGTTTCTCATAGTCAGAGTACTTGTCCAGACCAAAGAGTTGTGTAAAAGCTTCCTTTCTTTTACTAGGATCCAAGTCTGTTAACGCACCCATCTCTCCCTGCAGAACGATAGTGGATTTCCTGAAACCTTCCCAATCAAGACCAATGGCTACGTTTCTTATATAATCATAAACGCGGCTTTTGATCGCTTTTCTTTCTCCATCCTCCAGCAACTCTCCATTATTACCGGTTTTTGTTATGTTCCTAATTACAACGTAATTATGTCCATGATTCTCAAATTCAACTCTGATTGCTGCCTCCCTCGAGTCATGATTTACTAAATCGCTGATGCTAAGGAAGCCTGATGTTGCTTTCCCCGCCGTTCTAAAAGTTTTGCCATAAAGACACAAGCACAGCGCATCGAGTATCGAAGTTTTGCCGGCCCCATTCTCACCTGCAATAAGTGTGACTTGGTTTTGTGGAAACTCAACTGAGAAAGTATCCTTAAATCTCATAAAGCCTTTCAATGTGATTTTCTTAAGCTTCATAGGATACCACCTCCTTCGCTTCACTGATTATTTCATTTGCCAGTTTCTTTAACAGCTCCGCCCTTCCCCTATACTGCTCCTTATCTCCTACGTAGATCTCAACTTCCTTAGATGGCGGGAGAATATACTCCTCACCCAGTACCTTAGACTCAGATAGCGATACAACAGTTCTGGGTTGAAGCCTGTAATCAAATACTTTAGCTTCTTCAAGTTTTGCTCTAACTTGTTTCCAATTGATGAGTCTGTTCTCATCCACATCAATGTTCTCAAGCTTAATCCTTACGAGGCAACCGGCAAGCGCATCTTTCTGTTCGTTAATCTTATCAAGCATCAGTCCTGTGATTTTTGAAGCAGACATCCCAGCACACTCTGCATCCACAATGGTGATCATTCGCCTTGTTGGTAATTTGATTGGCGAAACCTTTGCAGTTCCGTCCAATTCGACTAAAAGCACGCATTTATCCTCAGGCTCCTCGCTGAACTCGCACTTCTCTGATGAGCCTGGATAGTATATCGGCATCGAGGCATGAGGAATTTTTTGGAATTTGTGAATATGTCCCAATGCCACATAATCAAACTTTGTTGGGATTTGGCTTACGTCAACAGTTCCCCCAATAAATGTCTCAAGCGCCACCTCCGAACCTGTGACTGCTTGGCCTAAAGGAATATGTGCGACGAGCACTTTTTTATCGGATTTGGAGTTCTGCATCGCTTTTGTGAGATGAGAATCAAACAGATTCTTTATCTCATCAAAATCAGGAGGCGCTGGAACACATACAAAGTCATAATCATCAATTGTGATAGTAGTCGGCTCCAAAATGACCTGCACACCATCTATTTCACCAAGCAGCAGCAGAGGATTAAGTGCGGTTGCTATTTTTGGAGTCTCGTGATTGCCACTGATGATTAGTGTGCGTATTCCTGCTTTGCTAACTTGCTTGAGTTTTCGAACAACCTCAAGAATGTATCTTGGGTGAGGGTTTACCTTTGTAAAAAAATCTCCAGCAATCAAAAGAACGTCAACTTTTTCTTTAATTGCTATATCGGCTATGTTCTTAAAAGAGTTGAGAAAATCCAGCCCCCGTGCATTGAGCCCTGTTTTAGCATCTACCCGTTGATAGCCAGTCTCACCAATATGGTTGTCTGCCGTATGTAGTATTCGCATTTCAATAACCTCACATTTTGTAAAATCTCCTAAAGTTTTTTATACATCCAGTACCCTGCTCCTGTCATGACCCCTCCGATAACTATCGGCGCATTGAGCCCGACCATTACCAGGATTCCGCCGATTATCATCATGATGAATCCTGCAGTTCGTGGGTCCAGCCTTTTTTCCTCTTCTTGTTCTTTTGCCATTTTACCATCTTTCTTCATCACACATTAGCAAACAATATTGGAGCAGACGCTGGCACTTATTTAACAGAGCTTCTTGTGAGAACTGTTTTCCTATCATTGTGTTGTTTTGGTACACTACCATCGGGCTATATGTTACAAAATCGATTCTCTTCCTTCCATCTTTCAGAATTTGTATTTCAATCATATTTTCATCTATCTCACGCCTTGCACTATTGGCATATTTTCGATACCCTTAGCGGTAAGCCAAAATTTTTTAGGGTCGCTTGTTGTATAGTTAATATAGCCATTCTTATCCGCCAATATTACAGTAGCAATCATGTTGATGGTTCGCCTTGCTATTCCTTGATTATCAAAACCTAGTATGCGAGCCGTCACTTCAGATATATGTTCGCGCCCTATCGTGATTATTCGATCCACGTCAATTGCGCTTTCTTCAGATTGTGCCTTAGCCGAATTTAAAGCAAGTAATATAATATTTTTATAACGTACTTTAGCTCTTTGCTCACGTTCCTCTTCCACTATCTCAGCGGGACGTGAAGTATAGAATGACACGTTAACAAAGCCGGCATCTTTTAGAAACGTAATTACTTTTGTTACGTCATCTAAAGATTTTACATCTACAGATATGTGATATCCAGATATATTTTCAACCATTGTATCACTTTACATACGTTTACGTATTGTAAACATACGTATTTAAATATTACGTTCGTTTCCATTTATTAATATTCTATGAAAAAATAGTGAAATCATTAATGATCGGCGCCGATCGGCAGCTACGCTGAAAAGTATTTAAACGGTGTCCGACATCGTTATTTAATAGCAGCGATAAGGCCATGCACATCTGTAAATGTTACTTTACATTTGCCAGCCTTTAAGGTATCTTTTTTCCCTTCGTAAAATACAACAAAACCCATTTTGGGCTTGTATGATTCAATAAACGAATGCATGCTCCTTTCTATTATACTGTCATGCATCTTAACCTTGACCTCTATAGGTATCACTCGTTCACCATCCTGAATTACAAAATCCACCTCTGCATCACCCTTGGATCTCCAATACCTTACCTTCTTGCCAGCCTTCATCAATTCCGAAAGCACATAATTTTCAAACAACCTGCCCCTTGTTTCAACCGTTATCTTAAATTCGTTTGCGATTGCATTTCTTAAGCCAGTATCCAAGAAATAGAGCTTTGGCTGCTTTGTTATCTCCTTTAGTCTATTCCTATAAAAGGGTTGAACACGAGTTATCAGATAGCTTTTCTCCATCGCGTCAAGGTATTTCTTGACTGATTGAAAAGAGATTCCAAGATCCTTGCATATGTTATTATACTGCAAGATGCCTCCAACATAATGCGATAAATATACTGCGAACCGCTCGAGTGCACCTATGTCCTCTATCTGGAATGTTCTTGCCATATCTTTTAATAACATTGTTTCGTACAGATTCTTTAGAAGCAACTCCTTGCTTGAAGCATCATTTTCTATGACAACCCTTGGATATCCGCCATAGGTGACATGTTCATCGATGCTGCGCATCATTATCCTATCCGTTACCTCCTTCCATCCTTTCGCAGACAGGAACTCGCTGAGCGAAAATGGATACAACCTAATGATTGCCGTCCGCCCAACAAGCCATGAAAGCACCTCCTTGTTCAGTATTATTTCTGAAGAAGAGGTTACCCAAAGTTTTTTGCCTGCATCCACAAGGTACTTTAACTTTTTACCAGCGTCCTTTCCATACTGGACTTCGTCCAACACAACCATTCTGCCTGTTGACATATACTGATTCTTGAATTTCTTTATATCAAGATCAAAAAGCTCCCTCACGTCGGGGTCGTCAAAAAACAGATATAAAGCATCAGACCTCTTAGATTGCTCCTTGAGAAAAGTAGTCTTTCCGGCCTGCCTTGGCCCTACAACAACGACCATGCTGTTGCTGGCCGCTGCCGATTCAAATTCCTTCGTTACCCCTCTTTCAACGTACATAATTACTCTTATTACTTTAGCATTTAAATACCTTTCTACTAAAATTAAACTCTAGTTATATTTAAGTAGAGATAAAATTAAACTCAGGTTAACTTTTAGTAAGTCCATTAAATGGTCGGATCGCCTTTTAAGTATTTCTTTAATCGTTATTTTCCTTTATCTTTGCTCTTAAAGTAACTTTTCAGCGCCTTCATAACCTTTGGATCTTTTATTGCCTCAAGCATCGTTTCCTTCAAATTCTCACTAACTTCTTCGCTTTTAATTAGCAAGCTTTCATCTAACGGCGCCCCGCATCTCTGGCAATGCACAAAATCTATGCCATTTGCGGCATACCTGCACCTGGGGCATACCTTTTCAGTCGGCCCTGCAGCCTCAACTTCGACTGGCTTCTTACCGTTTGCCTGCAATATGGCGTTGTCTATGTCCCTGCCCGAAAGATGGACGTAGGTGCTTGCCATCCCGCTGTCCCCAGTCCATCCAAAGAATACCTTCAGTTGCTGTTCCGTAAGCCTGTTTGCGTAGTAGCTCGCCCTGCTGTGGCGGAATATGTGCGGGTATATCCTCTTGTTTATCCCAGCCTTCAGGCCTGCGATCCTCAATACCTTTGCCACTGCGCCCCTGTCTACTGCGACATCCAAGTTGGACCACGTGCCTATCGCCTTGAAAAGCGGGTCATTTGGCTTGCTATCGATCGAATCTAGATAGCGCGCAACATAGGGAGCACTGATCATAATAGGTATGCGCCTCATTCCTGTCTTGCCATCCACAATGATATGCGCCGGCTCAGTGCGCAAATCCACGTCCTTTACCTTGAGGTTCAAGAGCTCACCGATTCTTACTCCAGAGTCGTAGATAAGCGCTATTATGCACTTGTCCCTGACGTTATTCGTGACTTTTATCATCTTCAGCACTTCAGCCTCGCTCAGTATCTCCGGCAGCGTCTTGTTTGTCTTTCTTCCAGACGTCCTTATCCATGCAACCTGCGGAGGATAGTATATGTCATCGCCGAGCATGTGCTTGTAGAACTGCTTTACTATAGTAGCAACGTCCCTTTTCGTCTCTTCCGAAAGCTCCAATCCGTTTATTTTCGTAATTGCCCTTTCCATCTCCTGCTTGCTGAGCGTCTTTGCGTCCTTGTCTCCGATCGCGTCAAAGAATTTCATCAAGGAATAGATGTGTTTTACTATGGTCCTGGGGTTCATGTTCTTGGCATAGAGCCAGCTAACATGCTCCTTCACCGATTCATCATTGGATTTTTGATCCGCAAGCTGAATTTCTATCCTTTTTAGCAGTTTTTCAAGCTGTTCCTCAATAGTTGTCATGCAATCCCCACAACTAATTAATACGCAAAGGTATTTATATGCTGACCGGTGCGCATTGTACCTTGAGTACGAAGCCCCAGGAGGGAGTTGAACCCTCGACTTCCAGTTTACGAAACTGGCACTCTGCCACTGAGTTACTGGGGCATGAACAGGATTAGATATAAATAAACGATTATCCTATAAAACAATTACTATACTAATAAAAAGAAGCACTGTAAATATCATATTTAATGATTGAATGCCGGGAGACGACGACCTAGGGAATACCCAAGAACCAACTGCCCCTCAGGATATTCCAACGACACCTCAGGAAACTCCAACTGCTCCTCAAGATACTCCAGCGCCCCAGGAAACCCCAACTACTACACAAGATACTACAGCTACGACCTCAGACGCTGACACGACTCCTCCATTGAGCAGCATGGCTCCATCCAGCATGAGCCAACAGCCAATTAACATACCACCAATAGCACCTAGGGCAAGATTTTCAAGGAGTGGGGTTATGAAAATAGGCATCATAGCTATCGTGGTTGTGATTGTGCTTGTGGGTGCTTTTGCTGCCATAAAATACCTTCCTTCACTTATCAAGTCTTCAACTTCTACTATTGCGCCGGTCACATCAACAACTCAAGTTCTTTCGCAGATAACAGGTTGCGGCAGCATAAACAGGCCAGGGTCTTACTATCTTTCATCTAACATAAACGTCACGCTGAGCAGTGGAGCATGCATAAATATTACAGCAAGCGGCGTGCAGCTTATTGGAAATGGACATAAAATAACTGGTAGTGGGCCTTTCGTTGGCCTGCCACCTTTCACTTATGGGATATACATAAACAATGCGAAAAATGTCACCATTAGCGGCTTTGATCTCTCCTCATTTTCCTATGGCATTTACCTGAAGGATGCGGAAAACATCGCACTTGAACATGACAACATCTCAAAGGAGGCCATAACGGGGATATTCCTGAACAACTCAAGCAATAACCAGATAACCAACAGCACAACAACCAACAACTCAGTCTCTGGAATAGAGTTTTACAACAGCAACAACAACAAGATGTTCAACTTGGCATCAAGGGAAAATGCATATTTTGGAGTGAGGATGAACAACTCCATCAACAATGTCTTCCAGAAGAGCGCTTCGAGCTTCAACCCCACTGACTTAGCATGCTTCTCACAGTCTGGCTTGAGCAGCTCAAACAATTATATTGGCTCGACATGCGCTACAAGCACCCAATGCAGCTTCGCGCAGTGTCAGAAGATGAACATTCCATTCAACATATCCTCCATAAGGCTCGAAAATAACATACAGAGCTGCGGGAGCATAGAAGGAGCTGGAGTATACAAGTTGAGCTCAAATCTCAACATGCTTAACTATGTCAACACATCAAACCCTCTTTCAGCAGGGCAGGCTTGCATAAACATACTCTCCTCTAGTGCTATCCTGAATTGCAACGGCTACACTATATCAAACTCGATGATCGGCATAAATGCCATCAATAAGTTCAACGTCACTGTTGAGAACTGCAAGCTTGTGAACAACACCTACATCGGGATCAATCTTGATAGCGACTTCGGGCCTCATCTGATCGGAGATACAGTAAAGGGCAGCAAGTATGGAATACGAATAAACAATGTGAGTGTTGGTTCGGTCCAGAACGTCACGACTGCTAATGATGTCTATGGCATTTATCTCAACTCATCGATTGCGGTAACTGTTATAGAAGCAAATTCCAGCGATAACACTTACGGAGTCTATGTGAACAGTAGCAGCAGCGGCTTATCGTTCATGAATGGCACCGCCGGCTCTAACAAAAAGGCGGATCTGTTCTGCTCAGCTGACACATACAATTCGAGCGCTAACCAGGTGCAGCACTTTGGATGCGTTACAACAGACTGCCTTTGGGGCGCAACGTGCAGCACAACAATACCTCCACCAGTACCATTGCTGCCAATAAACTCATGCTACACTATAACATCTCCTGGCAACTACACCCTTACTAAAAACATCGGTGGTAGCCAGAATTGCATAAACATAAAGAGCTCTAATGTCAACCTTGACTGCAATAATCACCTTATAGTTGGAAACCTAACCGGAGTCGGCATAAACGCAAGCTTCGTTTCTGGTGTCACCGTAAACAAATGCGTGCTGCAGAAATTCTTGTATGGAATATACGCAAGAAACTCGAAGAACCTCAATTTCATGAACAACAGTGTCACAGGCACTGTAGGCAGCATTTACCTGTCGAATTCCACATACCTCGACATAATCTTTAACAGGATAAAGAATAATACAGGAAATGCTTCAATCTTCTTGAAGAATATCACCAACAGCATCATAATGAACAACACCGCAAGTCTAGGCACCAACACTTCGAGTGGATTCGTTATAGAAAATTCGATCAATAATCTGATAGCATTCAACAATGCGAGCAGGAACATAAGATACGGCTTCATACTGAAAAGCGGACAAAACTACTTCTTCAACAACACAGCATATTCGAATTCTAATCTTGACTACAACTGCACCCCTGCTACATCTGGAATCTATGCGGAGAACGATGGAGTCAATTTCGGAACTAGCAAAGGCGTGTGTAGGTGGCTTGTGGAAATCAACCCTTCGGCGCAGGTGCAGAACTGCTTTGTAGAAACCACTGGCCAGGGTATAAGCTTATCTCAAGATATGCTCTACACTTACGGAGCTACGTGCTTCAGTTTCTATAATGAAGGAGGTAGTTCAGCTAACAACTCAGTGATCAACTGCAACAACTACACAGTACTCGCTACAAATGGAGGTACCTTCGCGGACATAGTAAATTCCAGCAATGTGAAGGTTGAGAACTGTTTCATAAAGAACTTTACGATCGGAATAACATCTACCGGCAGCAACCCAATAATACAGAACGACACCATTGCTACTGCTAACATAGGAATCAGCGTGATTAATACACCTTATTCAGTTATAGACCACAATAAAGTCCTCAACGCTTCATATGGGCTGCTGTTCCAGAACAACAACTACGCCACCGTCACTAATAACAGAGTCTATGAGACAAACATTTCCTATGAGTTCTCTGGTGGGACGGCTTCGAAGATAACTAACAATACGGCAAATGGTGGACAGATAGGGATGTACCTGCTAAACGCAACTTTGGACACATTCATGAACAATATCTTTACAAGTGCGAGCAAGTATGGGGTAAGCTGTTTGGAGCAGGCGATCAGCCCAAACAGCCTGAACAAGTGACAATGGAGGCAACGTATGCTCGTCAAACAATGCGTGTAATTGGATGACAAACTCTGCCAAGTGCAAACCAACATAACTTTTTTAGACTTTTAACTCCTAATTTTATCATGGGACAATTGAAGGTAGAAGACGTGATAAATGTGCTCAAGCAGTGCGTGGACCCTGAGCTTGGCATAAACATCGTGGACCTGGGTCTCATACAAGACGTAAAGATAGACAAGAAAAACAACATAACAGTAAAGCTTACTATGACCAGCGCGATGTGTCCGGTAACCAGCATAATTCTTGCAGATGCGGAGCTGAGGATGGAGGGCATCGATGGACATGGGGAAGTGCATGTGGAGCTCGTGTGGGATCCGGCATGGACTCCGGAGATGATAAGCAAGAACATAAGGGCCACAATGATGGGGGCATAGCTTTTTCTAAAACTGCAAACCTAAAGATCTTTTCCTCATCATAACCTAAGCTTTCTGAAAATAATAAAAAGGGCTAAACCGAAAAATTTCGAAATATATAGATATATCCAGACCCAAGGTTCATTCTGTGGTTAAATGAAAAATAAAATAACCTATGTATTTCTATTGGCGGCAGTAACGATCGTGGCTGTCGGAGTCGTATCAGCTCATAGTTTTTTCAACTTGAAGCTGTGGTCCGGAACGCATGCAAACGATACCGCAAACTTCACGTTTAATGGTACCATGATTAACGGCCCAGGATTGCATAATGGAATTAACGTTACATGTTTCAAGAACTTCACTAAGCTGAGCGGCGGCTCTTGGCTTACGTGTGGTAACTGGAAGATCAGCATGATAGCCTATCCTATTTTGAACGTAAGTAACTCCTCAACACTTACCACATTACTGGGGGTGTACCATTATTCCAATGTTACTGGCAAGACGACATTGTTCAGGATATTAAAGATAGGACCTTATGCAACTAGGATTATTTGCCTGAACCCAGTTGGTCCGGTACCCATACCTCTTGCAGCTAATAGGGCAGAAGCGAATGTAACAGAAACCAGTGCAACTGCGATGCCGAACATTCCTGTTGGCTTTGGCTACGGCAGCTGTCTTGTGATTAGAACAAACGGCACAGGCGTCAGCGGCGGCAACCAGTCGACTTCTGTGGAGCTGATAGGGGTGACAAGAAGCTTCACTGGAAGGGTCTTTCCTGTTGTGGCGAATGGTAGGGCTCTTGGCAGATACAAGTGAGCTTTTCTTTCTTTTATTTTTTAATCTTTAAAAAAATACTTCTCAAATAGACTTATCTCTTCTGCGGCTCTTTCTTCGTCAGATGCATGGAGTAAATTTTTAACACATCTTTTTTCTAAATTAGCTTTGTATATAGAGTCAGTGCCCCAATCACCGCGGATCGTCCCTTTATCGGCTTTAGAAGGATCGGTATAACCAATAATCTCTCTTACTCTTTTTGGAGCATCTTTTCCTTGTAATACGACTCCTATTATGTCTCCGGATGTTACGTACTCATGCTTCCATGTAACTATCTTCCTCCCCATTTCTGTTGGGTCTAGCGTACCAAAAATTTCTCTAACACTTTTTAGACTTTCATTTCTTTCATTCACACTTTTCAGAGTTTTTTCTCCTCTGCCCTTGAAATACTCCTCGGTTTCTACATACATCAGCTTTGCTAGCTGCTTGGACATTCTTCCTTTCTTCATCTTGACTATCTTAAAGCCAGCCTCTTCAAACTTGGATATTATCTTTCCTACAAGCTTTGCCTCTATCGCATCAGGCGCCAAGAATATAAGTTCGTTCTCCATACTACACCTAAGAATTTTTATAGTTTGATATAATAATAACTATATTTATAGCTTCTCATTTTGTGGTGCAGATGATAAGACAACCGATAATAACTGTAATGGGTCACGTTGACCATGGAAAGACCTCCTTGCTAGACAAGATTAGGAGCACCACTATCGCGAATAGGGAGGCCGGGGGTATAACCCAGCATATTGGTGCCAGCGAGGTGCCGATAGAAGTGATTGAGAAGGTGTGTGGGCCGTTGCTTAAGCAGTTCGGGGCTAAGATAACCATCCCTGGGCTACTGTTCATCGATACTCCAGGCCACGAGGCCTTTACTAACTTGAGAAGGAGGGGCGGAAGCGTGGCGGACATCGCGATATTGGTGGTAGATGTCAGCAAGAGCTTTGAGCCGCAGACATACGAAGCCATAGAAATACTCAAGGAGTACAAAACTCCTTTCATTGTAGCCGCCAACAAGATTGACTTGGTAACTGGCTGGATACCTAAAGGGACATACTCTTTCACAGAATCTCTTGCGAAGCAGAACCCAAATGTCGTAAAGGAGGTCGAGGCCAAAATCTACGAGGCTGTTGGCAAGCTCAGTGAGCTTGGCTTCAGCAGCGAAAGGTTTGATAGAGTGACTAGCTTCCAGAAAGAGGTGCTGATTGTGCCTGTGAGTGCAAAGACTGGAGAGGGTCTTGCAGAGCTGCTTGTGTATACCACAGGTCTGGCGCAGAAATTCCTGGAAAGCAGATTGGAAATAGAAGTGAAGGGCCCTGGAAAGGGCAGCATCCTGGAAAAGAAGGAGGAAAGGGGTCTTGGCACAACCATAGATGTCATACTTTATAACGGTACACTCAAGATTAATGATAACATCGCATTTGCAACTCCAGAGGGGGTTGGGATAGGAAAGATAAAGGCCCTGCTTAAGCCAAAACCTCTGCAGGATATAAGAGACACCAACAAATTTTACTATCTTGATGAGGTTGCCGCCGCTTCGGGGGTTAAGATAAGTGGGAGTGGTATAGAGAATGCGTTGCCAGGATCTCCAATAATATCAACAGATTACAAAAACTACAAAAATGAGATAGAATCAGAGATAGAGCAGGCGTTTGCCACTGACAAGAATGGTATAATATTGAAGACAGACACGATAGGGAGCATGGAGGCGATATCCAGGCTGCTAAAGAATTCAGACGTCAAGATAAGTAAGAAGGGATTAGGGAAGGTGACAAAGAGAGATGTGCTTGACGCTTTTGCGATGAAGGCGCTTGACAAGTACAGCTCCATAGTACTCTCTTTCAACGTTGATATCGACGAGGACGCGAAAAATGAGAGTTTTGCCACTGGGGTCAACATAATAAACGAGAAAGTGATATACAAGATAATTGACGATTACAAGGAATGGTATGAGAAGGAAAGTGGGAAGGAGAAAGACGAGGCAGAGAAGACAATCACATTCCCTGGGGCGGTGAAGGTCCTTCCAAACAAATGCTTCAGGGTCTCGCATCCTGCAGTCTTTGGGGTGGACGTTGTTGGAGGTAGGGTGAAGTCCAGTTATACATTGATGGACGAGAACAACAGGAAGGTGGGAAAGATAAATGACATACAGGATAATGGCGTCTCGCTGCAAGAGGCGAAGGTCGGGGAGAGCGTTGCGATCTCTGTTGATGGGGCAGTATTTGGAAGGGGGGTGAAAGAGAACGCTACACTTTATGTTATGGTGGATGATGAAAGCGATAGACTCCTAAGGACAAAATTCGGCAATATGTTGAGCGCTGAAGAGAAGCTGCTGCTTGATAGGATAGTCGAAATAAGAAAACAGAGATAAAAACCGAAGAATAATAAACACTATTTTTCAAAAACCGAAATATGGCAAGACCTATTTAAATCTTAATCTGCATAATATTTAAGATAAAATGGGGAAAACCTGGGAAACCAAGAAGAAAATACTTAATCTTCTCACAAGGAGGAACAAGACGCTGAGCGAAATAAGCGAGGAGCTTCACTTAGCTCCATCTACTGTTAGTGAGCATATAGATGAGCTGCTGAGAATCGGGGCAATATTGCCTGTAGATAATGAATACATAAGGAAATGGAAGTATTACAAGGTCAATCCAAGCTTCGATGTTGCTACTGCAACAGCAAGCAATAGGATCGAAACTCAGGAGAAAGACTATTATGGAAGAATTGTATTTGGGGTACTTGCTGTGGTCATCGCATTAGGCCTCTATATCATTTTGTCCTTACGCCTTCTACACAAATCTCTGCAAAGGTATTGGGCACCACTAATCTTAATGATTCCACAGTCTTCAGCATCTCCGATGCACCTCTGAACTCTACTACTTTCAGCGCGATAAATATAACTGTGGATAAGATAATTGTTTACAGCACAACAGACCACAAGTGGTATGTTGTAAGCAACGGAACGGAGCAGTTTAACCTAGTAAAATTGAAGAATATATCGCAGATAATGTACGCAGCAAAGCTGCCTAGCGGTAATTATAGTGCTATAATACTGAACGTAACAAACTCGAGCGTTACTGTGAATGGTACGGTTGAACACATGTATATTCCATCAGACAGACTTGTAATACCAGCAAAGTTCAACGTGACTGATAACACGACCAACTGGATAAACTTAGACTTTAACCTATCTAGTTCCATAATAGTAGCCGGATCTGGGAAGGCCATTATGCTACCTGTGATAAAGGGAACATACTTTAGGGGAGCGAGGTTGAAGATAGGCCAAAGCGGAATACTTGAGGTAAAAGCCCAGGGCAAGGCAGAAGGATGGGAGAAATTCGGAATGTCTGTCAATGGAACAATGGAGGAGAACAAGACCATGCCTTTTGGAGCCCAGATAGATGTGGGCTCTAATGGGAAAATCTTCATGGGTAATATGCTCATAGAGGAGGTAGTGATAAGAGGGAACGGCAGCTTTACCATAGCAAAGATTAACACTACTTCTATACTCAACAAATCCTGGCCAGAGATGGGGATGGGCGCAAACGAATCTGAGGGGCATGGATAAGGTCACTTAAACATAATCATAAATCACGATACTCTAAACACCACAGTTAACTGCACAAAGGAGAGTGAGGGATACAGCTGCGACGTGAGGGGTTGGGGACCTCTTCCGAACAAAGGGGACATAAGTTGGATAGTGAATGCAACCCAGAACACTACTGCAGAAAATATCACAAACAACATCACCGCCAGTATTAGGATAGGTGGGAGAGTACACGGAAATGGTTAGAAATACAAAGATTTCACAGTTTGGTATTTATTTTTAACCGTTCATTTTAGGTATGGGGATGTGAATGGAAGGTAAACTGAGCACAGAAGCAGGGGAGATAAAGTACTCGGTGGTAGAGAAGAACAGGAAGACAATTTCTTTGAGATTTTCAAACAGCCAGCTTACAGGTAGAAGTGCCGAAATGGAGAAGGGTCAACGTTGAGCAGCTGCTCAGAAGGCATGCGCGTTGGATAGCCAAGCATTACACTCAGTTACTGCTTACAAAGGACCTCTTGAAGAAGGAAAGCGTTATGCTTGACGGCAAGTACTACATGTTATACTATTCGAAGAGCAGCGGAAAGCCGAAGGTGAGTATGTCAGACCAGATGATAATCGTGCATGCTGGCGATTGGCAGAGTGGATTCAAGGCGCTTTTCAATTTCATCGAGGACCGAACTGAAAGCATGGTTACTCCAATGCTTCAGGCAAAGGCCGAAAGGTTGGACCTTAAAATAGGCACCATAAAATTCAGGAAGATGAAAAGATGGGGGTCGTGCAACTCCAAGTCAGAGATAACGATAAACTCTTACACATCAATGCTTCCGCAGGTTGCGGTTGAATACATAGTCAGCCATGAGGTGGCCCATATGAAGGAGCTTAACCACTCAAAGAAGTTTTGGAAAGTGGTGTCAGAGCTGCATCCAGATTATAAGAGCACGAAGAAAGAGCTGGACGGCTACAGCGTGCCAAGGTTGAACAGGCTCCAGATGAGTATGATAAACTTAGAATGAGATTATTTTAGGATAGAGTTTAGTTCGTCTCCATCGATATTTGCCCTGTGCTTTGACATTATCGCCTTTATCATGTTGCCCTTGTCTTTTTCATGGAAGCCGCTGATAAGGTCCTTAAGCTTCTTTCCAGTTATCCTCTCTAGGCCCTTCCTCTTTATTACTGCATCAACATCTGATTTCTTCTCCGGCAGCGACTTGATTATCTCCTCAACACCTATCTTGGTTATCTCGTTTTTTGTGAGCTTGTCGAAAGTGGTGACAAGCACCTCCTCAGGGATTTCGTCGATGTCTATTCCCTGCCTTCTCATCTCTTTCATCCTCTCAAGCAGGAAAGCCGCCAAGAATTTCTGATCGACGCCCTTGACTGCAGAACTTATTATATAGAAAGCCTGCAAATATGGAGATTTAATCATCTGCCCAGCAAGCTGTTTGTTTCCGATCTGCTTGTCTAGCTCGCTTTGCGTCTTCTCAAGGTTTGGAATCAACTCTTTCAACTTCTCAAACTTCTTTTGATCTACTGTGACAGGGATGGCGTCTGTTTCTGGATACATTCTTGAGCCGCCTGGGATCAACCTGAGGAATCGTGTTGTGAGTGTCTTAGAATCCACGTACCTGGTCTCTCTCGGCACTTCTCTTATGGCCATGGCGGCTCTTATGATTGCCCTTTCAATCGCCCTTTCTGCTGCGATAGCTTCACCTGCAACAAGCATGAAAGCGTCTTTCTCCTTGATTTCAAGCTTTTTCTTTATTTCAGATATCTCATGCTCGGAGAAAGTGTAAGATTCAAGCTTTTCATCGCTATGTATGATTCCTTTTATCCCCATTATCTTAGCATAATCGCTTATCTCTGTGCCCAGGCGCCTGTTCGGGTTTATCTCTGTACCGATAATCCCCCCAAAACCCTCGAGCCTCACACCATATACAGCCCCTTTGTTCTTTGTGTTCTCTTTTATCAGATGTGAATTTGTGTTTGCGAATATGTCTGTGAGATTAACCTCTTTGTGCACTTTTGCATGTCTCTTCTCCAGCTCCTCCTTTATTTTTATAAGGTTGATTTGTCTGTCAACCTCGTTCTCAATGGCTGCATCCATTATGTCAAGCTCTTGGAAACCTTTCAGCTCAACCCTTGCCCCTCCCCTGATCGATAAGTTGACGTCTTGTCTTATCGAACCTATGCCTCGCTGCACTCTTCCAGTTAGCCTTAACAGCATCCCTATTTTGTATGCTGTTTCCTTTGCTTCTTGCGGGGTGCTTATTGTAGGATCTGTGTCTATCTCAACAAGCGGAATTCCAAGCCTGTCAACGCTATAAGTTACTATAGAATCTTGAGTAGTGACTATGCCACTCGCTTCTTCCTCCAGGAAGATTGAGGGAACGTTAATCTTCTTCTTGCCTATTTCCAGATATCCATTAAATCCGACCTGCATCGTTCTTTGGAATGCGCTAGGATCGCTACCATCAACTACCTCTTTTCTCATTGGTTCTATTTCATCTGGTACCTCTGCGCCGAAAGTAGCCGATACTAGCAGCGCTATTTCCAGAGCCTCCTTGTTTAGTTCGTGAGGCGGCTCCTCATCTACATCGACTAGGCAGGTAGTAGTTTGGTAAGTATCATAAAGAAAGGTCCTTTCTCGCCCGCTCTCAAATTTTGTTGATGTATCTATGTTGCCTAACTCTCCTGCAACCGCCCTTTGCATCCTCTCTATCTGTGCAGTTATCGGCGCATCGTCCCCCATTGTGGCGCTACATGAGCAGAACAGCTTCTCACGCGTTGCAAGTCTTTGATGTATCTCAAGCCCGCATTTGAAGCCTAATTTCTCATAATAAGAGGCATCGTGCAATTAATCACTCGAAGTATTCGTCATCTATCCCGCTCCTTTTTGTAATCTCTCCTGCAACATTCTTGTTAAGCAACTCTTTTGCTTCATCCTTTTTGTAATTTCCAAGCAGGAATCCAAGCTTGACGACCGCTACCTCAGGCAACATGTCTTCGCAGTATATCACTCCTGTGGCTGCCAAGCGCCTAAGGGTGCTGTAAACCTTGTCGTTTACCCTGCCGTATATAGTTTGAGAGGTCATGCCCACCACAATTCCGGAATCGATGATTTTCTTTATGCTTTCAATCCACGACATTGAGGTGTGGCCTAAACCAGTTCCTTCCAATATTATCCCCTTGTAGCCATTCTTCATGTAGTAGTTAAGGATATCTGGGTCAGCTCCTGGATAAAACTTTACAAGCGCGACCTTTTGCTCGAAATCTGTGGTTGATGTAGGTTTCTTCTTATTATCTATTTTTCTGTACTCGCTTAGGTATTTTATCGATCCCTCGTGACTTACCTTTGCAATCGGCGCGCAGTTTATTGCCCTAAAAGCGTCTCTCCTTGAAGTGTGCATCTTTCTTACTTTAGTGCCGAGCATGAAATTACAGTACTCGTCGCTCGGGTCTGCATGCATGCAGATTCCAACCTCTGCAATATCACTTTTTGCGGCAAGGATCACGGAGCACCTTAGGTTCATGAAAGCGTCACTTGAACCCCTGTCCCCGCTTCTTTGTGCGCCGGTCAGAATTACAGGCCCTGATAGATCTTTGAGCATGAAGCTTAGCGCGGCTGAAACATAATGCATGGCGTCGGTGCCTATCAATATCACAACACCCCTTGCTCCATGGTTCAGTTCGTTTGAAACACTCTTTGCTATCTCGGCCCATTCTTTGTGGGTCATATCTTCGCTTGCCACACCCATTAGATCGATTGGTTTGATGCTGGCGATTTTTGTTAGTTCTGGCATATCGTAGAGCAGTTCCTCAACCTTCGCCAGCGGATAAACGCCTCCAGTCCTATAATCTATCTTGTTCAGTATGGTGCCACCGACAGCGATTACAGATACTTTGGGCAACGAAGAATCCGCTTCTATCTTCGCCTTTGGAAATGAGAAGCTTTTCTTAGGCACATCAAGCTTCTTTACCTCTACTAATTTGTCAAACTTTATCCCAATGTTGTAGCCATTGTCTAGTTTTAATACGATGATACTCTCATCTCCTAAGTCTGGACGTGGAAGAAGGACGCCTGAAAATTTTCCTTTTGAAGATGTTATCTCTATCGAGTCTCCCGGACTCACTCCCTTGCTTTTCAATAAGGATTCTACCTCCTTGCTATACATGATTAGCATTAAGATAAGGATATTTAAAACCCTTTTGCAAAAATATCCGCTCTATTTAACAGTCACGGACTTCGCGAGATTGCGTGGATAATCAGGATTGTAGCCCTTTAAGAGAGCCAGATGGTAAGCAAGTATCTGCACTGGTATTATGTTAACTATTGGGCTGGCATTCCCGGCATCTGGCACCTTTATCCAATAGTCGAAGATATCGTTTCTTTCTGGGGCTATGCCTATGATGTACCCCCCTCTCGCCTTGACTTCCATTGCATTGCCGATCGTCTCTCTCTTGGTTTCGTCGTTAGGGACCAGAGCTATGCATGGGGATCCTTTCTCTATGAGAGCTAATGGACCGTGTTTTAATTCCCCGCCCGCGAATCCTTGAGCATTAATATAGGACGTTTCTTGCAGTTTTATGGCAGCCTCTTGTGCGATAGGATAATTCAATCCACGCCCTATGATGAATATCTCCTTCTTTCTGTGTAAAATCTTTGCAAGGTTTGCTATGTGTGCCTCGTATCTGGGGTTTAGCATATTGTTTACTTCCGAGGCGGTGTCTAGCAATAGGGTCTTGCCCTCTTGCAACTTGCCTGCAGCAGCATAGGCCAGCAATGTGAGCACAGCTAATTGAGAGGTGGTGGCTTTGGTGCTTGCGACCGCTCGTTCGGTACCGGCATTCATCATGAAGAAAGCATCGCTCTCTCTCATCATTGTAGAACCAAAGACGTTTAGTAAGGAGATTACCTTCACGCCCTTTTCCTTTGCGACGTCTATAGCTTCTAGTACATCGGCAGTTTCACCACTCTGGGAAACAGCTATCATCAATGTTTTTGGAGTAAAGTAGCTTTGATAATTCTTGAATTCTGATGCGATAACTGCATTGATGTGCTTTTCCGCAATTTTTGAGAAAAGATAATCCCCCACCATACATACCTTGCCCGCAGTGCCGCTACCAACAAAGAAAGTGCCGTAAGCTTTCATTATTTTCTGAGAAACTGCAAGAATCTTTCTATTATCTTGATTTATTGCCTCTGAAAGAGTATGTTTCTGCTCCATTATCTCTTTGATAAGGAAGTGGCCATAACCCTCTTTTCCTGTTGTAACATTCTTCCAGTCTATCTCTATTATCCTTTTTTTCACTAATTTGCCGCTTTTTATGTTTAGGAACTTTGGTGGTTGAGTTCTATTCTTCGCGTTTAAGGATACCATTTCTCCATTGTCAAGATACATCACTTTGTTTGTTTCTGGCAAGAAGGCGTTGACATCAGAGCTGATATAGAACTCTTTCGCTTTATGATCTTTGATCCCAAATATAAGTGGGGTACCAGCTCTAACAGCCACAATTTCTCCACTTTTTGAATCTAAGACAATGAACGCTGAACGGCCTTTGATCATTCTTGCTGCCTTCCTGACGACTTGCACTAGATTGGAATTGCGATTTCTTGTTCCAATCTCTTCAACAAGATGAGGGAAGACCTCTGTGTCGGTATCAGATACGAATCTGTGGCCGTGCTTGATGAGAATGCTTTTAAGCTCTTGATAATTCTCAATAATTCCATTATGCACGACCGCAATTCTTTTTCTGCAATCAAAATGAGGATGGGAATTCTTTTCTGATACGCCACCATGCGTTGCCCATCTAGTATGACCTACAGCAGCCATGCAGTCATTGCCTAATGCGGCGTTGACTTTTTGAGCACTAACTGCGCTTATTTTACCTACTTTTTTTATGTATGGCAATGGTTTTCTGGCATTCTTGCTAAGCCCAACTATGCCCCAAGAATCATAGCCTCTGTATTCAAGTTTCTTTAGGCCGTTAAGGACTGATGGAACGACTTCTTTGTCTCCAATATACACTACTATACCACACATGTTTAGCTTATATAAATTTGAAATGAAACCTATATATTAAGAGACTACAATTTCCAATCTCTAGGTATTTTATACTTTATTCTTCATAAAGGCTTTACTTAATCTGAGTGAATATTATGATATGTGAGCGATGCAGTGATGACATCTACAAGTATAGCACTTGCAATTACTGCCACAGGAAGGTATGTTCTAACTGTGTAAAGAGCTCTAAGAGGCTCAGTAAGACAACAAGGCTCGTTATATGCAAGGATTGCTGGACAAAGATGCCAAGCAGGAAGGTCTACAAGAAGGCTACGATGGAGAATTCCTAATACTAAACCTTCTTTATTGATATCCTTATTGTGTCTCCTTCTATGTCAAACTCCTTCATTCCTGAAGCGTCAGATGCGACTTTCATCTCCGATGCATTCATCTCCTTCTTTATCTTTGGCTTGTTGTTCTCTATTGCCTCTCCTATCTCGCCTGATACCATGTAAGCGACGTTTATCTTGTCTATCTTCCTCAACTGCATCTCCTTCCTCATCATCTGTATCCTTCTTTCGAATTCCCTGACAAGAGCCTCCTCCTTGATCTCCTTGTTAATCTCCTTATCTACATACGCCTTCCCATACTTGAAAGTTACAGCGTCTGACTCTTCGACCATCTGGATAAGGTTGAAGTGCTCTGACTTAATGCTGAAAGTACCATTTTGCGTGTGCAGGTTATAGTAACCGTTCTCATCTATCTCTTTCTTTACCTGTTGCGGATCTGCCTGTTTTAGCGCCTCCGCGACTGCTGTAGCGTTCTGTTTGAATTCTGGGCCAATCTTTGAGAATGAAGGTCTTATCTCCTCCTTGAAACCCTCCACTCTTTTTATCATGAGCTGCTTCGTGTTAGTATAGTCTTCTATCACGTTTGAAAGCTTTTGCAAAGAAGTGAAAGCCGAATCGCTAGTAACCTCAAGCGTAGCTTTGCTAATAGGCCATCTTAGCTTTATTTCAGCTTTTTCTCTACCTGTTTAATATGGCAGTTACGGCCTCCGTTGCAACTTGGAAGTCTTTCTCCAAATTTTGATTTATTAGAATAGCCTTTGTTTTTGGCCAATTCTCAAAGAAGATACTTTCTTTTTTCTTGTACCTTTTAAGATAGATATCTTCTATATTGAACGGAACTATTGGTGCCAAAAGCAGCAAAACATTGTACAATATATAGTTTATAATGTCTATAGTAGACTTTGCTTCTTTTCTGCTAGAAATAGATATCCTTTTCTTTGCAATCTTTAAGTAAAATCTACTCAGGTCGTTGATAACAAAATTTATTATTTCATTGACACTCTGATCTATTTCGTAATTATTCATATCTTCTGTTGCATTTTTAATAACACTATTAAGTCTGGAAACAATCCAGGTGTTGTAAAGGTCAAGTTCGGAGGGTTTTCTTGGAATCTTAATCTTTGTAGGGATATAATGTAAAGCTGTTGAGTATTCCTCAAGCATGTTTGCGACGTTATGTAAGAGGATAAGCATAGCCTGCATTTCTTCTATCTCAACGTTTGAAAACTTAAGAGTCTCGTGCACCACGTGAGAAAGAGTGAATGCTCTTACTGCATCCATCGAATATTTACCGATTAAATCCTGCGCAGAAACATAGTTGCCTTTGCTCTTGTGCATTGCTTCTCCTTTAGCATCGACGACCCATCCCTGCATAATAATGGTGTTGAAAGGAGATTTACCATAGACTGCAACGCTAGTTTTCATAAGGGTAGCAAACCATCCTCTTATCTGATCTGGCCCTTCAGTTATGAACGCTTTTGGAAACATTTTCGTGAATTCTTCTTTGCTTAAACTTGCAGTGTGTGCTACACCAGAGTCATACCATACATCAAAAACGTCGCTGGTCCTGCGCATATCTTTGCCACATTTATCGCATTTGATGGTTACTTCATCTATAACTGGCTTGTGAAGGTCTTCCGAGCTAAAGCGAATGTCGCTGTTTGTCTTAGATCTCAACTCTTTGTAAGAGCCTATTACAGTTGTGTGTTTGCATGAGGCACATATCCATATAGGAATTGGAATACCCCAGTATCTCTGTCTACTTATCACCCAATCTGGTGCCGTATCTATACTTTCTACAAACCACTGTTTGAGCTCTGAAGGATGCCATTCAATTTTTTCGCACTGCTTTTTAATTTTCTTTTTGAGTTTGTTTATGTTAATGAACCATTGTTCAGTAGGTAAGAAGATCAATTTTTCATGACATCTCCAGCAATGAGGATAACTGTGAGTGATGCTGAATTTTCCAAGCAAAGCGCCATTGCTTTCGATCTCTCTTTCTATCGTTCTATTCGCTTCATGTATCAAAGCTGTCCCAACATACTTTCCAGCATCAGCATTGTATTTTCCATTAGTATCAACTATGGACAATAACGGAATTTTTTCTTTTCTTGCAAGTGTAAAGTCTTCAGGACCAAATGCTGGTGCAATGTGTACAAGACCTGTTCCTTCTTCCATACTAACTAGTTCCTCTGAAAGTAAGATTCGATGATATTTTCTTGTCTCTTTCTGTTTCGGGACAAATTCCTCAAGAAGACTAACGTAGTAAATACCTCCAAGTTCAGATCCATAGAATTCGTCTATGATTATTGGAGATATTTTGAGCGCCTTCGCAAAAGAGTCCAACCTCTCCTTTGCAAGAATCAACTCTTTTTCTTCAAATTTCACTTTTACATATCTTGCTTTAGGGTTGGCTGCAATAGCCATATTCCCGGGAAGCGTCCAGGGTGTGGTAGTCCATACTAGTAAGTACGTGTTTTCGTTAATCTTTATTTTTGGTTTAGATAGTTTATTGTTTACCTTGAAAATTATATATACTGAAGGATCCGTATCCTCCTCTTCTTCTACCTCCGGCCCTTTTGCTAATACAGTACCGCAGTGCACACAATACGGCATAACTTGTATGTCTTTGTAAACTAATTTCTTATCATAGATAGCTTTGAAGATGCTGAAACTCTTGTCCATGTATTCTGCTGTAGCTGGGATATAGGAGTTGTCAAAATCGAACCAAGTTCCATATCTTTTTGCTACTTCTATTGAATCTTTTACATAGCCTTTGTATGCTTCGATACATTTACTTATGAAATTTTTTACTCCAATTTTCGTTTCAATATCTCTTTTTGAAGTCAAACCAAGCTGCCTTTCAACTTTGTTTTCGATTGGAAGCCCGTGTACATCGAATCCTGCACGATCAAAAACTTCAAACCCACGCATTCTCTTATATCTGAGCACTGCATCCTTTCTGGCGTACCCCCTAACATGCCCCATATGGAGTTCGCCATTAGCATATGGCGGACCTTCTAAAAAGAAAAAGAGTTTTTTACCTTTTCTGCTAGCATTCACCTTATTCCTTGTGTCATTTTTCTCCCATACTTCTAGTATGGATTGTTCAATTTTGAGTAAGTCTTGATTCTGCATCTAAATACCACTGACCTAGGACAAATCACTTGTTTTCTTTATTATTATAAATATTCTGTTCAAACTGCTAAATCAATTAAATTAGACTGCGTTAATAGTTACATGTTGAATGTATTAAACAGCAGCTTAAGATCTTTACTAAAAATTCCTCTATTCAGATAACAATCCATCGGATCTGTAACATCAAATCTTTGATATAAATCGTAAATTTTGGCAGCGCAGCGACTACTTTCTTTTAAAAAGGCACATTTTTTACACTCTTCACTTATAAGTTTTCCTTTAATAAAATCAGCCAGAGGAGTCTTCATGCCTCTGTTCCAGATGTCTTTAAGTTCTTCATTGTATACATTTCCAATCGAATACTGATTTATCCCACGAAAATAGTGACAAGGATAAGCGTTTCCATTTGAATCGATAGCCATTTCATAAAATACAGCAGAGCAGGCGAGATCTTCTCTATCTTTACGTCGTTCTTGCACATATGAACGTGTCTGTTCTGCAAGGAAGTTTATAAATTCTCTATGTTTGTTATAATCAATAGGTTTTATATCAAACTTCTTTGCGTTACCTAAAGATGCCGTAACTGTAAGTTGAACTAATTCGGGTTCTATAAGTTCTAGCAAAGACATGTATTCCTTAAAGTTTTCTTTTTCTAAAAGCTGCTCTGTGAGTTGTGTGTTAAGGTAAACCTTAATACCATATTTTTTAACTAATTTTATCCCGTTTATTGCTCTGTCAAATGTTCCGTTACCTCTAATATAATCGTGCACCTTTTGAGGTCCCTCTATACTTACTTGAATTTTATATAAGCTTATATCTGCAAGCGCCTTAGCCATGCTTTCATTTATGAGTGTGCCGTTTGTGTTGATAGAAACATTATATCCTAATTTTGAAGCGATTTTTAGAACTTCTAAGATATCTTTGTACACTAAAGGCTCTCCACCAGTAAATAGAAGATCTTTTACACCAAGAGAGACTCCTTCTTGAAGGACTTTAATTAAAACTTCTTTCTTGATGCTTTCTCCACTTTCTAATCTGTTTCCCAACAAACAGTGCTTACAACGTAGGTTGCAATTCATAGTTAGAGCTACATCTAATTTTTTATTGTAAACCAAACTAATGCACCCCTTTAAATATAAGGTTATCAGCAGGCACTATTTATGAACGCATTTAAGATTAGTTTTCTGTTGTTCTTATTTAGATAACCTTTTAGCTCCTCTATCATTTTTTGGTCGTCTGAATTTGACAACACTTTAGCCTTTATTGCCTTATCTTTTTTATCCATACATACTCCAAATTACTTTTCTCATGGAAGATATAAAAACGTTCCTTTACTCTATATCATCAAGTAAAAGAAAGTATTAATTACAAAATTCTTATTTAATCAAATTTATTGAATTTTGATAAGTGAGGGGTAATCCTTTGCAAGTAGCTAAACTACAATTAGTTGATGCAGAGATACATTTAGGAACAGGTTTAGTAAGTCCTAAAAGTAGTGAAATAATTGATGGAGATATAAAGACGTTTAGTGAACAGATAAAAAATTTAAATATTAGAGGGGCAATAGCAATTCCTGCTCCGACTTTTAGACTGAAAATGCCTAATGGAGATATTGAAGAGTCATGTTTTTGGAGAAGAGATGAAAAAGGAAAAATCGTTTACGAAAAAATATTGATTAGAGATGGAAAAAGAACTATTTTGTTAAATCCATCGAAACCTTATTTTAACATGAATGAGAGTGTATTGGAAACCATCAAAAGGGAAAATGCAAAGAGAAAAGAAGCATTTTTCCATTTTGTTCCCATCTTTCATCCAAAACTAGACGTTCGAGAAGATATTGAAAGATTTTTAGAAGAGAAGTTAACTGTTGCGATGAAAATACATGGGATTGGTACCCATAGCGAACCTACTGATGTACCTAGTTGGGTAGGAATGTTATTGCGTAGGTATGACAAACCTATCTTTGTCCACACTGATCTTTCACTAAAAAAGATTTTTAGGTCAGAAGAGGAGAAGGAGCTTTCTGAACTAAGAAATTTAAATAGGGCAAGTGGTTGGATCAGATGGGCTATTAACAACAAGGTCAGGATTTACTTAGCTCATGGATGTGGGATGTTGGAAGAGGAAACAGTGAAAATGATTAATAATGCAGATGGTATAGTAACAGGTGTAGGACCAGACTTGGTTATAAATTTAGATAGAAGTAGGATAGAAGAGGGAAATGATTATCTACATAGACTGCTGGAAAGCGTGAATCCCAAAAAACTATTATTTTCAAGTGATTTTCCCTGCAACTGGAAAGACGTTAGGAATCTAACAGATTTGGAGTGGGGCAGCAAGAAGAGGGTTGTAGAAGCAGCGCTAGATGTTGGTTTAAGTAGAGAGGATATTGATGAGATACTTTCAAAGAATGCTATCAACTTCTTTAAGCTATGAAGTTTAGCTGTAATAAAAATTGATTAATAAATATTGTGTTCATATTACTTAGTGTATTTTTATGAGGAGCGCAGATGTATCTTCACTGCTACGTATCCCTCTTCTTTTCATCTTAGCTTATACTATCTTTATCAAGCTCAACCCGGTAGCTGTGCTCATACTAATGCTTGTGCTTTTTGTCTCTGACAGCATAGATGGTTATCTTGCATCAAGCGGAAAGCACAGCTTTCTTGACTTCGCAAATTATGGCTTAGAGGAGATGCATCTAGTCAAAAGGCAAAAAAGGGTTTGGAAGAACATCCCAAAGTATGCAGGATATCTGGACATCGCGATAGACAGGTTGATAGAGTACGTACTCTGGCTCACCTTCATTCTTTTAAGCGTCCTGCCTTGGTTTGTTCTGGCAATAGTGTTTGTCAGGAATACTATTGCAGATTATCTTGTAATAGGAGGTGGTAAAGGGCACCGCGAGATGCAGAGCGCTGTAGGGAAGATAGTATCCTCACCCGCTAGCAGGGGCGGATATGGTGCCCTGAAGGCCATAAACTTCGGCTATCTAGCGCTGGTGTTCATTTCAGGCTGGCCGGTCATAATCGCATACATACTTACTATTATAGTTGTCATTTTCTCGTTAATCAGGGGTGCTGCTGAGATATATGAAGCTCTTAGTTAGTCTTTTTCAATTTTAGAATATCCAAGCTTCTTCAGCTCGTTTTCAATATCACCGTATCTCTCGCCACACAGCTTCCCTCCAGCTAGGAATTCCTGGTCTGTCACCTCAACCAAACAGAAATCAGGCACCTTGAAGTTCTTTCTGTCTTCGAGGTCATCAAATTCAAAGTCAACCATGACAAGCCCTTCCAGATCTTCTTTGAATACGGCTATTTCGGCTTTCCTGCCCTTATAATCATAGAAATATCGTATTTTTGCGACTCTTTTACCTTCAAGTTTTGATAGCTCTTGATATTCCTCTTCTGTAAGAGGTATAGTTTGCTCGATCATCTCAGTTTTGTCGCCACTTCGCGAAGGCTCTTTTTTGGTTATCATGAATTTGTTTCCATTTTTTCTTACTCGTAGGGTAGGATGTTCCTTCGATTTCGGTATGTAAATGTCTATTACTTCCTTAGAGTCAAATTTTTCTAAGTCTTTTGGAATATACTTTGCCAAATACATTCTCTCAAGTTCTATAGAATCAGGCATGCAAACAATCCTATATAAATTTTCAAGATAGATTATAAATATCTTAAGATTGTATGGTGTATTGGGTTTCTGATTATGGCTGTTCTTGACTTATCGTGGACGGAGAAGTATCGACCTTCTAAGCTTGATGAAGTTATTGGGCAAGAGGCAATAGTGGACAGGCTGAAGGTATTTGTTCAGGAGAAAAGCTTTCCGAATATGATCTTTTCAGGAAGTGCTGGGATAGGGAAGACTACCTGTGCAATAGCAATGGCAAGGGAGTTGTACAGAGATAAGATGAATGAGGCATTTTTGGAATTAAATGCTTCAGATTCTAGAGGGATTGATGTAGTTAGAGGGAAAGTGAAGGAGTTTGCAAGAACGCTTCCTCTTTCTGGAGAGATTGTAAAGATAATCTTCCTTGATGAAGCTGATGCACTGACCCCAGAGGCACAACATGCGCTCAGGAGAACGATGGAGAGGTATAGCGCAACAACAAGATTCATACTAAGTGCAAACTATGCAAGCAAGATAATTGAGCCGATACAGAGCAGATGCGTTGTTTTAAGATTCAAACCTCTAAATGAGGAACAGATGAAGAAGTGGATAAAGAGAATAGAGAAAGGAGAGGGTATTGATGTTGATGAAAAGGCCGTCGAGGCTCTGATTTATGTCAGCGAGGGTGACTTGAGAAAGCTTACTAATGTGCTGCAGAGTGCGGGATTCAAGAGGAAGAAAGTCACTGAGAAGGAAGTTTATGATATAGCTGCTAGGGCGAGGCCGAAAGAAGTAATATCGATGCTTAAGTACTCTTTAGCAGGTGATTTCATTAAGGCGAGGGAGGAGCTGAACAAGCTTGTCATTACATATGGGATGAGTGGTGAAGACATACTGCTGCAGTGCTATAGAGAGGCACTTAATCTTGAGATTCCAGACAAGACCAAGCTGAGGATAATAACAGCGATTGGGGATTACAATTTCAGGATAGTTGAAGGAGCGAACGATAGGATCCAGCTTGAGGCTATGCTGGCCAGATTCGCACTTTTAGAAAAAGAGAAGTAATTTTATGAAAATTTATATAGTAGAACCTATGAAATTGAGCGCAGAACAGAAAAATAGGTTGAATGCACTTGGTGAAGTAACTTACTTTGATAGCCTGCCTAATGAAGAAGAATTAATAAAAAGAGTTGAAGGAGCAGACGTCCTCTGCGTAGATTGGGCGCCGATCGATAAGGTAATACCAAGAATGAAACCTGGTGTAAAATTAGTTTCTGTGCCTTTCACTGGAGTAGGCTTTCTACCCTTGAAGGAAGCTACAGAAAAGGAATTAAAGTTGCAAATTCACCTGGGTACGCAACAGAGAGTGTTGGTGAGTTTGGTATTGGTTTAATTTTAGCTTTAGTAAGAAGGATAAATTTATATTCAAAAGGCGAACCGGATACAACTGTGGCTTCTTCACTTTATGGCAAGACTATCGGGATATTGGGGAAGGGTAGAATAGGCACTTATGTTGGGAAGGTAGCGAAAGCTTTAGGTATGAAGGTTTTATTTTACAAACACGGTGATAATCTTTCTGACATATTAAAAAATTCAGACATTATTTACTCCGCGCTTCCGCTTTCGGATGAAACTAAAGGTTTGTTAGGAGAAAAAGAATTTTCTATTATGAAAAATGGCGCTTATTTTGTTACTACTTCACATAACTTGATTTATGATCACGACGCACTTATGAAAGCTTTAGATAAAAATCTTGCAGGGGCAGCTATAGATTTAGAAGGTATCGATACAGGAGATTATAAGAATGAGGTTCATGTAAAATTCAAAAGACATCCAAAGGTACTCGTAACGCCGCATGTGGCTTACAAAACAGACTATGCACTTCAACGAGGTTACGATATAATGATAGATAATGTTGAAGCTTTCATTAGAGGAAAGCCAATAAATATTGTGAATTAAATTATTATTCCTTTCTGGCAAATACCAAGTAGGCAGTATGCCAAAGCCCGGTGTTTGTAGGTCTCATTCCCTCTTTTCTTACAAGCAAGTCTCTAACTATCACTTCGACCGTGTGCACGTCAGCGAACTTTTGCTTTTCTAGGGTCTGGACGAATTTCTTCACTTGCTCCATGTGCGGGAGGTAGCCCACTACGGTACCATTCAGCTTCAGGGCTTTGTATGCATTCTTCAGCGCTTTTTCCGAGTTAGGCAGGTCAAGAGTCACTATGTCAACATCCTTCTCATCTATTTTTTTGAACACGTCTCCTTTCTTCAAGAACAGGTTGGTCAATCCAAGAATCGCCTTGTTCTTCTCCGCAATTGCTAGGAAGTCCTCCCTAATATCATAGCTGTAGACTTCTTTGCAGACTCTTGCGAGGGCCACTGCAAGCCACCCGCTTCCGGTCCCCGCATCAACACATATACTGTTCTTTGCTAGCTTCGGTATAAGCGAGGATTATACCTATGTCCTTTGCAAGTATCACCTGCGGTCCTCGCTTCAGCTTCGTGTACATTCTTGGGAAAACAGATACTCTGTTATTATTCTTCCTCATTCTTTGGCACCTTTTTTGTGGATTTAGTAGACTTTGTGACTGCTTTCTTCCTTACTGCCTTTTTTCTTACCGCTTTCTTTCTTGTAGGCTTTGCATGACGCGTAACCTCTACTTTTTGTTCTACTCCTTTGACTTCTGATCCTGTCTGAATCTGCGGAGGCTTGTTCCAGTCTTTCTTTGTCTCGCAGTTAGGGTCAAGATCCATCTCGAACGGCCTCCTCCCATTCCTGAACACTTTTACAAATGGGGTGTGACATTTTTCGCATACTTTCTTGGTTGGAACTATTAGAGCGTTTTGCGGAAGCGGGTATGTGGTTGTACATTTAGGCCAGTTAGTGCAGGCTACGAAGTTCTTGTTCATTCTTGACCTTTTTATCACAAGATTGCCTCCATCTGTAGGACATATCCCAAGCACGCTTGACTTCTCACTCTCCGCCAGCCCCTTTGCAAGAGCCTTCCCTATTTTAGTATCATTTTCTCTGAACTCCTTTATTATCTTCTCAAGTATCTCCTTACCTTCCTGAATAACCGCCTGCTCTGATATAGAACCGTGGACTATTTTCTCCATATCTTTCTCAAGCTGCCTAGTGAAGTTTTCATCAAGGATTTCACTGCAGTAGTCATGAAGAGCTTCATATACGCTCATTCCGAAACCAGTGACTTCCATGAATGTGTTTTTGACGTATCCTCTCTTGAATAGGGTCTCTATTATATCAGCCCTTGTAGCCTTCGTTCCCAGATCCTTTCTTTCCAGCAGCGCAATCATGCTAGCCTTAGAGAATCTCGCTGGAGGCTTTGTCTGCAGCTCCTTTGCCTGCAGCTTTTCAGCTTCGACTTTCTCGTCCTTCTTAAAGACAGGCATCTCCTGCTCTTCAAGTCTCATGTAAGGCGCATAGAGCTCCATCCAACCTTTATCTGGATAGAGCTTGCCCTGAGCAGTGTATTTCTCTCCGTTTGCATCAAGGGTTACTGTGGTAAGTTGTGAAGTTGCATAAGGCCCGAAGCATGCGATAAACCTCTTTACTACAAGATCGTAGACGTTCTCTTCTTCTTGGGTGAGCCCCTTAGGCGCAACGCCTGTTGGAAATACTGCAGGATGTGCCTCGTCTTCTTTCATCCCCTCCGCTGGCTTGAACATTCTTTTAACCAAAAGATAATTTGCAATTGTTGTATACTTCTCGTTCTTCGCTAGCTCAGATATTATCCTTGAAAGGTTGAGTGTGTAAGGAAGTTTCTGAGAGGAAGTTCTTGGATATGAAATGTACGCCTTTTCGTAAAGGGATTGCGCGATCGCCAAGGTTCTTGATGGGTCAAGCTTGAACGCCTTGCTTGCCTCAAGCTGCAATGAAGTGAGATCGAATGGTGGGTAAGGTCTAATCTTGCTTTCGGTAACGTCAACTCTTTCAACTATTATTTTTGCAGATTTTGTGTGGTTTAATATTCGCTCAGCCTCTGGCTTTCCAAAAATGCTTCCCTTATTGTTTGTGAAATCTATGCCTTTTGCCTTCAACGTAACAAGCCAGTAGGGTTTAGGTACGAAGTTCTTGATTTCCTTCTCCCTTTCTGCAAGTATGGCGAGTGTTGGACCCTGCACCCTTCCTATGCTTATCACCTTCCTGTTTCCGCTGGTTAGCAGCGCGTGCATCAGCGCTCTGCTCATGTTTATCCCCCACATCCAGTCGAGCTTATGTCTTGTCTCCCCTGCGTCAAAATTTAAGAAATCGAAGTCTGTCATGTTGTTGTAAGATTCAAGCAGATCTGTTGTGGTAGTTGTAGAAAACTTCATCCTTCTGAGCGTCCCGCCCTTTATGGGGACGTTCACATCCCCAGCAAGCAAAAACTTAATGATGTTGGTGCCTATCACTGTGCCTTCCATGTCATAGTCGCACGCGTTTACGAAGAACTCGCACTTCTTTCCTATGATTTCTATGGTGTCAAGGTACTTCTTTGTGAAGTACGCTCCCTTGTTGACTTTGTAGGATGCAACCCATTCTACATCAAAAACTGGAAAACCGTGGTGTTCGGTCTTCTGCCTTATTGTGAAGAGATGCCCGGCTGCTGCGACCACATATATTGTGTCTCCATCCTTATTGATTTCATAGTAGCCAACACCATTTATCGAGTTTCTTCTTGGCTGCCCTTCCGAAAGTGCTGTAGCTACTCGAAACGCTACACTAGGTTTTTCCGCTACTATGAGCTTGTTCATTCAAATCAGCTTCGGCCCTTCCTGCTTTTCTTCGGCACCTGTTCGTATTTTGATACAAAATAGGTCATGTAGAATCCAACACATAATGCCGCCACCGTGAGCAGATAGAATACCACGCTGCTCCTGAAGTAAATGAAGAATATGACTGCCGCCATGCTTAGTATTATTGCTGCAAAGGCCAAAGCAAGATTGATTTTCTCCACCTTAGAGAGCTTTTGCATCCCATTACCAGAATCAATATGGACCCGCACTTCTAAATAATCTTCGACAGGGGCAAAGTAAAACAATGGACAAATGTTTTTAAAGCTGTAATGAGATAAAATAGCGATTTTATGGGATTAATTGAAGGGGGTTTTGTATTACCTAGAACTGCAGAAACGCGCAGTGGGACAATTGAAGACGTAACTGGATATGATGAAACAGAAGTCAATTTTACCGTTGCATGGTTTCTAGGGGACATAGGAGGAAATGAGAACAAAAGAGTTAGAGCATCCTGGACAGACATAGACGTTGCTCTATTGCAAGGTGAATTGGTAGTGAGAGCGACAGAGGGTATGGAACAGAAGCCGGTTGAGATAAAGATTAGTAGCCTTGAACTTTCAAAGCTGACAGAGCATAGACCACATATGGAGGATAAAGGTACGGCTAGACTCTCCACTTAAGGGTAAATCAGGATGGCAGCAACCACGTTGTATTTTCCTTATATAATTGGGATAACCTTAGCCTCAGCGTTGCTCGCAGCATTTGCACAATACATCTTCAAACAGAATATAAAGAAGTTCAAAATAAACATCGGTGAGATATTAAGAATGATATTTAGCAGGAGCATCTTCATCGGCTTGATAATTTACATGCTAAGCCTGTGCGTTTACATATTCGCCCTCCATTATGGGCAGCTTTCTTTCGTTTATCCCTTCTTTGCCAGCACTTTCGTGTTTGTGGCTATTCTTTCAAAATATAAGTTCAAAGAGAAGATAAGCGCTGTGAGGGTTCTGGGGGTATTGCTGATAGTTAGCGGGATAATAATCACAGCCTTAACTTACTAGGGAAGATCATGGAAGAGAAAAAACTGGTACTGGCTTTGACTCTCGTGTTCACTACTTTCCTTGGAGCGGTAGGGCAGCTCTTCTTCAAGCTTGGAGTAGCATCTAACGCAACCTACTTGCTTGCGGCATATGTTGTAATAGGGCTTATATCGTATGCAATATCGACTATTTTCTACCTTTACATATTGAGCAGAGCCCACCTCAGCTGGGCGTATAGCTTCGGAGGTCTTAGCTACCTGTTTACCGCAATCCTGGCATTCTTGATACTGCACGAAACCGTTTCCAAACTCAGATGGTTAGGGGTGTTTATTATTTTTGTTGGAGTTGCGCTTATAGGATTGAGCTAGGCGACTATGAATCTTTCTCTGTCAAAGAGTTTTACACTAAGGTATAGTACAAATGCGCTCGATAGAATGAGCGCCGCAAGCATTCCGAGCAGGAAGCCAAAAGTAAGGTTTGCAACATTGAATACTGATATGAAAGGAATTACCAGTATGGGAAGCACCAGTAGCGCGCTTACCTGCTGCGCCTCCTTTATCCCATTTACCCTAGATGAAACAAGGACAACGAGTCCTATTGTGGTAAGAGCAAGGAAAGGCGAGTTCAATAGCATCATGTACCAAATTATGTTTGGGAACAGACTCATCTGAAACTTCGAAACTGTGAGATAATTGGTTATCCCGCCATAAAGCATGAAAACGACAACTGTGAGAAGCACGGCAGGTATAAGTGATGCTGTGATCTTCCCAAGCAGCAACTCATAGTTTGATATTGGAGTTGCGAGCAGCGCCTCTGCGGTCTTTCTCTCTTTTTCTCCAGCGAAACTGTCTGCTGCTATAACTGATGCAGTTATTATTGGCATTGTAAGAAATATTGGACCTAATATGTTTGTTGAGAAGAACAATATGAAAGAGAAGTCGCTCAGGCCTGTTGTGCTTTTGAGGGAAGATGCGACAGTACCAAGTAGTTTTGAAGCGAGCGCAGGGCCAGCGGAAAATGAGATGTAAAAAGTGAAGATCGGCAGGACAATCGAGAAGAATATAGGTATGCCTATCATCGGCCCATATATCGAAAGGCTGCTAAAGGCCTCCTTCAGGTCTTTCACTGCAACCGCAAACGCTTTTGAGTAGTCTACCATATTATCGCTTCATCAGTTCTTCCAGGCTTGGCTTGAGATATGAGACGCCAATTATTCTTGTATTCATCGCAGCAAGCTCCTTAACGAGATTTGGTATGTTGTCCATGCTGCCCACGTTGAAAACGACTATGTTCTGTCTCTGATCCTTTATCATGAACTTCCTGCTTAGAACGCCCATCTGCTCAGCAGTTACTGGATTCGCAAAAGTGACCTCAACAGATATGTTCTTTAGATTCTTCATGACTTTTCTCACATCTCCGAATGAGATTATCTTTCCTTGAACTATAAACAGTATCTTGCTTCCTAATCTGTAAACCTCATCGAGCCTTTGTGTTGCATAAAGTATGGTCCTGCCTTCCTTCTCCAACCTTCGCAGCTCCTTGTGCAGCAGCTCCGCAGCCTTTGCATCAAGGAAAGCAGTTGGTTCGTCCAGGAGGAAGACCTTTGGGTCGTTTAACAAGGCTCTGCACACTGCAACCTTCTGCTTGGTGCCTCTACTAAGCTCCCCCACCTTCCTGTTGAGGTACGGATAAGCATCGAATTTTTCCATCAATTCGTTTATCCTTGCTGCGGCGTACTTTTCTTCCAGTCCATAGAGCTTTGCGAAGAAGACCAAGTTCTCCTTTGCAGTCAGGTTGTCGTAAAGGGAGTAGTTTTCTCCGAGAAATGAGACCTCTTTTCTAACTCCAAAATCTTCAGATGCCGCGTTCTCCCCAAGAACTATTACTTTCCCAGAAGTTGGCTTGTACAGACCCGCGATTATTTTTAGGAGCGTGCTCTTTCCCGCGCCGTTAGGCCCCAGGACCACTATGGTCTCGCTGTCGTTCGCTGTCACGCTTACATTCTTCAGAGCAGTAACTCCCTTGAATTTTTTTGTTATAGATCTTGCAGAAACGGTGCGCATGTTTTACCTCGTTACTGCATAACCCTTTACCTCTTCGTAGAGTTTCTTCGCCTCTTTGTTCTTCTCGAAGTGCTCCCTTATCGGCTTTATCTCTTTTTCGAGCCCTGCAGCCACGAAGTTCTTTAGGTCCATCGGATGAATATTGCCCTGCTCGTACATTTTAACTAGTTCGCTGTAGTCCTTCGCCTCGATGTCGCCGCCGAATTTCTTCGGCCTCTCAATTGTTATCGGGTCTGATTTATCCTCTATTATTATCTTCTCGATGTAATCGAACATCGGGTTTCCTGCAACAATTTTCTCAGGGCAGAAAGCAGAGTTTATCTTTTCCATAATCTGCGTAAATGAATCATGGACCATTATAGCGCTTTTAGGGTCTGATTTTGACATCTTGTACTCCATCAGCACAGCCTCGTCGCTCGTCTTAAGGCTTGAAGGCATGCCTTTCAGTCCTATCAGCAGCGGGTGGCTGACCATGACTGGCACCTTCCAACTATATTTCTGTGCGACTTCTCTGGCCAGTATATTGGCCTTCCGCTGGTCCATGCCAAGCTGGCATATGTCAATATCCATCTGGAAAATGTCGGTAACTTGCATCACTGGGTAGAAAAGCTGCCCGGCCGATACTGCTTCGCCCTCCCTTCTGCCCATTATCGTTATCGCACGCTTTACGCGGTCCAAGGAGAGCGCCTTGCCGACTTTCAGGAACCTCTCCCAGTACGAGAAATCATTCATGAGGTCCTTGTTCCACACGATATCCACTTTGCTGGTGTCGACACCAGCTGCCTTCCAGACTTCTATAAAGTATTTGCCATCATTTCTTATGTGGTCAATATCGCCTCCTAATTTGTTGTTCAGGTAAGCGAAGTAATCTGCAAGATAGAGTTTGAAGTGTATTCCGGTGCTGAGAAGCTTCTTGAGATTCTTTGCTCTTAGGACTCCAAAATGAATTGGAGCTAGCCCTGAAGGTTCGAAGCCGTCATATGCTACTGGATGCTCCTTTGTCTCAAAAACAGCTCTAAGTTCCTGCTCGGTAACTATCTCTGCTGCAAAGCTTTTGATCGTATTAACTTTAGTTTCAACGTCCATTGTCGAATTTCCTCGGTTTTATAACAAATTCAATAATTATAAGTGTTATGTTCAATTCTGAGCTTAATGTGCAGACAATCACTGAGTTATAAAGAATTCGCGTAAGATATATAAATTATATTGACGTATTTTATCCCAGTGGCGTTTAGAGCAGATTCTTTTACCTTCCCCACCCTCTAAACGCTGCCTTCTGTTTTTGAGCATTTATGCTCTAATTTAGAGGATACGATCTTTAAAATTTCTTGTATAATTTAAGAAGCGTCTTGTTATGACAGTTTTTTGCAAGGAAGGTCGGAAAGTCCAGCCAGTACATGTCACCTTTTGATACATCCCGCGCGATCTTCTTCATGCCAAACTGTTTCGCCCTTTTGAATCCGTCTCTGGTATAAGTATTCAAACAAATTTCATCAAAATATACGCCTTTTCTTGCGTATTTTTCAATTGCTTCGTAGAAGGAGCGGTCGAGCAAACGTATAGTGCCTGTGTCGCGCAGCTCAGGAACCAAAACTATTACTGAAAAGTACATCTTATATCTACCTGGTTTCTTTAGCGAATACACCTCGTCTTTGTTAATATGCGATTCAACTAGCTTTCCGGATTTGGCATAGTTGAAAATTTTATCTGTTAAAGCAAAGAAATGCCAGTATCCAACAATTCCCTTTTTATCAATCAATATTCTTGCAGAATCTGGACTTTTCTTAACAATCCCGACCCACTCCAGATGCGTTCCCTCATCCTTGATACTTAGACCTCTAATATCTTCATAGTCAAGCTCTATGAGGTCATCAAGTAGCGTGTCAAAATTCCATCCCATCTTAATAAGTTCATTAATTGTGACTGTTCTCATACAATTCCTAAAGATATAATAGTGGTATTTATAGATATAACGGTAATAATTATCTTGCTATGAAGGAATTCAAAACTACCGCTGAAATAAAGATCCCTGAAAGGACAATAGACCAGATAGTTGGTCAGGATACTGCGGTTGAAATAGTTAAAAAGGCAGCTAAACAGCACAGAAACTGCTTGCTTATTGGTGAACCAGGAACTGGAAAGACTATGCTTGCGCAGGCGATGGCTGAACTGTTGCCTTCTGCCGCTCTTGAAGACGCGCTCGCTTACAAGAATCCCAACGACGAGAACAAGCCTCTCATCAAGATGGTGAAGACATATCCGCATCCTGCAGAACTGGGAAAACCTCTTGGCGAAGGGCAGGGGAGGCAGATTATACAGAAAGAGAGAATGAAGATGAGGCTTGAGTCAAACCAAAGCAACAGAAGCATAATGCCGCTGCTGATACTCATTGTAGCTGTATTGTTCATAATTTCTTTGACAGGAATCTTCAACACGTATGAGATAGTTTTCGCTGCTCTGATATTGGGTCTGCTGTTCTTGGCAGGAATGGCTGTGTTTGTTGGAGGGCTCACAAAAAGGGTTGGAGTGCTTCCAGGAATGTTCGAATCTGCGGAGCCGAAGCTTATTGTGGACAACACTGGAATGACTCATGCGCCGTTCGTAGATGGAACCGGTTCGAAGGCTGGATCGCTTTTCGGAGACGTGAAGCACGACCCGCTGCAATCCGGAGGGCTCGGAACGCCACCACATCTTAGGGTGGAGAGCGGAGCGGTACATAGATCAAATCATGGGGTGCTTTTCATTGATGAGGTTGCTAGTCTTGAGCCGAGATCTCAGCAGGAGCTTCTAACTGCAATGCAGGAGAAGAAGTACCCGATAAGCGGCCAGAGCGAACTGAGCTCTGGTGCCATAGTGAGGACTGAGCCGGTGCCTTGCGACTTCATACTTGTCGCAGCTGGTAACCTAATGGACATACAGAAGATGCATCCAGCACTGAGGTCGAGAATCAGAGGTTACGGTTATGAAGTTTACATGGAATCGACTATGCCGGACAACGTGCAGAACAGGGATCACATACTTCGCTTCATCGCCCAGGAGATCAAGAAGGACGGTAAGATACCTCCATTCGACTATGAAGCGTGCATGGAGATAATAGAAGAGGCGAAGAGGAGAAGCGGAAGGAAGAACAGACTGTCGCTGATACTTAGGGATCTTGGAGGACTGATAAGAGCAGCTGGTGACATAGCGGTAGAAAAAGATGAGAAGGTAACTACCAAACAGGACGTGCTTGATGCGAAGAAGCTTACCAAGCCAATAGAGGCTCAGTACGTAGATCAGGCGCTTGAATACATAAAGGACTACAAGGTTTTCAACACAAGTGGCTATGCGATTGGAAGAGTGAATGGGCTTGCGGTGATAGGCAACAGCTATCTTTCTGCAGGAGTCGTCATATCAATAGTTTCAGAGGTTACGCCAGCCAGCTCAAGGTCTGAAGGAAAGCTCATAGCAACGGGCAAGCTTGGGAAGATCGCTCAGGAGGCGGTCAAGAACATAAGCGCGATAATAAAGAGGCACATGCACAGGGACGTAGCAGGCTACGATATACATGTGCAGTTCCTGCAGACTGAGGGTGTTGAAGGCGACAGTGCAAGCATCTCAGTCGCTGTAAGCGTCATCTCGGCCATGGAAGGAATACCGGTAGACCAGTCTGTTGCAATGACAGGCTCCCTTTCAGTAAGAGGGGACGTGCTTCCGGTTGGCGGTGTAACAGGAAAGGTTGAGGCTGCGATAGATGCGGGCTTGAAGAAGGTCATAGTGCCTAAGAGCAACATTGATGACATTTACATAGAGAAGTCTAGGCTCAAGAAGGTAAAGATCATTCCTGTCAGGAACATCGCTGATGTGATTGAGTATTCGATGAAGAAGAGCACAAGAAGGGATGCGATAATAAAGGAGCTGAAAGGATACATGACATCTGATTATAAAGAGAAGCCACCGCTCATAGTAGATAGCAAGTAGAGAAGGATTTTATGCCAGCAAAAAAGGAGGACCCAAACCACAAAGGCAAACTTGAACAGCTTGGAAAGGATATAGTGAAAGAGATAGACAGCGGAAAGAATCCGAGATTCGTAACAAAAACCAGAACCAGATCCAACATACTTTACGACCAGAAGGAGGGCTATTTGAGGCTTGGGAAGAACGAAGAAGAGAGAAGTTTCATGAACGTGGCACAGAGCAAGAAGTTCATGCAGACTCTGGCCATCGCAGCCAAGTCCCACAAATTTTTGCAGGAGAATTTGCATACGAGCATAAGAGGTCTCTTCTACCAGCTGAAGTTCTCATTGGGCGACGATGTAGACGAGAGCCTGTTTGAGGAGCAATCCGAATCCAACCCACTTATAGAAGATCTTGAAGTTGCGCTAAACCTGAAGAGGGAGGATTTGAACCTCAACGCGAACAGGAAGGGAATACTCGCTGGCAACATGAAGGTTATGGACAACTATGGTGGTGCGAGCGATGAGATAGACTGCAGCAAGCAGGGAAGAAGCGGATGGGCGATACCTAGCGACGTGGACAACGAGATAGATTTTGTTGACATAAAGGCAAAATATGTGATAGTTGTGGAGAAGGACGCGATGTGGCAGAGGCTCAATGAGGACAACTTCTGGAAGAAGGAGAATGCAATACTGATAACCCCGCAGGGGCAGGCGTCCAGAGGGACGAGAAGGATAATAAGGAAGCTGGCAGACAAGGGCTTGCCAGTCTATGTTTTCACAGACTCAGATGCGTGGGGGTGGTACATATACTGGACGATAAAGACAGGAAGCATAAACCTGGCGTACATAGGCGGCGAAGTCGCAACGCCCGAAGCGAGGTTCTTGGGAGTGACAATGGCCGACCTTGACAAGTATGAATTCTTGAAGAAGCTTACGATTAACGCAAGCGAGGTTGACATCAAGAGGGCTCAGGAGATGCTTGAGTATAGCTGGATAAAGCAGCACAAGGAGTGGGTCGTAGAGCTTGAAAGGATGATAAAGAGCAAGAAGAAGCTTGAGCAGGATGCACTCCAGGGGCCTAGGCTAACATTCGTTGGTGACTACATAAGGGAGAAGATAAAGAACAAGGATTTCTTGCCCTAGCCCCTGATAAACTTTGAGACCTCGCTCATTATTGTGCTTAGCGCTTTGATGTTCTTTGTAGTTGGCTTTCCTTCAAACTCCATGCTGTGGTTTGCACCATTTATGAAAATGAATCTGCCTGCGCCAGCTTTCTGAATGTTGTTAAGCAGATCTTTGTTTACAACCTCGTCGTTCGACCCGGCTATGAAAAGTGAGTTGCCCTTGCATGACTTAGTAACGAAGTTGAATAATTCACTGTCAGTAAGAGGAGGTGTAAACCATATTATTTTCAGGTTTTTAGGCATCTTGTTCGAAGAGACTACCGCTTTTATCGCTGCACTTCCTAAAGATTTTCCAACCAGCACGATTTTTTCGTAATTCCTCTGCGACTTTGCAAGACTGTATGCGGCATTGGCGTCGATTCCTATCCAATCCGTCTGTCTGGCTTCAGGAAGCGTCTGTATCTCGCTGTTTTTTCCATAGTCATACTGCACCCATAGTACATCGAATCCCTTTGACAAGAGTATCATCGAGGTATAGTAGAGAAGAGGCATATGGCACGTGTATCCTTTCCCTGGATATACTATGGCAAGCTTGTTAGTCTCGTTCTCCTGCTTCATGAAGGTGTTTGCAATCGGCTTGCTCCTGTAGCCTATCAGATTCAGAGTTTTAAATTCGTACATAGTAAGACATTGTTAACAAACACTAAAAATGTTGTTTTACAAAGGCAGAGTGCCCAGACCCTCCAGGCCTATCTTCCTGAGCGCCTTCGCCTGGTCATTGTAGTACTCCCTGCAGAACTGGTTGATGCCCCTCAAGTCTCTTACGCCCATCTGGTTCAGCCTCTCAAGCACCTTGGCCCTTCTCTGCTCTTCTAATATTATCTCTGAAGGAGGAAGACCAGACGCCTTTGAGAGTATGTCCCTGTAAGTCACGCTAGGAAGGATCTCTGATCCCCTCCTGGTCTTGTAATCGTACGTGTAAAGATCGGAAAGTAGCACTTGTGTCTCGATTCCAGATATTTCAGACACTTGCGTAACCTTTCTCACAACCTTTCCGTTCTCGTCAACTGGTGACACTATTATTATGGTGTCTATAAGCGGTATTATGTCCATTTCCACGTTCATTGGTGTGTGCTGAAGCCTTGTGACCACGTCCCTCGCGGTGCTGGCGTGTATTGTTCCCATTGCTATCTTTCCGATGTTCATTGCGGTCATCATGTCCTTTGCTTCCTGCCCTCTGACTTCTCCTATTATTATCGTGTCGGGCCTCATTCGCAAAGCGTTCTTCAGCAGTTCCTGGATTGAAAGCTGCGGGTCTGTTTCAAGCCTGACTGTATTCTCCTGGGTGTCTGTGTTAAGCTCGTAAGTTTCCTCTATAACTACTACTCTCTGCTCAGGTCTGAAGAAGCTGAACAATGAGTTAAGAAGGGTTGTCTTTCCGCTTGCAGGTATCCCTCCGATAAGTATGTTAGCGGGCCTCACCTTAAGTCCTTCAACATAAACCCAGAGCCTTGCCGCCATAGCGTAACTCATCTCGCCAGAATTGATGATGTCGATGATGCTTAGTGCCCTCGACTTGAAGTTTCTTATTGTTATGTCGGCTCCAAGAGGCGAATCTACGATGTTGACCCTGGACTTGTTTGGGAGGTGCACGTCGAATATCTTTTTGTTAGCGACCGAGGTGGTTGCATACATCCTGAGCTTCTTGACCAGGAGATCCAGTTCTTTTCTAGTCTCTATCTTGTCGGTGGTCTTCGTTTGGCCAGTTACGGAGCTATAAACGAAAAGGTTTGCTGTGTTGTTGACCATTATGTCTTCGATATTTTGATCGTAAAGATATTTTTCAAGAATCCCGAAGTTCTGCGCGTCCTTCTGTATGCGCTCTACGGTCTTATCGTCGACATCTGGCTTCATCTCCTTTACGATTTTTTCTATGTAAGCGTTTTTGTCCGCCTTTTCTGGGTATCTGCTGAGCTGTTCGCTCAAAGCGTCGAATACCTCATCCTCAAAAAAGTAGAAGTCTTCTTCATTCATCGAACCCACTCATACAAATATAAGAAAGAAAGGTTTAAATTAGTGTTCAAGTCCTCTCGGAAGCTTAAGGATACATTCTGTTTACCATCCTTGGGAATGGTATCGCATCCCTTATGTGGTCTAGGTTCAGAATCCACTTAATGAGCCTCTCCATTCCCATGCCGAAGCCGGCGTGCGGAACTGAGCCGTATTTCCTTATATCCAACCACCACTCGTAGTTCTTCATGTTGAGAGTCACGTTTTGTGCCTTCTCTGTTTCCTTCATCCTCTCTATAAGCTCCTCGTAGATCCAGATTCTTTCACTTCCACCTATTATCTCACCGTGTCCCTTTGGAGCCAGCACGTCTGCCCCCATGACTGTTCTCTCGTCCTTAGGGTTTATCGGCATGTAAAACGGCTTTATCTCCTTTGGCAGATACATGACGAAGATTGGCTTATCCTCGTCTTCCGTTAGCAGCATCTCATCTTCAACTCCAAAATCATCTCCCCATTTCTTATGCGCCTTCTTGTCGTTTAGTATCTCTATGGCTTTCTCATAAGTTATGCGCTTGAAAGGCGGTTTTACCTTGAGGAGTGTGTTTGAGTCTACCCCAAGCAACTTAAGTATGTCTTCGTTCTTCTTTGCGACGTTGTTCGCGATGTTGCTTACCATCTTCTCCTGCAGCTTCATGTCCATCGAAAGGTTGTAGTACGCCATCTCAGGTTCAAGGTGCCAATACTCTGCGAGATGTTTCACCGTCCTTGACTTCTCCGCTCTGTATGACGGGACACATGAGTAGACATTGCCAAGTGCGGGTACGAGTGCCTCAGCATAAAGCTGTGACGACTCTGTAAGATACATCTTTTCCCCAAAATAGTTAACTTCGAAAAGGTTTGCTCCAGTCTCGCCTCCAGATGAAGTAAGTGTTGGAGGAGTTACTTCGTAGAAACCTCTTTTGTCAAGAAACTCGCGCGCGTATCTAAAAATGTAAGCCCTTGCACGCATCACAGCAGTCATCTTTTGACTTCTTAGCCAAAGGTGCCTTTTGTCAAGAAGGAACTCTGCGCTTTGGTATTCTGTTATTGGGAACTGCTCTCCACTATGGATGACTTTCAACTCCTTTACGTCCATCTCCACTCCACCTGGCGCTCTGGAATCTTCCCTAAGCGTGCCTCGCAGCATAACGCTTGATTCTAAGTATGCTTTGTCTATATCATTCCATTCCTGCTCCTTTACTACGCTTTTGTCAACAATACATTGGACTGTTCCTGTAGTGTCGTGGATAATTACGAATGCCTTGCCACCGCTGCTTCTTTTTCTATATATCCAACCCTTTATCGTGGCTTCCTTTAGCTTAGACTCAATGGTCTTCTTTATTGAAACACTCTTTCCATACAAACGCAGCATTCTGCCACCACACTATTATCGCATTATGTAGGTATTTAATCATTTCCTACTACACTGAGTTAGTTTGGCATTATGTTGTCGACAACGAATTGTGGATTGTATGGCATCAGATCGGTGTACTTTTCGCCCACACCGAAGAAAAGCACAGGTACGTCCGTATCACTTAAGATTGAGATGGTGTTGCCGCCCTTTGCATCAGCATCAAGCTTGGTTAAAATTATTCCGCTCAGCTTTACAGCCTTGTCAAATTCTCTTACCTGTTCTAACAGCGCGTTTCCCGCTATCCCTTCCCCGATGAAGATCTTTAGATCTGGCTTAGCCACCCTATCCATCTTCTTGATCTCCTCAAGTAAGCTCTTGTTGGTCTCCTGCCTACCTGCACTGTCTATGAGCACCACGTCAATCCCCCTCGCCTTTGCGAATGCGATAGCGTCAAACGCGACACTTGCAGGATCTGCCCCATAGCTGCTCTTTATCACACTTATTCCCAGCTTGCCAGCGTGATGGACTGTTTGTTCTATGGCTGCGGCTCTGAAGGTATCACTCGCGGCGAAGATACACGTGATCTTCTTCTCAATTAGCATGTTGGCAACTTTTGCCATTGTGGTAGTCTTGCCCGCCCCATTAGGACCAAGGAAGAGAACCTTGAATGGGAGCTCTTTGCTCTGCCTTTTTGCTTCTATGAGCTTCAGGATATCAACCCCCTCGCCTTTGTTCAGCAAGTCAAGCAGTGCGCTGCTGATTATGCTGTTTATTCCCTTTCCTATGTTCTTTGATTCTACACTGGCACCGACAAGTTTGCCTTTTATGTCGTTTGTAAGCCTTTCTGCGACATCGTAATTAACGTCCGCTTCAAGCAGCGAGTTCTTGAAGCTCTCCAGAAGATCTGAAACGTCTCCCTCTTTTATCGTTACCTTGCTTAGGAAGATGCTCTTTATTTTTGTAGAAGTCGTGACCTTTGGTTGCTCTTTATTTGTTTCTGTTTTCTTTTCCTGGACCTCTTTCTTTGGCTCCTCTTTTTCTTCAGCCTTCGTTTCTATTATTTCTTCTTGCTCTTCTGCCTTTTTCTCCTCCTTCTTCACTATAGATCCTACAAAATCAGAGAATTTTTTCTTAAGTCCTTCAAACATAGAAACCAACTAAGACTGCTGCATTGTGTCTATTCTATAGTTCAGGTCAAGCAGCTCCTTCTCTACCTTCTGCCTCTGTGCATTGAGCTGTTTCAAATTGCTTTCGAGCTTTTCCCCACTCTTGACTATGAAAGCTTTTGCGTCTTCCACGCTTTTCTCTACAAAGTATCCAGCGCCAACTTGCACTAAAACAACCTTTAGCTCTTTTGCATTGACTCTGACAAACATGCCTCCTTCGATATTAAGAAGCAGCGATGAGTCGTTGAACTTTCCAGAGTTATCTAGTATTTCCTTGTTTCTGTCAAATGAGCTAGACAGCATCAGATAGTTTGATATCTCGTTAAGCAGGGTCTGATACTCCCTGCCGTACATTTCTTGCAGATATCTCAGCTGTTCGAAATCATCCTGTTTTTCAGTCATTGAATCACAAATATAAGAAAGGATTTCTATTTAACACCTTCCTCTTTTACAGTCTCATTCGTAGTTCAGAGCGTTGCTTATCCTCCCTAGTTCAAATCCAGTAGTCTGCTCACCGGCCACCATCCCTTTAGAATTGGCGATAACGCAGAGCCCTATGTTTAAGGAACCGACGTTCGCCGTGGACTGCTCGCCTTTCATTCCTAGCAGATTTTCTAGCTCGTCTTTCTCTTCTTCTTCTATTCTATTGTTGAATACAACCCCCTTGTTGGTCAAAATGTTGTTGGCTCCAACAGTGCTGAACCCTGCAATCTTTCTTCTTACTACTTCAACATCCAACGTGTCGGAGATTATGTGTGCCTCTTTCTCAGAAAATTCTGGATTTATTATTGCAATCTTATCGTTCGCTAGTATGTTGTTCTTCAGTGCTGTAAGATCGGTATCCAAAACATCTACTTCGACATGATGTATGTGCTTTTTAATGTGGTCGACCTCGCTCTTATCAGATATTGATGGTACTAGGATTCCGTTAGAGTTTGCTATTGCGTATATTCCTATTAGATAAGAGCTGTTGATAGATACCTTTGCTACTTCAATTTCTAAGGCCTTTTTCAATATCTCTTCATGTTTGGTTCCGAAATTTGACCCTACAAGCGCAAACTTCTCAGTAGCTATAGAGAAAATACCTAAGTAACTATTTCCATTAATAGCCATTTTAGAGATGCTCATCTGCGCTCAACTCATCATAAAGGAACAGTAAAGTTATTTATTTTGACTTTTTTCCTTCTTTTCATTCGGTTTCTCCTGAGGCTTTGCTGCGTTCTCGATTTTCTTTGACTCTGATTGCTTTTTGGCAGGTTCATTCTTGCCTGCTGGCGCAGCTGGCTTCGGCTCCTCTGGTAATGAAACTTTTACCAACCCCGCATCCTTTGACACCTTGACTCTTATCCGCTCCATACTCTTTCCATACTTAAGCATTATCTGATTATTGAGCTTGCCATCGATCTTTACCGCCGAAACGTCCACTTTGGAGAGTCTTGCTACGTGTTCTCTCAGGTAGATAACGGTCTTGTTGCGTCTCTTTGGCTCATTTAGCCTAACAAGCTTCTTCCTCAAACTTATAGTCATGATTATGTCTGCCATTGACTCACTCTTCCTTTATCCTAAGCTTCCTTCTCCTCCAGTCCCTCTTGAAAATGTTGAACTGTGCTCTCCTGTGCGTCCTTAGTATCGCAAGAACAGGGATCCTCCTGTTCTTCTTCAGTTGCTTTCCAAGCATAACTTTCTTATGCATGCTTTTTTTGCTCATTGTATCACTTGTGTTTGAATTCTATGTTCGGCTCCCTTCTTGTGGTAAGCTTCTCCAGTATCGACTTCAGCTGCGCCTCCGTTATCTTGCTTGTCACCCTGTTGCTCTGCGCAAGAGCGACGATCCAGTCGCCAAGCTTGCTGTAAAGTTCGAAGTTGGCCATCCTGACATTTGCCAGCCTCTCATAAGCTTCTGGGGTGAGCAGCTTCTTAAGCAACTCCCTCCTCTGAATTTCTCTCTGCTGTTCGGCCTGGGCCTCCCTTATCCTCTTCATCATCTGCTTTCTTTCCTTCGAGTCTTCCTCCTCAGCCAAATCAAACACCAGACTTTATTAGCTCGTTGCTTATCTTGTCTAGGAAGGATCTGCCTGCTGGGGTTATTACCCTGCCCTTCGGCGTCTTCTTTATGTAATTAAGCTTCTCCAAAACGTCAAAAGCGTCCTTTATCATGCTCCCTCCAGATCGCATGTGATGCTGCCTTGTGACCACGTGCGCCTTTCTTGTGCCGTATCTAGTTCTGAGCCTTGAAATTCCCACCGGACCGTTGATGTATATCTGCCTGAGTAGGGACGCGCACCTTACGTACCAGAAGTCGCTGTCTTTTGGAACTCTCTCCCTGCTTGGCCCGCTCTTCACGAAGCCGACATACTTTGGCTTTGCTATCCCCTGCTCCTTCAGCTTCTCCGCTGTCTTCTTTATTAGCGCGGAACCATCTACGTTGTATACGTTTGCCATCCAAACACTAGAATTTAGGGTTTGTAATAATATCCTTAAGAGCTTAGCTGATAAGATATCAAACCTTGGTTTTATAATAGTAGCATTAAGTATATATTTGTTTTCGTGAAGAAAGGTATTACTGCTTATGTGATTTCATGAAGGTGAATATAATAAAGGATGATCCGAAGGATTTCGTTGTTGAATTTGAGGGCGCTGACAGGGGCCTTGCAGAACTCATAAAGAGCAAGCTTCTTGAAAGCAAGGATGTCGACTTCGCTGCAGTGGTAAAGGAACATCCGGAGCTTGGATGGCCAAGGTTAG